>CANHHA010000001.1 GCA_947460825.1 Flavobacteriales bacterium
AGTACCAATTCCGGTGGAAAAACAAAGTCCTCGGTTTCGTCGTGACCATAGGCCACTAACTGCGCTTGATCTTCATGGAATTTAATGCCTAAGGAACTTAGGTATTTAAACTGTGGTTCGGTTAACTGTGCCATATGGATACAAAAATGGGAATAAATCAGGTATCTGAGTCCATCCAAGTACAACATTATGCCTCGTGTTGATGAAAAATACTAATCGAATCTAGCGAAGTCGCACCGCGATATTTTGGTATAAATTCCTTATTTTTACAACAAATAATTACCTTGAAAGATACCTTTATCATAGACGGAATTCGCACACCCATCGGGAGTTTGGGTGGCGGACTATCCACAGTGCGTGCGGATGATTTATTGGCACTTACCATGAAATCGCTTGTAGAACGTCACCCCGCATTGGACTCATCGGTTATCGAAGACGCCATTATGGGCTGTGCAAATCAAGCGGGAGAAGACAATCGGAATGTAGCTCGAATGGCAACCTTATTGGCCGGTTTACCAACTTCCATTGGCGGGGAAACAGTAAATCGTTTGTGCGCCTCAGGCATGGCTGCTGCAGTAAATGCATCTCGCGCCATAAAAGACGGGGCAGGAGATTTATACCTCGCTGGAGGGGTGGAGCAAATGACACGTGCCCCCTTTGTGCTTTCAAAAGCAGGCGCGGCATATGGACGTGACCAACAATTATATGATTCGTCGTTTGGCTGGAGATTTATTAATCCCCAAATGGAAAAATTATACGGCGTAGATAGCATGGGGATGACGGCTGAAAATTTAGCCGAGCAATTCGCTATTTCTCGAGAGGATCAGGATGCCTTTGCCTATTGGTCTCAGCAAAAGGTAGCACAAGCTACAGAACGTGGATTTTTCGCGGATGAACTGGTGCCGGTTCTGATTCCTTCAAAGAGAGGAGAACCCGTAGTTTTTTCAACAGACGAATTCCCGAAAGCTTCTACCAGCATCGAAAAACTAGCCTCCCTTAGACCTGCGTTCAAATCCAACGGTACAGTTACGGCTGGAAATGCCTCTGGATTGAATGATGGGGCTATTAGTTTATTGATTGGTTCCGAAGCTGGTGTGAATCACGTGGGGAACAAACCCCTAGCACGCATCGTTAGTGCGGCAATCAGTGGGGTAGAACCACGCATCATGGGCATTGGTCCGGTTGAAGCATCCAGGAAAGCCTTGCAACGGGCTGGTTTAACCATGGATCAAATGGATGTGATTGAATTGAACGAAGCCTTTGCAGCACAAGTATTGGCGTGTACACGTCAGTTAGGTCTTGCGGATAATGATCCTCGAATCAATCCAAACGGTGGAGCAATCGCCATCGGGCATCCGCTTGGAATGACCGGCGCACGTATTTTATTAACGGCGGCAAGACAGTTGAAAGCAACAGGAAAACGTTACGCATTGGTTTCGATGTGTATCGGTGTAGGGCAGGGGTATGCCACCATAATTGAACGCGTGTAATGAAGCATTATATTTTCTTAGTTGGATTGGTTATTGCCCTCGCGAGTTGTAAGAAGCAAGCCACATCGTGGGATACCGAATTGGGCGCACCGCTTATCAATGACACCTTAAATTTGTCTAAATTAACAGACAATAACACCTTAGTTGCGAACGCAGGTGGGACCTTAGACCTCGATTTAACGAAAACGATTATAGATCTTGGTTTGTCGGATATCGTATCTATCCCGGATACCCAAGTGGTTCAGATTTTTAATCCGACCATTGCGCTTAATGTGCCAGCTGGATTCAATGTGTTTAATGAAACAGAAGAGCATACCATCGATATTCCTGGCGTTCAGCTTAAGAAAATTCGGGTTTTTAGTGGAAAGATAGACCTTAAGGTGTATAACCCACTGCCTACTAGTGTTACGTTTAATGTGACCTTACCCGGAGTATACAACAACGGACTCTTGTTTCAACAATCCCTTACGGTAGGGGCGGGTGATAATACGAATCCAACCGTTGGTTCAGGCTCCTTGGATCTTTCAGGTTACGAAATGGATTTAAGAGGGATAAATGGGATTTCTTTCAATATTTTACAGGCATCGGTAGTCGCAATTACTGATCCTACAGGACCTACGGTGAGCGTCACCCCATCACAACAATTTAAGGTGGAAGCTACCTTGAAAGATATCGCGTTGGATTATGCACGCGGATATTTTGGGAATCAAGTATTTACTGATACTACGGCCTTAACCGTGGACTATTTGAATAACATTGTTTCAGGATTAATTGATGTAAATAACATCCAATTGAATTTATCCCTTTCAAACGGAATGAAGGTTCCGGTAAAGAGTGAATTAAGCCTCATCGAAAACGTAAATAGCACGGGGAATACCGTTTCGCTCTCAGCGCCTTGCATCGGACAAGATTTATATTTAGCGCCGGCTACTGGTACTTGGAACAATCTTACACCTTCCGTTCAGCAGGTTCAGATCAATTCACAGAACAGCAACGTGGAGCAGGTGTTTGAAAATTTAGGTGCTACCTTAAATTTGGGATACAACTTAACCATCAATCCCAATGGGAATGTGAATGGGGGCTGGGATGAGATTTTTTCTACCAGTAGATTGAAAGTGGAGTTGCATGCACAAATGCCCCTGCAATTGCAAGCGGATCAACTGACCTTAGCGGATACCTTTGCTGTCAGCTTGAATCAGAACAATGCTAAAACTCATGTGACGGGAGGATATTTTCAATTGGATGCTTCCAATGCATTTCCGATGCAGTGCCAAATGAAACTATCTTTTCTTGACGCAAGCGCCCAAATAATTGAAGAAACTATCGGAGATGCCTTGGTCTTAAGCGCGGTGGCAGGCGCACAAAACGCGTCAGGAATGTATGTTAAGAATTCAAGCGTGAAATTCTACCTATCCAAGACGCTGATGGAACAAATTAATCAGGTGAAGTATATTCGCGTGGAAGGAATTCTGGATACTCCGAATCCTTCGGGTTCCGCAAATCAACAAGTATCTATCCCCATGGGAGCATTTTTGCATGTTCGCCTGAAAGCCAAATTACAAACTCAAATCGTCTACTAATGAAGAAGCTTCATGTAATTTGGTATGTATTGTTCGTTTATGTGGGATTTGCACAACCGTTAAGGTCTTACGATGTGGATTCAAGCTATGCGGAAAAACAATTGATCCTCGTAAATGGAACGGTAGATTATAGCGCATCTACCATGCGTAACGAAGTACTGAATCCCTTGATTTTCGGAGGGTACATCGATTCCACAGCTAAAAGTCGTTCGATGGATGCAGACAAGCCCTTTAATACCGTCGGTTTTGAAGCAACGGCAAGCTATACACACTATGTTTCCTTGAAAAACAAGGAAGGATTTCCTTCGCGATGGATGATAGGACCCACACTGGGAACCACCTTTATGGGATCGTTGAAATATACGTCAGACCTTTATACCTTAGCCTTTTACGGGAACGAACCCTTCTTGGGAAAATATGCTGATTTTTCCTTTTCGGAGGCAAGTTATTACCAGTTTCAAACCCTTGGTGTTTCACTCTTCGATCGCCTCAGCCAATCTTCAGCAAGCTTAAATCTGGTGGGCTTGAATTCGTATTACAAAGGCACGCTGGGCGGACTTGACCCAATGAAGTTTTATTATTCCTCCGAAGGAGACAGCATCTACGGGATTTGTAATGGTTCTTTTAGTCAGCTTACTTCTCCGTCTTATTTCAAAGGGTTGGGATTAGCATTGAGCGGCGATTATCGTTTTAAGATTGCGAATGAAGAAACGGGAAAATCTATGAGCATGCAATTGAGTATTAGTAATTTAGGGTTCGCGGTAAGCAATCAAGTTCAAACACAAACACTTGATACCTCCTTCGCCTATGGCGGATATACCTTATCCCAACTTATTAATCGAGAAGGATTACTGGCACCGGGATTTTCCTATGCGGACAGCTTATTACAAACTGAAACCCGAAGTAAAGTCATTTTCTTACCGGCGAGCATTCAGATTTTTAATGTAATTAATACCCAAAGTACGGCGCGAATTCAGCCGTCCTACGGGTTTCGAATGATTTTGATTCCTGGGTATATTCCCTATGTATATGCAGGCTTGGTGACAAAAATCATCCCTGGCTTACACCTCGGCCTGTGCGCGAGTTACGGTGGTTTTTCTGGGTTTAAATTGAATTCCGCCATTCATTACAACCACAAACGCCTCAGCTTGGGTATTGGTTCCGACAATGTGATCGGACTAATGTCTAAACGTGCCTTTGGCAAATCACTTTCAATCCGCTTGCGATGCGATATTTAATCTTAACGACATTCGGTTTCCTCTCCTTGCTGATGTATGCACAGGGAAGTTTCTATACCCAATATTCCGGTTCAGAATACGACATGGGTCACGGCGTAGTTCAATTGCCCGATTCGAGCTATGTGATTACTGGACGAAGTGGAAGCTGGGGAAATAATGCAGAAGCATACTTATTGAAAATCAGTAAAACCGGTTCATACCAATGGTCGCAACATTATGGAAGTTATGAGTTTGATGAAGGTCGACGCGTGTTGTCGCATGCGGTGAATGGACTCTATGTGGCCGGAAGTTCCATGGTCAATCAAAGCACGGCGTATGACCTTTACCTTATTAATACGGATTCCAACGGAAACTTAACTTGGGAAAAACGGGTTGATTTGGGAGGATGGGAATTCACTAACGATGCCATCTTGACCTTTGACGATGGGATAGTTATGGTCGGTTCTTCACAAGATCCGAATTCAAGCAATTCCCGTGGATTTATCGTGAAGACCAATGCGGCAGGAGACACCCTATGGTCTCGCTTTATTGGTGGAACGGAATCCAATGCGATTCATAGCGTTTTGGAATTACAAGACAGCATTTACGTGGTCGCAGGTACGTATTACAATGTAGATTCTACCTTAAATAAAGGGTTTTTAGCAGCATATCACGAAAATGGAACTACGCTGTGGTTTACGTCGATTGGAAATCAAGGCACATTTGGGATAACGGACATGACAATCAATTTGAATCGATTTAACTTGACCGGATGGAAGTATGACCCTGTGTTGAATGAGCACGACAACTACACCGGGCGCTATGAGTTTAATGGGAGTTTATTTTATGAATCCGTTTATGTGAATCCAGGAGATGTGATTCTAGACGAAGTAACCTTGAATGGTTCACAAACGAAGTTGTATGTGGGCTATAGAAACGAGAACTTAAGCAATCCGAATTTTGGTGTGGATATAACCCTTGGACGGTTTAACACGAATTTCGATTGGGATAATGGTCCGATTTATATAAATCACGGGGGAGATGAAAAGGTGGAACAATTTATTCCAACCATGGATGGTGGTGCCTTAGCGGTGGGTTCTATTACCTATCCAATGAATGGGGGCTCATCTGTTTTTGCCATGAAGATTGGCCCGAACGACGAATTCCAAACGGTTATCGGAAATGAACCGATGCTCCCACTGGTTGCCACAGAACCAATGGATGGGTTAGGCGTTTCCTTATTCCCAAATCCAATGCAAGACCTTTTAAACATTACGCTTGCGCAAGGAAATGGCCTTGTATCGTGCCACGACGTTAACGGATTGGAAGTTTTTAAGCAAGAGATCGAGGCAGGAAAAACAGTACTCAAGGTATCAGGGTTAGCGTCTGGAGTTTATTTTATTCGATACGCAGAAACTATCTGGAAATTCATCAAACTATGATTCGATTTTTACTTGTTTTCCTGGTTGGCTTCAGCTGTTATGGTCAGGTGTTGCCTGTAAATCGTAGCGTAGATTGGACGGTGGCTGGATTAACAGATACGAGTACGGCAGGTTTTACCCATTACAATGCGGTGCAAGAAGGAGTGATTCCGGATGGAATAACGCCGGCGAATGTAGTGATAGATAGCTTATTGCAAGTAATTCAACCCCAAGGAATTCACATACATTTCCCTGCAGGAACCTACTTTTTTAATGCACCCATCAGCTTGCCGAGTAATTGCTTGATCTCAGGCGATGGCGCCACGGCAACACATTTTGTATTCAATCAGGGAGGAACTGGACATGCCATACAAACCAATGGGGTTGTACAAAATGCAGATACCGCGTCGGTAGTGGTTCAGGGTGTTAAAGGAACAGCGTTCTTGGTGCTTTCTAATGTATCCCCGTTTCAGGCGGGAGATTGGATTAAAATCATTCAGCAAGATGCGGATTTGGTCTTTTCCAGTTGGGCGCAAGGTAGTGTGGGACAACTCGTTAAAATTGCTGGTGTTTCCGGAGACACCTTATGGTTGAATTCTGAGCTTCGCATGGATTATGCGTTGAATCGTCAACCCAAGGTGAAGCGGATTCTTATGAAACGAAACATTGGTTTGCAGTGTTTTTCGATAGAACGGATGGACAATACCGCACCGGAGCAGGCAAGTAGCATTCATTTCACGTATGCAGAAAACTGTTGGGTCAGTGGCATCGAGTCCAATAAAACCACCTTTGCCCATGTAGAGTTTGAGGGCGTATCGAACAGTAAGGTGGAGAAATCGTATTTCTATGATGCCTTTGAATACGGCGGCGGCGGCAGGGGATATGGGGTGGTAATGCACTTCACAACCAATGAATGTTTGATTGAGAATAATATATTTAAACACTTAAGGCACAGTGTATTGCTTCAAGCAGGATCTAACGGAAACGTAACGGCGTTTAATCATTCCTTGGATCCCTTTTGGACCAATGGAAATCCCTTGTTGGGAGCTAATTCAGCGGGAGAATTGGTGCTGCATGGAAATTACGTGTATGCCAATTTATTTGAGCAAAATGATGTGCAGAACATCGTGATTGATAACTCCCACGGAGCGAATGGTCCGTATAATACCTTTTTAAGAAATAGAGCGTCGCTGTTTGGAATATTCTTCTCAGACAATACAAGTCCCTCACAGAACATCATAGGGAATGAGATTCCAAATACGGGATTCCCATACAGTGCGGTAAATTACAGCATTCAGGGGAATGATCAGTTCACCTATGGCAACAACAACAAAGGGACGGTAGCACCTGCCGGTACGTCGGCCTTAGCGGACATCAGTTATCATTACCTGACGAAACCTGCCTTTGTTCAGGATTACCAATGGGGGATGATTGGCTTGCCAAGTGCAATGAATACGGCAAACGTTCCGGCAACAGATCGGTACGAAGGCAATGAAATATTTGCCGGTGCCTGCGGAAGCGAGGACTTTTACGCGGGGATAGCAGAAGTACCTGGTGTGTTGGTTTATCCAAATCCAGTGCGCGAAGTGCTGCATGTGACCGGTGTAGCTATAAACACGCCCTACCAAATCTTAGATGTTCAAGGCAGACCTTGGGACGAGGGGATTTTTAAAAATCAGATAATTCCTATACAGCATATTCCGGCTGGTTTTTACTTGTTGAAGGTTAATGAATCCATCATCCGATGGATTAAGGAGTAGGTATGTCTAAATTGAGAAAACCAATGATTTTGATAATAACTAGTTTCCTCCGAAATAATCTTATAAATCAAATTGAGCTAGGTTTTTAATAGCTAAGAAAATCACCCATGCGAAACTTAATCCTACTCCTTGCCATTACTTATCTCTTTTCTGCGAACGCTCAAATTCCAGTAGATAGTCTAAAAGGACATTATACGTTTGATGGTACCATGGCTGATTACTCAGTTCAGGGGAACCATATTACAGCGGGCTCGGGTACCTTTGTAAACGACCGGTTTGGGAATGTTAATAGAGCGCTCCAGTTAGATGGTATAACTGATTCGTTGAACCTACCTATTGCAGAATTCTCACCAATTAGCGGCGATTTTACAATCAGCTTTTGGTACAAAACAAACCATCCGGAGGTCATGAATTGTTTTTCATCCAAACAATCACCCAGCGATACCAGCAATAATTTTGAGATTCAATTGGGTAGTCACAACAGTTATTACCTTCAGTATTATAAACAAACCTTTTATCAAACCTTTGTTTATTGGAATGGTAGTGGTGTTACCTCAAATGCGGTTGCAGAAGGCATGCCTGGAGTTTTTTCTAAAGGTGAATGGTGCCATTTTGCA
Organism: Flavobacteriales bacterium; assembly: GCA_947460825.1. Lineage (GTDB taxonomy): Bacteria > Bacteroidota > Bacteroidia > Flavobacteriales_D > Crocinitomicaceae > UBA952. The sequence continues at coordinate 8,086 of CANHHA010000001.1, forward strand.
ATTACTCGTGTTGCCGATACCTTTCGAATATATCGGAACCATGTACTTCATACATTTAGTATGGATCATTTTTTTTCAGGTACACTGGGTGATGCTGTAGATTTGATTTTTAGCGCCTCACCGTATCGCTTTATGGGCTCTATTGATGATATGCGTTTATACAACCGAAGCCTGAATCAAAGTGAAATTGATTTATTATGGTTTGAAAATAAGCCTTTTTCTTTTACCACGGTCAAGGCAAATGAAGCCTATGTGCAGGGATCAAACGTGTTAGTTTTTTGGGAATATGATGCCACGCAAGTGAGTGATTCCATTGTTGTGGAAATTCGACTGAATAATGGGGCTTGGCTTCCTGCAGTCCATTCAAATATGGCTTATGAATGTTACACCTACATCAATATGAGTTATGCGCCGGGTACAACAGTTGAAGTCCGCGTTACCGATTACAGCAATCCAATGCTCACCGAATCTTCTGGTGTTTTTCTGGTAAGTGAATACGATTGGCAAGAAGTTGCCAGCACCTTACCCTTTAATTCAAAAGATGGGTCGGGCTTACTGAGTTTTCAAAACAAAATGTGGCTCTTGGGTGGGTGGGACCCACCTTATCATCCGCCCATGAATACGCACAGCGAAGTTTGGAGTTCGACCGATGGCGCGAATTGGACCTTTGAAACTTCTGCCCCTTGGCCAGCAAGGCATTGTGCCGCATGGCTTGTTAGCGATAGTGCCATGTGGGTAATTGGGGGAGATCCGCAATCTGGCTGTTTAACCGATGTTTGGAAAAGTACGGATGGGGTCAACTGGAATCAAACAAGTGCTGCAATCCCTGGATTTACCATCAGAAATAACCCGAATTATTCGTTTGCTAATGGAAACTTGTATGTTTTTGGCGGGGAGCAATGCAGTGGGAATCCCTTAACGGATGTTTGGACCAGTACGGATGGCATTCAATGGACTCAACTGCCCAATGCGCCTTGGAAAGGAAGAGGTATGCAAATAAACAGTTGCGTAGATAACAATGGCCAAATCTGGATGTTGGGTGGTTCAAATGAAGGCACTCGAAGGTCGTATAATGAGGTCTGGAAAAGTGCAGATGGGATCACTTGGACCTTAGTGAATGAATCTGCTCCGTGGAGAGGTAGGTATTGGCATACGGTCGCTTGGTTTGATGATAAAATCTGGTTAATGGGCGGTATGGCTACTGGCTCAGAAATGAATGATGTTTGGTATTCATCGGATGGAATAACTTGGTTCGAATTTAAAAGTACAACGGGGAATGTACCCGCAAGTACACGTCACGCACAATCTACCACGGTATATGACAATGCGCTATGGTATATGTGTGGGATTGCCTCTAATAATGCGTGGAAAATTATCAATACGACTGCGGCAGGAGTTACGGAACCCTTAGACTCAACGGTTCCAACCTTAACCTTGTATCCAAATCCAGTGCATGATGTGCTTCATGTTACTGGTGTATCCATGAATACACCCTACCAAATCTTCGATGTTCAGGGTAGGGTATGGGACGAAGGGATTATTCAAAATCAGATAATTCCTATGCATCAAATTCCGGCTGGTCTTTACTTGTTGAAGGTTAATGAATCCATCATCCGATGCGTAAAGTTTTAAAGCGAATGTATTTTTCTCAACAACAAACATATTTTAGCACTGCCCTACATCAAAACTTAGATGGCCATTGTTTGCAACCCTGTCTTTCCCATTATCACAACGGATTAATGTGTTGTTCCATTACCCAAGAAATACAGGGGAAAAGGGATTGTTTTCACCAAGGTTCACTATTATTTTATTAATTTCGCGTCGCTTTAACCTAACAACGCATAGCCTAAACGAGCAACGTATAAGATGACTGAACTGATTTTAATTACTGGAGCAGATGGCATGCTCGGTGCGAGTATTTGTAGAGTTGCCCTTCAGCAGGGATATGCTGTTAGGGCCTTTATCATGCCAGGAAGGAACACAAACACCCTACAGGACTTACCCATTGAGGTGTTTTACGGGGATCTTTTAGAGGTGGATTCCCTTGCACGTGCCATGGATGGTTGTCAGTATGTAATTAATGTTGCGGCCAATACTACGCTTTGGCCAAGAAGATTACCGATCATTCAACGCGTAAATTTTGAAGGAGTAAAAAACATCGCTTCACTTGTTGCACAATTTCAAATAAAACGCTTCATTCAAATAGGCACTGCCAATTCCTTCCACCATGGCCCCATGTCTAATCCTGGAACGGAGGAAAGCCCCTTTCAAGGCGATCAATTTAAGTTGGATTATATTGATAGCAAATACGCAGCGCAGCAATACCTGTTGCAAAAATTCAAAACGGAGGGCTTGCCCATCATCATCGTTAACCCCACATACATGATCGGTCCGTTTGATTCAGGTCCTACCTCAGGAAAAATGATTCTTGAGTTATACCGTGATAATTTGCCTGGCTATCCCTCTGGAGGAAAGAATTTCGTGTTTTCAGGCGACGTTGCCCTTGCTGTGGTGAATGCAATTACCCGCGGGCGCGAAGGTGAGTGTTACATTGCAGGAAATGAAAACCTATCCTTTGGAGCCTTTTTAAAAATCGCTTGCGATGCCAGAAATAAACCATTTAAGGTGCGAAGCGTTTCTCCTGCAATTATTCTAACCATTGGTTTTTTAGCATCGGTTGCCGCACGAATTATTCGCCGTCCTCCTAAATTAAGTTATTCGATGGCGAAATTAGCCTTGGAGGAACAATTCTACTCCCCAGAAAAGGCACGCAAAGAATTGGGAATGCCTGCTACCCCAATCAAAGAAGCGGTGAACCATTGCTTAACTTGGTGGGAAGAAAATGCTTATCTTGAAAGACAATGAACGCAATCCCTATAGATTTTAGTCTTCCCAACAACGCTTGGTTTTTAAGCGTTCCAATCCTGCTTACGCTTGTTGGTTTTAGTACATTTTGGTTTATTTCAAAATCTGGAGCCATTAAACAGCGTTTCTATCAGGAAACAGACACCAACATGGATAATACTAATCATATTTTCTTCACCAAAGTGGTAGGCTTTGTCGCCATGGGTTTGTTACCCTTGATAGCCATGTTAATGCTATTTCCGAGTACTTCCCTCGCTTACTACGGGTTCACGATCATTCCCGAAACCAGCCTGCTAAGCCTTTTATGGATTGTTTTGCTTTCTGTTGCTGTGATTCCCTTGGCATATTTTTCCGCCAAAAAACCTAAGAACTTATTAAACTATCCGCAAATTCGTACCAGGCAGTGGAGTAAAAGAACCTTCTATTTGAATTTATTCGGATGGTTTATTTATTTGGTAGGATATGAGGTTTTATTCCGAGGAACCTTATTGTTTCCAATTTATCAATTAGTTGGATTGTGGCCTGCCATTGCTATTAATGTGGCTTTGTACGCCGCTACGCACATCCCAAAAGGTATAGAAGAAACCATTGGAGCAGTACCCCTCGGCATCGTATTGTGTATTCTTACCTTACAAACAGGTACCCTTTGGATTGCCATTTTTGTCCATGTCGCGTTGGCTTGGACCAATAGCCTAACCGCCTTAAAATTTCATCCAGACATCCATTATAATTCGCGAAAAAACGATGTTTAAAGAATCCGTTGTAGTTGTCACGGGCTCAAGTCGGGGCATTGGTAAAGCGATTGCTTTCGCGTTTGCGAAAGAAGGGGCTTCTATCGTGCTTAATGGAAGAAATTCTGAACGTCTTTCCGAAACCCTGGGAGAACTCAAGCAGGTTAGTGCAAATGTAGTTGCCGTTAATGCCGATGTTTCTACCGAAGAAGGCGCGAAATCCTTAATTGACTTTGCCCTGGAGTCTTTTGGGAAAATCACGTATTTAATCAATAACGTTGGAATTTCAAGCCGCGGAAATGTGGGTGAACTAGACCCTAAAGTAATCAAAGCCATTTTTGAGAGCAATGTTTACGGTACGATCTTTCCAACCATGATGGCCTTACCCGCCTTGCGTGCAGAAAAAGGCGGCGTATTGTTTATTTCTAGCCTTGCTGGCATTCGTGGATTACCGGGTTTAGGACCATATTCGGCCTCTAAAATGACGCTCCGTGCCTTGGTAGAGTCTATTCGAATAGAAGAGAAAAATAACGGGGTTTACGCAGGCTTGCTTTTAGTGGGAATTACAGAAGTAGCCCATGATAAAGAAGTACTTGGTCCGGATGGAAACCCAAGGTTGTTAAGTCCTCGATCCGGTAGAGGGGTAAGCACAATGACCACCGTTTCTAAGGCTGCACTGCATATGATTCGAAAGCGTAAATTCATCAAAACCCTTACATTCATTGGTAAAATCAACCAATTGCTCAATAAACTATCTCCAGGATTGGTAGAGTGGATAATTCAGAAAAATATGGCCAAGTTCGATGAACGGTCGAAGTAGGGATGATATGAAATCTAATAGATTAGGGTAATTTTGGTTAATTTCGACTAGACACTTAACGTTTATCAAAGAAGACAGACCCTTTCAATAAATTAACTAGCCTTTCTATTTGCCTTTTCGCCGCTTAAGCTCCGCACTAATTAATCCCAATTCACGTCCGGTTTGACCAGCTACTGAAGTGTTTTCATCGGCACGACGCAACAGATAGGGTAGGACCTCTTTCACCGGACCAAACGGAACATATTTCGCTACATTATAGCCCGCATTTGCCAAGTTGTATGAGATGTGATCGCTCATGCCCAAAAGCTGCGCGAAAAAGAACTTTTCATTGGTGGGATCCACATTTTCCACTGCCATTAATTGAGTAAGAAGTAGGGAACTTTCTTCGTTGTGAGAACCCGCACACAGTGCAAAGTGAGCGTGATGTTCGACCATAAATCGTAAGGCATCGTTGTAGTCGCGGTCGGAAGAAGCTTTATCCGGTTGAATTGGGGAGGGGTAACCCATGGTTTTCGCGCGCTCGCGTTCTTTTTCCATGTAGGCCCCACGCACTAATTTTACACCATAAATAATGCCCTGCGCTTTAGCCGCTTCACCCTGCGCCTTTAGAAAAGCCAATCGATCATGTCGATACATCTGGACGGTATTGTAAATTATCGCACGCTGGGTATTGTACTTACACATCATTTCGAACGTCCATGCATCCAATACCGGTTGAATCCAGGTTTCTTCCGCATCAATAAATAACCGAACCTGATCAGATGCAGCAGCGTCACAAATTCGTTGAAATCGGGATTTTAGCGCTGCAATGTCTGCTGAAATCTGAGCATTCGGGGATTTGGAAAGGTCTGATGCGATTTCAAGCAGTTCAAAGCGACCAATTCCCGACAATTTAAAAACGGCAAAGGGGATGGATTTCGAGCCTTTGGCCATGCGTATTGTTGAAATGATGAGTTCCGTGGTGTGTTCAAAATCTTCATCGGAAGTTTTACCTTCTACCGAATAATCTAAAATAGTTCCAACACCAAAGGCGGCGAGCTCCTGGATTCGCCCTTCACACGCATGAATGGTTTCTCCACCACAAAATTGCTTGAATATGGTAGCTTTTATAAGACCAGCTATCGGTAAACGAAGCCTTAAGGCAAGGGTTGTTGCCCATTTACCAAAACGTACAATACGCGGAGAAGCAATGACTTTGAAGAGTAAATAGGCTCGTTTTAAGCCACGGTCCGATTTGGATTTAAAGGCGACTTCGGTGTTGGAGAAATCTAACATATACAAAATTAACGCTTTTTTGTCATTCTACGCGGCTTAAAGTTAATACCTTTGATTCATGTTAACCATCCAATTTAATGGGACTCCAATTCATGTGGGATCGCTCGATGCTGCTCCGTTTAAGGACTTGCTAGCGGATTACAGCATGTGTAAAAAAGTTATAATGGTGGATGAAAACACCCACGATTGTTGCCTCGAGTATTTGCTTACAGCCTTTCCTTCTTTGGAAGATGCAGAAGTGATGTTGCTTCCCGCGGGAGAGGAAAATAAGGCCTTAGAGGTTTGCTATCAGGTGTGGTCGGCCATGCTGGAATATCAAATAAATCGAAACGATTTGGTGATTAATTTAGGGGGTGGCGTGGTAACTGACCTTGGTGGGTTTATCGCTTCGGTGTATAAGCGTGGTATTGATTTTATTCATATTCCAACTTCATTGATGGGGATGGTAGATGCCGCTATTGGTGGAAAAAATGGGGTAGACCTGAATGGGCTTAAAAACATCATTGGAACCATTACCCAGCCAAAGGCTGTTTTCGTGGATGCAGGATTTTTAGAAACGCTACCACCAGAAGAAATTTTCAATGGCTACGCTGAAATGCTAAAACATGCGCTAATTCTAGATGAGAACTATTGGAATCAGTTGAAATCGTTGAATTCTGAAGAAGAATTAATAAAAATCCAACACGTCATTCGATCCATCGAACTTAAAAAACAGGTAGTAGAGGCCGATCCAACTGAAAAAGGTCTACGAAAATTGTTGAATTTTGGTCACACCCTGGGACACGCCTTGGAATCCTATTTCCTGTCTAAAAAATCCATCGCTCATGGTCATGCTGTTGCTTTGGGAATGATCGGCGAAAGTTATATCTCGTATAAACGTGGAGTACTTTCGCAAGACGCATATCGAGAGATTGAGCAATGCATCATTCGGATATTTCCGATGCTCGAGATTCCTGAAGAAGCCATTGAAACACTCATAGAACTCATGAGGAACGACAAGAAAAATGAGCGAAACGCCCTGAATTTTGTCTTATTAAACGCAATTGGTTCGGCGCAAGTCAATGCGGAAATTTTACCGTCTGAAGTAGGGGAGGCCTTACTTCATTTATCCCTGCTTGCACAACACGGCAACTAACAAAAAAGGCCCCCAATGGGAGCCTTTAACAGTCTAAGTATACAAACCCTTAGCGGATGATGGTCATTTCATCTACAATGTGTTTCGCTCCCGAAAATTTATCGATGATAAACAATACATAGCGAATATCCACATTGATGGTTTTCTGGAGGTTTGAATCAAAAATCACGTCACCGGCCATGGCTTCAATGTTGCCGTCAAATGCCAATCCGATTAATTCTCCTTTTCCGTTTAACACAGGCGATCCAGAGTTTCCTCCAGTAATGTCATTATTCGTTAGGAAGTTAACCGGCATATGACCTGCTTTGTCGCCATATTCACCAAAATCCTTAGTATTATTTAACTCGATTAATTGCTGTGGCAAATCGAATTCTTCATCTTTCGGCTTATATTTTTTAATGGTCCCTTCCAAGGTGGTGTAATAATTAACTTTGGCGTCATTGCGACCATCTGCCGGCAAGGCGCTCACGTTGCCATAGGTTAAACGCATCGTGCTGTTAGCGTCGGGATATTTCACAGGACTCAATCCAGATTCACGCATTCCTTTCACCAATTTACGATAGGCTTGCATATAATCGGCCTGTAACTGAATCATCTCCGGTGTAGTTGCATTAATGTGCGCAATCAGTTCTTGAGAAAACACAATCATTGGGTCGTCGGAAATCTTATTTTTGGTTTCGCCGTTAATCCAGGAAAGTACTTTTTCTTTAAAACTGAAAATCGAGGTGCTTAACATGGTCGTTGCACGCATGGCTACAGCATCTGGGCTTTCGAAACCTGCCGGTTGTTTGTACCCCGCTTTGGTCATATACAACATTAGACCATTCATTAGAATGTCCTTTTCTGTAGGAAGTGAGACGGTGCTATAAAACTCTTCTACGGCATTGAGCAATCCTGCTTGAAGTTCTTTCTTCTTAGCTGCATCCGCTTTTTCATATTCCATCATCTTGGCTCCAAGATTTCTTGAAATCATTGCGAATTCTGACGACCTCAATAAAATAGACAAGTAATTATCATGTCGCGACTTCTCATTGGTTGCTGCGTAATATTTATTTATGGTACTTACTACGTTACCATATTCTTTCTTGTTTTTGCGTTTGTTTGCCCACGCATCAAAGGCCGCTTCATTTTCTGCTTTCGTTTTCGCTGTGCCGAATTTACTTAAGGCATCAATCATTCCTTGACGGTTTTTCCAATAATTCGCTAGGCGCGCATATTTCGACGCATAGTTCAGTCGAACGTTATCGTCAGTATCCATGTAATTCTTCATAGCATCCATGGCGGTTTTGGAAGCTTCAACCCAAGCAGGGTAAGCATACTTCACATTTTGGTCGATTCCTGAGGCAGGCAACCAACGGTTAGTTCTGCCCGGAAACCCGAGAATCATGGCGAAATCACCTTCTTTAATCCCTTGAATATTTACTTTCAAGTGAACTTTTGGTGTTAATGGGACATTGTTTGGAGAATAGTCTGCCGGATTACCGTTTGCGTCAGCATAGATTCGGAACATAGAAAAATCTCCGGTGTGACGTGGCCATTCCCAGTTGTCGGTGTCGCCACCAAACTTACCAATTGAATTTGGAGGTGTCCCTACCAAACGAACGTCTTTATAGTCTTGGAATACAAAGTAATAGTATTCATTGCCTTGAAAAAATGACCGCACATTCACTACATATTTTCCGCCTTCGCTGTTTTCCTTTTCAATCAAGGCGATTTCATCTTTAATAATTTTCTCACGTTCAGCTTCAGACATTGTGTCGTTCACCTTACTTAAAATCCGCGTAGAAACATCGTTCATGCGAACAAAGAAGCGAACAAACAGAGATTTTGGCTTCAGCTCATCTGCCTTTGTTGCTGCCCAATAGCCATTGGTTAAGTGATCTACTGCTGGGGTAGACAATTCGGCAATAGCATCATATCCGCAGTGATGGTTCGTTAACACTAACCCTTGAGATGAAATCAATTCTGCAGTACATCCTCCGTTGAATTGAACGACTGCATCCTTCAAACTGGAATGGTTAATGCTATAAATTTCTTCGGCGGTTAATTGCAATCCGAGTTTTTCCATATCACGTTGATTCAAACGTTCAATGAACATTAAGAACCACATTCCTTCGTCGGCTCGAACAAAGAACCCAACAAAAAGGGCAATGGCTAAGAGTGTGTTTTTCATGTTTTTCATAGTTTTTCTGAATTAAGGATGGCTAATATAGTAAAATTAGTAGACTTTATTTTGCATTTTGCGAACGTGTTTTTTGAATGCGTTGTTTCTTCATCCGACTCAGGGATTCAGGTAAGATTCCTAAATACGATGCAATTTGATGTTGAGGAACCAGTTGTTCAATGCTTGGGTGGCGTTCAATGAGCGCTATATAACGTTCCTCAGCACTGGCAGATACGGTGAGAAACAACCGTTTTTGAAGCACTGCAAGCGTTCGCTGTGCCATTATTCGAAACAAACGCTCCATTTGAGGGATATGCTGAAAAATCTCATCAATTCCGTCTTGCGTAAAGGCAAGGAGCCAAGTATCTTCCAAGGCCTGAACATTAAGTTGTGAAGCAGACCTCAATTCAAAACTCGCCAAATCTCCAATCCACCAATCTTTAAAGCCAAAATACAGCACATGTTCCTGGGCTTTCCCGTCGATGTAAAACACACGCATCGTGCCAGAGATAATGAATGCCTGTTCAAATCCAATGTCTCCTTCACGTAAAAAATAGGACTTCCGTACTAAATGGCGTAAGGTGAATCTGTGGCGTATAAACGCCTTATCTGAATCAGTTAATGTGACACGCTGTTGAATATAGGCAAAGAGGTCATTAAAAGCTGTTTCCTCCGTCACGAGAGTTGCATTCGAATTCTCCATTCTTTCGGATATAAATTATTAAAACGGTTTCCGAGGTGCTTAACAAACCCTAGACCCATTTGGTTGAAGGTCACTTTGTAAAAACCGGATTCTTGCGCCTGAACAGGAAAGGTTTCACCCCGCAAATACTGCAATGCTTCACGTTCACTGAGCTCAATAGACTTAATGTTACTGCTAACGGATGGAAGTAAGGCTAACTCGTGATACGGAATCCACCCTTTGGGGGTCTGCTCCGCGATTTTAACTCCTTTTTTAATGATTCGAAGCGGACTATCGATAGATTTTAGCAAGGATATTGCCCCCTTACTGAGTAAATGCATCCCGGTTCGCTCTTCGATTAGCACTTGATTTTCTGTACGGATAATGCCAAAGGGTGCATCTTTCGAAACAAGATCCAACTCGTTCTCTTCCGTTGGGATTAGGGTACCTTTTTTACGCAAAACCGCTATATAGAGTCCTTCCGACGCCGTGACTCCTGGGAGAAAATAATGCCCAAGATTATTTCGCCCGGCAACGCAAGCGGATGGGACATTCCAAGAAACCAATTCAAAGGATCCATCGGCCAACATGTGTGTGATTTGGTCTTCATTTTCCAATTGATTGAAGGTACAAGTAGAATACACACAATATCCACCGGGTTTAATGGATTGGATGACGTGACTTAATATTTCTGATTGACGAGCCGCACAAAATGCTGGAGAATCGGGTTTCCATTCGGAACGCGCATTTTTATCTTTTCGAAACATTCCTTCACCAGAGCAGGGTGCATCCACTAAAACCACATCAAAGCAATCTACAAGATTGCTAAAAGCCTCAGGTGAATCATTGGATACCAAGATGTTATAGACGCCCCATTTTCCTAAATTTTCCGCAAGAATATTACTGCGGTGACGGTTAATTTCATTGGCAAGTACCACGGAATTCGAAGGCAAAGCATCCAACATTGCGCTTGTTTTTCCACCGGGGGAAGCACAAAGATCCAATACACGCGTACCTTCCGGCAAATCAAGGTTTTTTATTAAGTCGGTAAGTACCATGGAGGCTGCTTCTTGCGCATAATAAACACCGGCGTGATAGCTCGGGTCTAGGGTGAACGACGGCCGTTCTTCCAAATAGTATCCCATTGCGCACCATGAAACGGGACGCAACGTAGTAGTATCCTTCGCCGATGCTTTGCGTGGATTAATGCGAATCGAAATCGGTGAAGGCTGGTCTAAGGCATGAATTAGTTGTTCGCCAAAGGGAGAGTTCGCTCGAATGGAATCAATAAAAGCTTCAGGAAGCGGGATATTTAACATGCCTCAAAGGTAACTTTTAAATAGGAGGGAAGTGAAGGGTTCGGGGTAAATGCGCGATTCAAACTCACCCCTGGAATACCAATCAACTGATCATCAATGCACAGCACGGGCCAGTGAACGCGTTGAAAAGCCGGGATTCCATGGTCTTTCAATATGGCATTTACTGTTTTGGCGCTATGCATTCCCACGGGAACAAAGGTTTCCCTTAATTTTCCACGAAATAACTTCAATTCACTCGTAACCTGATGTGGGTCTAGATAAAATGTTAAGGGGGTAAACTGAGCAGGTAAAGAATCTACTCGAGCAACCGTGAAAGAAAAATCAATGCACGGTGTATCATCAATTAAGTAGAGCTTGTCCTTGAATTTTATTAGCTCTTGATAACCTAAGGGATTATGTGCTAAGTAAACGCGTTTATTGTTCTCTGCATCCGCAAGTTGCCTGATTGATGAAATAAATCGAGGCTCGATTTCTAGCAATTTAAAGGCTTCCACCAGTAACGTTTGGTCTTCTGCTAACTCCATGATCGGAATAACCCCTTGATTTTTCCATTGGATAGCGAGTGCTTTTGCCTTTTCATAAACTTCAATATAGCTGTGATAACAAGTGTTTTGCAGCATCAGCACCTGCTCTTTTATGGATGGATTGAGTTTCTCCAGCGCAGGAATCACATCCAAACGGATCGCATTGCGTTGGTATTTGGAATCCGCGTTGCTTTTATCTTCGCGCCAACTGATCCCATGTACCTGCGCGTAATCGATGATTTCCGACTTGGAAATATTCAAGAACGGACGTAAAATCCCTCCGCGGAGCTCATGCATTCCGGCCAACCCAGCCAAGCCACTGCTTCTGAATAAATGCAAGAAAAAAGTTTCTATTTGATCGTCTTGATGGTGGGCAGTAACGATTAAAATATCCGGAGCATCACCCACGAATTCCTTAAAAAACTGGTAGCGGATGGTTCTGGCCTCTTGTTGTAAATTTCCGCCCTCAAGCGTTAATTGTTCTCCTAAATCATGCGTTCGTTCATAACATGGAATGTGATGCAGCACACATAATTCCCGGATCATTCGTGCATCGGCCTCACTGTCCTCCCCGCGTAATTTATAATTAACATGGGCCACGGAAAAAGGCAGTTGATGCGCCAGAAAGAAATGAAACAATACCATGGAATCTACGCCTGCGCTACACGCAAGAATGTACTGGGATGCAGGATACTTCGATATGATTTCGTGTACCTTATTCATCTGATTTAACGTCAATCAATCGCCCGATTTTTAAGAAGCATTCCTCATACTCTTGTTGAGGATCTGCGCCTATGGTAATTGCACCTCCTACACTACAACTCAAATAGTTTTCACTAGGGTAGTAGGCTAGGGATCGAATCACCACGTTAAAGTCAAAATCTCCACCCGGTTTAAAATAACCAAGACTTCCAGAATAAATTTCGCGGTGAGCATCCTCAAATTGGTCCATAAACCTCACCGCATTTTGCTTGGGAGCCCCTGTCATGGAACCCATTGGGAATGTAGCACGAAGAATATCCGAAAATGTAGTGGTTGGTTTCAGTGTACAGGAAACGGTAGAAATCATTTGATGCACGGTTTTAAACGTATACAAGCCAAACAGCTCATCGACTTTTACGCTGCCTGTTTCCGCAATCTTTGAAAGATCATTGCGCACCAAATCAACAATCATGACATTTTCAGCGCGTTCTTTCTTGGAATTTATTAAGCCTTGCTTTGCTGCTTCGTCAGCGAGGCAGTCGTTCATTCTAGGAGCCGTGCCTTTAATGGGTTGTGACTTTAAGATGTCCCCCTCTTTTTGCATATATCGCTCCGGACTGCCGCATGCAAGCCAAAGATTATCCGCAATAAATAATCCGGAAAATGGAGCTTCCGTTCGCTGATTCACTAGGTTGTATAAACCGTGAGGAGAGGAAAGCGTAATGTGCTCTAAGAAATATTCTTGACAATAATTGGTTTCATAAAGATCTCCACGCTGAATAAGTCGTTTGATTTCATTTACCTGATGAAGGTATTTTTCTTTGGGTGTGCGAGCATTAAACGGTGCTAAATCTGGTGCTGAGCTATGCGTTAACGTTTCGATAAATTCATGCACCAAGGCGATATCATTTCCTTGAACTAAGGAGATTTTTTTCTGATTAATTTCCGCTACAACCGAGGGAACCCAAAAATAGGCGAGGGGTAGGCGCAGATTATCCTTGCTAGGTGCTTGATCTACATGCTGCTTAAGTTCGTATGAAAGGTATCCAAAAACATAGGTGTCTTGATGTTCGGAAAGAAACGCATCTAAGGCAGGGAGTTGTGTCTGGCTCGATAGTGTAAAGGACGCTCCATCACCGATGCCTAGCACCGCCGTTCCATCGTTAGAATTTAAATAGCAAGTTGGAATTTTATTACTCATAGGTTAAAAGGGCAGGAGCTTGTCGAGTGGAACTGAAATTTTCATGTTATTCACAAGTAGGTGAGCCTTGGACTTTTCAATGGATTCAATGATCCCTACTTGCTTGGTTCCGACCATTCGTGCTTTTTCTCCTACCATAAACACAATGGGGGCAGGACTGTTCTCGGTTTTTTTCTTTACCGGAATCGGTTTTTTCACGGTTGGCTTAACCGTAGATTTCAAAAAGAACGCTCGGATTTCCTCCATCAATGCCTCATTTTCCTTGCGCTTACGGGGACTTGGATTAAAGCGATTGAGGTATTTCTCCATGCGCTGTCCGAGTTGAGTCCATTTAGCTTGTTCATCGGATTGAGTTCCGAGTACTTTGGTTTTACGCGCATAGAAATCCGCTTGTTCACGAACTTTAAGCAGTTCTTCCGCCATGGCATCCTGGGCATTTTTATGCTCTTGAATCATTTTTTGCAAGTAGCGCTTTTCTTGTTGTAGGGTGGATAGCAATTCATTAAAGCGTTTGGTTTCCACCGAAAGCCGTTGTTTAGCCGCTTTCAGTATTTCAGAAGAGATTCCGTTGATGCTGGCCACTTCAAAGGTGAAGGAACTACCAGGCATTCCTAATTCCAATTGATATAAAGGTTTTAAGGATTTAAGATCGAATTTCATAGCACCATTAACCGCTTGAGCCATTTCGCTCGCCTTGAATTTTATTGCTGCATAATGGGTGGTAATGATCGCAAAACAACCTTTCTCGTAAAGTCGCTCAAAGAAAATCTCTGCCAAGGCGCCCCCTAATTCCGGGTCGGATCCCGTCCCAAACTCGTCTAAGAGCAGAAAGGTATTTGGATTACTTTGCTCCAAAAATAACTTCATGCGTTGAAGCCGGTAAGAATAGGTACTTAATTCATTTTCAATAGATTGATTGTCGCCAATATCTGAATATAATTGTTCGAAAAAGCAAGCCTTCGAGTCTGGATGAACTGGGATGAGTAAGCCCGCTTGCAACATGCATTGCAACAAACCGAAGGTTTTCATGGTAAGGCTTTTTCCACCGGCATTTGGACCGGAAATTACGAGCATGCGGTGCGTTTGATCTAAAGAAAATTCTTGCGGGATGGTCGGCTTACCTTGGGCTTGATTGTTTTGACGCAAAATCGGGTGATAGGCACATGACCAATGCATGGATTTTTCCTTGGAGAGTGCGGGAAGTGTCGCTTCCATGTGAAAGGCCAGTCTTGCTTTAGCGTTAATCACATCAAAACTCACCAATGCCGTTTGATACGCTTGAATCAAGGGTAAGTGAATCCTGAATTGAGCTGTGAGTGCTTTTAAAATGCGATAAATCTCTCTTTTTTCATCGTCGAACAGACAGGATAATTCGTGGTTAAGTTCTTGATTTACTTTAGGTTCGATGTACGTAAGGCTGCCGGTTTTACTCGCCCCCAAAATGGTACCAGGAACCCTTCGTTTAAAGCCTGATTGTACCGTTAATACCCGTCGGTCATCAATAAAAGACTCGTATGTCTCTCCGAGTAGGCCATCTTTAACAAGTTTACGCATTTCTCGTTCGAAATTACGATTGATTTTTTGACGTATAATCTTTATCTCTTGACGAATTTTTGCTAATTCCGGGGTCGCATCATCCTTAATATTCTTGGTTTGTTTAACGTCGATGATTTTGGTGATTCGATCTACTAATTCATCGGTATGGTAACAGTCTTGGAAGACCTGCACAAGAGCGTGAAACGAGGCAGCATGCTCAAAGAATTTAAGGTAGGCATTCACCAGGTTACTCGCATCATGAATTCGAATGAACCCTTCTAGGCTAAGCACGGCATCTTCAATGCCTAAGAATTTAAGTTCGACGAGAAGTTCCTCAAACTCCAACGTTGGAAACGTTCTTTTTTGAAGAATAATATCGAGACGTTCTTTAGTTTGATTTAACTGATGGATAAGTGATTTAAATCGATTGCTTGGACTTAGCTTGATGAGTTGGTCTACGGCTGAATTAGAAACGGCAAATCCACTTAAGTGAGAGAGCACGTCAGTGAACTGCAATTCTTTTAAGGTTTGATTATCCGTAAATGCAAGGGCTTTGTGCATGGTACAAAATTACTTTTTATTTAAATGCCACATTGTACTATAATTAATATTATGTTAAATAGGATAGTGGGATATGTAAGTATCTTTTATCGCTACTTCGATTGGAATCCATTAGTATTTGAGATTACTCCTTTATTACTTTAACCATCGCATCTCCCACTTGCAGGAGATAAATGTTCGGTGATAATGAGTTGATATCTATGATTGTTAACCCATGTACTGCAGTTCCTGAACGCACTAAGGATCCTAAGGATGAAAAAAGCTGATACGATGTTGCCACGAGATTCGATGAAATGGATAATACTTGGCTGCATGGATTCGGGCTAACCATTAACGTTGGCGTGTGTACTTCTTCCGCAATACTAGCGCCGTTACAACCGATTAATCCATTGAGTGTATAATTTCTAAGGAAGTTCCAAATTTCTTTTGTTGCCTTGAAATCCAAGTTGGTTCCAGCAAGCACAATCGAACTTCCTGGCCAGGTATGCCCTCCATCAATCACTTTATAGTGAACCACCTCGCTACAGTTATCACCATTTTCGTAGGTATATTTCTCAACGGTACTTCCGTCGTTTACATTGATGTTGGGTACATTTTCGATTATGGGTGACGGATTGCAATTGTTCAATGAAACCCAATAATCCAAGACATTTTCCACAGAAGCTGCAAAACCTGCTATGCCAACGTAGGGTACTGTTGCATCGTTTGTACCGTGTATTTGAATAACGGGCATGCTATGTGTCGAGTTACAGGCATTAATCATGGCAGGAGTCATTGACCCAGTAATCGACCCTATTGCAGCTATTCTTGCACTTAGTGTACAAGCCAAGTAAAGACTCATAAAGCCACCGTTAGACATACCCACGGAATATATTCGCGATTGATCAATGGAGTAGCTTGAGGAAATCGAATCGATTAACGCTTCCGTAAAACCCACATCATCTGCTGAGCTCCCACCCCATCCAACGTTAAAGTGTGTGTTTCCATTGACATCTAAGGTGCCCTGCGGATGAACGATGATCATGTTCGCGGTATCGGCTATTGGTCTAAAATCTCCATAAATAAGTTGTTGACTTGCATTACTGGTATACCCATGAAAATTAAATAACAACGGAACTGCTGTGCTTGCAGAATAGATTGCTGGAACATACAAAATGTATGAACGGAGCATTCCATTGTGGGTTATGGTGCCATTAATGGTTTGTTGGGCATACGTATATGCATTGAAAGAAACTAATAAAAGAAATAAGTATAATGTGTTTTTCATGGCGTAGAAAATTAGTTTAAGCCTAATTGATGCAATCTTAATTATTCGATTTTTCTTTATTGTCAAAGTTAAGCAAGTTTTAATTCGCAGAATTGTAATTTTGTAAAACGGTGAATTTGAATTAAACAATTACACAAACAAACGCATGGCTACTTATTCTTTTGAGGGTTTTATTCCCGTGGTCGATCCCTCCAGTTACATTCATGATACTGCTTCTGTTATTGGAGATGTTATCATTGGTAAAGATTGTTACGTGGGTCCTGGCGCGGTAATTCGTGGAGATTGGGGACGAATTACCCTTGAAGACGGCTGTAACGTGCAAGAAAACTGTGTGGTTCATATGTTCCCGGGAAAACACATCACCTTCGAATCGGGAGCTCACATCGGTCACGGCGCGGTGGTTCATGGAGCTACGTTGAAATCCAACTGTCTTATAGGAATGAATGCCGTAGTCATGGATGGTGCAATCGTAGGAAAAAACTCCATCGTTGGTGCCTTGAGTTTTGTTAAAGCCGAAGAAATTATTCCCGACAATCATCTATACGCTGGGAATCCAGGAAGAATAATAAAAGAAATCTCTGCAGACATGATCGCATGGAAGACCGAAGGAACGGCCTTGTATCAATCCTTACCTGCGTTATGTCATGCCTCCCTCCTACCGGTTCCCCCCTTACCCGCTGTAGAGGACAATCGTCCTTCGCATGAAATGGTGTATAAGACGTGGAAAACCCGTCAATAGTTTTTCCTTTTTTATAGTATACATTCGGTCAGTTCTTTTAATTTTGTACCCCGTAGTTACTATTTTATGTCAAAATCAACAAAGTATATTTTTGTAACCGGGGGGGTAACATCTTCTTTAGGTAAAGGAATTATTTCCGCTTCTTTAGCTAAATTATTGCAGGCCAGAGGCTATGCAGTGACCATTCAAAAGCTAGACCCTTACATCAACATCGATCCAGGAACCTTAAACCCATACGAACACGGAGAATGTTATGTAACCGACGACGGCGCTGAAACTGATCTGGACTTAGGACATTACGAACGTTTCTTAAATGTTCCTACGTCTCAAGCAAACAATATAACCACGGGTCGTATTTATAAAAACGTGATTGAAAAAGAACGTCGCGGCGATTATCTAGGTAAAACCGTTCAGGTCATTCCGCACATAACGGATGAAATTAAAGACCGAATTCAAGAGTTAGCTTCCAACGGACAGTACGATATCGTTATTACGGAAATCGGCGGAACAGTCGGTGATATAGAGTCACTTCCGTATGTTGAGGCGGTTCGTCAAATGATGTGGGAATTCGAAGATGATTGCATTGTCATTCACCTAACCTTAATCCCTTATTTATCGGCGGCTGGTGAGTTAAAAACAAAGCCAACACAACATAGTGTTAAAGCATTATTAGAACTGGGTGTTCAACCCGATATTCTATGCTGCCGTACGGAACATCCGCTAGATATGGCGCTTCGCAAGAAGATTGCGCGATTTACCAATGTATCGATTAATGCAGTGATTGAAGCCAAGGATGCTTCTACCATTTATGATGTTCCTTTATTGATGCAAGCCGAAGAATTAGACATTGTGGTCTTGGATAAACTCGGGCTTTCAAAAAAACAAGTCCCTGATTTAACACATTGGAAAGATTTCTTAGATAAATTAAAAAACCCAAAACATCACATTGATGTTGCATTGGTTGGGAAATATGTAGAATTGAAGGATTCCTACAAATCTATTTCAGAGGCTCTTATTCATGCGGGGGTTGCAAACAACACCAAAGTAAATGTACATTGGATCCAATCCGAAACCATCACCCCAAATAACAGCGCCAAAATCTTAGGCGATATGGATGGAATATTGGTGGCGCCGGGGTTTGGATCACGTGGAATTGCAGGGAAAATTGAAGCCGTACGATATGCAAGAACCAGCAACACCCCATTTTTTGGGATTTGTCTCGGAATGCAATGTGCCGTGATTGAATTTGCACGAAATGTTTTAGGACATACCGACGCTCACACGATGGAAATCAATCCGGAAACTGCGCATCCTG
This sequence comes from Flavobacteriales bacterium, assembly GCA_947460825.1. Lineage (GTDB taxonomy): Bacteria > Bacteroidota > Bacteroidia > Flavobacteriales_D > Crocinitomicaceae > UBA952. The sequence goes on from CANHHA010000001.1 coordinate 26,922, forward strand.
TAATTTCGATGATGGAAGAGCAAAAAACACTAAAGAATTTAGGCGGAACGATGCGATTGGGCGCGTACGACTGTCATTTAAAGCCGAGCTCGAATATCGCGAATGCCTACCATGCCGATAAAATAAGCGAGCGACATCGTCACCGTTTTGAATTAAATAATGACTATTTAGAAGCGCTAGAAGCAGCAGGAATGGTTGCAACTGGTAAAAACCCTGAAACTGGATTGGTAGAAGTGGTGGAAGTACAAAGTCACCCGTGGTTTGTTGGGGTACAATTCCATCCGGAATATAAAAGCACAGTTGACAACCCACACCCACTCTTTACTGCATTTATCTTTGCAGCGTTAAAAAACAAATAATATGATGGATAGAAATACAACAATCGGGTTAATTCTCATAGGCTTACTGTTAACCTTATTTACGGTTATAAATCAACCGAGTAAAGAAGATATTGCCAAAGCTAAAAAGGAACAAACCCTCAAAGAGAAATCTCAAGACAAAACAAATTCAGTCAACAAAATTGCTAAAAAGGGATCAATCAATCCGGAGGTTAATCAACAGAACCAACCCAAGCAAGTTCTTACCAAAAAACAAGATGCCAAAGCCAAGAAGGTAAACTTGGAGAATGAACACCTAACCGTAGTATTTAATTCTGAAGGGGCAAATGTAGAGGCAGTTTATCTCAAGAAATTTAGATCTTATGATAATTTTACTCAGAAGAAATCTGAGTCGCTTTGTTTATTTAAATCGGAAGATGCCCAAAATTTCATCGTGATTCCGGGAGTTCTGAGTACTAAATCTCTAATTTTTGAGCTTAACGAAAATCCAAAAGTTGATGGTGTTGAGTTCTCTTACACCCTTGGTAAAAAACGAATAGAAGTAAATTACTCCATTAAAGACGACTATCGCCTGTCTTACGACTTAAAGCTTGAAGGCTTCACCCCCTTGGAAATGGACAAGGTACGCTTGAAATGGGCCATGAACTTCCGGAGAACAGAACGAAAGCTAAAAGAGCAACGACGAATCACTACGGTGTGTTTTGAGCAAACGAATGATGGATTGGACTATTTAAGTGAAACCTCTGATGACTATTCAGAAGCAACCGATGACATTGAATGGGTCGCTTATAAGCAAAGTTATTTTTCTGCTATACTTCATCCAGAGCAAGGGTTTCGTAAAGAAGACGGGAGATTTAATATTAAGAATTTTGGTGAGGGAAACAAGCGTGAGTTCACCAACATCAAGGCGATGACAACCGTACTTGCTCCTAATTTCGAGCAAAACAAAGCCTCATTTACTTGGTATTTTGGACCCAACGACTACAACCTCATGAACAGTTATGGGGAAGGATATGACGATATTCTAAATTACGGGTGGGGTCTATTTAGATGGATTAATCTTTATGCTGTTCAACCCATTTTTAACCTCCTCGTAGGAAACGGTATAGGGGCAGGTATCGCTATTTTACTTCTCACCTTGATTCTTAAGTTGATTTTAATGCCAATTCAGTGGAAGATGTTCGTCTCATCGGTGAAAATGCGGATACTTAAACCACAGGTGGATGAGCTAACAAAAAAATACCCAGATCAATCGGATGCCATGAAAAAGCAATCCGAAATGATGGCGCTTTATAAAGAATCCGGTGCAAGTCCGCTTGCTGGGTGTGTACCAATGCTTATTCAGATGCCAATTCTACTCGCCGTTTTCCGTTTCTTTCCCGCGGCTTTTGAATTGCGTCAGCAAGACTTTTTATGGGCCGAAGATCTTTCGTCCTATGATTCCATTTGGGACTTTGGAGTTAATTTATGGCCCTACGGAGACCACATGAGCTTATTCACGCTACTGATGTCGGCAACAACCCTGGTATATACCTATTTGAATAGTGGTAATATGCAGCAACCAACCCAGCCGGGAATGCCCGACATGAAGGTCATGATGTATATTTTTCCGATTCTAATGATTTTCTTTTTCAATGATTACTCGGCTGGATTAAGTTACTACTACTTTATTTCAACCCTGTTTTCTATTTTATTGATGATCGCCATCAAGCGCTTTTTCGTAAATGAGGAAAAACTTAAAGTTAAAATGTTGGCGAAGCAAGCGAAATCCGAAGGAGCGCCTAAGAAGAAATCTAAATTCCAAGAACGCTTAGAGGAAATGCAACGCAAATCCATTGAAATGCAAAAAAATAACAAGAAAAAGTAATATGAAGTTTTTTATCGATACGGCAAATCTCGCTGAAATACGTGAAGCCAATGACATGGGAATCTTAGATGGTGTTACCACGAATCCCTCTTTAATGGCCAAAGAAGGAATTACCGGTGCAAATAATATTTTGAATCACTATGTTCAAATTTGTAACATTGTAGATGGACCTGTAAGCGCTGAAGTGATTGCCACCGACTATGAAGGCATGGTGCGCGAAGGGGAAGCCTTGGCTGAATTACATCCGAACATCGTCGTTAAAATCCCAATGATCACAGAAGGGATTAAAGCAATAAAATACTTTTCACAAAAAGGAATTCCAACCAACTGCACCCTGATTTTCTCTGCCGGACAAGCTTTGCTGGCTGCAAAAGCAGGCGCCACATTTATTTCTCCGTTTTTAGGACGCTTAGATGACGTCTCCACCGATGGATTAAGCTTAATTCAACAAATCCGTACGATTTACGATAATTATGATTTTGGTACCGAAATCCTGGCGGCCTCTATTCGTCACCCCATGCACATCATTCATTGCGCGAGCATTGGTGCAGATGTAATGACTGGACCCTTAAGTGCAATTAAAGCGCTGGCAAAGCACCCCTTGACCGACATTGGTTTACAGCAGTTTTTGGCTGACCATGCCAAAGGGAATAAATAATGCTTTCCAAAGAAGAACGCCGACAGTATAATCAGCTTTTTTGGGATGGGTTCAAAAAGGAAATGCGCAGACATAACACGCAGCATCGAAGAGCGATTAATTGGCTGAAATACCCCACGGACATAAAGCATGTTTACTTAAGACTGCATTGCGACAATACTGGGGCTTATCTTAATTTTGATGTTCAGTTCAAAGATGAAGGCATTCGCGAAATTTTCTGGGAACAGTTAACTGAGCTTAAGCAAGTAATGGAAAATGCCACGGGAGACCAAGGCCATTGGTTAAAAAATCAAACCGCAGACGAAGGCTTTGTGTTTGATCGCATCCAATGGGAAAACCACGGGGTAAATTATTATACACAAGAGGATTGGCCCGAAATTTATCAATTCCTTAAGGAACGGCTCCTTGCATTTGACTGCTTTTATCAAGAATTTAAAGAGGTGCTCATTCTTTTACTAGATTAAACTTACCTTTGCATCATGCGTATATATTTGTTTTCGATTCTTTTTTTAAGTTTTATTTCTTTCGGTCAAGGCACCGTGATTTTTAATACAGACTTCCAACTCGGGATTCCTGTTAATTTCACCATGCTAGACCTCGACCAAAATACACCCAATGCACTAGTTTCCGAATTTAATGCGGCATGGATTTCAACGATTGATCCTGAAAATGCATTAGATACCGTAGCTGCTGCTACTTCATTTTTTGAAAATGCAGATACGGCTAATCGATGGTTAATTACTCCCGGGATTCAACTCGGTTCCTTCGGGAATTACCTGAAATGGAATGCGAAATCCCAAGATGCGTCCTATCCAGATAATTATTTAGTCTTACTTTCAACGACCGATAATCAAGCAAGTAGTTTTACCGATACGATCGCGTTTGTGACTGGAGAGAATTTCGAATGGACCTCACGGGAAGTAAATTTAACGGGACAAGGCTATGATAATGCGATGATTTATCTGGCCTTTGTGCTTCGAACCTTTGATGGTTTTAAATTGTATATTGATGACATTGAAGTTCGATCCATGGATAACACCAGCATTACGGAACTCAACTTGCCATTCTTAACCTGTTATCCCAATCCTGCTTCAAGTGTAATTCATTTGAACCAAACAGCAAGTGTTCAGATATTTAGTCCTACCGGAGCTTTAATGTATTCTGGGACCGATTTAGAGATTTCTGTTCAATCCTTTGCTCCTGGAATTTATATCATCAAATCAGAAGGATACTCCCCTACTCGTTTTATTAAAAACTGATTACCAACAGATTTTATTAAAATCATTTAAACGCGCCTTGCGTTCTTCAAGTTGGATATTATGTTTTTCAATGGCTGAGGCAGGAGTGGATTGAGAAAACCGATGATGCTCCATGTGTCGAATTTGAGCAACCTCTGTCAATACCCGCTGAAGGGCTTCCGAGAAAAATGCCGGTTTCAATTTCTCAAAAACTAAATCGATTGCAAATTCTGTTGGATGTACCCCGTCTTTTTCAAAAAATCGATAATCTCTAAATTCATCAATCAACAACTCATACGATGGGAAATATGCTGCGCTCAACGATGAAGTTACTACTTGGTGACACGCCTCAATTAAAATGGCCTTACTTCGACTGTTCTCTACCAAGCCCTCCCGAACATGCCGAACCGGACTCACCGTAAATACTACATTCAAAAACGGATTATATTGATTTAATCGAGACAGCAATGTATGCAACGCATCCGTTATTTCAGTAAGACTTAACAATCGTTTTCGAAATTCGGTGGCAGGAATTTTATGACAATTTGCGACTAATAACCCAGTGGAATTTAATTCATAAATCCATGCCGTGCCTAGGGTTATAAATAAGGTATCCATGCGTTGAAATGCGTTGTGGGATTTTAGTCGCATGTCATCTACAACCCGCTTTAAATCATTCGGATTTTGTTGAACAAGTTTATGCGAAGTCTCCCAATAAAAACAGGTGTTTTCTGCAGAAAATAAGGTAAAGTCTTTAGTTAAATCTATTGAGTCAAGTATCTGATTAGCAATGGATATTGGATTGTAAGTAGTGCCGTAAGGACTCATCCAAGCAGCCAGGCCATGATAACGAAAGCGTTGATGCATATGATCAGAAAAACAGCTTCCGATAAAACCAAAGTCGTGTTCGAATGAATCTATTTGGCGTAATTCATCAATACGGACTTGGGTGAAGAATTGATCATACTTCATCGGAATTCATTAGATTTCTTGCATTAACTAAAGCGGAATCATTAATTACTTCGCCACTCATTAAACGCGCAATTTCAGTAACACGCTCTTCAAGGACTAATTCAGCCACGGAAGTTTCTATGCGTTGGTTGTTCTCTGTTTTTCTAACCACGAGGTGATGTTGAGCCTGCGCAGCCACTTGAGGTAAATGCGTAATGGCAAAAAGCTGTCTCCCCTGACCCATTTCCTTTAATAACTTACCGATTTTCTCGGCTACATCGCCTGAAACTCCCGTATCAATTTCATCAAATAAAATACTAGGCATCTCCAACGTTGATGATATCAGTTGCTGCAAGAGCAACATTACACGTGATAATTCTCCCCCACTCGCTGCTTTTTGAATAGGAACAGGGAGCATACCTTTATTTGCTGAAAATAACATTTCTAAATCGATCATGCCTCGGGCATTAAGCGAAGTGGTTTCAGTTAGACGAAACATTAACTGAGCTCCGCTTAGTTTCAAGGAGTTCAACCCAGACTGAATGCGCTTCTCAATGTTTGGCAATGCCTCTTTGCGAAGTTCATTTAAGGCCTTTGCGCTATTCCGCAGTGATATTTCTTGTTGCACAAGTACATGCTGCTCCTTACTTATAAATGCTTTCAATTCTTCCAATTCACTCACACGTCCTTCTAACCTGTGTTGTAAATCTAGAAGTGCCTCTTGCGATGTTAAGCGATGCTTATTCAGTATGCGATTAAATTCATCCACTTGCGTCAGTATTTCCGCCTCATCTACTTCCGAGGTTTCCAACTGTTGAAGCACCTTCCCCGAAAGATAACTCAACTCGGAAAAGCGCGCGGATATTTCTTCTACTATCGTTTTAATCTCTTGCAGTGAATTGATGTTGGACTCGTGACGTTCAAGCGCCTTTGCCAACCGAGATAAATCCTGAAGCATTGGACTTTCACTAATTGCCGTTAAGGAGCTGATGTCGGAAATCAAAACTTGATTCTCCTCCTTGAGTTCTAATTGCACAGATAACGCTTCATAGTCTATTGCATCGAGATTTAACGCGAGAATCTCCGTTAGCATGAATTGTTCGTAATCCATTTTTGACTCGAGTAAACTCAATTCTTCTATTTTGAGTGTTAATGCATGATTACGCTTGATATATTCTTGATAACCAATTAAATAGTCATTGAATGCGGTTTGAGTACCACAAAGCGCATCTACTATGTAGAGTTGATATTCTTGGTTTTTAAGTTCCAAGGTGTTATATTGAGAGTGAATGATAAACAGCCGCTCCCCGATGGATTTCATGTCTTGTAAGGTGACGGGAGTGTCGTTTATAAATGCTCGTGATTTTCCATCCTTATGAATTTCTCGTCTCAAGATGACTTCTTTCCAAGGTTCGAGCGATCGCTCATTCAGCCATTGTATAATTTCAGGACGAACATTGAAGTGAGCTTCCACGATGCTTCGGGTATCACTTGGACCAATCACGCCAAAATCTGCTCGTTCACCTTTTATTAATCCTAGGGCATTTAATAAAATAGATTTCCCTGAGCCAGTTTCTCCAGTTATTGCGGTATAACTTGGTTTGAAGTCTAGGGTAAGTTCATTAATCAGTACAAAATTCCGGATGATTAAACGCGTAAGCATTACTCTAGTATTTCTTGGTATATCGAAGAATTAGATGGGTCAATTCGTTTGAGCAGGGTAACAAAATCGGTTTTTTCTTTCAATTCGGAATCGGATAGTATTTTCTTTAACTCATCTCGTTTGCACAACAGGTAGTTAACCACATTTGGTGAATTCGGCCTAACTTGAACTACTGGTGTGAGTTTAGAAAGTGCATCATACAACGCTTTTTTTCCTTTAACCTTGTCCTCAAACATTTGATCCATTCCATTTCTGTGATACGAAAAATTGCATTCACGAAGTGGTTCGAATGCCGCTTGCATGATATTGTCTACTAACCAAAAACGATTGCGTTTCCCTTGTTCACTCGATTTCCAACCGGGAGCGCCAGAATTCTGAGCATTAGAAACAATTTGTTGACATTCATTAAAGTACTTTGTTCCTCCCTTGGATGAAAAAGAATCATAGTCCATTCCCAACATAAAATAGGCGTAAAAAGCCATGGTGGAGGACAAATTATCCCTGTATTGATTTGGTGTGTAATTTATTAAGGTATTCCGTGCATATGAAAAACCTAAATCCTCGTCACGAAAGTTAAATAATAAGGTATTGTAATTGGAATTAAATACAGGACGAGAAGCTTGAATTTGTATAGCTCCCGAGTATGTTCCTGGTGTAGGTATTTTATTGATTTGAAGTTGAATGTTACAATTAATGCGCTCTTCCGTCTTGAATTGATCTTTGGTCCATTGGGTATTATTCATTAATTCTGTCAGGACCAATTCCAACTCCTTGAAAATTTCTAATTCCGTGCTATTTACTTCTAAACTCGCTTCTTTGATAATGGAAACCTTACAATTAAGCTCTTGAGCCAAAAGCTGAGTGAAGGTAAAGCCTAGTAGTAAACATGCTATCAAATGCTTCATAGACGAATTCTTGTTATATAATCTACAATTCCTTGCGCAATCCTTGCTTTCGATGCCGTTGGCAACTCAAGGGAAAGCCCATTAACGTCGAAGATACGAACTTTATTGGTATCCGAATTAAAGCATTTTTCATTTTCTTCAATCACGTTTAACACGATCGCATCGGCATGTTTTCGGGATAATTTTTCCATGGCATTCTCATCAGCATTGTTGGTTTCCAATGCAAATCCAATGGTTCGCTGAGTGGCAGTCTTATGTTCTCCCGCCCACGCAAGTATATCTGGATTTTTAATCAGTTCAATGCTTAGTGCTTCCTTGGTTTTTTTGATTTTTTCTTCCGCAGGATTGATCGGACGATAATCTGCTACTGCTGCGGAAAAAACACCAAGATCCATGTCTACCCAATGCTTTTGTACGGCTTCAAACATTTCCATGGCCGAAGTCACCTGAATGGTTTGTACGCCCTTGTGTTCGGTGCGAAGCACTGTGGGTCCGGTAATCAACGTAACCGAGGCACCTCGAGCCGCAAAGTTTTCGGCCAAGGCGAACCCCATTTTTCCGGAGGCGTGATTTCCGATAAAGCGCACAGGGTCGATGGCCTCATAGGTCGGACCTGCTGTCACTAATACCTGCGTATTTAAAAAATCTTGGCCTAAGGAAAGGTATTTGACTACGTCTTCAAATATAGTCGCTGGTTCGGGTAATCGCCCCTCCCCACTAAGTCCGCTCGCCAATTCTCCGTGGTCTGGGGGGATTACATGGACGCCATCCGCAATGAGCACAGAGAGGTTGCGTTTCACTGTTGGGTGTTGATACATTTCTAAATCCATTGCCGGGGATACGATCGTTTTATTTCGCATGGATAAATACACCGCAAGCAATAGATTATCACAAGCACCGGAAGCCATTTTTGATAACGTGTTTGCAGTACAAGGTGCTATTAATAAAACATCGGCCCATTCCCCATATTCTACATGATTATTCCATTCACCAGTCTCTTTGTTCCAAAAGGCTATACCGACTGGGTTCTTAGAAAGTGTTGAAATTACTAGAGGGCTGACAAAATCTTTGGCATCTGGAGTCATGATGCAACGCACTTGCGCACCGGCATTAATAAACATACGGATTAACAAAGGAATTTTATAGGCAGCTATGCCCGCAGTAATTCCTATCAAGATACGCATTTTATTCCGCGTCTTCCTCTGGGTTTCTTAGATAGATTTTATCTTCTAATAATTCTTCAATTGCGATAGCCGTAGATTTTGGCATTTTCTCGTAATGCTTTGAAATTTCAATTTGCTCACGGTTTTCGAAAACTTCTTCTAGGCTGTCTGACGATGTGGCAAACTCTTGAAGTTTTTGCGTTAACTCTTCTTTAATTTGAGTGCTGATTTGGTTTGATCGCTTGGAAATAGCAACGATAGATTGGTATAAATTCCCAGTCTTCTCTTCCAAATAAACAACATCTCTTGTAATCGTTGATTTCTCTGCGTTAACGTTTTTATACTGCATGGATATTAGTTAAAATTCATAATCTGTCTGCCAAGGCTTTAACAAGGCCTTTAACGTATTTAAATATTCCGTGTTGGGATATTCAGATACAAAGTTACGATATCTTGTTATAGTTTCCTCAACTCGCTCCTTTTTTTTACTCTCAATACTGTTTATCGCCAAATAATACCCGTTGTAAACTGCTAAATATTGCACCTCTTCATCGTGGATCGATAAGGGATATTTACCGGTAAAAATATCTGCGAAGGAAACTGCTGCTTTAAAGTTCTCTGTTTTACTATATTGGAGCACTTTGTTGAAGTCTTTAAATTCTAGCTTGTACGAGAGTGCATCCACGATCGAGTTACAAGAATCAATCAAGGGTGAACTCGGATACTTATCAATAAACGCTTGTACCGCATTGATGGCCGCATAGGTTTCAGTTTGATCCAAGGACCATTTCGGAGAGTTGTTCACGCTGCACATTGCAGTTAGAAAAAAAGACTCCTCACTTCTCAAGCTATATGGATAACGTTGCACAAACGAACCAAAAAAGTAACCCGCCATGTAATAGTCTTTATCTAAGTAATAGCTTTTTGCCATATGAAAATATGAAAATTCTCCATCCGCAGATTTAGGTGCATGTTGGTAAACTTGTTCATACAAAACTATGCATTTATCATAATCACCTTGCTCGTGTAACTCATTAGCTAATCCGAATTTCGCGGTATAGTTATCCCCTTTAATTACTTCATTGTACGAAGAACAACCCAAGAGCGCAAAAAGTAACGAACCAATAAAAAGTACTCTCATTTTATTTAACCCTCAAATTTTTACCAATAGTTAAAGTGCTACTGGGACTTAAACCGTTTAATTTACACAATACAGATACTGTTGTGCCGTATTTTGCTGCAATTCGTGTAAGGGTATCCCCTGATTTTATTTGGTAGTATCTTTTTTGACTTGCCGGAATCACTGGTTTGACCACGGGTGCAGAAACAATGGCCACTTGATCAATGGCTGATGTGCTTGTTCCATTGTTTTGAAGGGCATATTGATCCGCAGAAAGCACTTCAAATTCACCTGAAGGTTTCGCTCCGGGACGAAATAATGCACGATGGAGAAAAAAATTCTCTTTCCGCAATATTTTATGATCAAAATCTATAATTTCCTCCGGATTAATCGCGGCATCATAGAAACGAACCTCCATATGTAAATGTGGGCCTGTGGATCTACCCGTATTTCCACCCAATCCGATGGGATCTCCTACTTTCACCTCTTGATTTGGAGCTACTAAAAACTTGCTTAAATGTGCATAAAAGGTTTCTAGACCATTATAGTGTCTTAGAATCACTAAATTTCCAAAACCTCCATCGTTGTATTTTGCATAGCGAACTTTACCAGAAAACATGGCGAAGATGGTATCCCCAACCGACAACGCCAAATCGATGCCATTATGATAGCGTCCGCTTCTCGGGCCGTACCTAGAATTTACTTTGATTTTTCGCATCGGAAAACAAAAGTCCATCGTCCCGTCAACAGCTGCCTCATTTAAACATAACCAAATCGTATCGGTCATCGCGGTTAAATCATTTCCCTTTCCGGTATAGACCACGTCGTTTCTCCACGCTTGTCTTAGTGGAATGGAATACAAATTTACAATTGAATGTATTCGTGGATTAAGTATGCCGTTAAAACTTGGATCTGTAGCTATGCTCCATGTTTGATCTTCGTGAAGAACCAATTTTCCCTTGGGTGTATCCAGCGTATCAACGGAAGGTTGCGCAAGCGTCACTGCAGAAATTAGCAATGAAATAAAAAGAAATATGCGATTAAATAAATGCTGCATTCCTTACAAATATAAGGGAAATTGCCTAATTCTCCTTAATATCTGTAACGTTAAGGTTATAAAATAGCGATTCGTTTGGTCCGACCATCTTGCCGTAGCCCCTTACCCCATAGGCTTGCGTTGCATCTAGCAACACAAAAACTTTTTGTCCTTTTTTAGCATTTTTTAGGACCTTTCTTAAGCCTGGAACCACGTTTTTTTGACCCAAGGCATAACGCAGGGGTAGATTTCGTTTAAACGAATTTTGAACTTCCGCTTGATTTTTGGAGCTCACAATCGCATGATAGTAGATTTCTTTCGATTCAGAGGCATCAAACGAGGTCGCCACTCCTTCATCAAAAGTCCATGTTTTAATTCCATCCTGGTTAAATTCCGGGGAAACCTTGGCAACCACCTTAACATAGATCCAAACCGGACTTTTGCTAGGCACGATGGTGTTGAACCCTTTGGCGCCATAGGCAAGTTCCGCTGGTACTTCTATTTTCGCGAAATCCCCTACTTTTAAATGTTTTAACGCTAAATCCCATCCTTTAAATTGCATGTTATACCCCACCATATATGGAATAAATGGAAGCTCCAAGCGATTGTTACCGTCAAATATTTTTCCATCTGGCAAAGAAACCCTGTAATTTATTAAACAGACATCTCCATCTTTTAAGGTAGGATTTTTCTTAAATGATTCAAAAAACCATTTAACAGTTAACCCATCCTCAAAATGACGGGTATTTTGAATATTCTTTTTATCAAAATCTTTAAGCGCGTTATCAGCTGCTGGCTTTTCATGGCCCTTCTTTACCTGCGAAAGACGCTCTTTCTTAGGTGCAATTGGCTTCAATGGCTTTTTTGTTTCCGAGCTACACGCCGCCAAAGTAAACCCTAACAATATGAGAATCAATTTATTCATTGTACATCAATTAATGCGACATCCAACACTAAAATGGCTAAGGGGGGGATATTCGCTAAGTCTCCAACTAGGCCATGCGCTAAATGATTTGGCAAGATTAATCTGGCTCGCTCCCCCGTCCTCATTAGCTTTAATGCTTCATTCAACCCTGATTCCTTGTCGTTTCGATCAATGGGAATTTCGTCATACACATCTGATTCAGTCGCATAACATTGAGTACCGTCCAAAAGACCCACACTAAGTATTATTGACGCAGTTTTCCCTGGCCGACCCAATACTCCTTTTGGATTGGATTGAACTATGGCGTATCTTAATCCAGATTCCGTGGTACGAATATTTTTTTTCAATGCTTGATGCTGTTCTAAATATAGAGAAATCGATAATTGCTCTCGTTCATTAACCTCTTTATGGTAAGAAACCGAATGGTCTTTCGACCAATCCTTGGGCATTTCCTTATCTTTTTTTACCGGTTGCGCGCATCCAACCAAGAATAATATGAAGAAAAAACGAATTGAAATCATTCTTGATGAAATTTTGCCTGCATTAAACTTGTAAGCTTTGAAATGGTTACTTCCATTGAATCAAAACTGATTCCTCCAGCGGCATATTTGTGCCCCCCACCATGAAAGTGTTGCTTGGCTAATTCGTTGATAAAGATTTCATCCTTTGAACGAAAAGACATTTTAATACCCTCCGATTTTTCTTGAATTAATACCCCCACTTTTATGCCCTCCAGGGACAAAATCACGTTTACTAAGCCTTCCGTATCGCCAGCTTTGTAGTTGAATCGGTCAAGTTCCGCGCGAGTAAGAGAAATATAGCCCACTGGACATGACTTGTCTTGATTGTTTAACAGTACAAGTTTCTCGCTTATGGCAAAGCCGCGCAATTGCAATTGATCGATTCGATTGTTATCAAAAACATCTTGGTGAATCTGCCAATGTCTAATTCCAGTATGTATCAACTCAGATAAAATTTGATGAGTTTTCGCATTAACCGAAGGAAATCTAAATGAACCAGTATCTGTCATGATTCCTAAATATAGGGACCGAGCCACATCTTGATTCACAGCATGGGTATAGTCCATCCCCTGAATACATTCATAAATCAACTGACAGGTCGAAGTATTGCTAATATCTGAGATCATGATATCAGCAAAGGGCTCTGGCTCTGGATGGTGATCAATCATCACCTTAACGCCTGAAAAATCTTCAATCAAGGCATACATATCACCCACCCTACTTGGCGCATTAAAGTCCAAACAAATCAGTACAGACGCTTCTTTAAAACGCGCTTTTACAGCATCCGGATCCTCGCTGAAATACAGGCAATCCGTATGCGCCATAAATGGCAGAAGCGTGTCCGAAGGTAAATCAGGTAACACCACCTTTGCGCTACACGATAAGTTTGAAAGAAAATGATAGAATGCAGCGGTACTTCCAACAGCATCTCCGTCGGGAGATTTATGGGCAAGTATAATAAATCTATTCGAAGGTTCTAGAAGCGATTTTAACTGATTCAGTTCATTTGTCATGCGCTAAAATTACTCCTTTTTCTGCATTTGAGCGTCCTCTTTCGCATCTTGCTCCATGATTTTCGGAGCATCTTTCTTATTTTGAAGATTATCCAAAAGGTCTTCAATTTGAGACATCGAAAGTGACTTGGCTATAATCTTTTTATCCTTATCCAAAACAAATACTTTTGGTGTGGAATATATATCATAGGTCGCCTGATAATTAAGTGATTCTAGGGTAGTCGGCTTTCCTTGTTCCCCAGGGTAAACTGGGACTAAAGACTCTGGCTTCTCTTTGGCGATTTGGTACAACTTATCAGTGACTGCTACATTAAGGAAGTCTAATTTATTTTCGCGAATAAATTTTTTCCAAGCTTCAAAATCCTTCCCAATGGCCTTACCAACAGAATAAACCTCAACGTTTCTAGCTTTCAATTTTTCTTTGTACAACTTAGCAAGTTTCGGAGTAATGGTTTTACAGTGACCACATTCAGGATCCCAAAAATAAAGGATAGTGTACTCCGCTTTTAATTCATGTAGATTCACCCATTTCGTATCGGATGTATCTTTTAAAATTAATTTTGGAGCTACTTCTCCGATGCAAATTCCCATTTTAACATCCAAATCTTTGCACAATTCCTCGTATTTGGATTCGTCCACCCAAAATGAAGGGTGCTTGCCTTCTGCATTTTTTGAGCAATAATAACGATCGAGCATGTGGTAATATACTTTATCCATACCCATTTGCTGACTCTTTCCAAAGGTTTGTGTAATCCACCCCACGCAGTATTCGAACGTTCTCGATTTGGGATTTAAGCGGTCGCAAAATTTGAACGCGTGATAAATAACTGTATCCCAATGTTGAATCATCATATTCTTACTGAAATAATACTCCAACTTGTTATGAAAAATCGGGTTGTTCGCTAAACGCTCATCAAGTAAATCAACATTATCCCAATAGTGCTCCCTAAAATAATTAAATTGGAAGTTAGAATCTGTTATTTTTCCTGTATAGTCTTTCGGAGCATCTGGAATTTCAACATCAATAGACATTTTTACAATCTTGGAAACAAGTAAGTTCGAATTGGTTGACATGAGGTTCCGTTGATAGGTTAATACGTCTTTGTTTATGAGATCCATCTTCTCTCCTAATTCTTTGTATTCCTTATCCCCAGATTTAAATGCTGCTCGCTCCTCTCCCATTTTCCCTGCAGCCGTTTTCTTTTCAGTGATGAAATTTACATAGGGAATAAAAACCTTGTTTTCTTCAGACTTTTTTATCACTAAATTTTTGGTGTACTCAGAGCCATTGGAGCCAGTTGTCTCTAACCAGATTTCTTCATTATTATAAATGAATTCAAAATACTGTTGACCGGGTAAAAGCAATCCTAAAATACCAGGTTTTTGTTTGGCTCCATTAAAAACCACCTCACCATTCTTCATTTGAGCAGTATCGGCATAGTAGAGTCCTTTCCCGAAATACTTTATGAGATGAACTGTAGTGTCTTTCTGACCTGTTACTTTGATTCTAATCTTTTGTGAAAATGTTACTTGTGACACGAGTACAAGCACAAGCGTTAAGGTTAAAAGTCGCGTAATTTTCATGAGTATTGAGTTTTATATCCGTAAATGTCGATTAAAATTGCAAAAGTCAGCGGTTCATTAACATTTTTTTAACCAACCAAAGATAACGACTTCCCGCTTATTCTGAGATTTCTTGTTCGGATATGAATTCGATTGCTTGTTCGAAAACAGAGATATTCGAATATGGGTTCAATGCATGAATGTGGTCATATTGATTTAGCCAAGTAATTTGACGTTTCGCGTAATTCCTAGAATTCTGCTTAATTTTCTCGATAACATGTGAGATGCTGGCCCCTTGGTTTCGCAAATCCCACTCTTTATACCCGACAGTATTAAACATTGCAAGTGCCCTACACGCTGACAACGAATCAACCTCAAATTCTAGGCCCATATCAATCATTTGATCCACCCGCTCGTTTATACGCAGGTAAAGATCATCCCTTTTCCATTGAATATAGAATCTACATATTGGAAATAAGGGCGATCGATTTTTATGTTGAAAATCAAGAATAGATTTCCCGGAACCTGCTTTAACTTCAATTGCTCTAATTAATCTTCGTGGATTTTGAATATCAATCTGCTCGTAGGCTCGTTGATCAAGCGCCTTCAGTTCTTTCTGAAGTTCATCAATACCTTTTGACGCATAAATTCGAGACCAATTTTCTTGAATCTGTGGATAAATTGGTACTTCATCTATACCATAGATAAGGGCATCCGTAAATTGGGAAGAACCTCCTGTAATAACTACGGAACCTTTCGTTTGAAAAAGATGTGCTAGTACTTGTTTCGCTTCATTCATGTAATCTGCCACATTCATGGGTTCATGCACGGATCTATTATTTATGAAATGATGAGGCACGAGTGAAAGTTCCTGTTCACTCGGTTTGGCTGTCCCAACGTTCATTTCTTTATAGAACTGACGAGAATCTGTAGAAATGATTTCTGTTTTCAGATATTGCGCCAATTGAATTGCGAGCGTTGTTTTTCCAGAAGCGGTTGGACCTTGTATGATATAAATCATGGGAATTATCGAACTTTCCAACTGAGGTAAATCTGATAGACCAAATTGGCATATCTATGCGCGTGCCCATGATAAGCACCAAATCTCACTACTTCATCGGTATGGTATTTTGCCATTGAAAGGTTGTTAACCATGAGTTGAACGTTTCCGTCCCACACTAAGGGATTCAGTCCATATTTCTTAGCTAAGCGTTGAGCATCGTCGATGTGCGCTTTGCCTGCATTGTAGGAGGCCAAGGTGAATTTAATGCGCTGTTCTTTGCTAGGGATTTGGCTCCACGACGCATAGGCGTTGTAAAGTAATTTCATTCCTGCGTTGATTTGTTGCTGAGGGGTTGAGTGAATGGATACGCCATATTTACGTCCAATAGAAGGCATGAATTGCATCATCCCAATAGCCCCCCCCCCCCCTACCGCGGTAGGATTAAATCTAGACTCTTTAAACGATACCGCCGCTAATAATTTCCAATCCCAATCGTATTTTTCCGCGGCTGCCTTGAATAAATTGTCGTAAGGAGACAGGGCGCCATTGCGGAACTTTGGAATTAAGTACCTCTTCATATTAATAGGAAGACTTACACCGAAGTAATAATTTTTTAGAAATGAGATGTCTGCACGAAATTCTACACCCCTGATGTATGAATTAAGCTGATTTAAGAATAAACTATCCGAGGCTAAGAGTCGAAACTTTGATTGAACCAACAAGTGGGTTTCTTTGATGCCAGTTAAGAAGGAGCTAAAGCGTTTCCATTGTCTTCCTGACATTGTATGTAACATCGGATAAGCGCCAAACATGACATCTGACAGTTCCTTTGGATTCGCCGGTAGCGTTCTTGAAACAATCGGATAGGAGGTCAACCACTTATCTGATGTGGTTAAGGAATCGTGCATGGATGGGTCTAGAAATAAATTTCCTTCCTCTGCTAAAAATTTTTGATAAACCACCGATTGATCCGCACATACAATTAAGCGAAATGGAACTCCCGACTCCTCCGAAAACCTATTTAAAAAGTCAATAGCGAATCCGGTTGTATCTTTATCTGTAATGCGAAGGAAACATGAATCTACTGAGGCCAAAAACAACAGAGTGTCTATTTTAGCAATCGAACGGTCTTGTTTTTTAACCGTAGGTTTAGATGCTTGCTGGCAACTGAGGATGAAAGCTAACACCAAAATGAACGAATATAGAATGTTGTTCATGGCTAACAAATATCGAATAATCCCTTGATTTAAAAAAATTTAGTCTATTAATCTTTGAGATTCAAAAAAAATATGTAAAATTTAACCCACATAATTTTATGCACATGAGTGATCAGAATGAAATTTATTCAAAAGTTGTTAGAGCAGGAAAACGCACCTATTTTTTTGACATCAAGGCCACCAAGGGAAATGATTTATACATTACACTAACGGAAAGTAAAAAATCATTTGGTGAAGACGGATCCGACAATTATCAGAAACATAAAATCTTTTTGTATAAAGAGGATTTCGAAAAATTCAAGGAAGGGCTGGATGATGTGTTAACAAAAATTGAAGAGTTAAAAAAATAAATTAACTTGTTAAATTAATTATTATTTCTATCTTTGCGCTCCAATTATGGGAGTTTAGCTCAGTTGGTTTAGAGCATCTGCCTTACAAGCAGAGGGTCGGGGGTTCGAATCCCTCAACTCCCACTTTGAAAAAGCACCGTCGAAAGATGGTGTTTTTTTCGTTTTAGGGCCTCTTGAGTTCACTTAAATAAGGACTAAAATGAATAAAGTATCACTGAGCGTAGCGAAGGAGTGCTTTCATCCACTGCACGTCGGGACAACGGGTTCTGTAATCCCTAGCACCCACTCTGTGTATATCGGCTGGGTAAAAAAAGACAAACCGATGGCTTGATTCCGGATCAACTCGAATATGCCTTCATAAGTTAACAATATTCTAAACTTTTGTTAATAACTCTTTAGTGGCTTTTTTGCTTTTACGAAAGGCATCCAATACATTTACCCCACCTATAACCTATTTTATGAAAAATTTATACAAAAACCTCGGACTTTTCTCGGCTATTTTAGCTGCTGTAGTGCAACAACTTTCTGTGAGTTACGCACAATGTGTTGCTCCCACCCCCACATCCAATAATGCATCTATCACGTGTGGTCAATCGACCATATTAACCGCAAGTGGAGGAACTAACTACACTTGGTATTCCAATGCTTTAGGAACCAATCAAGTTGGTACAGGCGCAACGTTGGCAACCCCGACATTAAGCACCACAACGACGTATTATTTACAAAATATGACGGGTTCTGCTGCCAATGTTTTTAACATAACCTCATTATCCTCTGTTGGCGCTACTTATTATGAGCACAACACCTACACTGGAGATGATCGCGGTGGAATTGCTGTTACGCAACAATACTGTTATGTTACCGGAGATCAAAATACTGCAAGGTATGATATGCCAAATCTCACAAATCCGGTTTCGTATACTCGAAGAGATGGGATCGTAAGTGATATGTTTGGTGCTGGAACGCTTTACACATTGTGGAATAATTTAACCAATATCGATCCGGTAGGAACTTGTACTGCATTCACGTTGAATGCCATGCGTACGCTAAATAATGACTGCTCTTTAGGGAATACTATTATTCCTCTTTCTCAAACTATAGCTATGGGTTCTTGTAACGACATGGCGATCTTCAATGGAGTTGGATTTGTTGTAGTTTACACCGGGAGCGGTGGTAGCCCTGCTAATACGTTCTATCGCATTGATTTGCCTTCAGGTACAGTAACCCAAATGGGAACATATTCGCTTACAGCAACTTTAACTGAGAATTGGTCTAGATGGGGGGTTGCAGAATTTGACGGTGTAAATTATTCAGTAGTTTACGTTCAGAATAGTTCAACCATTAGTAGAATGAATATGGCTACGGGTACAATTACCGTTGTTCAATCATTTGCAAGCCTAAGCGATATGGCAAACATTACATATTCTCCGTGGGATAGCCGTTGGTATTATCATCATGAAGGCGGAAGTCAGTGGGGTGGTATGGATGAAAGTATTGGTTACTTAACAGGAACGCACAATAGCGTTGCAGCTAATGCTTGCTACTCTCCGCTTGTACCAGTTACAGTGACGGTGAATTCAAACATTACACCCCCTACTGCAGCACCTGCAACAATAAATTGTGGTCAAACCGCGAATTTAACAGCAATAGGCGGAAATGGTGGTTCATATACATGGTATTCGGATCCTGCAGGAACGCAAGTGCTAGGATCAGGTTCCACATTCACTACACCATCATTAGGAGTAACAACAACATATTATGTAGCCTCAACAAGTGGTCAAGGCGCAGGCTCAACCTTTAGTTTCTCCAATGCAAGTGCAACTGGCTCGAATGGTCCTGCACAAGCTCAAATAACAGCTGCTTATGCAGGATCAAACTTAGCCAATAATGTCACTATTAATACGCAGGGGATTCAGGAATGGATCGTTCCGATGTCAGGAACCTATCAAATACAAGCAAATGGTGCTCAAGGTGGTGGAAATGGTGGACTTGGAGCCCGCATGCAGGGAGAATTTAGTTTAACCCAAGGACAAAAATTATTTATTGTTGTTGGTCAACAAGGGAATGGTCCTGTAGATGCCAATGCTTGTGGCGGTGGTGGAGGTTCCTTTGTTACTACAGGAGCGGGTTCACACACTACTTCTACTGCACTTATTGCAGCTGGTGGCGGTGGTGGACAAAGTCCTCAAGTTGGGAATCCAGGATTAACTACGAACAATGCAGGTCAAGGTGAAAATTGTCAGCCTGGTGGTACTGGAGGTAACGGAGGAGCAGATGCATCAGGATGCGGAAGTGGTGCTGGTGGTGCTGGAGGCTTTTTAAGCGATGGCGCATCAGGTGGTTCATGGGGATCTCAACGAGGTTTTGGTTTTATTTCTGGAGCAGCCGTTGGCGGTAGTTCAAGTTCCGGATCTCGTGAAGGTGGATTCGGTGGTGGAGCTGGAACCCATTCCAATAATACCGGCGGTGGTGCTGGTGGTGGTTATTCCGGTGGTTCTGCTGCATATCATGGCTCAAATTTTGAAGGCGGCGGAGGCGGATCGTTTAATAGCGGTACAAATCAAGTGAATACACAAGGGATTAACTCCGGCCACGGAAGTGTTATTATAACTTCAATGACTCCGATGTGTGCATCAGCTATCGTACCTGTACTGGTTACGGTGAATTCAGTTGGCTTGCCAACAACTTCAAATGTGACCGTAACATGTGGACAAACTGCAACCTTAACCGCTTCTGGAAATGGGACAATTTATTGGTATTCTGATGCTCAAGGAACAACTCAAGTTGGAACTGGCGCAACCTTTACTACACCGCAACTTTCTAATAATACAACGTATTACGCAAGCCTTGCTTCAGGAGTTTGTGGAGGACAAAATGTTCCTGTAACCGTGACAGTAAATCTTCCAGCCGCTCCAACAGCGAATGGTGTTACTGTAACCTGTGGGCAAACCGCAGTATTAACTGCTTCAGGTGGAGGGTTAAATAATTATGTGTGGTATTCTAATGCTGCTGGATCAAATCAATTAGGGACGGGAGCTACATACACTACTCCGTCAATGAGTTTAAGTACAACGTACTATGTATCCTCAGGAATTGTTTCCAATGCGCAACCTGTGACGTTCGCGTACACAGGAAGCTCTCAATCTTATACTGTACCAGCTGGTGTTACATCACTTACCGTTGATGCTTCTGGTGCTGGCGGTGGTATTTACCCAGGAGGAGTCGGTCAGGCCGGTGCTGGAGGAAGAATGTTAGCAACTATTGCAGTTACTCCAGGACAAGTTTTAAATATTGTTGTTGGTGGCGCTGGCGGTAACAGTCAATATAACCGAAGCGGTAGCGGCGGTGGAGGTTTTTCAGGAGTTCTTAACGCTGCCAACAATCATTTGGTTTCTGCCGGAGGTGGTGGCGGTGCAGCAGGTAATGAAAGTTGCCCACAAGTTGGGAACGGTGGTGCTGGTGGTGCATCAGCAGGAACTACTGGTTCATGTGGACTTGGAGGTGCTGCAGGAACTAATGCGGCTGCTCCTGCCGGTGGAACTGGTGGAACAGGTAGCATTCCAGGTGCTGCTGGTACGGCTGCTGGAGGAGGAATTGGAGGAGCAACTCCTAACGATTTCGGAACTGGTGGTGGCGGTGGTGGTTACGGTGTAACCGCAGCAGCATCCCAATACGGATCATGTGGAGGAAATTCTGGTGCAGGTGGATTTGGTGGAGGTGGTTCCGGAGGAACTGGTGGCTGTGGCGGAACACAAGAAAGATTGTCAGGCGGCGGCGGCGGCGGCGGCGGATATACCGGTGGTGGTGGTGGTACTTCTACCCCTGGTTGTGCAAGCTGCGGCGGTGGAGGCGGTGGAGGCGGTAGTAATTTCGCTATTGCAACGGCCTCAAATATCACAAGTACTGTTGGTGGCGGTGCTGCATCTCAAGCGAATGGCACCGTAATCATTACTCCTCTTAACGCGAGCTGTCAATCTGCCCTTGTTCCAGTACTTGTTACTGTTAACAGTAATATTACTCAACCTACAGCGCTGGGCGCTTCAATCGCATGTGGACAAACAGCTACATTAACTGCTACAGGTGGTTCTGGAACTGGATACACATGGTATACTGATTCTACAGGTTCAACAACTTTGGCTACTGGTGCAAACTATACTACTCCATCCTTAGGAATCACTACAACTTATTATGTAGCATCTACTACTGGTGCTGCTCCGGGGTCTGTATATACTTTTACCAATGCTGGATCAACAGGACCGAATGGACCGACACAGGCTCAGGTTAATGCTGCCTATGCGGCAACTAACTTAGCAAATAACGTAACCATTAATACGCAAGGGATTCAAGAATGGGTAGTTCCTCAGGCAGGTACATACCAAATTCAAGTCAATGGTGCTCAAGGCGGTGGAAATGGTGGACTTGGTGCACGCATGCAGGGAGAATTTAGTTTAACCCAAGGACAAAAATTATTTATCGCAATCGGACAGCAAGGTAATGGTCCTGTAGGAGTAGGAGCTTGCGGAGGTGGCGGTGGTTCATTTGTCACTACGGGTAATGCTACATACACTTCATCCACATCATTAATTATTGCTGGTGGCGGTGGAGGACAAAGTCCTGAAGTTGGATATCCAGGGTTAATAACAACAAACGGAGGACAAGGCGAAGGATGCCAACCCGGAGGAACAGGTGGTAATGGAGGCGCTGATGCCTCAGGCTGTGGAAGTGGAGCTGGTGGTGCTGGAGGATTCTTAACCGATGGCGCTTCAGCAGGTTCTTGGGGTTACCAAAGAGGCTTTGGATTCTTATCGGGCGCTGCTGTTGGTGGACAGTCAGGATCTGGTGCTCGTGAAGGAGGATTTGGTGGTGGTGCAGGTACTCACGAGAATAATACAGGCGGTGGTGCCGGTGGTGGTTACTCAGGTGGATCCGCGGCAAACCATGGAGCGAATTTTGAAGGCGGTGGCGGCGGTTCCTACAACATCGGAACTAGCCAGGTAAATACGCAAGGAATCAATGTTGGGAATGGATCCGTAGTGATTACTCCAATGACCCCCTCGTGTGCCTCTAATCTAGTTCCTGTTACTGTTACAGTGAACCCTATTTCCTTACCAACCGCAACTGGAGCAACCGTTGGATGTGGACAAACTGCTACATTAACAGCTACAGGAAACGGAACCTTATATTGGTACTCAAATGCAGCTGGGACAACGCAAGTTGCTACTGGTGGTTCGTTTACTACACCTGCCCTTTCTGCAACAACAACGTACTATGTGAGTACAGCTACGGGTGTTTGTGCTGCTCAAAATACACCAGTTACTGTTACAGTAAATGGATTGGCTGCGCCGACGGTATCTGGAAATCTTAATTTCTGTGGGAATAACAATGCAACAACAACGCTAACAGCTTCAGGTAGCCCAAGTGGTTATTCTTGGTGGTCAAATGCAAACGGAACAGGCTATTTAGGAAACAATGCTTCCTTTACAACGCCTGCACTAAATACTAGTACAACATATTATGTACAGTCGTCTACTCCGCAAGGAGGTTCACAAACCTTTAACTATGCAGGTGCAATTCAAACATTCACCGCACCGGTATCCGGAGTTTATACCCTGGAGACCTGGGGAGCTCGAGGTGGCGAAGGCGGAAATTGTTATGGTCAAGCCGGTAAAGGAGGTTATTCTAAGGGTGATGTGGTATTAACTGCAGGCCAAACTTTATATATCGGAGTTGGACAACAAGGATATCAATCATCGAGCTTAACCGCTTTCAATGGTGGAGGCTCTGGTAATCCAGCACCTGGTGATGATGGTTACACCGGCGGTGGAGCAACACACATTGCAAGTGCAACAGGGAATTTAGCATCACTTTCAGGGAATCAGGTAGCTGTTTACCTCGTTGCAGGTGGTGGTGGCGGTGCTGCAGGAGGAACCTGTGTTTGTCAATATCAAGGAAATGGCGGTGCAGGTGGTGGTCTTGTTGGTTCATCAGGAACCTGCAGTGGAAACGATTGTGGATATAGACCTGCTGGAACGGGAGGCACACAAGCTGCAGCCGGAACCGGACAAACAGAATCAATAGTGGCTACATTTGGTATTGGCGCTTCATCATCCACATCTCAGAACGATTGCATCCAAGGTGGCGGTGGCGGTGGCGGCTGGTATGGCGGTGGAGCAGGAGGTCAAGCCGGCGGCGGTGGCGGTGGCGGTTCAGGTTATCTGAATCCTAGCCTAACCGCAACACAAAACCTTGACGGTAATTCTGTTATGCCTGATACCTTAGGAAATAATATGACAGGTAACAGTGGGAATGGTATTGCTAAAATTTCATGGCAAGGCACAGGATGTACTTCAGCGGTTGTGCCAGTTGTTGTTTCTGTTGGACAATCACCTAATGTATCAGGAGGAAATAACCAAAATGTTTGCGCAGGTAATAACATTACATTAAGTGGTACTGGAGCTGCTACATACACTTGGAATAATAACATTCAAAATGGTGTGGCATTCACTCCGATTACAACACAAACATATGCTGTGATTGGTACTGCAGCAAATGGCTGTACTGATACTGCAACGGTTACCGTTACGGTAAATGCTGCGCCGGATGTCAATGCAGGTATAGATCAAAGTGTATGTGAAGGAGGCTCTGTAACCTTAACCGGTGCAGGTGCAGCAACTCTTGCATGGAATAATAACGTTCAAAATGGCGTAGCGTTTACCCCAACAGTCACTCAAACCTATACCTTAACAGGAACAAATGCGGTAGGATGTTCTGCAACTGACCAAGTAACGGTGACGGTTAACCCAGCACCAATTGTTTCTTTAGGTCAGGATACTGTGGTATGTGAAAACAACTTCCCATATCAAATAACAGCTACTGGTACTCCTGGGGCTACCTATTCTTGGGATAACGGCGCTACAGGCAATCCGATTTCTGTTGCTACTGCTGGTGCTTACACGGTCACGGCAACAAGCAACAACGGATGTGCTTCAACAGATATCATCATTATTGAATCAGACCCTTGCGCAGGAATTATTGAACAAGGAATGAGTATTATACTTTATCCGAATCCGTTTAATGAAAACGTCCAAATCACTTCCACTGAATCAATCGATGCACAACTTGAGGTGTATGGTTCGGATGGACGAATCGTTTACGCGGCGCGTATGAACGGACAACACGCTACACTTAGTCTAGCTAACTTGGCACGTGGAAACTACATGGTTAAAATCGTACATAACGGTACAACTCATGTAACTAAACTTGTTAAGCAGTAAACCTAACCTACTATTGTAGGAAAAAAAGGGGCTTCGGCCCCTTTTTTTTGCTTAATAAAAACTTAATATATTATTCTTCAGAAAGACTGCTAATAAAAATAAATCGATAATACTAAGCTAACAACAAGCTAACCAAGTAAATGGAACTTTGCATCAAATAAAAAAGTGATGAAAAAGATAATTTTTACGTTGGTTGCAATTATTGGAATATGCTCCAATCAATTTATTAGCCAGAATATACTCGCCGGTTGGAACTACAATACCATAACAGGTGCGCCAGTATCACCCATAGCAGATCTTGGCTCAGGCACCTCTAGTATTATTGGTTCGTTAGTAGTGGCTAGTGCAGCAACCGGAATGGATCCAATTATTAATAACGGCTGCGGTTCACAAAATGGCTCTAATCCAGGAGCATGGGCTTTTACTGCTACCCCTGGACTTAGCAATGAAAGCTCGGGTGTTCAATATATGGCATCTACGGTAGGAAGTTCAAATATTTCATTTACGTGGGATCAACGGAGTTCAAATACCGCAACGAATACGATGCGTGTTAAATTCACCACGGATGGTACCACATGGAATGATTTTACCATGACTGCTTCAAATACAACATTTTGTAATGGTTCTATAAATGCGAATGGTTGTTTTGAAAACAGCGCGGTTGTTGATCAATACAGAAGGGTCTCGCTTGACTTTTCAGCTATTGCTTCAGTTACTAACAACCCTAATTTTGGAATACGAATTTTGGCTGCTCACTATCAGGCTACTGGACAATTTCGTCAAACGGGGAATACGTCATTGGTCGCTACGGGAGGAACGTGGAGATTTGATAATGTTAAAATCGAGGGACGGTCTAATATTTCAATTGCAGCGGCAAGTAATTTTGTTCAATACAATGAAAACATAGGTTTAATAAATGTACCAATTACTGTTTCAAACGCAAATAGTAGTCCAATTGATCTAACCTTTTCTCTTTCAACGTATTCTGATGCAAGTCCAAACAGTGATTACACATGGACCAATACCTTAACGATTCCAGCCAATACGAATGGGGTTACCAATTTGCCAATAACGATCATTGATGACGCACTTGCTGAAAATGCCGAACGAATTATTGTGAAAATCTCTAGTGGATTGAATGCGCTAATTTCAACAACAAATAATCACCAGATCATCTTCATTAAAGACAATGATTATCAAGCACCAACTCCAACGAATGAGCTCAATTTAAACCTACTCACCTCCTTCTCTAATGGTGCAACTGGATCAAACTCAGCTGAGATCGTAAGCTTTGATTCTGATGTTGATCGCTTATATATTGCGAATAGTGTAGCTGGGAAATTAGACATCGTGAACTTTAGCAACCCAGCTTCACCTGTTCTAATTAATTCAGTGTCATTATCGGCCTATGGTAATATCAATTCAGTGGTTGCACATGATTCAATTGTTGCATTAGCTATTGAATCTGTTCCCGCTCAAACAAATGGTAAAGTTGTTTTTATGAATTACAACGGCAATTTTATTAGTCAAGTAACCGTAGGTGCTATGCCAGATATGATCACCTTTAATAAAGACTATTCGAAAATATTAACCGCCAATGAAGGAGAACCAGACGCAAGTTATGCGAATGATCCAGAGGGTTCTGTTTCAATAATAGATTTAACACCGGGATATGCCAACTTAACGAATGCGAATGTTACAAACATTGGATTTACGGCATATAATGGACAGTCTGCTACGTTGATTGCGCAAGGCATCCGTGTTTTTGCAACTAGCGCGAGTGTTGCGCAAGATTTTGAACCGGAATATATTGCTATTTCTGATGATAACACAAAGGCTTATGTGACCTTGCAGGAGAATAATGCCATGCTTACTATTGATCTTACAACCAATTCAATTACTTCGCTAGTCGCATTAGGATTTGGAGCGTATGATGCAATCAGCGGTAATGCCTTAGATGCATCCGATCAAAGTGGGGCGGTGCTAATCACAGGAAATATTCCAGTAAAAGCTGCTTACATGCCTGATGCAATTGATTTTTACTCAACCGGTGGAACAGGTTATCTTGTAATGGCAAACGAAGGGGATTCTCGTGAGTTCGGTTCCGTTATCGACGCAAATAGAATTTCATCAAGCACGTTTAATAATGTGTTAGACGCAACTGCATTTCCAGACCAAGCGATTCTTAGAAATAACAAATTCCTTGGAAGATTGTCAGCACTTAAATATAGTGGGGATACCGACGGAGATGGGGATTATGATGAATTACACATAATGGGGGGTAGATCTTTCTCTATTAGAAATGCTTCAACTGGTGCAATTGTTTTTGATTCGAAAGCATTGATGGAGCAAATCACTGCTAATCACCCTTCGTTTGGGGCCATTTTTAATGCATCAAATGCTACTGGAGCTCCGGCACTGAAGAACAGAAGTGACGACAAGGGACCAGAACCTGAAGGAATTAAGATTGCTCAGATTAATGGAAAAATGTATGCCTTTGTTGCATTAGAGCGAATCGGAGGAGCAATGATGTTTAATGTGACCAACCCAAATAATCCAATTTATGTGGGTTACGCAAACAACCGGTCAACTACGCTTTCTGGACCAGACCTTGGTGCTGAAGGGATTATCTATATTTCAGCTGCGCAATCTCCAAATGGAAATGCCATATTAATTCTTGCAAACGAAGTTAGTTCCACGCTAAGTATCTATCAAATCAACAGTTGTGCAGAATTATCAGGTGCTCCTATCTCCGCACAGAATAATACGATTTGCGCTGGACAAAACACATCAATTACCGCGACACCAACGGCAAATGTAAGTTATGAATGGTTGCAAAATAACCTTCCCATTCAGAATGCCAATCAGGTAAATCATGCCGCTACAACAGCTGGAACCTACGCACTAAAAGTAACCAATAGTACATTAAACTGTGTAGATACTACCAACTCAATTCAAATAACGGTTAATGCACTCCCCGTAGTTTCTGCCGGACAAAACCAATCAGTTTGTACAGGCACTAGTGCAACACTCAACGGTTCTGGTGCTTCAACCTATTCATGGAACAACAATGTTACTAACGCTGTAGCGTTTACCCCGGCAGCGACTCAAACCTATACCGTTACAGGTACCGATGCTAATGGATGCCAAAACACAGCGCAAGTTACAGTTACGGTGAATGCCTTGCCAGTTGTTTCAGCCGGACAAGCACAAACGTTGTGTGCGGGAGCTAGCGCCACACTCAACGGATCTGGAGCTTCTACCTATACATGGAATAACAACGTTACCAACGGTGTTGCATTTACTCCTCAAGCAACACAAACATACACTCTTACAGGTACTGATGCTAATGGATGCCAAGATACTTCTCAGGTTACTGTTACTGTAAATGCCCTACCTGTTGTTTCAGCTGGACAAGCACAAACGTTATGCGCGGGAGCTAGCGCTACACTCAATGGTTCTGGTGCTTCTACTTACTCATGGACTAACAACGTTACCAACGGTGTTGCATTTACTCCTCTAGCAACACAAACATATACCGTTACAGGTACTGATGCTAACGGATGTCAAAACACCGCACAGGTAAACGTTACTGTAAATGCCTTACCTGTTGTTTCTGCAGGACAAAGTCAATCAGTTTGTACAGGCGCAAGTGCAACGCTAAACGGATCTGGTGCCTCTGCGTATACATGGAATAATAACGTCACCAACGGTGTTGCATTCACTCCTCAAGCAACACAAACGTATACAATTACAGGTACCGATGCTAATGGATGTCAAAACACAGCGCAAGTGACGATAACAGTTAATCCACTTCCTACAGTTAATGCTGGGTCTGCCCAGAATGTATGTCCTGGAGTTCAAGTTACCTTAACTGCAAGTGGGGCATCAACATATATTTGGGATAACAACATAAGTAACGGTCAAGCCTTCACGCCAAATGCGTCAGGAATATATACCGTAATTGGAACTGACCTGAAT
Source organism: Flavobacteriales bacterium (assembly GCA_947460825.1). GTDB lineage: Bacteria > Bacteroidota > Bacteroidia > Flavobacteriales_D > Crocinitomicaceae > UBA952. The sequence continues at coordinate 55,708 of CANHHA010000001.1, forward strand.
GGCTGTGATGATACAGCACAAGTTTCAGTAAACATTTACACTGCACCTACAGTGGATCTTGGAAACGACACGGTTGTTTGTGAATACAACTTCCCATACCAAATCACGGCAACTGGAACACTTGGCTCAACCTATGCTTGGGATAACGGATCAACAGGCAATCCGATTTCTGTAGCTGTTGCTGGGACATATGCGGTAACCGTAACTGATAATAATGGATGTACTTCAACGGATAATATCATTATCGAGTCAGACCCTTGTGCAGGAATTATGGAACAAGGAATGAGTATTATTCTTTATCCGAATCCGTTTAATGAAAACGTTCAAATCACTTCCACTGAATCAATCGATGCACAACTAGAGGTGTATGGTTCAGATGGACGAATCGTTTACGCGGCGCGTATGAACGGACAACACGCAACACTTAGTCTAGCTAACTTGGCGCGTGGAAACTACATGGTGAAAATCGTACATAACGGTACAACTCATGTAACTAAACTTGTTAAGCAGTAAACCTAACCTACTATTGTAAAAAAAAAGGGGCTTCGGCCCCTTTTTCTTTCTCTATAAATTTAAATCTAATGTTTGATTATAACTTCACTGTTATCTACTCGGAACCTTGGTCCCCAAATGCCTGGCTCTGTCCCTTTACCTACGGATATAATCATATTGATTTCTGCACCGAGTGGCAATCCTAATTTTCTTCGAACGCGCCATTTATCGAATCCCTCCATTGGACAGGTGTGAAATCCTTCTGCGGCTATGGAAAGCATAAAGGTTTGTGCCGCCAACGCACAGGATTTGTGAACCATAATCCGTTGATCTGTTCGTCCGCCAAAGCGCATAAATGGTTTAAATAATCCGCCAAAAAAACAAACGGAACGTCGAATAAAGGTATGAATCCCGAACATATCCCTGCCATATAACAAGGGCATTACTTTACCATAGTAGTTCAATCCGTTCTTTTCAATGTTATTGGGTTCACGATCACCGAGGTGTTTGAGGATTTGCTCTTTATTCCAACGTGCTCTTCGTTTATATAAATCTCTTCGAGTAACAAAAACCACCAGTTCCTTAGCTGAACTGGCAGCATTCTGACCTAAGCAAAGCGGAACGAATTCTTGAATAAGATTCTTATCGTGAATCCAATGGAATTCCCATAATTGCATATTACTGCTGTTGGGAGAGAGCACTGTGCGCTCAAGGCTTCTTATCATAACCTCTTCAGGAACTTCGATTTCGGGGTCAAATTTCCTATTGGATCTTCGGAATTCTACAATCGACTGAAATACTTCGCTGTGCATGATATAAAATTTTGACAAAAATAGGCCTAATCTGGCATTTCCAGTAAACTGATGTATTTTTTTTGGTGGCGGTTAAGTTAATACTAAAACAAGATTTTTACCGACATATACAAAAATAAAAACACGGCAATACTACATAAAAAATTCACGATTAAATAATAATACCTATGAACTTTTTGGCCCTTCCTGTCCACATTTGTTTTAGGCGGATTATTATTGGGCAGGAGTAAAACATAGCTCACAAATATGAGCAATATGGGTGCAAACAAGAAACTTCCATAAGGATCCTTTGTTGGAAAAACAAGCCCATCTTTTAGCTTTATCTCTAAAGGCTCATTTCGCCATTTAGTCCTAATACTCGTTATGGTATCTCCTTTATTTATATTTTCTCCGATCCACGAGGGCATACGTAATGGCTTAGGACTTATTTCTTTATTTTTTCTCACCAATTTGATTTCATAAAAAATATCAACATGGTCCTCAACGAAGGCCTCTTCTGTTACATTCGTAATTTGTTTTATCGATTCACACACTTCAACTTTCGTATCCACCCCCAAAAAAGGCTCAATAACATAAGTGACGCTGAGCAATATAGCGGTAATAACCAAGGACCATTTCCATGTACGACTGTAAAAAAATCTTTCGATCAAGCTCGTTTTTAAATATTCAACTTCCACTTGATTATTGATTAACTTTTTCGCTTGCTCTGATTTATTCTTGAACACTTCTAGCTCGCTTGAACTAATACAAATCACCGGGCTAAAATCCACTTTACTTTCGTTTACATCGTCCGATGCATCGTCTTCATCTTTGCTCCAGGTGACTAAATCAAAATTCAACGTATTGGTATTCAAACAACTGTTACACGCATGAAAATTGACGACAATATGATTTTGGTTGAGGTTTTCAGCAATGGGAAAACCTAATAGTTTCTGAATATCATACGCCGCAATTTCCTTAAGTTGTTCGGTGGAATCATACGCGAGATGTAACTTGAAATCCAACTCTCTAACCCATTTATTACATGACTCACAAAAAACCACTTCCTTAATCCGAGAAAAGCTTAGGAATGGAACCACTATAAATCCAAGGAGTTCAGCAATCCAATAGTAGAATTCAACATCGGCTAAGGAATCATATATGGCCATAATGTCCACATAAAGCCGGTAGGGATTCAAAATCAAGCCCAAAACAGCGTCGAGATTAACGAATCCTTTCAATTGATACCCAACAAAGAAAACCCAAGAAAAACAGTATGCTAAGCCGCTCAATAAAGAAAATACCAACAGATTAATGTTACTATTTCTGGATTTGGACAAGGTGGCAAGTCGTGTATTAAGGGAAATTAAAATCAAAAGCAAACCACCAAACAAAACAAGTTTTATCAGCCGATTGCTCACATCTATATTCAGTGTCCCCGACAGGTGTCCCGAAATACTACCATATACGAAGCTCAACAGCGGAATTATGCATATTCCCACAATTGCACCTGCAAACATTATTGAACCGAATTTGCCTGAATTTTCATAAATTTTGTTCATGTTTGTTTTTTGATCTGGTTCGTTTGTTTTCTGATCTGGTTCGTCTGTATTTGAACTTGTTGTTTTACCTATTTCGGGCAATTTACTTTTGAAGGAATCAAGTAAGGTAGAACTAATTAAAATTATTGAGCCATAATCTTCTTGCGCTCGAGTTACAGTACCATTGTTTGAAGTAAATGTTACTAAATCAATATTAACGGTATTCGTATTCAAACAGCTATCACATACTTGAAAATTTAATACAATGTGATTTTCACTGAGGTTTTCAGCAATCGGTAAATTGAGTAACTTCTGAACATCTCGCTCTGCTATTTCCTGCAATTGTTCAAGGGACTCATACATGAGGTGTAACTTAAAATTTATATCATCAGTCCATTTATTGCAATCTTCACAAAAAACAACTTCTTTTAATCCAACATAACTGATCACAGGAACTAAAGCAAATCCAATGAGCTCCGAAATCCAAAAAAAAGTATTCCAACCAGGACTTCTAAAAAAGATTTCTTTGACAGAATAAACAAGATCGGATGGATTGAAAAACAACGTTGAAATCAATTCGAAATTTATTACGCCGTTTATTTTTCCAATCACAAAGAAAATCCACGAAAAAAAATAGGAAGCTATGGTGCTTAAAGTTAAAAACATGAGTTTAACTCCCTTATTTCTGCATTTTGATACGTTAATTGTACCGGTTTGTACACCAATTAAAATGAATAGGTAAATACCAAATATTATAAATTTGACTGCTGTATCAAAAAATGAAATGGAAAATTGAGACGAAAACTTGCCGTATAAAAAACTCAGCAATGGAACTATAAATAATCCTGAAATGGTACCTACAATTAAAATTGAACCCAATTTTCCGGATTTTTCGTAAATCTTATTCATGTTTGTTTTTTTGAAAGCCCTAAGTTAGTTAAATCAGCATTGGTTACGTGTATGCATGCCTAAACATCGTCTATTGCTTGGTTTTCCCTACCTTTGCTTTAATGAATGATACAAGAAAACGCGTAGAAGTTTGTTTTACACCCGGCGAGTACACCTACTTTAAAGGTGAGTTTGAAATCGTAGTAGTGATTGATGTATTGCGCGCAACCTCTGCAATATGTGCTGCTTTTGAACATGGCGTAGCCTCAATTATACCCGTACCTACCATCGAAGAGGCACAAGCGTACAAGGATCAAGGGTATTTGGCTGGTGCTGAACGCAAAGGTCAAATTGTAGAAGGATTTGATTTTGGAAACTCCCCGTTTTCATATATGAAAGATGAATTCAAAGGGAAGGATATCGTACTTACAACAACCAATGGCACAAAATCTTTAGACGTGGCAAAGGATGCAGATATCGTGGTAGTTGGATCCTTTTTAAATCTAGAATCACTTAGTCATTGGCTTGAAGAAAAAGACATGAACATCTTATGTCTTTGTTCCGGTTGGCAAGATAAATTCAATTTAGAAGACACGATTTGTGCCGGTGCAATATGCGATTATTTAGTTTCTACAGGTAAGTTTACGTCGGTAGAAGATTCATCCATTGCAGCTAAATACCTTTATTTATCAGCGAAAGATAATTACATGGGATATTTAAAATCAAGTTCACATAGGAGACGATTAAAAAACTTAAATTTGAATGAAGACATAAAGTATTGTCTTACCCCGAATCAAACTGATGTTATTCCAATCTTGAAAAATGGCAAACTCGTTATCGCGTAAACTCCTTATTGCTGGGGTAGCCCTTCTCCCCTTCCTAATGTCTTATATCCCAAAAGAACTTTCAAAACCTCAATGGGGATTTTTTGGACACAAACGAATTAATCGCGTAGCTATTTTCACGTTGCCCCCTGAATTATTCGGTTTTTATAAAGAAAACATTGAATTCTTGACAGACCATTCCGTTGACCCTGATAAACGCCGGTATGCGATAGAAGGGGAAGCTGAATGTCATTATATTGATTTAGATCACTACTACAAACCGGGTGAAGATCCGTACAAGATCCTTCCAAAGTATTGGAAAGAAGCAGTTGAAAAGTTTAGTGAAGATACCCTGCGCAGTTATGGTATAGTTCCATGGCATGTGTTGCACATGAAATATAAATTGCAAAAGGCTTTTGAGAATAAGAACATTGATCTCATTTTGAAATATTCTGCTGAAATAGGACATTATATTGGTGATGCGCATGTACCCTTGCACACCACGGAAAACTACAACGGCCAATTATCAGGACAAAAAGGAATTCATGGCCTTTGGGAAAGTCGGTTGGTAGAAATCAATGCGGAAGATTACGATTACTTTGTTGGGAAAGCTACATACAAAAAATATGTACAGGATTACATTTGGGATGCCGTAAAATGCTCACATAAAGCCTTAGACTCTGTATTGCACATTGAAAAAGAACTGACGAAGAGTTTCCCCACAGACCGCAAATACAGCTATGAGCAACGTGGAAACACAACAATCTCTACCTATTCTAGAGAGTTTTGTGAGTTATATCACAATCAAATGAATGGAATGGTTGAGCGCAGGCTTAAAGCCGCGGTGTTGGCGGTTGGTTCAATTTGGTATACTGCCTGGGTGGATGCAGGTCAACCGGATTTAAGAGCACTTCAAAATCAAAAACCAACACCAGAATTACTTAAGGAGATGGAAGCGCTGGATGAGCATTTCCACAACGATAAGCATTTTGGAAGGATTTGCGATTAAGCTACTGCTTGATTATTTTTTCAGTAAATCCACCTTGTTCTGTTCGAACTTCCAAGTAATAAATTCCTTTTACTAACATGGAAGCATCCACTTCTTGAAACATCGTTTGATTTCCCTCGAATTGCATGATTAATGCACCGTGTGTATTGTAAATCAACACCTGCTGAATAGCAACCTCAGAATTCAACCCTTCGATAACAATGCGCTCGTTGAACGGATTTGGAAATACAACCACATATTGTTCAGGATTTTCGCTCAACCCAGCCCCTGTTTGTGAGCAAGCACATTTTTGTTTAGCCCCAGTCGTATTTACCACTTGAGGTGCCGTATAAGTTGCTTTTACCCAACATTTCTGACCAGTCTGTGTGTTCGAAGTATTTCGAATACGCAGGGTGTGCCAGCCTGAATTGGATGCATTCGCGGTATACGTTAAGGCTCCGCTGGCAGAAAGTGTATCAATTACTTCACATTGTGCATTTAATACTTCTAGCGTAATCGGATTATTTGGATTTTCTGGATAGATAGTTACTGAAATGGCACTTGCTGAATCTGGAAAAATCCGACCTACAACGCGACAATCTCTGCTGTTACTTGGTAAACTCCCGCCCTGCTGTAATGAAGCTGGACTGCTATCCCCTAAATCATCGGCCATTTCCCATTCTTGTGTAATGCTTTCAGAAGGACGTACATAATTTGTATTAATTCCGATGGGTGCCCAAACCGAATATCCCTTTCTTCCTGCAGCTGCGGATCCATCGCACGGAGGAATAGCAATATTAACTTGACCAGAACCATTCACAGTAACGGTAGCATTACCATTTGCACCGGAATAATCCTTTAATACAGTACCTGCCGGAAAGGTAGTTTGTACGCCCGTTAAGTTCTGCCATGCCGTATAGTGATCATTTACCGCAATAAGCGCTTTTGCTCCTCGCTCAATCACTAAGGCGTCTTGCGCTTGCCAACGAACAAAATAAGCTCCATCCTTGAAATGTAAGTTTTGATGACACCAGATTAAATTCTCTATATCTGAGTGCGTCCCTAGCTCATTCGTGTCTTTGGGGTCATGACTGAATCGATTACCCAAGTAACCAATATCAAACAAGTCCTCGAAAAACACTTCCGGTCCGCCATCAACCGCCATAGCAATTGCGTAAGCCACAGAAGCGCGCGGATCGGTAACCTCAATTTGTTGTCCGATTTGAGAACCTGTATTCCAACCCGTAATATTCCCATTGGCTGATAGTGTTGGCCTATACGTATCGTGGTTATTTACAAAAGGTACCGTTCTTCCCCGATTTTGCTGTTGCGCATTAGATATATTTCCAAGGTTGTACGCCCCATTTTGCGTAATAATATCTTGTAAGGCAAAACGCAAGGAAAAGTCAAAGGTCCCCGCCCTATTTTGGACGGCGTCACACCAGTTATCAATCTCACCCATATTTCCAACATATTCGCCCACAGCGAACATATCATTCCCACCGCTAGCCCACAAGGCACTGTTTTGGAGATTCCAAAGAAAATCCTCTGTAGCATAGGTGGGAAAATGTTTTACAGCATCGATTCGAACGCCATCCCACCCCATTTGTTTCTTATACCAAATCAACCAGTTGCGCATTCCATTCCGCATGTAGTCTGTGCCTTGAGCGGGATTGTAAATCGCATTACTGCTCAGCCCAAAGGCATTAGACTCATAGGATACATCCGGGCCCCAAAACGGCGAATTGATGTCATTGGTGCAACACGCGTTGTTGTTATTTGGATAAAAATTCTGCCAATTCTTTGGGAAACGCCCTTCTCTTGAAAGGTAATTCGTTGCTGCTTCGTTAATCCCTGGCGTTTTATAACATGTATATCTAAAATTCTTGTACCGGTTGGTTTGACCATCATCTATGGCGGATGGATCTTGTCCGCCCTGACCTAAGCTTGAACCAGCATTCGTTACGTGGTTTAGCACGATGTCTTGAATTACATCAATGCCATTTGCTTTCATAACGGCCATCATGCGCAGCAATTCATCCTTATCTCCCATTCGGGTTTTAATGGAGTTCTTTTGGTACTTTTCACCCAAATCATAGTGGTCAAAGGGAGAATATCCTACGCTGTTGGTACCTGAATTCTTGATTGTTGGAGGAATCCAAATGGCATCAATCCCCATGGATCGTAACCTCGGCGCTAACTCTGTTAAATAATTCGCCCAACCATTCGGATAATTGGTATTCCAATAATCCCACCAAAACCCTTGCAATAAAACCTGCCTATTCGTAGGATTCACTTGCGCTATGGGACGTATTGAAGGAATCAACAAGCCAAGAAAGAGCAATAATCTAAAAGGTGATTTTATCCATTGATGAAACTGCATGTGCTTGATTTTTAAGTTTTAATAAAACCTCACTTGAACCTAAGTTCTCAATCGTACCGCCGTGTTGATTTACCTCAATTCGTAAGGGTTGGTTTTTATATAAAATATGGAAATGATATTGTTTCCAGGCTTCCGGAATGCATGGATTAATCGTTAATCCATCTTCGCCTATGCGAACACCTGCCAATCCTTCCACCAAACTTAACCACGTGCCAGCCATGCTAGTGATGTGCAAGCCTTCATCCGCCTCGTGGTTGTAATCATCTAAATCTAAGCGTGATGTTCGAAGATACAATTCATATGCTTTATCCATCCTTCCAATTGCCGCTGCGATAACTACGTGAACGCATGGACTTAAGGAGGATTCATGAACGGTTTTTGGTTCATAAAAATCAAAATTCTCACGCAAGGTCTCCAGATCGAAATGGTCTTCAAACAAATACAAACCTTGCAACACATCGGCTTGTTTTATAAAGATCGAACGTAAGATTCGGTCCCAACTCCAATGCTTATTTATTGGGCGTTCGGATACTGGAATATCAGACACACTCAATTGCTCTTTGTCCATGAAGCCGTCTTGTTGTAAGTAAACACGTGTACCTTCAAGTTTAGGGAAATATATATTTTCGGCAATTTGTTTCCAATCCGTACATTCTTTTTCACTCAATAAGGCCTTGGTTTCTGATGCAAAATCGGATTCGCATTTCAACGCGTACTCGATGCACCATTTGGCGATATAGTTGGTGTACCAGTTATTATTGACGTTATTTTCATACTCATTGGGTCCGGTTACGCCAAGCATAACATACTGTTTTTTGTCTTCCGACCAATTGAAACGCTGTGCCCAAAATCTAGCGATTCCATTCAATACCTTTCGCCCCTTATCTTTAAGGTAATCACCATCTCCGGTATGTCTTACGTAGTTGTAAATACCAAAGGCAATTGCCCCATTTCTATGGATTTCTTCGAAGGTGATTTCCCATTCGTTGTGACATTCTTCACCGTTCATAGTAACCATGGGATACAATGCAGCACCGTTTTTAAATCCAAGTTTTTCCGCGTTTTCGATGGCCCGATCCAATTGATTGTAGCGATATACCAACAGCTGTTTCGCCACTGCTGGTTCTGCGGTTTTCAAGTAAAAAGGCAAACAATAAGCCTCCGTATCCCAATAGGTTGCGCCTCCATATTTTTCCCCCGTAAAGCCTTTTGGACCAATATTCAATTGGGCATGCTTTCCAGTGTAGGTTTGGTATAATTGAAAAATATTAAAGCGAATGCCTTGCTGAGAAGCTACATCCCCTTCGATAACGATATCGGCTTTACTCCAAATATTTTTCCATGCCGTTTTATGTGAGGCTAACAAAGCATTAAACCCTGAAACGTAGGCGTCCCTAACCTTATTAATTGCTCTTGGGATAACCGAAAACTCGGAATGATGCACCGTTGAAACGATACTTACATATTTTTTCAGGGTGTAAGAATTTCCCTGTTCGGCAAAATGCTCGAAATTATTTTCCACATAAAATTCTTTTGATGCTATATTTGGATGGATAGTCAAAAGCTCTTCATTTCTCCAAAAAGAATAACGCATAGCGGTCGCTACGCTGAAATTTGTTTTCTTAGTTCTAGCACAGACGTAGGCTTTTTTAACATCCACCTTATGGCTATCTTCTTCCCAGAAAAATTCATCGTAATTGGAATCATGGTTATGAACCTTCCCGTCTAGGTAAGCAGTAAACTTGATGTTCCCACTAAAATTCAAGGGGCTTACGGTATATTGAATCGCCGCTAATTCATCATCATCCATGGAGCAAAAGCGAATCGATTCTACCTGCAGTTCTTTACCCTGCGCAAATTTAACCTTGAAACGACGTGTTAGCACACCGTTTTGCATGTCTAATTCACGATAAAATGTGCTAGGTTTTTGCACATGAAGATCCAATAGCTCGCCATCGACTTCAATGTTAATACCAATCCAATTGCATGCATTGAGGACTTTAGCAAAATATTCAGGGTACCCATTTTTCCACCAGCCTACTCTTGTTTTATCTGGATAATACACCCCCCCTACATAGCTTCCTTGCAGGGAATCACCAGCGTAATGTTCCTCAAAGTTAGCCCGTTGACCAAAGGCACCGTTACCAATACTAAAAATACTTTCCGCTTGTTTTTGTTTGCTTGGATCGAACTTTTGCTCAATAATCTTCCACGCATCGATCTCAAATAAATTACGCATATTCTTCTAACCTAAATTCTGTCAAATCATTAAAATACACATCAGCTACCCCTTTCAACAAAGGATTACCAACTCCTATCGCAATAAACCCACCGGCTTTTGCAGCGGCAACACCACTGGAGGCATCTTCAAACACTAAGCAATCCGAAGGCGCAAGTGCTAAGGCCTTTACCCCGTTCAAAAACACTTCAGGATTAGGCTTGGGATGGGTAACTCCGTTGCCATCTATTATTACGTCAAATAAATCAGTGATTCCTAAACGGGTCAAAATCATCGGTGCATTCTTACTGGAGGAGCCTAAACCGATTTTTAACCCGATCGATTTAGCATGTACTAAAAGCGCATGCACACCAGGCAACAAATCAGCCTTAGACAAGGTGGTAATGGAATCTAAATACATGTCATTTTTAAAAACCAGCAAGGATTCGAATTCTTCGGAACTCACTGTTTTATTCCCAAGTTCAAGTATTTGCTTAAGGGAATCTACCCTATTCACCCCTTTTAACGCTTCATTATCATGTTCAGAAAAGGGAATCCCTAATTTACTTGCTGTTTCTCGCCATGCTTCAAAGTGATTTTTTTCGGTGGAAACAATGACGCCATCTAAATCAAATAGCAATGCTTTAATCCTAACCACGCGCAACGGTTTTATCGGTGATCAACAAATTACATAACCCGGCAATAACCAGGGACACGCCTGCTAAAAGCATGGGCGCAATAGGAGAATCGCCAAAAACTTTCGATAATAAATTTACACCGCCAAGTGCTGCAACAATTTGTGGGATGACGATAAACATATTAAAAAGGCCCATCATTAAGCCCATCTTGGTTTCATCAACAGAACTCGACAACATGGCATAGGGCATGGAAAGAATACTACCCCACGAAAAACCAATCAAAGCAAAGCAAATCCATAAATAGGATGCGTCAGGAATAAAACGCATGGAAATAAATCCGACACCGCCCAAAATCAATGAGCCTAAATGAATCCATTTGCGATTAACGGTTCGTTTAGCTGAATAAAAGGTTAACAACAAGGCGAAAACCATAGACGTTAAGCCATAAATACCCATGTTGGATCCCACCGAATCTGAAGCGTGTTGATACGCCACATTCATGGCTTCAAAGGTGGATTTATCCGTCGCTACGTTCAGATTAAACTCGGTTTTATTGGGTGCTGGTGCGTTATATACATGTGCGGTAAGTGCGGGCGTTGCCATACTCCACATGGTGAAAAACGCAAACCAACTGAAGAATTGGACAACACCTAACTTCAACATGGTAGACGACATGGTTCGAACCGAATCCAAAAAGTCTTTAATGAAATTCCCTTGTTTCTTTTGTGCCTTAAATTGATCTTCATCTGCAGGTGGATATTCTTTGGTGGTTAACACCGTGTAAAGAATACTTAACAGAAACACCAATGCACCAATTCCAAAGGCTACTTTAACGTTATCAGGAATCACTGTTTTGTCATCGGATTCAGGAAAACCTAATTGCGTTACCATCCACGGTAAGTTTGAAGCTACCCACGTTCCTATTCCAATAATCAAGGTTTGTAAAATAAATCCATACGAGCGTTGACTGTCTGGTAATTTATCTGCTACTAGGGCACGAAACGGTTCCATACTGATGTTAATCGATGCATCAAGCACCCATAGAAAACCAGCCGCGATCCATAATTCAGAGGAATAAGGAACAAAAAACAACGCAAAGGAACTTAGAATTGCCCCTATCAAAAAGTAGGGTTTACGTCGACCGAAACGCACGGACCATGTGCGATCAGATAAAAACCCAATAATTGGCTGAACAATTAATCCCGTTAAGGGCGCTGCAATCCAAAGTCCGGGAATCTCATCGGGTGTTGCGCCAAGGGTTTGAAATATGCGTGACATATAGCCTCCTTGTAAAGCAAACCCAAACTGGATTCCCATAAATCCGAAACTCATGTTCCAGATTTGCCAAAAACTTAGCGCTGGTTTATTGATTTTTTCCATTAGGATTATTTTTCAAGAACTAAATATCCCCATGGTGAAAGTTCAATTGGCTTCTTTTTTATCTTAAAACATTTACCAGTAAACACGTTGGTGAACTTTGCTTTAGAATCAGTTGGCCCCGTAACTGCTTGTGCTTCCTTGGATAAATTTAAATAAAATACCACTTCGCTACCTAGAGCATTGACTGATGTTCGATGAATAATAAGTACCTTCCCATTATTCACTAATTCTGTTCTAATCAATGAATTCGTGCGATCGGCGGCTAAGCACACATTGTTTTTCAAGGAATTCAATGTAGTATAGAACAAGACTAAATCCATTTTGTCCCAGTTAATTTGATCCTTTTCAAAAAACAGTAGTCTACGATCTAATGATGTTTCCTGTCCGTTGTAAATTAGGGGCATTCCATTTAAGGCATAGGAAAGCACTGCCATCACAAAGCGAGCGTCTCCCATGCGTTCCATTTCTGTACCATTCCATGAATTTTCATCATGGTTAGAAGTAAAATACATTCGAAACGCATTAGTAGGGTACTCTCGATCTTCTTTCACTAAATAGGTCAGAATTTCTGATGGTTCTGTTTTTCCTTGGGCAATTTTATTCATGATGTGGTAAAATTCCCATCCATAGGTCATATCGAACGCTTGGTGTTGATCCGCTCCTTCGGATTCCGCCAACATGAACAGGGGTTTTACGGTTTCCAATTCCTTTCTGGCTTGAATCCAAAAATCCATTGGTACCCAGCCTGCTACATCGCAGCGAAAGCCATCGATATCACATTCTTTTACCCAATATTTCATGGAGGAAATCATCTCTTTGCGCATCTCTTGGTTATCGTAATTCAAATCCGCTACATCCCACCAGTCGGTACCGATTGTTGGCTGCACATTCCCTGTTGAATCCAGGGTATACCAATCTTTATGGCCTTGATCGAGCCACACATTATCTGGAGAGGAGTGGTTTGCTACCCAATCAATTATTAAGCGCATTCCTTGATTATGTGCTTCCTTAACTAAGGATTTGAAATCGGAAAGTGTACCGAATTCCGGATTAACCCCTTTGTAATCTTTTACCGCATAATAACTACCAAGGCTTCCTTTTCGGTTTTTTACCCCGATTGGATTAATCGGCATTAACCATAGAACGTCCACCCCCATTTCTTTTAACCTCGGGAGTGCTTTTTGAACTTCAGCAAAGGTTCCTTCTTTTGAAAATTGACGCACGTTTACTTCATAAATCACTGAAGCATTAGTCGGTGTTTGGGATGTTTGTGCGGCAAAAGAAAAAATAATTCCCAGCGCAATTAATAGATTAAAATACTTCATATTAACCTTGTGTGATTTTATCTTTTAAAATATACTTCAGGTGATAATTCACCAAACCTTCTACTGGTTTTCGGATTACGCTAGTTACTGAAACTCCAAGCAAAGCAGCTGCTCGATCTAAAGCTGAGCGAAAAATGCCTGCCAAGCTACCCACGAAATGAATATCAGCGTCTTTGTAATTCGGATAACAACATACATGAACTTCCATAAAATGTTTAAATCCGGCCTCAATCATGGCTTGGAAATACGGTTCGTCGCTGTGCTTGGCGATGAACGGCATAAATGAAGAGATAAACACATTAGCATTTGGCTCGCGATATACCTTATCTACAATCGCATCTTTATCCATCTCATAGGTTGTCTCAAAATCTACAGCAAGGTGTGCTGGCAACTGATGATACAAATATGCAGCGAGTAATTTTTTACCAAAATAACTGCCACTTCCCTCATCTCCTAGTATGTAACCTAAAGCAGGTACAACTTCTGAAACCTCCTTTCCGTCGAAATAGCATGAATTGCTACCAGTACCAATAATGCAAGAAATCCCCGGCCGTCCAAGGTAAGTTGAATACGCGCAGGCGACTAAATCATGGTCTACATGAATTTTTGCATTTAGGAACACTCTTTGGAGACCGTTTTCAACAATGGCATTCATTTTATCGCTAGAGCACCCCGCACCATAAAAGTATACTTCCGTGATTTCATAGGCCACCATCATCATGTGTGAATTCTTTTTTAACTCAGATTCGATTACATCTGAAGAATGGAAATACGGGTTGAAGCCCATCGTGGAATAAAAACTTTGGTTATTTTTGTCATCTATTAATACCCAATCACTTTTGGTTGAACCGCTTTCTACAATAAAAATCATAAATTAATATAAGGTTAATTTGCTCTATGTGTCATTTTAACACTTTCAAATATACAAATTCCGATAAAAGTGAGAAAAGAAATCAAAAAAAACACAGCACTTGAACTGAACCCAAATGTTTCGGTAGATTGCGTAATTTTTGGCTTTGATTTTGACAAACTCAATGTACTCGTCATTAATCGAGATTATGCAAATGGTGTTCAGCGGGCATTGCCTGGGAATTTGATCTATGACGATGAACACCTAGATCAAGCGGCGAATCGAGTACTGGAAGAATTAACAGGACTGCAGCATATTTACCTGGAACAAATAGGTGCCTTCGGTGATCCCCAGCGAATTTCAAAAGAATCTGACCGGTCTTGGCTGCAGTCTATTCGAGCGCAACCGGATGCACGTGTAATTACGATAGCTTATTTTTCCTTTGTAAAAATGGAAGATTATCAACCTCAAGCCTCATCATTCGCTAAATCCGCTGAGTGGATTCCTATCAATGATATCAAGGAATTAGCGTTCGACCACTATGAGATTTTACAAGCTGCAAAATCTAGGTTGAAGCAAATGATTAAAATCCGACCCATTGGTTTTAACTTGTTGCCTGAGAAATTCACCTTAAGTCAACTTCACAAACTGTATGAGTCAATCTTAGATAAACCCTTAGATAAGAGAAATTTCAGACGAAAAATTCAAAAACTGAATATTGTGATGTCACTTAAAGAAAAGCAACGTGGTGTACCTCACAAGCCCTCCCAATTATTTATGTTCGATAAAGATCAATATTTGCGATTAATGCAAAATGGCTTTGATAATTTTGGGTTTTAATACTCGTTGAGGCCCTTAAAATATTCATGCAGTATAGCATTATATTCGACAGGAAGTACTAGCCACTCATATTCTTATATATTTGTTAAAGGTAAGGTTACGTTCCTGTAACTTTTACCTGATGCGAATTGTTTTAACTGAAACTGCAAGTTTGAAGAAAAGTGATTATACGAACGTGGTTCATGCGCAACAAGTAAGCCTTTACCGGTTTGCGTTGAATTTTTTGGGGTCCTCCGAGGATGCCAAGGACATCGTACAAGATGTTTTCGAAAAACTTTGGTTGAATGTCGATCGAATTGATCATGATAAGGTTAAAAGTTGGTTGTTTACATGTACCCACCATGCGATGTTGAACTTCATTAAACGAAGAGCGCGTATTGACTACATGCAATCTATTCATCTTCAAGGGAACGCCCAAGTGGATTCTTTTGAATTTGAAAGTAACGAAATCATTGAACAAACGGTCGGTATGTTACCCCCGTTGCAAAAGAGCATTTTGTTGATGCGTGATTTAGAGGGCTACTCCTATGAAGAAATTGGAGGCATGCTTAATCTAAATCCGTCTCAAGTAAAAGTGTACTTGTTTCGCGCAAGGGGAAAGGTAAAGAATCAGTTAAAAACCGTTCATTATTTCGCTTGAATTCTCCAAACCACGAAAATATAGATCAATGGCTTTTCGATTTAATCGAAGGCAACCTTTCTGAGTCGAAGGAACAAGAATTGCGTATTTTCCTTTTACTCAATCCGGAATACGAAGCAGACTTAGAGGCTTGGGAAAAATCACGAGTTACGTTTCCGATCATCGATTCAGAAATGGTCTCTTCCTTCAATTTTGGAGTAAAGGAAGAACCCGAAAAAAGAAAAAAACGTCCCCTTGGTTTCTGGTTGCTTTCCGCTACAACCTCCGTCATGTTGATTTTCGGTTTAGTATATTTTGGTAATTCATTCAATGCTACGTCTAATAAACAGTCTCAGAAACAACTCATTGCAAATAAGGATTTCCCCAGAATGGTTCAAACCATTCAGCCGCGTAACAAAAGTTCGCACGCATCGTATGCCCGAGCCAACTCTTCGAATCAACAACACTGGCTAAATTCTAATCCCTTGACGAAAAAGTTACATCGTTCGAACAATTATAATTCAAACACAGCGTTTTTCGATCCGAATCAAGCTTTTGACTTGTTAGCAAAGGAACCTTCAACATTGAATCGCATCGACCGGATTGAATTGAACACCCCGAAATCGAGTTTAATCATTCAGACCAATACCCAATTGCTTAAGGTCCAAGAAACCACCTCCAAGCAGGAGATTAAACGAAGAAGTAAACTTACACTTCCTACTTTGCACCTTAGTAAAAACTCCATCTTAGGGAAGTATCTCAGAAAAGAAACTAGCAGCGCTACGCTTAAAGACCGTGTTTTTGTAATACAGGAAAAAAGTCATCTAGACATTGCTGAGGCATTTGTAGGCAATCGATCGCAAACCCGTTTTCAAACCATGAGCACTGCACGCTGGATTGGTACAGGAAACCAAAAACTAAGTCAACAAATTTCGGTTGATGGATATTCCAGAAATCTACGAAGCGGATTCGGAGTGCTTGCAAACTATTCGGATTTTGGGAATAATACCATTCAAGATTGGAATGTACGATTGATTTATTCTCCGAAAGTCGCACTTGGTAGATTCATATTGATTGAGCCTTCAATTTCTTATGTAGTGGGTCAAAAATCGATTAATTCAACCAAAGCCATCAATCATTCTACCTTTGAATACCACAGTAATCAATTAGAGCAATTCAATTATGACCTCAATAAACCCATTGGAAACGCTTTGTATTACCGAGATTTAAACGCTGGAGTAAACATGAATCTAGGACCTGTTTTTGTAGGGGTGAACACACAAAACATCCTTAGGCATCAGGACAACATCCACACGAATAAATTTGATACTATCGACAGATCGCATCAACAAACCAACCTATACATTGGAACAGATTTTTCTGCGAAAAAAGGTAAAATCATGTTTTCCCCTATGCTTTCTCATTCCATCGTTCAAGGCAAGCAATTCACCCAACTTGGTGCAAGTATTCAACTCGGCAATATGGTACTTGGTGGTAATTATGGCTCAAATTCATCAGTTGGGGCATTATTAGGATACCAATCAAAAAACTTTTCAATAATGGCGCAAAGCTTTAAAACAAAGCCATTAACAAGCATTGAACCGCAATTTATGCATCAATTAACTGTAAGATTTAATACTAATATTAGTCGAAAAACAAGACGTTATTTATATTTGTAACTATGAACATGAAAAAAATCATCTTTTTGGCCTTGCTTTCTATTGTTTCTGTGGACGTAATGGCGCAAGATCCAACCTTTACTCAGTTCTATTCGAACCCGATTTATTTGAATCCTGCCCTTGCAGGCTCAACTGGATGTCCGCGTGTTTCCATGAACTACAGAAATGAGTGGCCGCAGCTAACCGGTAACTACATTACCTACAGTTTGGCTTACGATAGCTATGTAAAAAGCATCTCTGGAGGTCTCGGATTTATTGCGACGCACGACCAGCAAGGACGCGGTACGATTTCTACAACGATGGTAGGTGCCATCTATTCGTACAACCTGCGTGTAAACCGGAAGTTTTCGATGATGTTTGGTGCAAGAGCAGCCTATTATCAAAAATACTTAGATTGGAGTAAATTAACGTTTGGCGACATGATTGATCCGCGTCGTGGGTTCATTTATCAAACGGGAGATGTTCCTCGCGGAAATGGAAGACGAGGTTATTTTGATGCTTCTGCTGGTTTCGTAGGTTACACGGACATCTTTTACTTCGGCGGCGCCATCCACCATTTGAATACTCCAGATGAATCAATGATTTTAGGAACAAGTAAACTTCCCATGCGATTTACAGGTCATGCAGGGGCGAACATAAAATTGGGAAGAAACAAATTTTCTAACTCAACCTCCATCATGCCGAATATCATCTATCAATACCAAAACGGTTTTCAAGAGTTAAACATTGGTACATACATCAAATATGAAAACTTTACGGCCGGTGTTTGGTATAGAAATCGGGATGCATTTATTTTATGCTTAGGCATTTCAACCCCTAAATTTAAGGTAGGATATTCTTACGATATAACGGTATCAAAACTTGGCAACGGAGTTTCTGGTGGTTCCCATGAAGTTTCCTTAGGGTTTAACTTTGCATGTAAAAAGAAACCGAAGAACTTTAGAAAAATTAGCTGTCCTTCGTTCTAATATTCCGCGGAATCAAACCGTAGCATCCCTCTAACGTAGGTAGCCAATGAAAGGTTATTCGCTGGAATGCTATTCTGTGTAATTGGTTTCTCACAGATAAAAAACGTAGCTTCCATCCCCTGAATGAGCATCCCGCGTTTTGTTTCGCTAAACGCTGCGAATTGTGGCCAAATCGTCATTCCTTTCAAGGCTGTATTTAAATCCAAGGCTTCCTTTACCAAATACCCATTTAACGGTTTATTTTCCGAATTAACGCGAAGCACTGCAGCCCTTAGTGTTAGAAAAGGATTTATTTGTTCTACCGGGAAATCTGTACCTAAGGCCAACATTCCGAATTGATTATACAACGATTGATACGCATAAGCTCCCTTTAACCGTTCTTTTCCTAGGCGACGTTCTGCCCAATCATGATCAGAAGTAGCATGTGTTGGTTGTACGGAAGGAAAAACTGCATACGTTCCGAACAGATACATATCCGAGGGGTCAACCACTTGTGCATGCTCAATCCTCCATCGGTGATCTGGATTTTGCTCAAAAGCGCGCTTATACCCATTCAACACCAGTTGATTTCCTTGATCTCCAATGGCATGGGTATTGAGTTGGTAGTCTAATGCTAACGAACGTTCAATCCACAATGACAATCCTTCGCTACTAGTCAGTTGTTGTCCTGAAAACCCTTTCATGTCTGCATAAGGGGCCTTTAATAGCGCACCCCGCGAACCCAAAGCGCCATCCATATACAGTTTAAAACTGCGAATGCTTAAATTCTTATAGACCATGTGACCGTGCTTTTTGGCATATAGATAATTCTCTTCGTTCGCCGTGAGCATGGCATAGATGTCCAAGGAAAGTTTATCTTGCTCCACCATATGCTTGAGCAATGCTACTTGCCAGCGAAGCAGTCCTGCTTCATGAACACCTGTGACGCCAAATGCATAGAGTTTCTTTTGAATCTTCAACAACTCTTCCGCGTATTCCTTTTCAGAAAAATCCAGCATTTTCGCTTCAGGAATCGACATTTCGTTATCGATGAACAAACCGGTTTCAAAAGGGCCGTCTAATACTAATGTTTTGCATGGTCTAATGGTAGTTAGTAGGGCTTCATTGACCAGCAAGGCATGCCCATCAATCCGATATAGCGCCACGGGAATTGTGGGAAACGCCTTAGAAATTATTTCCTTGGTTGGCATCTGGTCGTCTTTCCAACGCGTTTGGTCCAACCCTCTTCCGATGACAAATGTGCGTTTCTTTTGCTTTAGATAGGCCTTAATTCGATTGACCACCTCCTCCATAGACTTACAATCGGTTAAATCAACGCCGAGATTTTGTTTCGCCAAAGAAAACATGTGCGTATGAGCGTCGGTAAAACCGGGATAAATATCTTTCTGTTTGGCATCCACCTCTTGATCTGCATGATACTTATTCAATATTTGTCGTTCCGGACCCACCTCTACAATGATGCCATCCCGAATTGCCATGGCGTCCTCGATGGTATTCTGATCATCCATGCAATGAATTTTTGCATTATAGACCACAAGATCTACCTTAACCCCTTTCATACAGCTTGCTGTTGCTAAAAAAAGCAACATAAATAGACTAAGTTTCATAGGGACATAATTAAAATGGTAAGCCAATTCCAAAATTAAGGGACGGCAAGAAAGGCCTTGGTAATTTTTCTTTACCACCGGTTAATTGCTCCTCTAGGGTCCCTGTAATGCCATAATACGCTGCGCCTTCGAGGTAGTATGCATTTCGGCTTTGAAACACCCAACGCGCCTTATCAGGCAGCGCAGGATTACACAGTGGGAATCCTAGGTCGAAACGCACAAGGAAAAATCCCAAATCAATGCGTAAGCCCGTTCCAATGGAAAGTGCTAACTGTTTATAAAAATCTGATGAAAAGGTAGCTCCTACGCGATTCTCATCATCGTTTGTTGTCCAAATATTTCCAAAATCAGCAAAAAGAACCGATTTCAACATTTGACTCATAGAAAATCGAAACTCAATGGAACCTCCGATACGGATATCCCCTATCTGAGTTGCCGTTCCGGTTGAATCCAAATAACTTTTATACCTTCCCGGACCTAGCAACCTTGCCTTCCATCCGCGGTTATCGTTGGCGCCTCCGGCAAAAAAACTATAATCATAAGGCATGGAAGTTGTCGAATTGCCGTAAGGCAAACCAAACCCTGCCATGAACTTTCCAGCCAGCTGTAGTGATGAGTTAAAGCGCTTCGTTAACACCAATTGATTATCATTTCGGATAAATTCAGCAAAGACATTGCCATAAAATGTATGTTGGCCTCCACTAATGGTATCCGCGTTTTTTGTTAGAAAGGCAAGGGTGTTTCCCGCGAGTGAAACGGAACTGGTCAAGTTAATATCCATGCTCGTTATGCGGGAAGAATGTCCTTCATCCGCCACATAATCTTTATTAACATTGGAAAATTCGAATTGAAATTTAAAATCCTCCCAAATTAGCTGATTGCTGTAGGAATTTCTCAAAAACAAATCGCTCAAGGTGTTAATTTGATTCTGAAAGGCATCTGAATTGTCGAATTGAACAAACTTTATAGTTGATGCAAATGGCAAACCAAAGGTAAATACTTGCGTTTTATCGACCTTCCAACGCCATGTATAATTCATTTGAAATACGCGTCGCGAAAAAATATCACGTCGTTCAAAATTCAATCCTGCACCAATTACTGTAATCGGCTTTTGACGTTTTGATAACAACCATACAGGAGATGGAAAAAGACCTGGAATTTCTATTTTAACGCTGGGACCGAACTCCAGGGTGTTAAATGCCCTTCCACCAGTTGTACCATCGTCGAATACGATCGGTTGAGATTCAAAACCCCCTCCAAGCGTAAACGTAAACTTCTCACCCCCTCGAAACACATTATTGTTGACGTAATTCATCGAAGCATTCACTCCTAATAAACCAAAGGATGAAGTAAAGCGTGGCTCAAAGGAAAAGGATTGTTTCTTTTTGGGAACCAAAAAATAATGAACATTCACCTGATTTATTCCTGGAACCTCATAAAAAACAGGCTTAATCGTAGTAAAAAGATTCAATTGACTTAAATACTGATAACTTCTTTCTAGATACTTATCCTTGAAATAATTGGTGGGTTCCAGGTAATTTTGAAGCTCTAATAAATGGGGTTTGACACTGGGTTTGTCGCCATTGAAATGGACGTCAACCATTCGAAATGGATTTAAATCATGTTTCGTCAGCTTAAATCGTTTAATGGCTTTTTTATCACAGGTCAACTTTCTGTATGCATATTCCTCCGTGGTAGCCAAGAAGGAAGATTCTAATGCATCTTTAGAAGAATTGACATTCTTTTGAGTTAAATAAGTCTTGAATGGTATATCGATTCGATTGGTATCACTTAAATGGAAGATGACTTTATTTACATAATAATCTTTAAATGCAACGGTAACGAAGCTATCAGAAATACTACCGTGAGGTATACGTCGTGGCAAAAACTCAAGTCCCAAGATTACCGACTTTTTTTGCGCATTGGTATCCGCTAAGAACCGAATATTCGAATTTGTAAATCCAAACAATGCCATGTCTCTCATTTCTCGAGCAACCAACTCACTATGGATTCTCAGCATATCTTCATCAAGTGTATGATTTAACAAGGGGTGCTCACCCGTCGCTTTAACTTGACGAGCTACATACGAATTATAAAGGCTGGTTATCTTGCTGGGTCCCTTCAAATAAATTGAATCAATGATATAGGGTTTTCCTGCATTGACAAGAAAGGTCACGGTCGCTGTTCGTTTTCGATAATCCTTTTGAATTTCAGCCTGAACCAACGCTTCATAATATCCTTTTTTTCGCAATAAAATCCCGAGTTGCTCGATAGACTTAACGTACAAATTAGTATCAAAAATTACTGGTTTTTCACCGTATTTGAATTTCAACCACTCGCGAAAAAATCTTCGAGGATGCTCTATATCTTTCATCGGAATAATCTTTTCCGTGTAATAATCACGCCCCTTCTCCCTAGCGCTATTCACTCGCTTTTGATTGATTCGATTCATGTTATCTATATTCTGCTGATTCTTAGCCAGCAGTTCTTCATTTTTTCGCTGACGTTTCGATGCCACCTTAGAGGAATCAACGCTATTAAAAAGGGAGAGCCTAAATGGCAGCCCAATTAATTTTTGGTTCGGTTGCTGGCGAATTACCCCTTCTAAATCAGTAGTTGTGAGGGTTCCCCCGCTTTTTTGTAATTTCACCGCGTTATCTTGCAATAAATAAAATCCCTTGGGGACATTTTTTGAAATCTGACAACTGAATAGAACAGCCAAAAAACAGCAAGAAAAAAAGAATTTATTTACCATGGGTCCTACAAAATTAAGAATTTCAAGCAATGGAAAAGCTTACTTCAACAGATATTAAGTGGATTCGTTCACTGCATGATAAATCAGCAAGAAAAGCGGAAGGTTGTTTTATCGTAGAAGGTCGGAAATTGGTAACAGAATGCTTGCATCAACAGCGTTTTGAGTTGGTCATGATCGTTACCGACTCAAACCTGCCCGATGAATTTGATCAGCTCGCATCGTGTCCGATTAAGTCATGCTCGCCCAAAGAATTACAGCGAATCTCGACATTTAAGAACGCATCCTATATATTGGCCGTGCTTCGCTACCCTACGGTCACTGCTCCTATAATCGCCAAACGGTTGATTTGTTTGGATAATATTCAAGATCCTGGCAATTTAGGTACCATAATACGAATTGCGGATTGGTTTGGTATTCAGGATATTGTTGCCTCAGAACAGACTGTGGATTGTTTTAACTCCAAAACCATCCAGGCGAGCATGGGCAGTATATTTCGAGTATCCGTAACCTACACCAACTTAAGTGAATTCCTAAAGTCGACCTCCTTGCCAATCTATGGCGCGATGATGGATGGGACCTCTATTCAAGAGATGACGATGGAAACAGAAAGCATATTAGTTATCGGAAGCGAAGGAAATGGGATATCTCCTGACCTAATCCCATACCTCACCCAACACATTTCAATCCCACGTTTTGGTGGGGCGGAATCGTTAAATGCTGCAGTTGCCTGCGGGATTTTGGTCGCAAAATGGAATAGATTATAAAAAGTGATTGGATTTCCCTAAAAGGAATGTAAATTTGCGCTATTACGCCCTACATGATTGATACCGACCTTTACGAGGCAAAAAGACTTTACCCATTTCAAGAAGAGACTGTTAAACAAGTACTTGACGAGTTCAGAACGAATGAACATCCGTTCAACTTGTTGTATCAACTGCCCACAGGTGGTGGAAAAACGGTTATTTTTTCAGCGATAGCAAAGCAATATCTGCAAGAATGGGGCAAACGCGTTTTAATCCTAACCCACCGAATTGAGCTCTCTGTTCAAACCTCTCATCAATTATTAGCAATTGGTGTTAAAAACAAGATTATTAATTCTGAAGTCAAAACGATTGAAGATCAGTTAGACTGTGATTGTTACATTGCTATGGTGGAGACCCTAAACAATCGCTTGCAAGACAACCAGGATTTTATTGAAAATGTAGGCTTAGTGATTGTTGATGAAGCTCATTACAATTCCTTCAGAAAGATTTTTCAATATTATGGAAACAGCAGCATCCTTGGCGTTACAGCCACGCCACTAAGCAGCAATAAAACCCTACCGTTAAAAGACCATTACCATAAATTGATTACGGGCGAAAGCATTGCTGGATTGATTAAAATGGGGTATTTGGCAGATGCAGATACCTATAACTATGATGTAAATCTTCACGGGTTGAAAATTGGCAATAACGGTGACTTTACCATTTCAAGTTCAGATGTAGTTTACAGTAATTTTTTCATGCAAGAAAAGTTGCTTTTTGCATACGAAGAAGTGGCACTTGGAACGAAAACATTAATTTTTAATGCCGGTATAGAAACCTCCATTCATGTATTTGAACTCTTTAAAAAACATAAGTATAAGGTAAAGCACCTGGATTCTACCTTTAGCGATAAAGACCGTAAAGACACCCTCAAATGGTTTAAAGAAACACCGGATGCCATCTTAACTTCCGTAGGAATCTTAACCACTGGTTTTGATGAACCTTCCGTACAGACGATCATACTGAATCGTGCTACGCGCTCTCTTACGTTATATCATCAAATGATCGGACGGGGTTCTCGAAGTATTCCAGGAAAATCTAACTTTCAAGTAATCGACCTAGGAAATAACGTACGACGCTTCGGATATTGGCAAGATCACATCAATTGGCAAGATGCCTTTCGTTTCCCGGATCGCTTTCTTGAATCTAGAATTTCCGAATTGGAAGATTTGGAATTTGAAATTGAATTTGAATTCTCTAAAGGCATGGAAAAGTACTTTGATGTCGATATTCTTACCGCATTCAATATCAAGGAAAATTATTACGAATGCCTTGATGCAGGAATCAAAGGTAAACTCGCCATTGAGAATTCTATGAATAATCACTTTGAAGCAATCGTAAAGAAAGCCACCACACTCACGGAAGGGTTTAGATGCTTGGAATTGTTGCAAGAGCATATTGAGCATCGGCTGAAAAATTACACGCGGTGTATATCAAAGTCTACCGACAATTATTTAAAGTATTTGATGGATACTTACAATCGGCAATTGAGTCAAAAACTCCGAATGCAACTCGATGATTAAAATTGCTTAAATTTAGAAAATGAAAGCGTTTTATCTCTTACTGTTTCTTTGCCTTGCCCTTGCAAATCATAGCTGGTCTCAACGTTCCAAATTCAAGGTGTATTTCAATACGGTACAGTTCTACGAGCCCTCTATCGGTAATTACCTGGAATTACATTTTCAATTCGATGCGAAACACACCAAATTTATTGCTAAGGATAAAGGCTTACAAGCAACCGCATACTTAAAAATCGAAATTAAGGACAGCATAAATAAGATCTTTTTTACAGATGAATACTTATTAAATTCACCGGTATTCAACGACAGTACCGTGGAAGATTTTTTTGAGCTGCGACGAATCCCATTGGCAAAAGGATTGTATCAAATCAACCTGACCTTATCGGATTGGAATGTGAAAAATTCTGAGATCAGAGGGAGTCAATTACTTGAGGTTACAGACATGGCTCAAACGCCAACAATTTCTCAAGTGGAGGCCATTGATTACGCGATAGCCGATACGAGTACAGGTGTGTTTCAAAAAAATGGATTTCTGATTATCCCAAAGCTCAATGCCTATTACGGCACCATGCTAAATACCTTGCCCGTATATTTTGAGTTATATCAGGCAAACAATAGTCCATCGCGCTATTTCATTGAAGAGGCGATCATCGACACAGAAAATCAACGCGAGCTTTTTTCCTACCATAAATCTACCGAACTCAAGGAACGAGATCATGTGGTACCCATGATTAAACGAATTGACATTTCAAACCTTGCCAGTGGAGCCTACGCGTATACGGTATCAATACTCAATGAAAAAGATAGTTTAATGCATTCTTCTGAGTATTTTTTTGAACGAGGCAACATCACGTTGGATGACACCATCAATTATGCAAACACCATTCTTGACCCAAATTTTCAACAATCAATCCAAGAAGATAGCTTGCAATTTTACCTTGGAAGCCTACTGCCCATAGTAAAATCATCAGAGAATAAAAACATCCGAACCCTTTTGAAAACCAAAGATTTTGGAGCCATTCGTAGATATTTTCAAGCGTTTTGGAATTCAACCTCTCCCGGCGATGCTACCTATGCGTGGCTTAAGTACAAACAGCAAGTACAATACGTTCAAGGACTATACAAAACTAATTTTCAATCGGGATATGAAACCGACCGGGGTCGGGTTTACTTGCAATACGGTGCACCAAGTACGGTAAATACCCGCGAAGATTCACCGTCAGAATACCCTTACGAAATCTGGTTTTACAACAAAATCGGTAAATTCAGCAACCGACGGTTTATCTTTTATAACCCTGACCTCACCAACAACGCCTATCGCTTATTGCACAGTGATTTAGTGGGTGAAGTGAAGAATCCAGGCTGGTCTCAAATCCTTTCCAAACGCAACACGATTAACGGAACAGTAGACGACCCCAACCTTTTCAATGAGCGGCATTGGGGACAAAACAGTAACGACCTTTTCCGACAGTATTAGTCATGAAAACGCTCGCAATTGTCATTCTAAACTATAACGGAAAAAAACACCTCCAGACGTATTTACCCTCGGTGGTTGAATACAGTGACGGTCATGAAATCCTTGTGATTGATAACGGATCCTTAGATGATTCGATTCAATACATTAGCCTAAAATTCCCTGCCATTCAGCTGATACAATTAAAAGAAAATGTTGGATTTGCTCAAGGGTATAATGATGGATTAGAAAGAATTAAAGAGAAGTACGAACATTACCTCTTGTTAAATTCGGACGTAGAAGTTTCTCCTGGATACCTCTCCCCGCTTTTAACGCGCATCGCTGAGTCAAGCATTGCAGCAGTTCAACCAAAAATATTAAGCCACCTCAACAAAACACAATTTGAACATGCCGGAGCAAGCGGTGGATTTTTAGACACCCACGGATTTCCTTTTTGTCGCGGACGAATTTTCGATGCATGCGAAACAGACCAAGGACAATACAATGAGGCCATGCCTGTATTTTGGGCCAGTGGTGCCTGTTTACTTATTAAGTCCAACCTGTTTCATGAAGTGAATGGCTTTGATGGTAAGTTTTTCGCACACATGGAAGAAATTGATTTATGTTGGCGCTTACAACATAAAGGGTATCAAATTTGGGTTGAACCAAGCAGCACGGTCTATCATTTAGGCGGCGGAACTCTTTCCTATGAATCGACCACCAAAGTGTACCTAAATTTTCGCAACAACCTGTACATGTTGGCTAAAAATGAAACGGGCTTTTGGCAGGGTAAAATTTTCATTCGGATGTTATGGGATGGCCTCGCGGCAGCACAATTTTTACTCAAAGGAAAACCAGCATTACTGTACCAAGTGTTAAGAGCACATATAGCATTCTACTGCGCTTTACCAAGATTAATCGCTCAACGCCCAAGCAAAAAAAATACACCCATGGGTCGTTATACTGGCAACATTGTAATTGATTATTTCTTAAAGAAAAAAAATAAGTATTCAGACCTTAGCCTATGAAAAACAAGATATTAGGTTTTCTATTTTTTATACCAATTCTACTTAGCGCACAAGTCAATGAGTTAAAAAAAGCGAGTGATCGTGCACATTCCTTAATGAATCCCTTGAGAAACGTTGACCCAAACCTTCTCAGTTATATCAATCCCTTTATTGGAACGGGCGGACATGGGCACACCTTTCCGGGGGCAACGGTTCCGTTCGGGATGGTGCAATTGAGTCCCGACACCCGGAAGGAAGGGTGGGATGGTTGTGGCGGGTATCACTATTCAGACTCAATTATTCATGGATTTAGCCATACGCACCTCAGTGGAACTGGTGTTCCTGATTATGCGGATTTATTGATCACACCGGTTTGCGGGAGCTATCCGTCGATTCCATCGTATAAAGATGGTGGCACCTATGGTTCAGCTTTCGACCATAAACGTGAAAAGGCCAGTCCTGGAAATTATAGCGTAACCCTGCTGGATGGAAATATCTATGTAGAGCTAACAGCTACCCAACGCACCGGGATTCATAAATATACATTCAACGGTAAAGGAAAACGATATATAGTCCTGGATTTAGATTATCGCGATAAGGTGCTTGATGCAGGCTTTACCATCAATGGGAACCAAGAAATTTCAGGATATCGCAAGTCTGAAGGCTGGGCCAAGTTGCAATACTTCTATTTCGCGCTCAATTCCTCTATCCCTTTTACCAAGGCAGAAGAAATTACATCAGAAGGACAACATCGACTGGTTCTTCACTTTGACAAAAAAGTAACAGAGATAGAATTACGTGTTGGCATCTCGGCAGTAGACGAAGAAGGTGCGAGAAAAAATCTCCTGCATGAAACCGATGGATTAGGGTTTGAAAAACTCTCGACAAATGCAAAAAATTTTTGGCAGATAGAATTATCTAAAATTCAGGTTGAGTCAAGCAACTTGACTCAAAAAACTATCTTCTATACCGCGCTTTACCATACCATGATAGCCCCGAATCTCTTTTCCGACGTGGATGGTAGATACCGAGGACGAGACTTTCAAATCCATACCATTGATAAGAAAATACCTCAATATACGGTGTTTTCTTTGTGGGACACCTATCGCGCCACACACCCTTTGTTTACCATCATTGATCAGAAACGAACCAATGCCTTTATAAACACTTTTTTACGACAATTTAACGAAGGAAAAGACCTGCCAGTTTGGGAGTTAGCAGCGAATGAAACGGAGTGTATGATTGGATTTCACAGTGCATCGGTGATTTCAGATGCCTATGTCAAAGGAATCAGAGATTATTCCGGGGGAGATGCCTTAAATGCCATGGTCTACACGTCAAATCTGAACGAATTTGGAAAGACCTTATTCCGAGATTATGGACTAATCTCATCGGATTTGGAATCTGAATCTGTATCAAAATCGCTTGAATATGCTTACGACCATTGGTGTATTGCTCAAATGGCAAGAGCCATGAATAACCAAGAACTTGCCGCAAGGCACGATCAATTGGGCTTAAATTTCATTAATCACTTTGATCCGAAAACTAAGTTTATGCGTTCGAGGCGAGGCGCTCAATGGGTATCCCCCTTTGATCCGTCGGAGGTGAATTTCAATTACACGGAGGCAAACAGTTGGCAATATTCGCTATATGCGCCACATCAGCCCTACATATTAACCCACTTGATTGGTGGAAAACTGGAATTATCCACTTGGCTTGATAAACTTTTCAATACCTCCAGCAGCCTATCGGGCCGTGAACAAGCCGATATTACCGGTTTAATTGGACAGTACGCCCATGGCAATGAACCTTCGCATCACATGGCCTATTTATACAATTATTCTGAGACACCATGGAAAACTTCTTTTTATGTGGACTCCATTCAGCGATCAATGTATCATAACGCGCCAGATGGTTTAGCAGGAAATGAAGATTGTGGTCAGATGAGTGCATGGTATGTGCTATCTGCCTTAGGCTTTTACTCCATTGCGCCCGGAAGTACGCGCTATGAAATCGGGCATCCCATATTCGACAAGGCAAGCATTAGGTTAGAAAATGGTAAATCGATTGTTATAAAACGAATTGGAGGAACGGGAAAATACATTAATGCGGTGCGCTTTAATGGAACTGAAATTCCCTATATCGACCATGCGCAACTCATGCAAGGCGGAGAACTTGAATTTGAAATGCAAGATGAACCAAATTCTGCGTTGAAATTCATAGAAATACCGATGAACGTTCCTGGACAATTTATCCCGGTACCGTTCATTAGCACGCCAAATCGGATTTTCAATGATTCCATAGCGATTGAAATGGGCATGGTAACGATACCCGGACAAAATCAAGGCATCGAATACGCGATTGAGGAGAATCAACTCATGGGTAAATGGCAAGTTTACACCCTTCCATTTACGCTGAAAAAATCAGCCAAAGTACATGTGCGCGGATTTAACAAAAATGGAAATGCACAGAGTTATTCCGCCATACTGAGTTCAACGTTCACTAAAACAGATGCTGCATCTAAACTCGATCTGCAAACCGCCTATGCCCCATCCTACGCAGCCGCTGGACCAAATACACTTATTGATAAAATCCGAGGGAGTAATGACTTTAGAACGGGGGATTGGCAAGGTTTTCAAGGAAAAGATGTGATTGCTGTAGTTTCTTTCAATGAAGCCCGAAAGATAAAATCACTCGGTGCGTCATGGCTAAAAGACCTTAACTCATGGATTTTTGAACCAAGTCAGATTGTCATTGAAACCTCTGATGACGGAATAACTTACCGACCTGCTGCGGAATTTGTAATACGAACGGCCATGAAAGAAACGGAAGAAAAAGGACTAGGAAGCGTGGTTAAATCCGTGATTATTGATAAGGTAAAATACATTCGATATACCATACGAAATCAAGGAATTTGTCCGGAATGGCACCTTGGCGCTGGAAATCCAACATGGATTTTTTTAGATGAATTATTATTTGATTAAATTTATGCAATGAAATCATTCTACCTACTAGTTTTTACACTGCTTCTTGGATTTCAGGCGAGTGCGCAATTAGATACCTTATTTTGGTTTGTAGCTCCTGAAGTAGCACAAAGCCATGGTGATCGTCCGATTGTTTTTCGGTTCGCGACACTCGCAACTCCAGCGACGATTACGATTTCGCAACCTGCGAATCCGGGATTCCCCCCTCAAGTCATCAATTTAGGGGCGAATGCTGCTCAAACCTTAGATCTAACTCCGTGGATTGATATTATTGAAAACAAACCATCGAATTCTGTATTGAATTATGGATTTAAAATCAAAGCAACAGCGCCCATTATGGCGTATTATGAAGTAGTTACTTCATGCAATTGCAACCCCGACATCTTTGCGTTAAAAGGCAAAAACGCCTTGGGAACAAATTTCATCATCAGTGCCCAGACATTCTTAACTAATGCAAACTATGCCCGGTCTGGCTTTGATATTGTCGCAACACAGAACAATACCTCCATTACCATCGTGCCTTCCAATGACATCGTAGGACATACCGCTGGAATCCCCTTTACCATCGTTTTAAACATGGGAGAAACCTTTAGTGCGGAGGCATCAAATATCGCAGGAAATCTGCATCTTTCGGGATCCACTGTCATTGCCAATAAGCCGATAGCTATTACCATAAAAGATGATTCAATGTCAGGTGCGCCTTATGGCGGCTGTGCTGATTTAATGGGGGACCAAACCATTCCTGTCCCAGTTACAGGAAAAGAATATGTAACACTCAAAGGATATTTGAATGGACCAGACAAGGTGTATGTGGTTGCGACACAGAATAACACGCAACTAACCATAGATGGGGTGAATGTAGGAACCTTGAATGCCACTAACCTTTATGTGCACACTCAATCTAACCCAACTGCCTACATACAAGCGGATAAGCCCGTATATGTGTTGCATACCACAGGATTTGGTTGCGAGGTAGGCGGCGCAATCGTTCCTCCCGTAGTTTGTACGGGTTCAAATACGGTGGCCTTTGTACGTTCCACGAATGAGTTTTTTGCGATGAATATTCTAGTTCCTGCGGGCGGAGAAAATTCATTTACCTTAAATGGTTCACCCGCGAATGTGGGTCCTGGAATTTTTCAACCGGTACCGGGCACCAATAACAATTGGATGTATGCGCAGTTGGACGGAAGTGGATTTATTGGCGTTCAAGCTGCGAGTCGCCTAGAAAACCCAAGTGCCAAATTTCATTTAGGGGTAATTCATGGTGGAGCAAATTCAGGATGTCGTTATGGGTATTTCTCAGACTTTGCAGCATATAAGTACGAAATTGATGCAGCAAATGATTTATTATGTAGTGGCGACACCTTAATGCTTGCTACGGATTCACTTCCAGGAGCCACCTATACATGGACAGGGCCTTTAGGAGTCACCACCAATGGGGCATCGTTAACCTTGTATGGCGTTGTGCCTGCACAATCAGGCAATTATATTATTTCAGGATATAATCCTGGAGCTTGTGAATTGATACCAGATACCGTAGCAATCACCATCATTTCCACGCCCACCACACCGCTGATTAATACCAATTCACCGCTTTGTTTAGGAGATACCCTGCTTGCAGAAACCACCTTGAATGGTGCCTTTACGTATCATTGGAATTTCAATAATGATACCCTAGCAGTAAATGACTCATTGAGTGTTTCTGGATTAGTACCCGGCCTCTACCCGATTCAATTGTATTCTAATTTAGGCGCCTGTATTTCACCCAATGCCTATGACACCATACAGGTGTTGAGTGCGCCGCAAATATCACATCAAGGCCCCATAGAAACCTGCGGAACACTAATTAATTTCAATAGTACTTCCCAAAGCGACCCATCCGATCCCGTACAGTCTATTACATGGTATAATCAACAGGGAATCGTAGGAAATTCAGGAAACGCTAATGTTGTGAACGCAAGTGCCGGCGCATATAGTGTAGAAACGTTTTGGGTAGAAATGCTCACTACCAATAGTTGCTTTAGTTCCGATACGTTTAACATCACCTTCCACCCTATCCCATCGGTTAACTTGAGCGTAAATCCGCTTTGCGATGGTGAAAGCGCACAATTCACAAGTCAGTTGAGCTGGACAAGCAATCCGCCACCTGCGCCAAGTGTGGTGTACAGTATGAGCTTCGGTGACGGGCAGAATGCAACAGTATCTAATGCTATGCATGTATATGATAGCATCGGAACGTATGAAGCGATTCTAAGCGTTACCAGCGACGAAGGATGCACTAATGCGGATACTATTAACGTGACCATCGTTACTGTACCAACGCTTATTCCTTCAGCGCTTACTTCTTGCGGTCAGGAAGGAACGTTTCAGGTGGATTTGAATTTAGGGAATTACACCTTTAATCAGTTAACTTGGAATATCCCTGGAGTTGGCGATTTCGCCTTTCCATCATTCTCTCATACTTTCACGAATCCGGGTGTCTATGTTGCCACCCTTACCGTTGAAGGCAGTAATGGTTGTGACTTTAGCGAAGCCTTGCCGTTTACCATCCTGCCATCGGTAACCATAGAGAACCTAACGGTTCCAAATGTGGTAACGCCTAATGGGGATCAAATAAACGATGTCTTAGCACTCGATAATTTATTTATAGACTGTACCGGGTTTGATTTAATCATATTAAACCGCTGGGGTCATGTGGTTTATGAAATGACAAACAGCAGCGCACCGTTTAGCGGGATTGATGCGGGCGGAAAAGATTTGGAGGCGGGTGTCTACTTCTACCAGCTCATCACCAACGACAACAAGATGGTTTCAGGTCATATTACCGTGATACGGTAAGCGTAAAAGTTTATAAATCAAGCCTAGCGGCACTTAATTTTTAGAATTTCGCTTGAAAGGGTTGGAATATTAATCTGAATTATCCCCCAAATCATTTCCGGTTCTATGGAATCATAGGCATGTGAAATCAAATTCCTTAGACCAATAATGTTCTTCGCAGAGGTGATTTCAATGGTTGGTTCAATCTCTAATATTTTACGGATAGCCTCCCCGATGATTTCTAAATCCCTTTCCGCAGCTCTTCTTAAAATCATATCAGATTTAAAAACTAAAAAATCATTGTTTGCTTTCAATTTAATCGATTCAATCTCTGAAATAACGCTCTCAATATCGAGTAGGAATTTAAGGATATTAAGCTGCATATAATGCTACTTTTGAACGATTAATTTCTTGCATTAGAATTGGGTTTGTTAGTGATTTTCTCGAAACTAAATCCACAGGTTTTCCCAATAAAGCTTCAAGCTTTTCAAGTAATGAAAAATAATTATCAGCGTATTCCAGCACATCTAAATCCTCTGAGAATTCAACCAATAAATCGATGTCGCTGTGCTCATTCATGGTTTCATTAGCTGCCGAACCGAACAATGCAATCGACGATACCTGATGCAATTTGCAAAGGATAGCAATTTCATTTAAACGTTCCTGAATGTAATGCATCATAGCAATCAAATATACTTATTTTTCGTGTGAAATATAACAACAAGGTAGATTCTGGTCACCTTACCGTGATACGGTAAGGAACTTAAAACGCTATCAATTCATAGTTTGTGCTTCGGCCGCCTCCCTGTTCTTGACGCAAGATTCCTTTATCCATTAAATCTTTGATGTCTCGGAGTGCAGTATCTGCAGAACATTTGGTCATTTTAGCCCATTTTGAAGACTTTAATTTGCCGTCAAAATTCTCAAATAATTTGTTCAACATTTTCCGCTGCCGCTCGTTCAATTCGGTATGCTCGTGGTTTTTCCAAAACTCATGCTTTTTTAAAACCATATCCAATGATTCTTGCGAACTCAATAGTGAATTTTTTAGGCACATCAAAAACCAGTGCATCCATTCAGTAATATCGCCCTTACTGTGCTGGACCTTTTGCAACATCGCATAATAGTGTTTTCGTTCCAGCATAATCTGACTCGACATGCTGTAGAATCGATCTGGGGTGTTATCTGCGCGCGCTAAGAGCAAATCAGAGATTGCTCGTGCTATTCTGCCGTTCCCATCATCAAACGGGTGTATGATAATAAACCAAAAGTTAGCAAGAGCTGATTTGATCACAGGATCTAATCCTTGGTCCGTATTTAGCCAAGCGAGAAAGGTTTCCATTTCAGCCTGTACATTTACGGCTGGAACCGCCATATAGTGGACACGTTCTTTACCTAATGCTCCTGAAACAATTTGCATTTCTTCGGTTCGGTAGCGAGCCACATCTATTTTAAGCATA
Source organism: Flavobacteriales bacterium (assembly GCA_947460825.1). Lineage (GTDB taxonomy): Bacteria > Bacteroidota > Bacteroidia > Flavobacteriales_D > Crocinitomicaceae > UBA952. The sequence continues at coordinate 90,538 of CANHHA010000001.1, forward strand.
CCGCTATACCCGGTTGGGAATAATGCCGCATGCCAACTGAATAGCCGTTCATGTGTAAGTGGATTTTGATAATTTTGAGAAGCATCCAACATCATTTCTACCACGCCATCCACGTTCCTTTGGGTTGGTAAATAACCCCCAACGTTGATCCCAAGACGTTTGGCTATGGAAGAGCGCACGTGTTCATATGCTAAGTGTTCACCTTCGATTTCTGAAGTTTTGAGGACATCTAAGGTCATAGTAGCCAAGGAAGACTGTTCTTTGACTGAAAACCCAAGCATGTTCATTTGAGCGAATAACCTACCTTGCAAGTTTCGTACCTCACCGAACAAAGCACTGATTTCCCGTTCACGCCAGTAAAATTGGGGCCAATTTGAATATTCGTAGATGTATTTTTGCATGTTGGATTTAAAATATGCAGTAAATATATTACTTATTTACCGCATATTTGCGGATATTAACATATTTTTTCACCGCAAAAACATAGAAAAACGCCAACGTCAGATGGGTAAACCATTAGAGCAAATGCGCTGTTTTTTGCGATCTCCTCTATTGAACATCAAACGAAATTCCTGTTTCATTAACTTTTTCCAAATGTCCAATGGTAACATCAAACCGCAGGTATTTATATCGTTCCTTATTGCGTATTTTTTTTCATCCAATTCAACAGATTAGGAGCAAAGTCAACGCTTCCATCGACATACAAGTCCACGTTAAAATTATCAGCATTGTTGATTTCAAACGTTGAGAAAAAAACGTTCGAACGGTAAGTGTAGGCACCCGTTTAGCTACAACTTACATCCCTGAATACATCAATTAGTCTAAAAACAGACGAAAATGGCGCTTGGAAGCTGCTAGCAGTTACAGAACTATAAAAAATTAAAATTGCTTTATTAAAACAAAATACTCAACACTCTTTTTTAATTCGTAAAGTGGAAGAGTTTTCATTAACTCTTTTGCCCTTGCTTCATCAATGTCTTTAAAAATTAATACTGCTCCATTTTTTCCTCCTCTTAAAAAAAGGTTTTCCAGAACACCTTCTGCCTTCCATTTTGCTACAACCTCTTGTTCATGTTTTAAGATTTCCTGAAAATTACTAGGCAAATTTTCCGTATCGATTGTTAATATTACTTGGATTCTATTCATTTCGTATTTTTTTTCCTTTTTAATGCTCAAAGTATTGCCGTAAATTTTACTGCAACTGCACCAGGCATTTATTTGTAATAACGAATGTAATCTATTTCCAAAGAACTCGGAAAGGGTGTGCTATTATCCGGCGCATAAGTTCCAGTTTGTAAAGCGAGGTTCACAATGATATTCATTGGGTCAAGAGGAAAAACTTTGTCCATGATATAATGGCTAAATGCCTGAATGCCATTGCAATCAACGGGTTGTCCAAGAATTGTATAAAATTTTGTGCTTCTTCTTTTTAAATCCCCATCAACGTACCATTCTATTTTGTAATTGTTCCAAATGACGGTGTACGTATGAAATGCGTGTGAGTAATCTGGACCATTATAATCAGTTAAACACATTTGTCCATTATAGTGCACAGTCATATTATGGTCATTGGTACTATTGTTCCAAAATTCAAAGACATCGATTTCATTATTTACATCGCCTGAACCAATGCCGTACATCCAAAACGCTGGCCAGAAACCTCTACCACTTGGAATTTTACATCGAATTTCATACTTGCCGTAACCAAATTTATATTTTGAATCTATCTCAGCGGATGAATAATCAAAACTTTCGGTAGTGTATGTCCATGGATTTGTTGAAAAATCAGAAATATATGTACCAATAATTGGAGTAGATTCTTTCCTTGCGATTAACTTGAGTGTACCATTGCTTATCTCAATATTATTACTAATTGGAATAGCGGGTATATTTCCAGTATTGGCATACCATTGCCTTTCTGTGCTATGATTAAAGTTTCTCAAAACGCCCTGATAAGGTAAAGTCCATTTGGATAAATCGAGTGCGTTCCCGTCAAAATTATCTTCAAATTCTAATACATAGTCATTGTAGTCACATTGTCCATCTTCTGTCACAACAACTTGTTTTCCATGGCAGATTTGTCCTGATGCCATTTTCATAGTCAGGATTGTCAGAAGTAGAACGGTTAATTTGTTCATTGTCTGTCGTGACCGACTTCTTGCATTACCGCTAACGGTTTGAAGATTTGCGATGGGCGGGATTTTTAGCATCAGCTGCTGCTGATCTGTGTAGCATGAAACCCCGCCTATTGCAAATATGCTGTTAGTTTATCGTTGTTCTATTGCTCGTTTGCTTCATTGAGATTATTGTTCTCAATATTTGGTAATCGAGATTGAATATCCTTTATCAAGGAAATGGTATCTATTTTATTAAAATTCATGTTTGATAAGGCTATAGTATGTGTTGTTTCATCATTGAAATGAATAGTTATAGCACCCACAATTTTACTTATTTTAGATATTTCAAATTTTCCCGTTTTCGCATTGTCTTTGTATGAAATATATGTTTCATCAATTTCTACAAAATCATTACGGTCGCGGAAAAGCTTATATATTGCAAAAATCGTTGGCAGGCCTGTTAAAAGAATTAAATAAGTGAGCCCAAAATAATAATCACCCTTATCAACATTTGGTTCAGAGATAATTGTGTAGAGATAATATCCAACTAAAACACAAATAATTATGTTAACAAACTTTGGCCATTCTTTGGGGTTGTACATGATTTTACCATTAGATTCCTTCCTTGAACCTATCATTTGACCTAAAATTGCGCCTGATAACGAAGTTACTAAACCTGTCCAAGCAAGTGTCCAAAATCCAAAAACAATCCACGTTTTATAAATCAAATACGCAAACAATGTTAGAATTGCTACCCCAAGGATTACTCCTAAAACCATTAGTCCTTTTTTCATTTTTTCTTTTTTTTAAACTGAGCTCCTACTCTATTTCAAGGCTTTTCGGATTCCGCCCACTTCTTAAACTTACTATTAACGTTTTGCTTGTAGGCGCATACCCGAAGGTTGCGCTTACAAGAAGTTATGGGAATTCTGAAGGATTAACTTTTATTTCTTTTTTTCTAAGTAAAATCCAGTGCATTCATTACCCTCAGTATATGTGAGTTTGGATATTAAATTTCCAATTAATCTATCTGGTGAATTCAAATAAAAACCATGTAACCCAAGAGTTACAAAGTTATCGTCGGGATTTTTAATCCAGTTTGTCCCCATAAATGTAAATTCATTGTCTTTAAGTTTCCCAATCATCTCATATTCACCCTTACCGCCTAGGAAAATAAATCTACTTCTTATTATATCCCCTTGAACTTCATCTATAGATATTTCCAAGTCAATTTTTGAGTTTGAGCATTGATAGGAACCAGTCCATTTATCTCCTTTTTTAAAAGGTATGTTTTGAGAATAACTAACACCATAAATAAGCAACATAGTTGCTAAAATCAATAAATTTTTCATTTGTTATTTTTTAAATTTTTATTCTTACTCTTCTGGATTTTCAGAATACTCCCTGTTTTTTCCGCATCTGCGGTGTGATTTTCTTGTCTTCACTTTTTTTCTATCACAATAGGTGGTCAGCCTGCCTTGAACCGCTATGTTGTTTAAACTTTCACATAACTTACTTAAAACATAACCAAAAGCAAACATAAGCAGCTTACCTTAGTTTTACAAGCTTAAATTAACACCGTATGTACAAATATATACTTTTACCGTTTAAAGCGGATGAACCGTGTGTTTTTTTTTTCGCCCCCTCTACATCCATAAGCCGCCATTCACAGACAGCACCTGTCCGGTAATGGAATTGGACTCCTCGGAAAGAAGCAGTTCTACCATCTTAATAATCCCTTCAGTGTCGCTTAATTTCGCTATTGGAGTTCTTGCAATAATCTGTTCGCGCATAGCCTCTGGTATTTCGCGGATCATGCCTTCGTCCATATACCCCGGAGCAATGCAATTGACCGTAATCCCATTGGATGCTAATTCTGAGGCCATGGTCCGCGTTAATCCAAACAAGGCACTTTTCGAGGCGGAATACGCCGCGGTTCCTGGAATGCCCGTTTGCGCTACGATCGAAGAGAAGAATACAATCCTTCCCCACCCTTTGCTTCGCATCGAAGGAATTACCTGTTGAGTTATGAAAAATGGCGCTTCATAATTTACAGCATTGACTTTTCGGAATTCCTCCGCGCTAATTTTCCATGAAACACCTGCACTTGGGATTCCTGCGCAATGCAATACAACATCACATTCCCCTACAGCTTGCGTAAGTTGACTAATGCCCATTTCCGTAGAAATATCAGCAGTTACCGCAGTAATTTGATCTGGATATTGTCCATGCAAATCTAATATGGCCTCCATGTGTCGGTTACCATGAAGGACAACACGATACCCTTTCGATATCATGGCTTTTGCAAGGCGCATTCCAATTCCGCCACTTGCTCCTGTAATTAATACTGACTTTGTCATTAACCGAATTTACGTTTTGCTAACCAAGCCAATGGCTTCACCAGCGAATTCTTGATCAAAAGTAGGTATTCTACATCCCTTGCACCAAATTTTCGATTAAATTCTCCAAGCCCTTTGGCATTGCTGCCACCAAAATCCAATTGGGAACATGTAGGCGCTAAGGTCATCATAGCCTCCACATGCAAATACACCATCCCTCCTACTTTCATGGCTTCCGGAGCAATGGCTCCTTTTAAATACAGTGCCTGTCCGTTCACTTCCAAGTACGCAGCAGCTCCGACCAGCTTCGCCTTATTCCACAAAGAAAACTGCCTTAAATATCCACGACGACTTGCTTCTTCCATCAAACCCGCTAACATTAGATAATCCGCATCTTTCAAATGAGTGAATTCCGCACCTTTCACTAGACGAAAAAGGGTAATTAAACCCTTTGGATTTACCGAAGTATCCATTTCAAACCCTTGTTGACTGGCTTTTTTATACTGCCTTCGGTGGTTCTCAGAACATTGAGACAAGTCGAAATTTGCTAAATCAAGCACTTGATGTCTTCGGATTTGCTGTTGATAAGGGACATCCAACGATACACCAGCCAACTGCAGATAGGAGAAACGTTTCGAAAGGTATTGACGAAGAGCCGCAGTTTGTTGTTCATCAAATCCGATCGGAATAAAGCTTCGTGTGAGAAACGGCATATGCGTATAACTCAACCCAAATTTTTGTTGGGGTACAAGGGGATAAATACCGACATAATCACCAATCACGTAGGCTTCCCAGCCCGGCGCTACCGAATCCAAATACCAACTCAACATGAAAAAGAAACCTTCAGGTTGTTCCGCCAAAACCCGCTGATCCCAACGTTGTTTATCGAGTTGCACATTGGTTACGATCATAGGACGGAAGAAAGTGTTACAAATTCGTGATACCTATGATGCTGAGCGATAAACGCTTCCAAGATTTTCAAGCCAAACGGTGTTAAGGCCTTGGGATGACCGATGACCACCAGGAAGGGATCGTTGGCTTGCTGCGCCTTTCGCAAGGCACTATTCAGTTGGGTTGAAAAATACCCATCCGCACTGACGCACAAGCGTTGCGTGCGCGTGAGTAACTCTTTTTTCGAACCACCACCTTTTGCAGGAAGTCCATTCCCAATGGGCTTATGTTGACCTGGATTTAGGCGCCCGAGCACAAAGAGTTTCCAGAAAAACAAGGGCGAATAGTTCATGGAAGCAATGGGGATTTCAGTAAAAGCGCCTTCTGAATCCAACACCGCGGGGTCTTCCGTGAATTTCCAATGCGATGCGTTAGGTGTTTCCGTAAAATCATACTGATATGGGTTGGTCGTGTTTTTCCCTCCTTTAAATACCGAAGAATCAAGGTGAATACCTGCTTTTTTCATGGCCTCTGCCACGGGAGTAAAGGGTTGCGCACACCAGCCTCCTGCCCGATAACTTTGCATCGGTTGGGAAAGTAAGGAATTCATATAGGATGCATAGCGATCAACTACCCCTGAAGCATCTTCAGCCGAAAAATCTGATAACTTATAGAAGGATAAATCATGTTCCCATGTCTGACCATTCCAACTGGACTTTTCCCAATGTGGATGAATGTGTAAGCCCGTTTCATGCCCCTTGGCATCCCATAACTCGATTTGATTTTTAATCGATTGAAGCGCTTGACGACAATCCGTTTGTTCTTCAAACTTGATTAAACACCCGGCGTCAGGAAAAAAGGTAAATGGAATCTTGTAAGTAGCTGCGAGGGATAACAACCGATTTGTTGGTTCGAGCATGCATTGCTCCACCGAACCGCTGCGTTCGCCAAAAAACAGCTCATAATCCCATGTAATGGCTATCTTCATTTGTTTCCTTCCGGATTATACATGGTCACCCCCCGATCGGTGAAGGCGGTCACCATCACATCGAACATTTTTTTAGCATCAAACACCAGAGTTTTAGCCTTTCCAATATACACTTCACGATAAACCCCTTCGCGTAAAAACATTGGAAGTAATTCATCACAGCGACGTTTTTTGGAGTATTCTGGGTTATGAACTTTGGTGGTAACAATCATTTCGTTCCCTTCATAGTCACGGACCGGTAGCTTAAATTCTTTCGAATAATAAACCGGAACCCCAACATCCAAGGCATCTTCTAAGGTGTGTAAATGCGTGCCTGCATTGTCAAGGGTAACGTCGATGTACAATATTTTTCCACCGCTTTGAATCAGTTTCCCATAGGGTGAATCCCAATGGTATGGAGTGTTTTTTGCGGTATGGTCCTTAATATATTCATAGGATTTTGCCCCCCATGCCGCAACAGGCTCGGTGGGATGATAGCTTCTAACTACGGCATCCGAAGTTCGGAATACTTCAGATATTTTACCCATGGCCGATGGGGTATTCAACACATCGAACAAGGGATTATCAGACACATAATCTAATTGCAAGCGAGCAATGGGTGAAGTTGGCATCAACACGATTCCGTTTATTCCAACGGCTTCCTTAAGTACATTCACTACGGTATCCGCCCCTCCTTCAATGAATCCCATTCTACCTAAGCTCGCATGGACCATGAGGTGATCGCCTGGTTGAATGCCTGCATTTAAAAGCGATTCTTTCAATTCTTCTTTCGTGAAACCCTGCCCTGATTGTTGTTGATTAAGCAATTCAGCCTGGCGTTTTTTACGCTTAAGGGAACGGAATATCTCCTTTAAAAATTTAGGGATAAGGGATTTCCAATGCAAGGCCATAGTGCGAAGATACGCAAAGGGAAAAGAAACAACGAACTTGAAATTGACTAAATTTAACACCTAAAGGCATCTTTGAACCCATGTTATGCGTACTTTTAAAAAAAAAATAATGCCATGAAGAATCTTTTTTTAATTGCTCTACTTTTTATCTCCCTTGGATGTTTCGCACAAACAACCCTTGAGGAACGCGCGACCAATCAAACCAATCGCATGAAAACGGAACTGAATCTAACCGATGATCAGTATACCAAAGTGTATGATATCAATTTGGGAATCATCATGAAAAATGATGGAATCAAAACTTCTACGTTTTCTGAGGAGGTTAAGAATGAAGTCCTACAAAGTAATCAGCAGGCAAGAAAAGCCATGTTGAAAGATGTGTTAACCGCAGCACAATACGAAAAATTAGAAACAGAGGTGAAGGCCATTAAAAAGAAAAAACGCGAAAAAGCGGAACATAAAGAAGTAAAGAACTAATGTAAATCCCGGGAAACCGGGATTTTTTTTTGATTAAAACGCTACCTTTGAGTTGTGCAGTTAGAATTCCCTTTCTTTGGTCGAGTGTATACGTTATCTCAACGTTTTATTTATCCAATACTCATTCTTTGGGTATTCCTGTTTTATGGTAATACGATTAAAAACACCTTCGCCTTAGACGACGAATTAGTTACGTGTACGGATCGACAAGAACACCCCTTAGTCTCGAAAGGAATTGCCGGAATTCCAAAAATTTTCACTTCGACCTATGCCTCCAATGAGGAGCAAAATTACGAGTATCGTCCACTGGTATTAACCTCCTTTGCCATTGAAAAAAGCGTATTCGGAAGCTCCGAAGCATGGGTTCATATATCCCATTTTATTCAATTACTTTTATATGCCTTACTCGGCATCGTGTTATTCAGCACCCTGAAGACCTTATTTGGACCTTCCAAGCACCTTATAGCCTTCGTGATTACCTTGCTTTTTCTCAGCTTACCTATTCACAGCGAGGTCGTTAATAGCTTAAAAAATCGCGATGAATTGCTCAGCATGCTGTTCTCGATGTTGGCACTGCGTTCAGCACTGCGCTTTGTAGATTCACGCAAATGGAAATTTCTCCTCTTTACCTTGATGAATTTACTCTTAGCCTTATTGAGTAAAAAAACTGCCATGCCCATGTTGTTGATTATCCCCATTGCCCTAGTGTACTTTCGATCCTTTTCATGGAAATCCATTGCATTTATATCGGCATCGGTGTTCGGAGCACGAATCCTCTTTGGAGTGTTAAAAAAGGGCTTAATTGAAACCGAAAAAATTCGCGAATTTTCCATCGTTGAAAATCCAGCGTTTGAATACAGCTTCGTTCAGCGCATCCCCCTATTCTTTGACTCCGTGATTTGGTATATTAAACAAAGCATTTTACCGTTGGATCTGCAATGTTATTACGGCTTAGGCTCCTTTACCGTTTCATCAGCCTACACCTTGAAAACCTTTGCCATCGGAATGGTTCTGTTATTTACCCTAGGGCTTATTCTTTGGGCCGTTGTAAAAAAGGTGCACACCGAACTGAGTTTTGGACTGGTATTTTTCTTTCTAGCCATCGTTGGCGCATGTAACTTGATCTTTCCTATGGTTGGTATTGTGGGTGAACGCTTGGCATTTACTGCGAGTCTGGGTCTATGCATCACCATCGTCTTTCTGTTGAATCAATACTCAACAATCAAAGGAAATATTGCCCCCCTGCTTTTCATGGTATTTTGCGTGTATAGTTTAAGTATGGTATTCATTCGTAACAGCGCATGGAGCGACCGCCTGAGTCTGTATGAAGCAGATAGCTCCACCACAAAATCTGCTAAGGTTCACGCATTACTTGGACAAGAATTACAGTACCAAATTAATCAGTCTTGGAACGATGTGCAGTCAGAAAATCAAGAAGCGATTTACAGCAACGTGAATATGGCCAAACAAGCCTATGAAAACGCACTCCACACCTATCCTGATTATTACAAAATCCAAAACAACCTGGCCACCATTGAATCCTCCTTCTGGTGTGATGAGCGTGCAGCACTATCCATATTTAAGGCACTTACCAAGAAACAACCCGATTACCAAGAAGCGTGGAAAAACCGCTTAGTTTCTCTGCTGAGAATCTATATTGTCTGGAAACGAAACGAAGCCTTCTTAACGGATAAATCACTTAACAATGACCCAATTCACTCCCTTGATTCCCTCTCAAGCTTAAGCGTGTTAGGCTTACTGAGTCAATTCGAGGAACGGGGAAAAATGTTTTTAGCCGATGGATTAAATCCAACGTCGATTAATGAACTTAGCGCCTACGCTTCAGGACAAACCTCATGGAACATGGATTTAGCCCACATAAACCCTCCTTATGCAACAGCAGTCAGACAACGGTTAATGGAGCTATATACTGGAAAAAAAGCGAGTTATAACATCGTGGATGATTTCCGTAAACAGCTGGTTGGCCATTTTGTAGCGCCAAGTCGATTTGCAGTAATTTCAGATTCCTTAATCAATGAAATCATAGCCACAAAGTCCGCAATCGAACGGAAATTCCCCGAATCCAAGGTAGAGGAACTCACGGATACCTACCTCATGAATGCCCTTCGGTATGAAGCAATAATCGCTATCCACACCCATCAAATCAAATCCGGAAAAGGTAAGCCCAAGGATTTTGTACAAATAGGTAATTCATATGTAAATCTGGGGGATAAAGATAAGGCCATTCGCTCATTCAATAAGGCGATTAGTGCCCTACGCACGGTGCAAAGCCCCGCAGCAAGTGATGAAATAACGCGCTTAGAATCATACATTCAAAAAATTAATAATCAATAGTTTACATTAAATAACTTGAAGCGATTATTCATTATAGGAATCGGGCGATCTGGGTCAACTTTACTTTCCAAAACCCTCGGAAGCCACCCCGATTGCTTAGACAATCCTGAAATTCCGTTGTTCTCATTTTTTTATAAGGCACTTCGAAATCAACGGTCCAATTCAGAAACAAATCGCTTGATTGTGCGCTTTATACACGCCATGAAGCGAAGGCATCCGGGTCATCCCTGGCGAATACAAACCGAAGAAATAGCAAAGATTCCGAGTGGCTTGGACTACTTCGATTTCATGAACGAGCTTTCGACCTTATTCACCACCGAATCTGCATCTGAAAAGAACACACGACGTCCTCATTGGATCATCGATAAGAATCCAGTAAACACCTTACATGTGCATCATTTTTTGAAGGAATACCCACATACTCGGGCCGTTTTTCTGGCGCGTGATCCGCGGGCGAATATCGCTTCTCGAATGCAAAGTCAAAACCTGATTCATGGGAGGACCAATCACTGGATGCTAAATGCACTGCGTTGGCGCAGCTATAACCGATATTATTACACCCTCAAGAACAAATTCCCGGATCAAATTCATTTACTTCGCTATGAGGATTTTGCATTAAATCCACAGCAACACATGGATGAACTCTGCGATTTCTTAAGGATTCACCATGTAACGCTTGAATCTCCTAATCCTATATCCTCAACGCACATTGATCAGAACACAGCACGTTTAGTGAAAAAGTACCGTGATTTAAACGCTACCATTAATCCCCATGCGATAAGCCGATGGAAAGCAGTACTTGACAAACAAACCATTGGAGCAATTGAAGACATCTGTAAAACCGAAATGGATTTCTTTAGATATTCTCGTGAAACAAGGGTTAAAGTGCCAATTCCGGGTAAATTTCGTTTCTTAGCGCATTGGTATGAACTCAAAGAAAAACTCATTTTTTCCCTTCCCTTGTCCCTAAAATTAAAACGTCTTGAATAAGCATCACCACATCATTGGCATTGGTCGTTCAGGAACCACGCTGCTGCAGAGCATATTGAATTCACAGCCGGAAGTATGGGCAGGTCCAGAGAATTATTTTATTCCTTTTTTCTATCATGCTTGGAAAGATAAAACCGAATTCAATCGGTCAGACTTAACTTTAGCGGCACGCTTTCACAAGGCCTTTGGAATCCTGCAACCCTATGTAGGATTTACCTTTAATGAGACGTTGTTCGTATCGAATACAGAGATTAAGTCTTATCAAGAACTGATCATACACACGTATCGTTCCTTTGTGGATCAACTTTCTCCCGCGAAAGAAGCGGTTTATTTCATCAATAAAAATCCACTGCACTCCTACCACCTTAACGCACTGCATTCAATCAACCCGGACACCAAGTTCATTTGGATGATGCGAGACTACCGGGCCAATGTGAATTCTAGAAAAAATAGCGTGCACTTAAAATCTGCAAGCGCTTACTATAATTCCATACGCTGGATTCAATTTGAGCAACGGATTGCTTCCTTTCAAAAACATCATCCAAATCACCTACTTGTTGTTCGGTATGAAGACCTGGTGGAAGCCCCAGATCAATGCTTAGCCAAGGTGTGTGAATTTCTTGAAATCCCAATAAATATAAACACACAAGAAGCCTTAGCACCATATCAAGCATTATTTCAACACGAAGTAAAAACCCAATACGAACAGGCGGAGCGCATGAAAAAACGCTATAGCGATTTATCCAAACCCATTCATAACGAGGCAGTTGAGACTTGGAAAACGGGATTAACCATTCAGGAACGTGAAGTGTGTGAGGTCATTGCAGGGAGAAAAGGAAGTGCCTATGGCTATCCAGCCACCTTGACAATTCCGAAAACTAAACGATGTTGGATTCAAGCGATAGCCATGCTATATGCTGTAAAAATCCGCATGGAACGAGCTAAAGATGCGCTATTTAACCGCTTACCTATTCAGTTAAAAGTAACTTATTTTGAGCGTTGGGTGCTCCGAATCGATAAAAAACGGAAGCATGTGGCGTAGCGACGAATTAGACTCCATACCCATCCATTTTATACTGTGTACGGAACGCACGGGATCCTCCTTACTTTCGACCATGTTGAATATGAATCCTTCATTGATTGTTGCATCGGAAGAACCTTTTGCCTTGTATTTTTCGGGTAAGTACGGAAACATAAGCGATTGGAGCGAACGCCAAATCAACGCCTATGTGGATGACTTCTTTAGCCTTTTTGAAAAGAATGCCGCCCTGTATTTTGAGCACAAAGATCGTTTTGCCGAATGCCTGTTGGCCCATGCACCGATTTTGAACTATGATCGATTAATTAAATTGACATATTTAAATTTCTATGATCGGGACATCAAAAACAAGGATTCCATCCAGGTTATTTTAGACAAGCAGATGAAATATGTATTTCATAAGGAGGAAATTACGCGATTGTTCCCCAGTGCTAGCTTCTTGATATTAACTCGGGATGTATTGAAAAACATCGAAGCAAAAGCGAGACGCGGAATCGATTTTTTTAGTCACCCCTATTATTTGAGTAACGTATGGAAGCTCACCTACGAGGAGGCCTTGTGTTTTCCACGAACGCAAATCCTACATTTTGAAACGTTTATTTCCGACCCGGAAGCGGCATTGAAAACCTTGAATACATTCTGGGGCGTTCCATATGAATCAGCTCAATTGAATTATCAAGCTGGATTCAACGCACTAATTGCGCATCGCTCGGACCTACTGTCCCCTGATTTCATCAAAAAAATAAGCGATTTTCACCGAGGAATACTAGATGCAGAACCACGAGCCACCCAAATAGCTGTTGAAACCATATCACAAAAACAACAAGCAGTCATTCTAAAACAAACACGTGAAACAAGTAAAAAGCTCGGGTATACGAATCCAACAATGGCAATAAAGCTTAATATTTGGGACGCTATAAGCTGGACGTTCTACCGAATACTAGCACTATTATTCCGTCCATATTTATGGAGAGTTTATCGACTGTTACCACTCAAGCTAAAACGCATCATTAGACGAAGAAAAAATCAATACACTCCATAAGCTTGGAACTTTTATTACATTAGTCTTGTTAATCTACTCATGAATCGCATCGTTATATTTCTTCTTTTTATCTTCGGCTCAGGTCAATGCCTGAGCTTCGCGGAAGAGCCTATGCGTATATTATTCATAGGCAATTCTTACACCTACCGCAATCACATGCCGCGCATGTTCATGAAAATCGCCAAGGCAAATGGAAAGCATGTGGAAGTAAATTGGTGCGTCAAGGGAAAAACATCGTTCTACAGACACTCTTTACGAAAGAAAGTGTATCGGGCAATCCAATGGAAGAAATGGGATTACGTAGTGCTGCAGGGGTCTAGTAGAGACATGTTGAAGGACAGCTCAATGTATTATAATAAAACGCTTCCTGGGTTAAATAAAATTGTAACTAGTATTAAGCAACGAAACCCTAACACCAAGTTAGTGTTCTTTATGACATGGGCTTACAAAAAGGGGTATCCTAAATATGCCTTTTCAAATACCCATTACAAAATGATCCGGAGGATTTCAGCAAAATACAAGACACTTGCCACCGATTTCGATGCCTTACTCTCTCCGGTGGGCTTAGTATTTGAAAAGTTATACTTTAAACATCGTATAAAAACACTTTATAAACCGGACAACGGACACCCAAGTGAGCTTGGATCTTATGCTGCGGCCTGTAGTTTTTTTTCCGTAATTTTTAAAGAGCGGGTTAAACACACGCCTCAAGCGTATCTAAAAATCAAAAAGCATAATGTGATTGAATCCCTGGTTTGGAAATACACGAAAAGTCAATAAGCGCCTAACTAATTACATTATTTTTCGGTACTTGATACGTTTCGGGCCACTATCACCCAAGCGTTTCTTCTTGTTTTCCTCGTATTCAGAGTAGGAACCTTCGAACCAATACACCTGAGAATCCCCTTCAAAGGCCAAGATGTGCGTACAAATACGATCCAAGAACCATCGGTCGTGAGAAATAACCACCGCACAACCAGCAAAGCGTTCGATGCCTTCCTCCAAGGCGCGCAAGGTGTTCACATCAATATCATTCGTTGGCTCATCCAGCAACAAGACGTTAGCTTCAATCATTAGGGTCATAGCCAAATGTAAGCGATTTCGTTCCCCACCCGAGAGCACGCCCACTTTTTTATTTTGATCCGAACCGTTAAAGTTGAACTTTGACAAGTACGCTCGGGCATTGATCTTTTGATTACCAATCTCAATAAATTCAAGGCCATTGGAAACTACATCATACACTGATTTATTTGGATCTAAGGATTTATGGTTCTGGTCAACATAGCCTAGCTTCACCGTTTCCCCAACCATAAATTGACCATTCTCGGGCATGAGTTCCTCCATAATCATTTTGAAAATGGTAGTTTTCCCCGCACCATTGGGTCCGATGATTCCGACAATACCGGCAGGCGGTAGGGAAAAATTTAAATCATCGTATAGCAATTTATCTCCAAAGCTCTTACCTACATGTAGTGCTTCAATTACATTGTTTCCAAGTCGTGGGCCATTCGGGATCGGAATCTCGAGTGTAGCTTCTTTTTCTTTGCCATCTTCTGAGAGCATTTTCTCGTAATTCTGAAGCCTAGCTTTCGATTTTGCCTGACGTGCTTTTGGATTCATTCGCACCCATTCTAACTCTTGGGCTAGCATGCGTTGACGTTTAGATTCGGTCTTTTCTTCCGCTTTTAATCGGTTCCCTTTTTGTTCAAGCCATGAACTGTAGTTCCCTTTCCATGGAATCCCCTCTCCCCGATCCAATTCAAGAATCCAACCCGCTACGTTGTCCAAGAAATACCGGTCGTGTGTTACCGCAATTACGGTACCTTGGTACTGTTGTAAATGTTGTTCTAACCAATCGATTGATTCTGCATCCAAGTGGTTTGTTGGCTCATCTAACAAGAGTACATCTGGATTTTGTAGTAAGAGGCGGCATAGCGCTACGCGTCGTTTTTCTCCACCTGAAAGCGAAGCAATTACTTGGTCATCGGGCGGACAACGCAAGGAATCCATAGCGCGTTCAATTTTATTATCCAATTCCCACGCATCAAGCGCATCAATTTTATCTTGAACTTCCCCTTGACGAGCGATTAACTTATCCATTTTATCCGGATCATTCATCACTTCTTCATCCATGAACGCATTGTTAATGTCTTCATACTCCTTGAGCACGTCAACGACTTCTTTTGCTCCTTCAAGTACAATTTCTTTTACCGTTTTATTCGGATCCAACTCAGGTTCCTGCGGAAGATATCCGACACTGTAGCCTGGAGAGAACACCACGTCTCCTTGATACGACTGATCAAGGCCCGCAATAATTTTCATTATGGTAGATTTTCCAGAACCGTTCAATCCAATGATACCGATTTTGGCACCATAGAAAAAACTGAGGTAAATGTTTTTAATGATCTGTTTTCCTTGTGGGGTAGACTTGGATACGCCCACCATGGAGAAAATAATTTTCTTATCGTCTGACATAATACTATGAATTAATTCTTGTAAATTTTTGGGGTGTAAAGGCCCCATTTCGCTAATCGATAACCGATACTGACTCCAATAACGCCAAAACCATATTTCATAGAGCGCGAAAAATTAATGGATGAGGCCTCTTCAAAATACTTGGTTGGACACGTTACTTCACCAATTTCGTATCCCGCATAAAACAACTGTGCTAACATTTGATTATCAAAGATAAAATCATCCGAATTCAATTCGATGTCGATTTTTGAGAACACGTCTTTGGAAAATGCACGATATCCAGAATGATATTCCGAGAGCTTCTGACTCATAAGGATATTCTGCCCAAGGGTTAAGAAGCGATTCGCAATGTATTTGTACATGGGCATGCCTCCCTTGAGCGCTCCTTTACCCAAAATTCGTGATCCGAGCACAATGGGATACACATCAAAGGCAATAATTGCGGCGATGGAATGAATCAATTTCGGGGTGTATTGATAATCTGGATGAAGCATGATAATGATATCTGCATTCAGCTCCAAAGCCTTTTGGTAACAAGATTTCTGGTTGCCGCCATATCCCCGATTAAGCTCATGGCGAATCACGTGTTGAATCCCCAACTTTTTAGCGACTTCAGACGTATGATCCCTGCTGGCATCATCCACTAAAACCACTTCATCTACAATGTCAAATGGAATCTCATTGTAGGTCATTTCGAGGGTCTCTGCGGCATTATACGCCGGAAGCACGATGCAAATGCGTTTTTGATTTAACATAACGCAAAGGTACATAGAAATCCAAATAAAAAGCGTTGAAAAAGTGTTCAAAACCTCTAAAAAATCAACGATTTTGCCAATGAATTAGAATCAAATAAAAAGTAAATTTGTTGCTTGAATTTGTCAACCTTGGAATTACCAGAGAAAGTTAAAGGAATTTTCGCTTCATACTTAGAGCAGAACGGTCACAGAAAGACCCCTGAACGCTTCGCGATACTCAATGAAATATATACCTATGCTGGTCATTTTGACATTGAGACCTTATATTTCAAAATGAAAGCGGATAATTACCGCGTATCAAGAGCAACACTTTACAACACGATTGAATTGCTATTGGCTTGTAATTTGGTACGAAAACACCAATTCGGAAAGGCCATGGCGCAATATGAAAAGTCACACGGTTCTAAGCAGCACGACCATATCATCTTGACAGATACGGGGGAAGTCGTTGAGTTTTGCGACCCTAGGATACAACAAATCAAGGCAACAATTGAAGATATTTTTGGGGTAGAAATCCAACACCATTCGCTATATTTTTACGGAATTAAACACAAAGAAAATGATTGATTATTTCATTTCTAACGGTGAAAACACCACCACCATTACCCTAGAGGGCAAATTGCTTTCCGACTCGGATTTAAAAGCGGTATCTACGGAAATCGAGAAATTACAGAACTGGAACATTGTCTTGGACTTAAAAGATCTTTCCCACGTCAACTCAAGCGGTATTGCATTTATGGTACGCATTTTAACACGTTCTCGTGTGAATGGCGGAGATGCGGTCATTTCGCATGTAAATACGAGCCTGAAAAAACTATTTGATATCACCAAAATGCATGAGGTCTTCACCATTTATGAAACCATCGAAGAGGCAAGAAATCACTATAATCAATAACTATGAAAGTGGACGTGTTATTAGGCCTTCAATGGGGCGATGAAGGAAAAGGAAAGGTAGTTGACGTATTAACACCATCGTATGATATTATAGCGCGATTCCAAGGCGGGCCCAATGCGGGTCATACCCTGGAATTCGAAGGAATTAAACATGTCTTACATACAGTTCCTTCCGGGATTTTTAGACCTGATGCACTCAATGTAATTGGAAACGGAGTGGTGATTGATCCGATTGTTTTTGCGGGAGAATTAGACAAATTAACTCCATTCAACATCGACCTCAAGAGTCGCTTGTTAATTTCTAAAAAAGCCCATTTAATTTTACCTTCTCATCGCCTACTGGATGCCGCGTCGGAACAAGCCAAAGGCTTGAAGAAAATCGGCTCTACGCTGAAAGGAATAGGCCCTACCTATATGGATAAAACAGGGCGTAACGGCTTGCGTGTTGGTGACTTATTTTCCCCAAAATTCCAAGCGAAATATGAGGAATTAAAAGAAAAACACCTGAATCTCTTGAACCACTACGAAGGATTCACCTATGACCTCACCGATATGGAGTCCGAATGGTTTAAACAAATTGAACGCCTTAAAGGCTTAACCTGCATCGAAAGTGATCATTACTTAAATAACGCATTAAAAAACAAGCAACGCATTTTAGCCGAAGGAGCACAAGGCACCATGCTCGACATTGATTTCGGAACGTATCCGTTTGTGACTTCCTCTAATACGGTTACGGCAGGAACTTGCACCGGATTGGGAGTTCCTCCATCAGCGATTGGCAAGGTGATTGGGATTTTTAAAGCGTATTGCACGCGTGTGGGAAGTGGTCCTTTTCCGAGTGAATTGGACAATGAGACCGGGGAGTTGATGCGAAAAGAAGGGAACGAATTTGGCGCTACCACCGGTAGACCACGTCGCTGCGGTTGGTTAGATTTAGTACAATTGAAGTATGCCATCATGATTAATGGGGTAACTGAATTGTGCATGATGAAAGCCGATGTATTAGGAATCTTCGATCACATTATGATTTGTGAAGCGTATGAATTTAATGGAGAAATCATAACCGAGTTCCCCTATGATGTGAGTGATTTGGAAATTAAACCGATTCTAACGCAAATGGAAGGATGGAAAACTGATTTGACAAAGCTCACAGCCTATGATGACGCCCCCGAAGCACTAAAAACCTATGTGGATTATTTAGAAAAACAACTGGAAGTTCCCATTCGAATGGTTTCAGTAGGTCCAGACCGAGCACAAACGCTCTTAAAATAAGCCCCTTGAATCCCGTGCGTTTCACCCTGTTATTCGGATTTGTTTTCGCATTAAATGTGTTGTTATCGCAAGGGAAACTGGAACTTTTACCAGGCTCCGAGAAAATTTATTTTAACAAGGCCACACAAACTCATCGCTTGGTGGGTACCGTTAGCTTCATTTATCAAGGCAATACCATGTATTGCGATTCTGCCCACTATCGTGAACGAGATAAAATTGTACGCGCCTATGGTAAGGTACATATCACCAAAGACGATGTAAATCTTTATTGTGATTCCTTGGTGTATTCAGGCAATACTAAACTTGCTCGACTCTGGGGCCACGTGAAAGTGCGCGACTCAGCATATAAATTATCATCAGATTCACTTGAATACAATGCAAAAACGGGTCGTGCCATATACCGAAACCAAGGAAAAATTGAAAACAGCACAAACAAAGAGGTAATCACGAGTAAAATAGGTTATTTCTACCCGAATACTGGCACCTGTTTTTTTAGCGGAAAGGTTAAATACAAGAAACAAGACTTAACCATGACCACCGATACCCTACACTATGTTTATGAAAAACAAACCACCTATTTTCACGGCCCTACCACGATAAAAAACGACAGCATTGAAATTCAATGCGAAAAAGGGCAATACCGAGTTGATATTCAAGAAGGACTCCTAAGGAAAAACGTTTTCATCAGGCAAAAGGACCGGACGATATATTGCGACACGGCGTTGTATAAGGAAACCCATCAATTATTCACAGGCAATGGTCATGTTAGAATTTATGAAAACAACCAGCATTTAATCTTATTGGGCGACTATTTCCACACGCAAAATAATGTTTCTCAAAGTACCTTGGCGGGTCATGCACTGGTGATTGAAACAAAACAAAAGGATTCGTTGTTTCTACATGCCGACACCATCCGAATGCAAAAAGACAGCATCGACGAGCGGAACATTTTCGGTTATAATTCGGTTAGCATATTCACCAAGAAGGCACAAGCGGTTTGTGACTCGGCTCACTACAGCAGTAAAATCGGGAGAATTGACCTGTTTCAGAGCCCCATACTTTGGGCACAAAACGGAGAATTAAAAGGAGATTCCATTCAGGTATTCCTGGCAGACAGTGTCCTTGAAAAAGCACAAATATTAGGAAATGCCACTTCAATCATGAAGGTGGATACGGGCAGCTGTTTCAATCAGCTTTCTGGAAAACGGATTGATGCATGGTTTAATGATAGCGTGCTTACAAAGGCTAAAGTTAGCGGTCAGGCGTGGACTATTTTCTACCCATTGGAAGACCAAAAAAATGACAGCACCTTAACTCGAACGCGCAAAGGCTTGAACCGATTATATGCCTCAGCGTTGATTGTTTATTTAGACAGTGGCGAGGTCTCTAAAATTACATTTTTCGATAAACCGGATGGGGTATTTTTCCCCATGGACCAAATTGATGATAAGGAGCGGTATATTCGTAATTTTTCGTGGAATCCGATGCTAAGACCAAGAAATCCGTATGCCATGGTACACCACACCCTAGATTAGTGCCTCATCTTCCGAATCCCATCGAGTAACTCGTTGAACCCCTTCAATTTCTTGAAATTTACGCGTTAACTGATCCAAATGCTCCGTATCGTAAACCATGACATGAATCCTACCTTCAAAGGTGCCGTCGTTGGTTTCAAAGTGAATGCTTTTCATATTTACTTTGTTTTCCTTTGAAATAATTTCGGTCAATCGATTCACTAAACCAATCTGATCGATACCAATGATGCGTATGGCCGCTAAACGTTCTACCAACACTTCGGATTTCCAAAGGGCCTTAACACAGCGATACGCATATTTGGACATTAAATGAACGGCATTTGGACAATCCGAACGATGAATTTTTATCCCTTGATTAATCGTTATGAAGCCAAATACCTTATCGCCGGGGATTGGATTACAGCAGTTAGACATCTGATAATCAATTCCCTTAAAATCTTCACCAATAAAAATTACATCTTTTTTTGCATCAACAATCCTGCTGTCTTCTTCGGTGTTTTTACGTCCTTTTTTAAGAACGACCACATCTTTTTTGGAGGTAATTAAATACCCATGTTTATCTTCAATCTCGCGAATCTTATTGACATCAATTTTTCCTTTCGCGATTCGAAAGTACAAATCCGTAGCGCTACCTAGCCCATAAAATTTCTCTAAAAACGTAATGTTCTCAGAATTCATCAATAAGTTAAATTGCTTCAACTTTCGTTCAAGGGTTTCCTTCCCATCTTGCGCAATTAGCTTTCGTTCTTCATTTAAGGAAGACTTTATTTTTTGTCGTGCGCGTGCAGAAACAACAAACTTGAGCCATTCCTCATTAGGTTTTTGTTTGCTTGAGGTTATGATTTCTAATTGATCTCCATTTTGCAATTGATAGCTCAAGGGCATTAAGCGATTATTGACTTTCGCTCCTATGCACTTATCTCCTATGTCCGTGTGAATGTCATAAGCAAAATCCAAAATCGTGGAACGCGTGGGCAAAACCCGCAGCTCTCCTTTTGGGGTAAAGACATAGATTTCATCGTTGAATAAATTCAACTTAAACTCATTGATAAAATCAAGGGCATTCGAATCGGGGTTATCTAATAGATCGCGTACTTCAGTAATCCAGCGATCAAATTTACTTTCATCGTTCTTTGATTCTTTGTATTTGTAATGTGCTGCAAGTCCTTTTTCCGCAATTTCATCCATGCGTTTCGAGCGGATTTGAACTTCAACCCATTTTCCCTGAGGTGACATCACCGTGGTATGCAACGATTCATACCCGTTGGCACGCGGTGTAGAAATCCAGTCTCTTAAGCGTTCTGGACTGGGTTGATAAAAATCGGTAACGATGCTATAGATTCTCCAACAATCAGACTTTTCTTGGTCTTGAGAGGTTTCAACAATAATTCGAATGGCGAACACGTCAAAAACCTCCTCAAATGGAATTTCCTTGGTTTGCATTTTCCGCCAAATCGAAGAGATCGACTTGGTTCGTGCTTTAATGTCGAACTGATACACTTGTTTTTGAAGTTCATCCTTTATTGGCGCCATAAACCGGCGAATGAAGCGCGCACGGACATCTTGCGTGGATTTCAACTTCGTTTCAATTTCATTGAAAATTTCTGGCTCACAATACTTCATGGACAAATCCTCAAGCTCTGTCTTCACGGTATAAAAACCAAAACGATGTGCCAATGGAGCATATAAGAACCGAGTCTCTGAAGCAATTTTAAGTTGCTTGTCGGGCTTCATACTGGATAAGGTCCGCATGTTGTGCAAGCGATCCGCCAACTTGATCAACACCACCCTGAAATCATCAGAAATGGTTAAAATCATCTTTCGGAAATTTTCGGCTTGTACCGAAGCATTTTCATCAAACACATCCGGAATTTTTGTTAAGCCATCGATAATTCGACGAACTTTAATGCCAAAGGCATCTTCGATGTCATCCAAGGATATATAGGTATCTTCTACGGTATCATGCAACAAGGCACAGGTAATGGCGATGCTATCGAGTCCCATTTCTTCCGCACAAATACGCGCCACGGAAATGGGATGAAAAATATACAATTCTCCGGATTTACGTCGATCATCCTTATGAGCCTCCAAGGCCATATCAAAAGCCTTTCGAATCAACTTTGTATCATCACGCGAGCGGTCTTTTACCGATCGGAGTAAGCCTTTGAACGCTGCCAAAATAGCGATACGTTCCTCTTCGACGTCATATGCTCCCGGTAGTTGACTCATAGCTAGTCAATTGCCGGTAACAATTGTGTTCTAACCTCACCAAAACCAATGCGGACTTTCCCATTCGTGCAATGTCCTTTCATAATTACGGTATCATTATCTTGGATAAACCTACGTTGAGAACCATCACTCAAGGTAAGGGGTTTAGTTCCTTTCCACGCTAACTCGAGCATGGAACCGTAAGAATCCGGTGTAGGACCTGAAATCGTACCCGATCCCATTAAATCGCCACAGCGAATGTTACATCCATTCACCGTGTGATGTGCTAATTGCTGCGCCATATTCCAATACATGTACTTAAAATTAGATAAGCACACGCGATCTTCTGCTCCTTCTTTTGGCTGAATAAACACTTCTAAATTAATGTCATACGATTTCTTCCCTTCAAATTTCAAATATGACAACACCGCTGGTTCTTGAACGGGTGTATCAACCGCATAGGGCTGAAGGGCATCTAAGGTAACAATCCACGGGGAAATCGAAGACGCGAAATTCTTTGCTAAAAAAGGTCCAAGCGGTACGTACTCCCATTGTTGAATATCTCGAGCGGACCAATCATTAAACAAACTCAATCCAAAGATAAAATCCTCAGCTTCTGTAGTAGAAATTCGTTCCCCTAGGGGTTTGCCATCAAAGGTGTAGAATCCCATTTCTAATTCAAAATCAACACGAGCAGAAGCCTCGAATGTAGGGTTTTCACCTTCCACCTTTGTTTGTCCTTTAGGTCGCACCACCGGAACTTCTGAGGTAATGATGGAACTGGATCTGCCATGATATCCAACCGGCAACCACAACCAGTTCGGAAGCAAGGCATTTGCTGGGTCTCTAAACATGGTTCCAACGTTGGTTGCATGTTCTTTACTTGAATAGAAATCGGTATAATCCCCAATGTTTACGGGGAGCAGTAGTTGCACGCGATCTGCTGAATAAAGTACATCCATGCAGTCTTCTTCATGGCCTTGCAACTCCATATTTCCGTTCGTAAAGAGTGATGAGATTCGATTGCGTAAATTCCGTAAGGGTAACTTACCATATTTCATGAGCGCATTTAAGGAAGAACAATTGAAGTCCGAGGATTGAAATCCAAGTTCTTTGAAGTAGCCTTTGTCGTTCAATGCTGCGAGGTTAATCACCTTATCCCCTATTCGGGTGGTCACAAAAGGATCATCTTGCTCTAAAAACCCAACGCCAAATGGAATGTTTTGAATTGGGAAATCGGAATCTTCGCTGACGTGTATCCAAGAAACTAAGTCGGGATTATTTGCTGAAATCATTGGAGTTGAAATAAGAAATTAACAGTTGAATACATAGGATTATACATTAAAACGAAAGTGCATGACATCACCGTCGGAAACCACATATTCTTTTCCTTCCACTTTAAATTTACCCGCCTCTTTCACTGCGGCTTCTGATCCGTATTGAACAAAATCATCGTATTTCATGACTTCCGCACGAATAAACCCTTTTTCAAAATCGGTGTGAATCACTCCTGCGGCTTGTGGTGCCGTAGATCCTTTGTAAATGGTCCACGCACGCACTTCTTTTACGCCTGCGGTGAAATACGTTTGCAGGTTAAGTAAGTCATAAGCCGATCGAATCAAGCGATTTACCCCTGGCTCGTCAAGACCAAGCTCATCCAAAAACATTTTACGTTCTTCATACGTTTCGAGTTCGGTGATATCTGCTTCAATTTTAGCCCCAATGATGAGTACTTCTGCGCGCTCATTTGCTACCGAGGCACGTACTTGATCAACATAGGCATTACCGGTAAGCACGGATGCTTCATCTACATTACACACATACATGACCGGTTTGGAGGTAATCAAATTAAATCGTTTAATCACTTCCATATCACTAGCATCAAATCCTAAGCCTCGCACAGAAATACTTTGTTCAAGACCTTCTTTAATTTTGAAGGCTAATTCATTTTCTTTCACAGCATCTTTATCACCGGACTTAATAACCCGGGATAAACTTTGAATTTTCTTTTCTATGGTTTCTAGGTCTTTCAACTGTAGTTCAATGTCGATAATTTCCTTGTCACGAATCGGGTTCACGCTACCATCCACGTGCACAATATTTCCATCATCAAAGCAACGAAGCACATGAAGGATTGCATCCGTCTCTCTAATATTCGCTAAGAATTGATTTCCTAATCCTTCACCTTTGGATGCTCCTTTAACTAAACCAGCAATATCAACAATTTCCATGGTTGCAGGAACTACGCGTTCTGGATTTACTATAGTTTCTAATTTCTCCAACCGTGGATCAGGTACCGAGGTAATCCCGATGTTTGGTTCAATCGTACAAAAAGGAAAATTCGCTGATTGTGCTTTCGCATTCGATAAACAATTAAATAACGTTGATTTCCCAACATTAGGAAGCCCTACAATTCCACACTTCAATGACATACTTATAATTTATTAAAAATGAATCGACCTTCGGCCGATTTAATGAGATACATACCTGGATTAAGTGTTAATATATCTATACTGACTGATTCTGAATCAATAACATAAGAACCTATCATCAAACCCTCCATACTGTAAAGGGAAATCTCTTGAAATAAAAATCCTGTTAACGTAATTAAATCTGACGCCGGATTAGGATACAATGAAACTGAGTGCATGTGCTCTTGAATCATGGCATTGGTAATTTCCAAACAAACAGAGGTGTCTACGCATTGACCAATTCCAACAATAACCGAATAAAATCCATTACTCACAGGCAATGTGGATGAAACGGAACCGAGCATCGGCTGTTGCGTTGTGCAATTAAACCATTGATATGAATACACGTTACTGTCAGGAAGTGCCTGGAGCACTGAACCATCAATAACAATGCTTGCATTAGGACTTGGCAATACAGATACTTGAAATGAGTCTATTGTTACACACCCATTTGGAGCTTGATACGAAAGCCACATCGTAGAGGAATTAGATGGTGTAACAATAATTGATGAACTTGTTGCCTGATTTGACCACACATAGGTTCCTCCTAACAAATCCACGACGGCAAAAACCTGTTGGCTATTTCCTTCACAAATGTTATATCCAGGAACAAAAACACTTGGATTTTGACCTACCGTAACCAAAATAGAATCTAAAATTGATGGACATCCATTGGTAGTATAGGTCACGTAATACACTTGTGTACTCAGTGGGTTAACGTAGATGCTTTGACTACCCGAACCGGTAGACCATTGAAAACTTCCACCGTTAGGAAAAACATTCGCGCTTAACGCTACACTGTCTCCTTGACAAATTTGATAATCACCGGTTTGAATAAGCGGTGCTATGCTCACCTGCACCGGCAGCGACGCTGCACTTGAACATCCATTTGGGGCCAAACAAGTCACATTGTAGGTTAGGTTTTGTGTTGGACTAACGCAAATCGTAGAGGATTGAACACCGTTACTCCATGAGAATTGGCTGCCTGGACTTCCGGAACTTGCCGTTAAACATATGGTTTGGCCATTACAAATGGCATTGCCGGGAACATTTGAAGTTATAGTAACCGTGGGAGTAACATTAACCTGAACTTGGTAGGTAGCTGAAACCGTGGTTCCAAACAAGGTGTAGTTCACAGTATACGTAGTTGTTGAAGAGGGAGAAACAACAATGGATTGAGAGGAAGCATTTCCTGGTGACCAAGAATAGGTACCTCCTGCAGAAGAAGGCACAGCAGTTAAAGTCACACTTCCTCCGGTACAGATAGATAGGCCAGTCCCATTAATCGAAACAGATAATTGGGAAAACACCTGTCCGAGGAACAAGGATAAAGAAATAGTCAGTAACTTCGGAATCGTCATAATTTTCATCTACAAATTTAATTGAAATATGCGTAAAAAATTCGTTTTAATGTCTATTGGCCTTACATTTTGTCAATTTATTTTCGCTCAGAGTCAAGAGGATAAAATGATTCGTAGGATATATGACGAAGCCTTACTCAGGGGACATGCCTATGAAGATTTGCGCTCACTCTGTAAAGACATTGGACCCCGGCTCTCTGGAAGTTCAGAAGCTGCGATGTCTATTCGATGGTCGGAACAGAAAATGCGTTCATACGGTTTTGATCGTGTTTATCTGGAACCGATTATGGTGCCCCATTGGGAGCGTGGTAACCCAGAAGCGGCATGGATTACGCATCCGAATGGAGTACTTGAGAAAATAAACATATGTGCCCTCGGAGGCTCTGTGTCCACCCAAGGGATGATGGAAGGAGAGTTGGTTATGTTTAACGCGTTAGCAGACCTTACCAAGGCAAAACCCAAGGATGTATCAGGGAAAATTGTATTTATCAATCAACCCATGAATGCTGCTGAAATACAAACCTTCAAGGCGTATGGCGCGTGTTATCCAATTCGTGGAAACGGCGCTATTGAAGCCTCCAAACTCGGTGCTAAAGCGGTACTTATTCGTTCACTCGGTTTGCCGAATGATGACTTTCCGCATACGGGAAGCATGCGTTATGAGGACAGCATAAAAAAAATACCTGCTGCAGCGCTCTCAACTCAAGATGCTGAACGTGTGGCGGACATACTGGCATCAGGTGTTTCCTTATCTTTTTCAATGGAAATGGATTGTCGAAATTTCCCAGATGAGCCTTCATTCAATGTGATAGGGGAATTATTGGGGACCAAATATCCCAATGAGATCATCACCATAGGCGGCCATTTAGACTCATGGGACCAGGGAGAAGGCGCGCATGACGACGGCGCTGGAGTGATTCATTGCCTGGAGGCTTTGCGAATACTAAAAACCCTAGGATATAAACCCGAACATACCCTGCGTGTTGTATTTTTTATGAATGAAGAGAATGGGAACATGGGTGGAAAAAGTTATGCGAAATGGGTAAAGGAGAAGAATGAAACGCACATTGCCGCACTGGAGAGTGATCGTGGTGGGTTTACCCCAAGAGGATTTGGATGTGATGGAAACGATTCGGTATACCTTAAATTTATAGCTTTAGAACCCTTATTCAAACCCTATGATCTTCATATCTGGGAAAAAGGCGGCGGCGGCGTGGACATTGGCCCATTAAAAAATGAATTTAAAGACATTACCCTGTTTGGATTTATCCCGGATTCTCAACGTTACTTTGACTTTCATCACGCGGACAGCGATGTATTTGAATCCGTAAATAAACGAGAATTGGAACTGGGTGCGGCAGCCATTGCATCCCTTGTATTCCTGATGGATAAGGTATTGTTTTAAGGGTTACCTCGTATAGAATTAGGATAAGCAGGTGGCAGTATTATGCTTTAAAACCTTGTTTTACTACTTTAGATCTTCTGCTTTAAGTGCCTTAACAGAAGGACATTGCTCGTATTCTACTTCAAAATCCTTCAATTCCTCCGGCGACATCTTGCTAGTCATTGCGTTGCATTTACTAAAGACCTTTTGATATTTCTTATTTCCAAGCACGCGCATCTTTTTGATGGGATCCGACGTTTTATTAATTTCTTTCACCGCTTTCACATGAGCATCGGCGCACTCGCAAACTTTTGATTTGCAAGAAACAATAACAAGGGCTAGAAATAATCCAAACAAAATCGTTCTCATGAGCTTACTTAATTGCTGTCAATTGGTCTGCGGCAGATTGCGAAATCGCACTTTTCTCCACACGAATTTTGGTTCCTTCGGATGAAATTAGGACAGTGGATTCGGCAATTTCTAAAATTTTACCATGAACTCCTCCGATGGTTACTACTTTATCCCCTGGTTTCATCGCTTCGCGAAACTTCTTAAGTTCCTTTTGTTTTTTAGCTTGTGGTCGTATCATAAACAAATAGAAAATTGCAATCATTGCAACGATCATTATCAACGAACTAATAGAATTTCCTCCACCCATTTTACTTAATTTTAGCTTTGATTATCAACACTTTAGTAGACGGTGTTGTGTTCGTCATTATGGTAACTGATTTAGTAACTTCTTTCGAAGACTCATTTGCCGTATTTACTTTTGCAATTATCTTGGTTGACGCCCCCGGCTGAATTGGCTTCGAGGGTTTATCAGCCACGGTGCATGAACACGAAGGACGAACCTCACCAAAAACCAAAGGGTGATCTCCGGTATTTTTAACAATAAACACAGCTCGAATCACTTCTCCCTTAATTACAGTACCTGCATCGTAAACTTCGTTCACTTCAATACTTGTCTTTTTTCCAATTTCAACCGATTCCCCTTCACTCGAGCACGAGAAAATCAAGGGTAAAACCAATAAAACAATTAACTTTTTCATAGTGTCTAATCTAATAATCCTCTTCCTGTTTTTATCATTCGTTTTTCTGACTTGAATTTCTCTATAATTTTATCTAAAATTCCGTTGATAAAGATATTACTTTTTGGAGTACTGTAAAACTTAGAAATTTCAATGTATTCATTCAAGGTGACTTTTGCGGGAATGCTCTGAAAAAACAAAAGTTCGGTTATACCCATTTTCAAGAGCACCATATCCATTTTGGCAATACGATCTGTCTCCCAGTTATCCACCATGGCTGTAATTAGCACATCATATTCCACATTATTCTGAATGGTTTTGCGCAATAAATCATGCACAAAGGTAGATTCATCTGCTGGATCTTTATACAAAGGCAAGGGCGAGAAATCCTCTCCTGGCTTCATTGCTTTGATTGTTTTCAGCACCATGGAACAACATAAATCCAAATCGTCCATCCAATAAATACTCTTTTCATCGAAGAAATTGTATAACCATGGAGAATTTGCCACAGAGTCCTTAAACAATTGCAATACAAATGCACGGTCCACCTCATATCCGTTTTCCTCATTGCTCATATACAACACGTAGGCTTCAGATTCTAAAATCGAATTGAACATTTTCCGAAACATTTCTTGAGACTCCGCTCCCATCCAATTTACCTTTCGTTTTTTCGAGATTTCACCAAGAATTTCGGCGTTAGATAATTGATTAATCAGCAGATTATCTACAAAACGCATGTTTGGATTTAAATCTTCCGAACTTGGACGCAATTTTTTCTTGCGGTTCTCCATTTTATTTTCTGCAGCTCGAATCAATTCATCAAAGGTGAGTAACAGGTATAAATACATGTCGTACATCCGATCCAAAGAAACGTTTAATTCCCTGTCTGTTTTAATGAAATCCTGCTCGTTGCTTTGATAATGTGCATAAAGTAACTGCAACACTTTAATCCTTAAATGCCTGCGATTCAACATGTTTTATAGATTCAACCCTCCATTACGCTCAATTCGTTCTTCAGCCATTCGGTTTGCAATTTGATACGTAGGTATCGATTCATTCTTTGATCGTTCCAGAATTTGGTAAATCGTTTGATAAATTTCTCCTGCTTTTTGATGCGACCATTCCAAACTCAAGCCTGATACTTCAGAAAAACAATTGATTACCCCGCCTGCATTAATGGCATAATCCGGAGCATACAAAATCCCTTTTTCCATCACGGCCATTCCGTGCTTCTGTTCATCTGCTAATTGATTGTTTGCCGCACCTGAAATAATACTGCAAGACAGTCGAGCCAACGTATCATCATTCACCGTCGCACCTAGGGCACAGGGCGCGTAGATGTCCATCGGTACATCATAAATTTCCTGTGGCGCAACCACGGAGGCACCATAGGCTTCTGCAACTTTTTTCAAGGTTTCTTCATGAATGTCGGTGATAAAAATCTTTGCCCCCTCAGAGGCCAGATGCTTCACTAAATATTGACCGACATGACCTACACCCTGCACAGCCACGGTTCTTCCGCTGAGGCTATCTGTACCAAATTGCATTTTTGCACATGCTTTCATCCCCACATAAACCCCGTAAGCAGTTACAGGAGATGGATCCCCGCTTTTACCCGGCAAGCCAACTACATAATTTGTTTCTTTACTTACATGTACCATGTCATCTGGAGAAATACCCACATCTTCTGCGGTAATATATTTTCCTGCTAATCCATTTACAAACTGACCGAATCTCCGAAATAATGCTTCCGATTTCATGGTCCGAGCGTCCCCGATGATCACTGCTTTCCCACCGCCTAGGTCCAAGTTAGAAATTGAATTTTTGTAAGTCATCCCGCGAGAAAGCCGCAACACATCATTCAGTGCATCCGCTTCATTGTTGTACATCCACATGCGCGTTCCACCGAGGGCTGGTCCGAGCACTGTATTATGAACTGCGATGATAGCTTTCAAACCTGTTTTTGCATCGTTACAAAAAAGAACCTGTTCGTGACCCATTTTGGTTAATTGAACCAAGATTCCATCAACGGTGTTTGTTGTTGAAATGATGTTGCTTGTATTCATGCCTTTTAAATTGAATAAGAATCGTACATTTTAATAGTACCTTTGTACCGGTTTGGTCGGCAAAAATAGAAAATAAATCCCATGAAGTCTCTACGGAGTTTGAACAAATATTTCATCAGTTATAAATGGAGATTCCTACTTGGAATTCTATTCACCGTGATTAGCAATTACTTTGCAGTAAAAATGCCCAAATTCGTGCAGGTATCCATTGACGGATTACAAAAAACTGGAGTAAGCACGCAATTAGAAGATGCCTTATGGCTCTCTTTTAAGATTGGAGGGTTGTATTTATTGCTATCCGCGACCAAAGGTTTTTTCTTGTTTTTAATGCGACAAACGATCATTGTCATGTCGCGATGGATTGAGTTTGATTTAAAACAGGCCATATATACACACTACCAAACCTTAGACGCTGACTTTTACAAACGCAATCGAATTGGGGATTTGATGAATCGAATTTCTGAGGATGTGGGGCAAGTACGGATGTATTTAGGGCCTGGAGTCATGTATTCGATCAACTTAACGGTGTTAACCGTATTGAGTTTATATCAGATGGCGCAAATCAGTACCACCCTAACCCTCTTTGCGCTTATCCCGCTGCCCTTGATGTCCTTCATTATTTACAAGGTATCCAACAAAATCAATCTTGCCAGTAAACATGTACAAGAGGAGCAATCTAAGATATCTACACTGGCGCAAGAAACGTTTTCAGGGATTCGCTTAATTAAAGCCTACAACCAATTTGGCCCAATGAGCGATCGAATGGAAAATGCGGCGAATACCTATAAACAAAAAAGTATGCGATTAATGCTCATCAATGCGCTTTTTATGCCGAGCATTATGCTGTTAATTGGATTAAGTACCCTCATCGTAATCTATGTTGGTGGGATGCTTACGGCAACACATCAAATTAGCTTGGGGGGAATAGTGGCCTTTATTTTCTATGTCAACAACTTAACATGGCCTTTTGTATCGATAGGATGGGTAACCTCGATTATACAACGTGCAGAAGCATCACAGCAACGGATCAATGAATTTCTTGATACCAAGCCAACGATTGCAAACCCCAGTAATGAATCCTTTGTATTAACCGGAGATATTGTTTTAAACGCCGTAAGTTTCACCTATGCAAATACCGGCATCCGAGCCCTTCACAACCTAAGTTTTACTATTAAGCCAGGACAACACTTAGGCATTCTTGGAAAAACAGGCAGTGGTAAGTCTAGTGTACTTCAATTGTTAGGCCGGCAATTTGATCCCAACTCGGGAACCATTCATGTTAACGGTCAAGCCCTCGATGGCATTAACCTCCAAGATTATCGTTCTCAGATGGCTGTTGTTCCTCAAGAGGTGTTTTTATTTTCTGATACCATTCGAAATAACGTAGCATTTGGCGCACTTGATGCGGTATCGGATGAGGCAATCATTGATGTGTTGAAAAAAGCACATGTGTGGCATAATATCGAAGAGTTTCCAGAAAAGCTCGATACACCACTCGGCGAATTGGGTGTAAACCTCAGTGGTGGTCAGAAACAGCGCATAAGCATTGCACGGGCACTCATTCGAAACCCTAAACTTTTGGTATTAGACGATTGTCTTTCCGCGGTAGATACTGAAACGGAAGAAATTATCTTGAATGAACTCCGTGTGCTAGCTCAAAAACCAAGCATTGTATTTGTAAGCCACCGAATTTCTACCCTGCGAAATTGCGAGCAGATTATAGTAATGAATGAGGGGGAAATTATTGAAATGGGAAGTCCGGAGGAGCTGATGAAACAAAAAGGGGTGTACTACGAAACCTATCACCAGCAGCTCAACGAAGATCAATCAACGGATGCATGAAACGGATTGGTTTAATCTCTGATACGCACGACTATTTAGGTGCTGATGTCTGTTCCTACCTTTCCGATGTAGATGAAATTTGGCACGCAGGTGACATTGGGTCCTTGGCTGTGCTCGATAAAATTCGTGAATTGAAACCCTGCCGAGTAGTGTACGGAAATATCGATGGAGCAACACTCAGAAATGAAACCAAGGTGTTGGAGTGCTTTGAAATTGAAGGACTAAAAGTTTGTATGACACACATCGCTGGTCGTCCGGAAAAATTAGCAGATTCCATTAAAGACCTCCTGCGGCTCGAAAAACCAGGTTTATTCATTTGCGGGCATTCTCACATCACCTTAGTAAAATACGTTAAGGAACGAAATGTGCTGTGGATGAATCCCGGTGCATGTGGGATTAAAGGGTTCCACAAGGCTCGAACTCTACTTAGATTTACGATTGAAATGGGGAAATGTAAAGACCTGGAATTGATTGAGTTAAATCGTTATCCTTCCCATGAAGATAACCAAGCATCCGCTGGATAAGTATGTTGCTCGCCTGACTCCATATGTTTTAAGATCACGATGCCTTTTTGACGCTCTTCTTCGCCATAAAACAATACCCACTTTGCTCCTTTTTCGTTGGCATACTTCAGCTGCTTTTGCAATTTAGTTTGCGATGGATAAACCTCTGCAACCTTGCCCAAATCCCGAACGGAATTCGCCCAAATGGCACATTGATCCGCTTCGGTTTCTGAAAAATTTAGAAACAATACGTCAGGACCACTGCGTAAATCGCGTGGAAATAACTCCAAAGTTTCCATAATATCATAGATTCGATCCGCACCAAAAGAGATCCCCACGCCGGATAAGCCTTTAAGGCCGAAAAGCCCAGTTAAATCATCATATCTCCCACCACCACATATACTTCCCATCACCACCTCATGCGCTTTTACCTCAATAATAGCTCCCGTGTAATAATTTAAGCCTCGTGCCAAAGTCACATCCAATTCTAATTGTCCTTTTACTAGGGGATTATCCCTGAACTTGCTGTGAATGTAGCTTAATTCTTCTAGGCCTTTCATACCTATTTCACTCTTTGATAGAAATGCAGAAAGGAAGGAAATCCGTTCTTCAAACGAACCTTTTAGTTGAAACAAGGGTTTGATCGAATCGATCACGGAAGCTTCAAATCCTTTGCCCATCAACTCGTTGATTACCCCAACCTCACCAATTTTATCCAATTTATCGAGCGCTACGGTTAGGTGAATCAAGTGCTCAGAGGCATTGCACACTTCAGCGATACCACTCAATACTTTTCTATTGTTGAGTTTGATGGTAAACCCGGGTAATTTTAAGGTACTAAGCACTTGATCAATCACTTGAATAAGTTCCACTTCATTGCGCAACGAATCACTCCCTACGACATCCCCGTCGCATTGATAAAACTCCTGGTACCTCCCATGTTGAGGACGATCCGCTCTCCAGACGGGCTGAATTTGATAGCGTTTAAAGGGAAAACTAAGTTCATGCTGATGTTGTACCACAAAACGAGCAAAAGGAACGGTTAAATCGTAACGCAGTGCTTTTTCAGACAAGGAATTCGCAAAACGAGGCAGGTTATCCGAGGCCAAAGCGTCTAGGTCCGCCTTGCGCACTTTTTCGCCGGAATTTAGAATGCGAAAAATCAAGCGATCGCCTTCTTCCCCATATTTGCCCATTAACGTGCTTGATAACTCAAAACTTGGGGTTTCAATAGGCTGAAAACCAAAACGATTGAACGCGGTTGAAATGGTAGAAAAAATCAAATTTCGCTTCAAGACATCTTCAGGCAAAAAATCCCTTGTACCCTTTGGAATCGCTGGTTTTTGACTCATAGTGTTTTTTCTCGGTATAAATCTAACATCATTCCATCGGACAGCCCCATTTTGGGCACATAAATTTGCTGCAAATTTAAGGTCTGCATGAGCTTGATGTAAATTTCCATGGCGGGACCTATAACATCTGCTCGATCTGGCTTTATTTTGAATTGGTGGATGCGCTCTTCTATACTTAACGGTTCTAGCTGTGATTGGAGCCACTTCATTTCTGAGAGATCTACTGGCGATTTATCCTGTTTTCCGAGCACTTTGTGTACGCTATTGATTGTGCCACCAGACCCAAAAATACGGTCAGGCTTAAACGGCAACACCTCGGCAGTTAACCACTCAACTACCTCCTCCCAGGCTGTAATAGCAACTTTATTTTTTAATAATCGAACACTGCCGATTTGGAAAGATCGCGCCGTATGCACGCGGTTATTTTGAAATAACGTAATTTCTGTACTTCCTCCACCCACATCAATCAAGACATAATTCATTTTTAGATCGGGGATCAATTGAAAGGTAAGATAAACCAACTCCGCTTCCTCCTTCCCTGTTATGACCTCAAGGGTGATTCCCGTTTCTTTTTTTACGCGTTGAATAATTTTTTTCGCATTCGAACTGTCCCTCATGGCAGAGGTAGCCACTGCACGGTAATCCAAAACACCATAAAAATCGAGGTAGTTCTTAAAAATACGCATGCCCTCAATAAACTTCTCAATTTTCTCGTCGGAAATTTTTCCTTTATCAAAGACCTCTTCCCCTAATCGTACGGGAAGTCTTAAATACGCTGTTTTTGAATAATGCCATAGCCCAACAGGTTTGGTCACCTCCCCTATGAGTACGCGCATGGCATTGGACCCCACATCGATTGCACCTAGTTTCATAAATACAAAAGTAGAAAACCTTACCTTTGTGACGCGTAAATTCTGTGAAAAAGACTAGTTTAATATTTGAACACACTGAAAAACCAAAAGCTGGAGGTTTTTTATTGTCCGATCCCTTTCAGGGTGATCCCTTCTTTGAACGCGCTGTGGTGTACTTATGTCAACACGACAGTGAGGGCACATTCGGCTTTGTACTGAACCACCCTTTAGCCCTTAATTTACATGACATTATCGAACGTGAGGACCTAAAAGACCAGGCCTTATTTGTAGGCGGTCCTGTTGCGAAAAATCAACTCTTTTTCTTGCACAATGTGGGCGATAGCATTGCGAATTCTCTTTCTTGCGGCAACGATATTTATTTCAGCGGTGATTTCGATGGTTTGGTAGAATATTTGGAAATAAACGGTTATGAATCCATCCAATTAAAGTTTTTTGTAGGCTACAGCGGTTGGGACGAACAGCAATTGGAAGAAGAAATTAAAGAGCATAGCTGGATTGCAGCCAATAATATCCCAACACACCTTGTCTTTGAATCAACATACGAGACTCTTTGGAAAATATGCATGGAATTACAGGGGTCAAAGTTTAAAATGATTGCCAATTTCCCTAAAAACCCGAGCGAAAATTAACGCAAACATTCGGAATCTTAGATTTTAAGTGTACCTTTGCACCCTTGAAATAGGGTCGACGTTCGGAGTCTGGCCAATTAATTAACCCTTTCAAAGGCCGAACACTTTGAAATACAAATTTTTAAACGCCATATGGCAAAATCTAACAAAAAAGAAATCGCCATGCACGGAAGTGCGGATTTCGATTGGGAAGCGTTATCCTTAGACGGATACACCCAAATTCAACGGTCTGAGTTATCAGATCAGTATGAGAAAACGTTGACTTCTATCAATGAGAAAGAGGTAATTCAAGGTACGGTTGAAATAATCACCAAAAAAGAAGTAATCGTAAACATCGGTTACAAATCTGAAGGGGTTATCGCAGCAAATGAGTTTCGTTATAATACGGAATTAAAAGTTGGTGATATCGTGGATGTGTACGTTGAAGTGCAGGAAGACAAAACAGGTCAATTGATTGTTTCTCACCGAACAGCTCGTATGCACA
This sequence comes from Flavobacteriales bacterium, assembly GCA_947460825.1. GTDB lineage: Bacteria > Bacteroidota > Bacteroidia > Flavobacteriales_D > Crocinitomicaceae > UBA952. Next base: position 126,797 of record CANHHA010000001.1, read on the forward strand.
GCGCATGGATTCGTGTGAATGATGTATTGCGCAGTGGTGAAATCATTACAGGATTTGTTAAGTGCCGCACCAAAGGAGGGCTCATCGTTGATGTATTCGGAATTGAGGCGTTTTTACCTGGTTCTCAAATTGATGTGAAGCCTATCCGTGACTACGACATTTATGTAGGTAAAAACATGGAATTCAAAGTGGTGAAAATCAATGAAGAATTTAGAAACGTCGTTGTATCTCACAAAGCGCTGATTGAAGCAGAAATTGAAGAACAGAAAAAACAAATCATCTCTGGCCTTGAAAAAGGACAAGTATTGGAAGGGGTTGTTAAAAACATTACTTCATACGGAGTATTCATCGATCTTGGTGGCGTAGACGGATTAATTCACATTACAGACCTTTCTTGGGGTCGCGTAAATCATCCCGAAGAATTACTAGAGCTTGATCAAAAAATCAATGTGGTAATCCTTGATTTTGATGACGACAAAAAACGAATCGCACTAGGATTGAAACAACTTCAACCACATCCGTGGGATTCACTTGACGTGAACTTAAATGTGGGTGATAAAGTTTCTGGTAAAGTGGTGGTTATGGCAGACTACGGTGCGTTTATTGAAATCGCAGCAGGCGTAGAAGGCTTAATTCACGTGTCAGAAATGTCTTGGTCTCAACACTTACGTAGCGCGCAGGATTTCATGAAAATTGGAGATACGGTAGAGGGAGTTATTTTGACACTAGACCGTGACGAACGCAAAATGAGTCTTGGAATCAAACAATTGATGACCGATCCGTGGAGTGAAATCGAAAACAAATATGGCGTAGATTCTAAACATACCGCCAAAGTTCGAAACTTTACGAACTTCGGAGTATTTGTTGAATTGGAAGAAGGAGTTGATGGATTAATTCACATCTCGGACTTGTCTTGGCAAAAGAAAATCAAGCACCCATCAGAATTCTGTAAGGTTGGTGACATGCTCGATGTAATTGTTATGGAAATCGATCGCGAAAACCGTAGAATTTCATTAGGTCACAAACAATTAGAAGAAAATCCATGGGATGTATTTGAAGGGACCTTTGCTGAAGGATCAACACATTCAGGAACTATCACTGAAATGAAAGATAAGTCAGGGATCGTTTCTCTACCATACGGCGTTGAAGGAATTTGCCCGAGCAAGCACTTGCGTAAAGCAGATGGTTCTAATGCCAAAGTAGAAGAAACCTTGGAATTTGTAGTGATTGAGTTTAATAAGGATGCTAAGAAAATTGTGTTGTCACATACACGTACGTTTGATGATACCCAAGAGACTCCAGCGCCAGTTGCTAAACCAGCCAAAACAGGAGGAACCAAGAAAACTTCTACCGGATCAAATACGGATGAAGCGGTTAAAGCAATCAACAAAGGAAACGAGAAATCTACCCTTGGTGATTTAGATGCCTTAGCTGGATTGAAAGAAAAAATGGAGAAAGGCGAATAAGCCCAATTCAATATATCATGTTAAAGAGGTCTTCGGACCTCTTTTTTTTGTCTTAAAATTACCGCTGTTAATGTTTAAATGCGGCGCTTTAATTATCTAAGTCTCTGAGGCTAGATGATTATATATACCTGTGAAGTAACATCAAATTAAAATACGGTTAAACACTGGGGTTAAAACAGTTAATTACAATAAAAAAAGGGGAATACTTCCCCTTTTAATTGATTTGATGTTTGTTAAACTAATCGTATTTACCAATACGTATTAATGGATAACTAATTCCAAAAGTAAATAAGTTTTTTTCTGTTAATGATCTAACCGATTTATCAAATGTTAGATTGTATGCATAACTAGCCTTGAATATCCCGTAACTCAATCCGATTTCGGGCCTGTACAACCATTTACCTTTATCCGCAACTCCATAATGAATACCAAACTGAATCAAATTAATGTTTAATAGGGGATGTTTAAAATTTAGAATATCAAACAATAAATCTTGTTTTGTCCGATCGTTTATATTTATCAGATAAGAAGTTCCAAAAAAACTAAACCTCCCATGCGGAGAACCCGAAATGGGATGAGACAATAAAAAAGGATTGGTGTACTGGACATATTCATCAGACAATTCGTAACCAATCCAATTTCCTTTTCCAATCGCACCTGTAGCACCTACCCCTATCGCAAAATAAGAAGAGAAAGGAACATAATTGGTTGCTTCCTCGTCCTCAAGAAAAATCTTTGCCGCATTTCTCCGGTCATCATCAACTCCTTTGAGTGAATTAATGTTTTTATCAGAATACCAGTCAATGTCCTTGTCCACCATATCAAAAGCATAAGACTCAAACATATATTTCATTCTCAATTCTCTTAAATACTCATTTGTTGATTCACTTATATTCAAAGAAATCATTTCATCAATGAGCCCATTAATTTCGCTAACTCCCTTAAAATTTGGATAATCTTCGTAATCAGAATCGGTTAATGCAAGGTTGTATACTTTATTGTCTTTTTCGATAACCGATGCAATTAACAATTTGGTTTTTACTATAAGGAGTCGACCATAAATTTCTTTTTCCGAAGTCAACTCAGGCAAATGTGCGTTATACATTGAATTATATCGAATAATTTCATTGTCGATTATCTTAAGCTGATTTAGAACAGTTGTTTCAACGTCAGTACCGACCGCTTTATTTAACACTAAATCAATAGAATCTAAATACTCATTGGTTTTTGTATTTTTTGTCTTACACAAATCACACGCACTCATCTTCCGGCAACGATCTAAAAACGGTATTCCGATAAAAAACTGAGCACTTATATTTCCTAAACACAGGAAGGAAGTAATAAAAAAGATTTTTCTCATAAAATTTAGTTTAATTATATAAAGATATAATTTTTTTTCGATTATTGAATTCAAATACAATTTTACATTAACAAACTTATTTATAGAACCATTATCCCCTACCTTTGTACCATGGATTTTGAATTGGTTTCAGCATACCAACCCACCGGGGATCAACCTGAGGCGATTCGTCAATTAGTGCAAGGAATCCATGAGGAAATTACCTTCCAAACCTTGCTTGGAGTAACAGGCAGTGGCAAGACCTTCACCATGGCTAATGTGATTGAACAGGTGAAAAAACCAACCTTGATTCTCTCACACAATAAAACCTTAGCTGCCCAACTCTATTCAGAATTCAAACAGTTCTTTCCTAATAACTCCGTAGAGTATTTTGTATCGTATTATGATTATTATCAACCAGAGGCCTACATACCTGTCACGAATACCTACATCGAAAAAGACCTTTCCATCAATGATGAAATAGAAAAACTTCGCTTAGCAGCCTCCTCGGCACTGCTGTCAGGGAGAAGAGACATCATTGTGGTAGCCTCTGTTTCGTGCATCTATGGAATCGGTAACCCCAACGAATTCAAAAAAAGCATACTCCCGATTCATGTAGGCATGGAAGTTCCTAGAAATAAATTCCTGCACCGATTGGTTGAAAATTTATATACCCGCAGCGAAGACGTGTTTGAACGAGGAATGTTCCGCGTAACCGGCGATACCGTAGATATTTACCTTGCCTATGCCGACCATGTAGTCCGGGTATTATTTTTTGGAGATGAAATCGAAGGAATTCAGTCCATAGATCCCATTACCAATCATATTTTTGAAACCCATTCTGACCTTAACCTCTATCCCGCAAATTTATTTGTTTCGAGTCCTGAAAACACACTTCAAGCCATCCATCAGATACAGGATGATTTGGTGTTTCAAGTAGAGCAATTCAAAAAACAGGGACGCTTGGAAGAGTCCAAACGTTTGTATGAGCGGGTTTCCTATGACCTAGAAATGATCCGTGAGCTCGGGTATTGCTCAGGTATTGAGAATTATTCCAGGTATTTCGATAATCGTCAACCCGGTGAACGTCCATTTTGCCTGCTGGATTACTTTCCTGAGGATTTCTTGATGATGGTTGATGAAAGCCACGTGACCTTGCCTCAAGTTAAAGGGATGTACGGAGGAGACAGGGCAAGAAAAACGAACCTCATTGAATACGGATTTAGACTTCAAGCAGCCATAGACAACCGTCCTTTAAAGTATGAAGAATTCGAAGGATTACTGAATCAATGTGTGTTTGTATCTGCCACCCCTGCTGCCCTTGAAGTAGCACTCTCCGAAGGCATCATGGTTGAACAGGTGATCCGTCCAACCGGTTTACTTGACCCCATCATTGAAGTCCGACCAAGCCGCTTTCAGATTGATAATTTGATTGAAGAAATTCAAGCGCGTGTTGCCTTAAATGAACGCACCTTGGTGACCACACTCACCAAACGGATGGCCGAAGAACTTCAAAAATATCTCACTAAGGTTGGTGTTAAATGCCAATACATACATAGCGATATTGTTACACTTGACCGGGTAGAAATCTTGCGTGAACTTCGAATCGGAACCTTCGATGTACTGATTGGTGTGAACCTACTTCGGGAGGGACTTGACTTACCAGAAGTGTCTTTGGTTGCAATTTTGGATGCAGACAAAGAAGGGTTTCTCCGCAATGTAAAGTCGTTGGTGCAAACCGTTGGAAGAGCAGCAAGAAATGTCAACGGACGGGTTATCATGTATGCTGACAAAATGACTGAATCCATGCGTTTGACCATCGAAGAAACAGAACGCAGAAGAGCTATACAAATCGCCTACAATGAAACCCACGGACTTTCTCCTCAACCCTTAAATAAACCGATTGAAATGGGGCTTCGAAACAGCTCAAGTCGTGAGCCCAATTATCAGCAGGCAGATAAGGCCAAAAACATGAGGGAGGCTAAGGAAGAATACCACAGCATCCAAGCCGTTGATAAAGAAATAAAACAATTAAAAAAGGAGATGCAACGCGCTGCAAAAGAATTAGACTTTATCTTAGCGGCATCGATTCGAGATCAAACAATCATGTTAGAAAAATTAAAAGAAACCTTGTGATGACACCATTAAAAACGCTGAAAATTCTAGCAATTACTGAAGGAATATCATACATCTCCTTCGCGATAACCATGCCCCTAAAGTATATGATGCATTGGCCGCTTCCGAATAAAATCGTCGGCTTAGCCCATGGGATTCTTTTCATTGCCTATTGTATTTGGGTGTTAATCGTTGGAGTGCGTTTTAAAAGGAAGATTGAATTTTATGTGATTGGCTGGCTTATGTCCTTAATCCCCTTTGGAACGTTTTGGTTTGAGCGCAAATACCTCAACGAGAATAACTTCACCGATTCCGAACTTTTGGATTAATGACCCGAGCGTTCCTTTAACTTTCATAAACCCATTTCATGTTAATCCCCGCATACCAAGATTTACTCAATAAAAGCGACGTTTCAAGAAAGGAAATCCAATCCTTTTTAAAGAAAGTTAGAAAACATAAACAATTAGACACCATATTTCGAGAGGCCCATGAGCGTACCTTTCAAAAAATTGATTGCCTGAAATGTGCTAATTGTTGTAAAACAACCTCTCCAATATTTAGAAATACGGATATTCGGAGAATTTCAAAACACCTTCGCATGAAGGAATCAAAGTTTATTAGCGAATACTTACGATCGGATGAAGACGCTGATTATGTGCTGCAAAAAAGCCCTTGTTCCTTTCTCGGAGCAGACAATGCCTGCAGCATTTACGAACATCGTCCACTTGCGTGCCGGGAATACCCACATACCAATCGCAAATACATGCATCAGGTACTCGATATCACTGAAAAAAACGCAGACATTTGTCCTGCTGTGGCAGATATTGTCTTTCAACTCATGGGTTAATTGCCTATATTTGAGCAAATGCCCGTTTCGCTCATCATTACGGTCTATAAAGACTATAAAACACTTGAACGTGTGTTGGAATCTGTTTGTCAGCAATCGATCATTCCAGCACAAATCATCATAGCCCATGATGCTATTGATCTTACCATCCGCAAAACGATAGATAAATTCTCAGGCACCCTCAACATCACGCACATTGATCAAGAGGATACTGGATTTAATAAAAATAGAATACTCAACAAAGCAATTCTTCTTTCCAGCAATGAAAAGCTAATTTTTATTGATGGGGATTGTGTGTTACATCCCAAGTTTGTCGCAGCGCATCGGACGTACATTCAAGTGGGATATTTCACCGCGGGAAGGAGACTAGATCTCGACCAAAAAACTTCAGAGCAGATTCGAACCCTTGGATTGCGCGCAATCAATCTCTACAGGTTACTCGTGCAAAAAACAAAACGCATTGAAGAGGGGATATATTTCCCAGGAAGGCCCTTACAGTTGAACAAGCGGGTTCGATTATTAGGATGTAACATGGGTTGGCACAAACAAGACCTATTGGCACTCAATGGATTTGATATGGATTACATTTTACCGGGATACGGTGAGGATACCGACATTGAATACCGCGCCCACCTCATGGGTATAAAGTCTGTTAACCTTCGATGGAAAGCCATTCAATACCATCTTTTTCACGAACGTCCCGAACGAGAAGAGGACATAACGGAAAGTCGCCTTATGTTTGAAAAAAAGAAAGAAATTGGATACTATTTTTGTGAACACGGGCTCACAAACCTTGATTTAAAGTTTCCGCACGAATAAAACAACTAATTTTACGATTCAAACGTCTCCTGCTCACTCCAAGTCATGAAACATTTTTTTTTAATTTCCTTAATACTGTTGGTGGCGTTACACGGCCACGCACAACGCGGTAAAGATGGGTCCTACACGGTTACCTCCTTAAATGCTTTAGTGAACAGTTACACCGTACTTAATGCCAATGCATCGGCTGGACAATCCTTAATTACCGTTGCGTCAAATACCATGGTTGGTGGATTTTTTCAAGGGGTTCTGACTCCAGGTGATTTAATCATGATCATTCAAATGCAAGGCGCAAATCTCAATGTGGATACCTACCCCGCCAGTGAATATGTTTCGTCTAACGGACAATTCTGGGGCCCCTACACCACGCCACAAGGGCACATAAACGATTGGTTTCAATACATTCCGTTGTGGGGTGAAATCACTAACTACAATAACGCTGGTAAATTCGAGCTCGCTGAGGTCAAATCCATTTCAGGAGCGAATACAATCAGTCTGATGTGTCCTCTGAGTAACAACTATTCGATTTCCGGACACGTTCAAGTTGTTCGTGTTCCTCGGTATATAAACCTAACTCTGAATGCAAATACGTCGATTGTACCTAGTTTATGGAATGGAAACACGGGTGGCGTCGTAGCGGTAGAAGTTAACGGCAACCTGCTCATTAATTCTAGTGCTAAAATTTCAGCAAGTGGCTATGGCTTTCGCGGCGGTGCTACGGAAGATCAGACCTTAGGGAGTCCACCCGGAAATGTGAATGATGTTGGATTTTGCGCGTCTCATGTGGCTACCCAAGGAGCAGAAAAAGGAGAAAGTATTGCAGGATTCTACACAGAATATGACGCCATATACTCCAGGTATTGTAAGAGTGCTGCTGCTAATGGCGGCGGCGGCGGAAACAATCACAACGCCGGAGGTGGAGGCGGATGTAATGTGGGTAATGTGGCGCTAACCTACACAGGAAAAGGAGTTCCTAATCCTACGTATAACGTGAATTGGAATCTAGAATTAGCCGGGATGGGCGGGTCAATTAGTCCGGGCGGAGGAAGAGGTGGTTATTCTGGCGCTACAGTAAACCAAAACGAAAATACCGTTGGTCCGAACAGTACCCCTTGGGGAGGTGATTATCGAAGAAAAGAAGGCGGTTTGGGTGGTCATCCCCTAACCCAAGATAATACGCGCTTGTTTGCAGGAGGAGGAGGCGGTGCTGGAGATCAGAACAACGCGCAAGGAGGTAATGGAGGACGAGGTGGAGGCATCGCTTACATCAAAGTTTATGGTAGTATCTCAGGTAATGGAACCGTTGAAGCGAATGGTGCCAACGGAGTAAACGCCAATCCAAATGGGCAAACAGCCCCTCAGGCATCAACACAAAAATATGGAAACGATGGTGCGGGTGGCGCAGGAGGAGGTGGAAGTATTTACATCTCCAATGCTAGCGCCATACCGAATACCATTACGCTTCAAGCCAATGGAGGAAATGGAGGAGATCAAGTCATTTCCTTTGGGGCATTTGCCCCATCACCTTCCATGGAAGCGGATGGACCCGGTGGCGGTGGCGGCGGTGGATACATTTCCATAACAAACGGAACCCCTATTCAGCAAGTGAATGGAGGAATATCTGGCGTCACAAATTCAACCTTTGTTCCGAATTTCCCTCCAAATGGAGCTACGGGAGGTGCAAGCGGGATTTCAACTACAAACACCTCTTTTTATGACATTATTGCCGCGAATGATACCCTTTGCGGTTCTGGTTCAGCCACACTCAGTGCTTCAACCATTGGAAATCCACCCGCTGGGAATTTAACATGGTATACCACCCCTTTTGGTAATACCGTTGCAGGTACTGGAATAACTTTCACTACCCCTGTGCTCAACACCACGACAACCTATTATATCGCCCTTTGTCCTGGATCATTCCGCAAACCAGTTACTGTTGTAATTGGAGCCTCTCCCCTAATTACTGGAATCCCAACCATTACAAACGCAACGTGTTTAGTTCCAGGTTCCATAAGTGGACTTAGCGTAAGCGGTGGTGCACAACCCTACAGCTTCGTATGGTCTAATAATGGAGGAAACGCGCAAAATCTGACCAATGCTCCTGCTGGCACCTATACACTCACTGTTTCAGACGCTGCAGGTTGTTCTACCACTTCTTCTCCTTATACAATTACCGGGACGAGCGGTCCAAGCGTTAACACGACCAATGCAGTAATTACCCCACAAACGTGTAATGGAACCCTGGGAAGCATTAGCGGAATCACCACCACTGGAAATAATTTAACCTATTCTTGGAGTAATAATGGTGGTACTTCGATAAGTCCTTCTGGTTTAGTAAGTGGCAGCTATACCCTCACTGTAACCGATGGAAATGGGTGTGTTGCCGTTTCAAGTCCACTAACAGTTCCATTCATTAGTGGCCCTACTATAGATTCCAATCAAGCCGTATATTCCATAGAACATTGCGGACAAAGCGATGGGGGAATTAGTGGAATTACAGCCACAGGTGTAGGGATACAATACCAATGGACACCTGGCAACGGCAACTCGGTCAATCTTAGTAATGTAGCGGCCGGACAGTATACCCTTGTAGTTACGGATCAAAATAACTGCACGGATACAATAGGTCCACTTACCATTCAGGCTTCTACCCCTCCCGTTATTGATACAAGTTCAATTCAATTACTAAATGAACTTTGCGGGCAAAACAATGGAGGGATTTCCGGTATAACAGTTAGCGGTGGCACCGCCCCGTTAACCTACCTTTGGTCGAACCAACAAACTACCCTAAATATCCCAAATGGCCTAGCACCAGGTTCTTATTCCTTGGTAGTGACTGATATCGAAGGATGTATGGATAGCATCACTGGATTAACAATTAGTTCCACTGGAGGTCCTTCAATTGATACAACACAATTGCTCATTACGCCGCTGGGTTGCGAGGGGGAAGCGGGAGCAATTTCAGGAATCACCAGCAATGGTAATGGAATTCAATACAGCTGGAGTAATTCCGTAAATACAGCCAATAACACCAACCTTACGGCCGGAACCTACGTGCTAACCATAACTGATGCTAACAATTGCACTTCAACAATGACTGTTTTCGTTCCTGCGTTAACACCTGTGGTCCTTGATGAAACTCAGGTAACCTTGGTTAATCCGACCTGCTTAGTAAATGGAAGCCTTACCGGAATAACCGCAAGTGGAGGAACAAACTCCTATACCTATACTTGGCAACCTGGAAACATCAATAGTTTGAATTTACAAAATTTAGCTGCAGGCAGCTATCTTCTTTTGGTAACCGATGCCAATGGGTGTAGTGATACCTCTGCGCTATATACCTTAACCCCACCAAACAATCCCATTGCTTCATTTACCTATACTCCGCTCATTCCCAATCTTGGTGATAGCGTAACATTTACAAACACTTCAATAAATTACACTACAGAACAATGGGTGAACGCGGGAATCACTGTGTTTCAACCTTCCCCATGGAGTTATAGTTATACCGCAGGGACCTTTCAAGTGACATTGACCGTAACCAATAACGAAGGATGCGTGGATACCGCGAATGCATTCATTACGGTGTACGACCAAATTGAAGTACCCAATGTATTTAGTCCCAACGGAGATCAAATCAATGAGGTATTATATATCCAATCCCTCAAACCAAATACATCCCTTACCATCCTCAACCGATGGGGAAATGTGGTTTACTTTTCCGAAAATTACTTGAATAATTGGAACGGAACGGATGAAAACGGAACGGAGCTTACCGAAGGAGTTTACACCATTATTTTAACAGACCTACAGCAAAATGAGGCATACTACTTTATTCACTTATTTCGATAATATAATTACACCATGGTTAACGCAGGATTGATTACAGGAGCCTCGAGTGGCATAGGAAAAGAACTCGCTCGAATACATGCATCACGCGGAAACAACGTGGTTTTGGTTGCCCGGAGGGTTGACGCATTAAACCAGCTCGCCACAGAGCTCAGGGATAAATATTCGATTGAAGCACATGTATTTGCTGCGGATTTGGGGAACATGGAAGAAGTAGAACGGCTGATTTCTAGCATTAAATCCACCGGGATTTTTATTAATTATCTATTCAATAATGCCGGATTCGGTGGCTGGGGTAAATTCTCAGATCGATCCGCATCGGATGACCATCAAATGATTGCTGTAAATGTGCAAGCCTTAACCGCGTTAACTCATGGCTTTCTTCCCGAAATGATTGAGAAAAATGAAGGGAAAATACTTCATACGGCAAGTACCGCAGGATTTATTCCGGGTCCGCTTCAGGCCACCTATTTTGCGACCAAAGCGTTTGTGGTTTCCTTAACCAAGGCGACAAATTATGAATTACGAAATACCGGAGTTAGTGTTACTGCGCTTTGTCCTGGGCCCGTTAAAACGGAATTCGAATTTGCAGCAGGCATGGGAAATTCGAAAATGTTTGAAAAAGGCGCCGATGCATATTCTACTGCACTAAAGGGATATAAAGCAATGATGAAAGGAAAATCCATCGTCATTAGCGACCTTGGCTTTCATATCTTAATCAATTATCTCTCTCCATTTATTCCAGAAATATTCATTCTTAAGGTGGTGGAAAAAATACAAACGAAGTAAAATGTCGTAACTTTGTTTTGATGATTACATTGCCACTGCTTTTTAACGATGTTGACGGCTATGAAGTACTCGTCATTATTCTCGTGGTGCTTATTTTTTTTGGTCCAAAGAGCATACCAGGTATTGCGAAAACCCTAGGAAAAGCATTATTTTCCATTCGAAATGCATCCGAAGAAATCAAAAGTGAAATTCGAAAGTCTGGCGTGGATATCAAAAAAGATTTAAACATCGAACAGATTTTGAAACAACCGGAAGAAGAATTATTGAAGCCCATGGATCAGATATTCTCAGACATCGGAAATACCATGCATTACGAAGCGAGTAAAATCAATACGGTGATTCAACAACAATCCGAAAGCGAGCATCTAACTTCTGAGGCAAGTTCATCGGAATCTGAATCAATGGAGCCATCCATAGAGAACCCGAAATTAACTCAAGAAAATACCCCATCAAATGACGTATAAGGTTGCAATTATCATGGGAAGCGCCTCTGATTATCCAATCATGAAGGAAGCGGAGCTTATTTTAAAGGATTTTGGAATCCCCACCCATGTGGAGGTCGTTTCGGCGCACAGAACCCCAGAAAAGATGGTGGCTTTTGCAAAAGCCGCTAAGTCAAATGGAATTAATGTAATAATTGCCGGCGCCGGTGGGGCAGCGCACTTGCCTGGAATGGTCGCATCGCTTACTTCTCTTCCCGTAATTGGCGTTCCGATAAAATCAAGTAATTCAATCGATGGTTGGGATAGTATCTTAAGTATTTTACAAATGCCCAATGGCATTCCTGTTGCTACCGTGGCCTTGAATGCTTCAAAAAATGCCGGTATTTTGGCCGCTCGAATAATCGGTGCAACTGACCCAGAAATTGGAGCGCTTATTGATGCGTATGCGCAACAAATGGAAACTGCTGTGGCGGAGAGTCAGGAACGCTTAACTCAGCGATAAATTAAATATTTCTTACGAATGCTTAGGAATTTTTCTATTCCTGGTTCCCATGATGCTCTAATTTCCTTAGGACCCCAACCCTTGTATAATTGTTCTTTTAATGTATTGGTTCCTGCCAAGCGGTTGAAGAAGGCATTTTGATCAATAAATACAGCAGAATCCCCGAGTAAATCTCGCGCATTGGTTAAGAAAAATAAGTTCAACTCGTACGTTCGAGTTTGGGAGTTTTTCGCCAAATCAAAGCCATGACACATGCGGTCCACATGCGGGGGGTTCTTGGCGCCTGTTTGAGGCTTGGGCACAAAGTAATACCCAATATTTGGAAATCTCGGGTGCCCGTATTGCTCAAAAGGTCGTCCAGTCCCTCGACCAATACTTACTGTGGTAGCTTCAAAAAGACAAAGACTGGGATACAACGCAATGGCCAGATCAGATTTCAAATTGGGAGACGGGGGAACGGGAAGCCTGTACACGGATTTATGGGAATAGTTTTTACATGGAATTACCTGAAGCTGACATTGGATAGAGTCACTTAACCAAAACTCACCGTTGATCATAGTGGCGTATTCACCGATGCTCATTCCATATACTATAGGCACTGGATGCATTCCCACAAAGGACTTAAAATCAGGCTCTAAGATCGGCCCGTCCACATAATGCGCATTCGGATTCGGTCGGTCAAGAATAATCAAGCGTTTATTGTTTTCCGCACACGCTTCCATTACATAGTGCAAGGTGGATAAATACGTATAAAATCGAACTCCAACATCTTGAATATCAAAAATAACAACATCCACATCCAACAAGTCAAAGGCGGTAGGCTTCTTGTGGTTTCCATACAACGAGACTACCGGAATTCCCGTACGTTCATCTTTTGAACTATAGATGTGTTCCCCGGCGTCACCCTCCCCTCTAAATCCATGCTCGGGTGCGAAAATCTTTACGATATTAATTTCTTCACAAAGCAAGGTATCTACCAAGTGAACTCCTTTCACCACAGAGGTTTGGTTCGCTACGACTGCAATGCGTTTTCCCTTCAAACTATCCAAATAAAGCCCCATGCGTTCAGCACCTGGGTAAATTGGTTTTGTACCAGATGAGCCCGCAATTCCCGAAGCATTAATAAACCAACCGAGTACAAGTAAAACGAATAGACGAATTAACCAAGGATAATTTTGTGATCCATGCTGCATACCCAATAGATTAGCGTATTTTTGGCTTAGTAAATTAAAAAAAGTGTCAGTAGAAATTTTCATTGCAAAACGGATTCTTCCGAATCGCTCGCAAGGTATAAAAGTTTCCCGTCCGATTTTGCGCATAGCAGTAATAAGTATTTCACTATCCATTGTTGTAAACCTACTAACCCTCGCTGTAGTGAATGGTTTTCAAAATGAAATCCGTAGAAAGGTCACTGGATTTACAGCTCCACTTTTTATACAACATGAAAACAATGCTGATTTCTACGAATCCGACCCGATACATACTTCAAGCCGTGTAGAACGCGTACTGAAAGCAACAGTTGATGTGCAAGGATTTAATCGCGTAGCCTATAAACCTGGATTAATTCAAGCGCTTGGAGAACGATCGGATGTGGTAGGATTGGTATTTAAAGGCATTGACCAGTCCTATAATTTTTCGTTCATTCAGGAACATTTAATCGAGGGAAAGATTCCAAGCTACATTGGCCCCTCTGTTTCATCCGAAATATTGATTTCTTCGCGGATATGCAAGAAACTAAATCTAAAGTTAAACGATGAGATTTCAGCATTTTTTGTGAAAGACTCTCCCATTTCCAGGAAGTTTAAAATTATTGGCATTTACGATACTGGCTTTGAAGATTACGACGAGAAATTGGTGATCTGCGATATCCGTATTACCCAAAAATTAAACGATTGGGGCCTTAGCGGTCAGCTAGATCTCTGGGATTCTTTAGAGAATAACCAATTCGTAGTTAGTTTTGCTATGCAAGGAAAGCCAACGAACATAAGCTATGATTGGGGTAAAGGATTAAGTCAATTCCAAGGACAATATCTTGGGACCAAGCTCAGCGATACCACACTGCGTGTAAAACTTTACGAAACCACCACGGAGCTAAAAACGCAACTCATTGATTCTCATGAGATTAATATCCGCTATTTAACGACCGCTCGAACGGCGCCTGGAGCATCTAACAACCCGTATAAAGAAATTTTGGATGAATCGGGGCTGCATTATCGGTACTATTATCCTGTAAGCAATGCGGAAACCCGGGTATATGAGGTGAAGATCAGCGCAGGAAATGGTACATCGGGTGATTTCATTTCGGGATACGAAATCCATACGAATGATTGGTATGAATTAGACCATACGCTACTGGCCTTAAGAAAACAATTAAAACTCATCCCCAACGAACATGGGGAATTGGTGAAGGTGGTTAGTATTTTTGATTTGGAGCAAGATTTATTCAATTGGTTAGCTTTTCTAGACATCAATGTGATTATCATCCTGGTATTAATGCTGTTGATTGGAATCATTAACATGGGCTCTGCCCTGTTGGTATTGATAATAATTCGATCAAATTTCATTGGATTAATGAAAGCGATGGGAGGCAGTAATCGACAACTGCGAAGAATCTTCTTAATTCAAGCAGCGTATTTGGTAGGAAGTGGCATGTTCATTGGAAATATTGCAGGACTAGCCCTCTATGCACTGCAGCGTTTCACGGGAATGTTAACCTTGAATCCGGAGGTATATTATTTAGATCGAGTACCTGTTGAATTAACCTTGAATTCATTTTTACTACTGAATTTAGGCAGCTTTGTAGTCTGCATGACCGCCTTGTTGCTCCCAAGCGCATTAATTGCCAGAGTTAATCCAGTAAAAACGATTAAGTTTAATTAATCTCTAGTAAAGCGACGTCGATCTGCTTCCTTCAAAAATATCTTACGAATACGCAAACTGTTTGGGGTAACTTCCGCATACTCATCGCTTTGAATGTACTCCAATACTTCTTCAAGACTCATGATTTTTGCAGGGATAATTTTCACTTTATCATCTGAGCCGGAAGCACGCATGTTTGTTAACTTCTTAGTTTTTGTTACGTTGACCGTCATATCTCCAGCCCGAGCATTCTCACCAATTACCTGTCCTTCGTAGATGTCTTCATTCGGATTGATAAAGAATCGTCCGCGTTCTTGTAAGTTATTGATGGAATAAGGAATTGCTGTACCTTGTTCCAGGGATATGAGTGAACCGTTTTGTCGGCCAGGAATTTCTCCCTTGTACGGTTGGTATTCTAAAAATCGGTGTGTAACAATGGCTTCGCCAGCGGTTTGTGTGAGCAAATAACTTCGCAAACCGATGATACCTCTTGATGGGATTAAAAATTGAATAATCATTCTTCCACCCCGAGGAGTCATTGAGGTTAATTCCCCCTTTCGTTTAGATACTGCTTCAACAGCTGTACCGCCATGTTCTTCTGGTAAATCGATGGTTAATTCTTCTACAGGTTCGCAGCGTTGACCATCAATTTCTTTAAAGATAACGCGAGGTTGTCCCACTTGAAGTTCATATCCTTCCCTTCTCATGGTTTCAATTAGCACCGATAAATGCAATACCCCACGACCATGAACGATCCAGCGGTCTGCTTTATCCGTATCAATCACACGCAGCGCCAAGTTTTTCTCTAGTTCCTTGTGCAAACGCTCTTGAATATGCCGAGAAGTCACAAACTTACCCTCCTTACCAAAGAATGGAGAATCGTTGATGGTGAAAAGCATTGACATGGTAGGTTCATCGAGCTCAATAGTCGGCAATGGATCGGGATTTTCAGCATCACATACCGAATCACCGATATCAAAGCCTTCCAAACCTGTGATGGCACAAATGTCTCCTGCTTGAACCTCTGAAACTTTTCTGCGCTCTAGTCCGTCAAATACATACACCTCTTTAATTTTGTGTTTCTGTAACGTGCCGTCGCGCTTACCGAGAATAACGGGTTGATTCTCGACAATTTTGCCTCGACTTAAACGACCAATCGCAATTCTTCCAACATAGGAGGAATAATCTAAAGAGGTAATCAGCAATTGCGTATTTCCCTGAGGAATTGGTTTTGGTTTAAAAAAGTCTAATATTTTATCCAACAACGGAGCGATGTCGGTTGTTGGCTGCTTCCAATCTTCCGACATCCAACCATTTTTAGCTGAACCGTAAATTGTTGGGAAATTTAATTGTTCCTCTGTAGCATCCAACTCAAACATTAGATCAAACACCTTTTCATGTACTTCGTCAGGGGTACAATTTTCTTTATCCACTTTATTGATAACCAACAAAGGGTTGATACCCATTGCCAATGCTTTTCCGAGCACAAAGCGCGTTTGTGGCATCGGTCCTTCAAAGGCGTCCACCAAGATACATACACCATCTGCCATGTTCAAAACACGCTCTACCTCTCCCCCGAAGTCGGCGTGACCTGGGGTGTCAATAATATTGATTTTCGTGCCTTTGTACGTTACAGAAACATTTTTGGAAACGATGGTAATTCCACGTTCACGTTCAAGGTCATTGTTATCTAAAATCAATTCTCCTGTTGGACGATCTCTCTCATTTAAGACGGTTCCGGCTTCAATTAACTTATCTACCAGGGTAGTTTTACCGTGGTCAACGTGAGCAATGATTGCAATATTTCTAATTTCCATACCTTAAGTTCTATCTTCGTTTTTTTGTAAAGTCACTTGATGTTGATGGCTTGCGATCTCCTGAGCCACCACTGGCTTTACGATCTCCACCGCCGCCGAACTTGCGATCTCCACCGCCGCCGAACTTGCGATCTCCACCGCCGCCGAACTTGCGATCTCCACCACCACCAAACTTGCGATCTCCACCGCCGCCAAACTTGCGATCTCCACCACCACCAAACTTGCGGTCACCGCCGCCACTTCTATTTCCTGCTGAAGAGCCTTCGCTTTTACCTCCTGCTGAAACTTCAACACTAATGGTATGACCCTCGAATTCAGCACCGTTTAGGTTTTTGAGTACTTTATCAACATGCTCGTTATCGGTATCGAAAAATGAGAAAGATTCCTTGATATCAATTCTTCCAACATTTCCGGATTTGACTCCTGTCGTATCGCAAACAACCCGAAGTAATCCACCAACGTTCAAGCCATCTCGTTTTCCGAGGTTAACAAAAAACCGCGTTTTATCTTCGTCTCTACGACGATCACCGGTGCCACGTTCTCCAAACCGATCCGCCTTGGAACCCATTCCTTTTTCTGCGCGCTCCGTAGCATTTAAGTCTCCAGCGCGTTCGTAATATTCGATAAATCGATTAAATTCTGCAGAAACAAACAACTTAATTACCTCTTCTTTCGACAAGTCTTGAAAATGACTTAACATATCTGGAAGAAAGGGCTGAATTTCTTTCTCTCGGATCGCAGTTGATGTAACTTTCTCTACTAATTTTTTAAGTTGAACTTGACAAATTTCTTGCGCATTAGGAATAACTCCTTTGGTGAAATCTGTGCGCATTTGACGCTCAATACCTTTTACTTTGAACAGTTCTTTTTGGGTGATTAAGCTTAGTGACTCCCCTTTTTTTCCTGCCCGAGCTGTTCTACCGCTTCGGTGGGTATAGTTTTCGACATCATCCGGTAAGTTGTAGTGAATTACGTGAGAAATTGAATCGACGTCTAATCCTCGCGCGGCGACATCGGTAGCAACCAACAACTGTACTTCTTTGCTTCTAAACCGTGCCATCACCATATCGCGCATGGCTTGAGAAAGGTCGCCATGTAAGGGTTCAGCGTTGTAACCATCCCTACTTAATTTCTGGGCAACATTGGCAGTTTCATTTTTTGTCCTGCAAAAAATTAAGCCATAAATCTCTGGATTAAAATCAATTACGCGTTTTAATGCCGGGTAACGATCCTTTTCATAAACCATATAATAAATGTGGTGAATGTTTTCATTTCCTTGGTTTTTACGCCCAATGGAAACCTCGAGGGGCTCAGACATATAGGTTGCTGCAATGGTAGCTACCTCCTTGGGCATCGTGGCAGAAAACAACCAAACGCTCTTTGTTTCGGGCGTATACTTTAAAATATCGTCAATATCTTCTTTAAAGCCCATGTTGAGCATTTCATCGGCCTCATCGAGTACTACGAATTCAATTTCATTTAACTTAATCACCTTGCGGTTCATAAGGTCCATGAGCCGTCCTGGGGTGGCGACAATAATATCAACGCCTTTTCGAATGTCTGTAATCTGTTTTTTAATATCTACTCCGCCATATACAGGGACTACATTTACTTTCAGGTATTTACCGAAAGTCTTTAAGTCACTCGAAATTTGCAAGCAAAGTTCACGGGTCGGACAGATAATTACCGCAGACGGGTATAGTTGACCGGGTTGGATGCGACTTAGCAAAGGCAATCCAAAGGCTGCTGTTTTACCAGTTCCTGTTTGTGCTAGGCCTACAAAATCGCTTTCTTCTTGGAGTAGATGTGGAATCGCTTGTTCCTGGATGGGTGTTGGTTCGGTGTACCCGAGCTCTTTGATAGACTGCAGCACCTCATTCCGCAATCCCAACGCTTCAAATGTCATTGATTTCTTCTAAAAATTAGGTGCAAAGGTAGGTATAATATAATGGAACTTACTATTATTTTGAAATGAAGCAAGAAATGATAGAGCCAAATCAGAAAGAATTTCTAATTTTGGGCAAAATCAAACATATGGACTTACAAGGAATTATTTCCATCTCTGGTCGCCCGGGATTATTTAAAATCGTTACTCAAGGAAAAAGCAATGTGATTGTGGAATCATTGATTGACAAGAAAAGATTTCCTGCGTTTGCATCGGAAAAGATTAGTTCCATTGAAGACATAAGCATATTCACGTATGAGGAAGATGTTAAATTAACGGATGTTTTTTCAACGTTATTAAGTCAAAACGATGGTAAGGAAAGCATCAACCACAAAGTGGAAGAGTCCGTATTGAGAAGTACGTTTACGAGCGTGTTATCTAATTACGACATTGATCGTGTGTATTTATCTGACATCCGCAAGGTATTTCAGTGGTATAACCTGTTGCTCAAAGAAGGATTATTGAAATTAGAAGTTATCGAAGAGACTGAGGCAGCAAGTGAAGGCAAGATAGAAAAAGAGACGAAAAAGGTGAAAACGGAGGCGGTTAAGAAAACTACGAAAAAAGTCGCCACCAAAGAACCGAAGGTGTCTAAGCCTGCAGTAAGCAAAAAAGCACCGGTGGTAAAAACTGGAAGTTCACGCGGGAAATAAACTTAATCTTTCTTAAAGATACTCCCTACCTCTTTTCCAATTCTGGATAACGTGTCTACCCCTAGTCCTATGGCATTCCCGGAGATATCCTCATACTCTTTGAACAGATTCTCTTTCTCTTGTCCGGGCATAACCAACACCCAATCATTGTCCTCATAAGCTTTTTGCACCTTGGATAAGAAGTTTTCAGCCTCAGGAAAATAAGAGACTGAACCGACACGGGCTCCAACCGCTACCACAAAATCATTTTCCTTGCGCTCCGCGTACAGAAAAAAATCGGAAATTTCTTCAATTGGGATATGCTTGGTGGTTGCAATGATTTTATTGGCTATCCCTACCTTTAAAAAACGGTCATAGGTGCTTGCATGCATAAATGCCTCAATCGGAATCTTCAACTCATGAGACAAGCGAAAAACTCGCTCAACCCAAGAAACGAAGGTGGACTCTAATTCGGCGAGCACGGATGCAACAACCACAATTTTCTCATAATTCACAGAGGGTCGCTCCACCTGACAAAAGAAAATTGTTTTGTCACAAGAATCCATAAGGTGAGCTCGATCGTCTCCTATAATGCGCTTGAATAAATTTATTTTATTACTGTCGTTCACCAAAACAACATCGGCAAATAGCTCCTTCGATACCCTAGAAATTCCGGAAGAAACATTTAAATCAATCGTAGCAATGGTATTTAGCTTAGTTTCATATCCTGAGAAATGTTTGACAATTTCCTCCAAATTTTTACGGGACTTATGAATAATGCGTTCCGCATAAGTAGATGTAGGCAGGACACTTACAATGGAAATTGGGTTTATCACTTTAGGATCTGATACTTGTAGCGCAAATTCCAATAATTTTTCATTGCCTTGGAGTTCATTCATCGCAACCACGAGGTGCTTGTTTCGAAGTTTAGTTTCATATGCCTCATCTTCACCATCATCTGCAATTTGTATTAATAGCTCCTTTCCGGCATGTTCCGTTACAAAGGATGCTGTCATGCACGTGAATAAGATGAGTAAAATAGTTCCATTCACAATATTAATGTTGAGAATGTGGTCTTGATATCCTACCATAATAATTGCTAAGGTTGCAGCGGCATGAGAAGTACTTAAACCAAAGATCACCTTTCGCTCTACGTTTGACATCTTATAGATCAATTGTGTAGCAAGTGCGGCCAACCATTTACTGAAAATTGCGAAGAGTGTTAAAACTACTGCGATAATCAAGGGCCAAGAGCCTTGAAACAACGCCCGATAATCAACCACCATACCCACGAAAATCAAAAAACTGGGAATAAACAGGGCGTTACCTATAAAATCAATGCGATTCATTAACACGGAATTGTGTGGGATAAACCGATTTAAAACCAGACCCGCAACAAATGCCCCAATAATGGGCTCAACGCCTGCTACTTCCGCCAGGAATGCAGAGAAGAAAACGATGGAGAGTACAAAGATATATTGGGAGGACTTTTCGCTGTCCAATTTTTTAAAGAACCAACGTGTGATTTTTGGTACCAAGTAAAACATAATCACAGTAAAAAATGTGAGTGAGGTAAGCAGGCTCACCCAAAAATTCCAATCCAACTGTCCTTTTGACGCACTTGAGATAATGGCCAGAATGATCAATACTGCCGTATCGGTTAGGATAGTCCCTCCTACCGTAATGGCTACTGCGTTGTGTTTTGAAAGCCCATATTTACTGATGATGGGATAGGCAACTAAGGTATGTGTGGCAAACATGCTTGAGGTCAGCAAACTCGCCAAAGGATTCAGGTTGAGGACATAAAAACACAAAGGATACCCCAAGGCAATGGGGATCGCGAAGGTTAAAAACCCAAACACCAAGCTTTTTTTGTAGTACCGTTTAAATTGATTGAGGTCAAGATCTAACCCTGCCATGAACATGATGTAGAGCAATCCAATGGTAGAAAAAAGCTTAATCCAACCTTCGGCAGCAAGGGTATTCTCACCGATTATACCGAGACCTTTTGGACCTATAATTATACCCGATAAAATCAATCCAATAATTCCTGGAATGCGAATGCGTCGCAAGAGAATTGGAGACAACAAAATAATAAAAAGCATCAAAGAAAAAACCAATACAGGATTGGTAAGTGGGAATTGAAATTCTGAAAGGAGATGCTCTAAGAAGTAATTCATTTAAGCAAAAGTAGGTGATAAATTTGTTAAATTATATCGCAAAGGAAATTCTTATCCTTTTATTGACTTGACACACCTAAAAACTCGCTAATTTTTCTTTTTTAAACAGTCTTCTGTAACAATTATAAATCCAATTGAGCCGTTTTTCATCGTTCTGGAAATCCGAATACCACCTTGGGGGTCCGGTAATTATTTCATGAAATTCTTGCTCAGTAAACTCAAGTTTCTTGGCAATGTATTTCATTTCAGAGTGGGTCCGTTCAACGGTATATGGCTTTACCTTAAGAACTTCTAATGCCTGTAATCTTGTAACTGTTCCTGCACAAATTTGGGAGGACAAGGTAGCCTTTCGGTAATCAATGTTAAATTTTTCGTAGAGGTAATAGGATTGTATAAATCCGGTGTATTTGGATTCATAGTGTTTTCCTCCATACGCTTTCCAATCCAATTTTTCCTTCAGAAATTCAATACTCTCTGTCTTTTCAAACGGAAGATAATTCAAGAAATATATCATGTGGATACCTTTAAACACCTTGTAGTATGTTTCTCTTAGAAAACCAAAGGTTGGAAAAGTCTTCAATTGAACCTTCCCGAAATTTGCACAGATGTATTTAAAATAGGTAAGGTCTTTGGCATTATAGTGCCAATGTTTTGGAAGAATTCCTTCGGTAGCAAAATTACCACCGCTCAAGATATACGTTACCCCGTATTTTGCTGCTATTTTGTGCAATACGGACAGAATCGCAATATCTGTTGGCGTATCGGCTTCGGGAATGCTTGCCTTCAGAAATGCCCGTTGAATTTCTTTAAATTCTTGCCAATCCAACACCACACATTCATAATCAATATCCAATTTAGTTGCAATATTCCGAATATTCTGGTTTGCCTCTATCGAATTCCATCCGTTATCCATATGCACAGCCAAGACTCTTAGTCCTAATTCTTTAGCTTTCCATGCAGTATAGGATGAATCTACCCCCCCACTTAACCCAACAACGCAATCATAAGCTTTTCCGATACCATTCTTTTTAATCACTTGAACAAGCTTTTCTAGGGCAAGATCACTTTCAAGGCCTTTATAACTGTAGTTAGCGCGTTTGCTTAGAAATTCGGTGCAGTGATTGCAATTCCCTTCCTTATCAAAATAAATTCCAGGGTCACTGGTATCCATTACGCAACGGTTACAAAGTTGATAAGGTACAAGATGCTTAATCATAATTTCGCGCAAAGATAGTTCCCACAACACTATCTTTTCACATAATTAACAATTATGTTAAAATAAAAGTTTTAATTCTTCACTGGATGGGTAATTAATAAGCACTCCCCTATTTTTTCCTTGAAATACAAACAAACTGCCTGCACCATAGCCATTCAGGTTCAATGTGTGATGTGCTTGTTTTATTTCGTCTGTAGAACTAAGCCCCCCAATACCGGTAATGGGAATCGAAAGTTGGCGTGTAATTTCAAACAGCAACTCCTGGTCCAATCCCATAAATGTTCCGTCTCGGTCTACTGATTGAATCAGCAGCTCACCGGCTCCATAGGCTTCCATTTGTTTAGCAAATTGAAAAATATCCGTATTCGCTGTTTTTTTTGCATTTTGGTACACAAGCTTTTGTTTTCCTAAAAAAGTACGCTTAACATCAATACAAACAACGATAGTAGATCTCCCAAAACGTTGACTGGCTTCCCTTACAAAGGCTGGATTAACGGCTGCTATCGAACCTAATACGACACGTTCCGCACCTACTTCTATGAGCTGTTGAATTTGATCTATGGTTGAAATTCCACCACCAACTGAAAATGGCATGTTCGCCTCCTCTCCTATTTCTCTTACCAAATCGATTGAGATGCAGCGATTTTCAATGCTTGCATTAATGTCTAACAACAACAATTCATCTGCTTTATACTCATTAAACAAATGCACCGCATGCATCGGATCACCGATATACGTAGGCGAAGAAAACTTAATTGTTTTAACAAGGCCTTGACCTTGCAATAATAAACATGGAATTATTCGTGGACGATACATGAATTAATGAAATTTGAAAGAATGCCTTGACCGTTTCCATGACTTTTTTCGGGATGAAATTGGAGTCCAATCAAGTGATTACGACACAATCCAGAAACAAATTCAATCCCATACGATGTAGTACATAAGACCTCTTCCTCCATCGCTTCAACAACCCCAAAACCATGAACAAAATACATTTCATCTGAAGCGGAAATATCGGCAAGGATTTTATGGTCATTTTTTACAGTAAGGGTGTTCCACCCCAGGTGAGGAATTTTAATACTCGGTTCAGTGTAGGCTTGTAAGTTAATGGTCTTGCATTTAAACCAACCTAACCCTTCACAATCGCCTTCTTCACTGAAAGATGTCATCAATTGCATTCCCAGACAAATACCAAGAATAGATCTTTTTTCTTCCAGTGCAAGGTAATTCAACACCTCGATTAACTCATTGCGTTTAAGTTGCTCCATGGCTTGACCAAAATGACCGACCCCAGGTAGAATTAAATGTGTTGCAGTCAAAAGTTCCGACGCCTTGTTACTAATAGTCACGGGAATATTATGGGACGAAACAATTCGTTTAAGGGAATGAAGATTCCCCATGCCATAATCAACAATCACAATCTTTCTATTCATGTTATGATTGGGAAGAAATTGATTTAATTAGGCTTGCCAAACGTTCCACCTGAATTTTTCTAGAATATTGTTCAATGTCTCGCGAATCACAGGCAATATTCCCGGTCCGCAAAAACTCTTCCTGAAGGGATGTTAATACACGCTGTAAATGTTCCGCATCGGTTACCACAATTCCCCCATTCGTTTTCCGCAATACATCTGCTTGCAGTTGAGTGTTCCCATTCGACGATTCTTCTATTGAGAAATATCTCTTTCGTAGTGCTTCAGCAACAGGATCTTGCTCAAAACACAAAATAATTTGCCTTTTAATGGCCAAGTAATCGAATATTTTAGTGCCTAGATAGGAATAATAATTAAACAGAATCATGACATGGTGTGAAGCAAGCGTTTTAAGCAACACTTGGTTTGGCATTTTGCTGTAGGTATTCACTGTGCCAATCAAGCTCGGGTATTTACTGCGAATAAACTCATTAATCCATGTTGTTTTATTCGTACCATAGAAGTTTGCCTCTAAGGAGATTTCATTGTTTTTCTTGAATAAATGTAGTTGTTCTAAAAATAACTCCAGTGGATGCCATTCATAGATCGTTCCAACAAAAGCAAAACGCAGCACCTTGTTTTGCGGTGTAATATTATACACCGATGCAAGGGCATCTGGATCATATCCATTCGGGATAATCTCCATGGGTAGTTTTGGTAAAATTTCGTTGATTTTCTGCTGGACAAATGTTGAAACGGTAGTTGCGTAAATCGACTGACTTACAATGCGTTTCTCAATCGACTTCAACCATAACTTAACAAAATATGTCCGGGTATTTTCTTTGTGATGAGACCAGGGATCTCTATAATCAGCAATCCATGGCGTGTTATATTCTTTGCTTAATTTATTTGCATAATGAAACAATACAAACGGATCTCCTGTAGCAAGAATAAGATCAACTTTGTTTGACTTCAAATATCGATTTGCGGCATGATACACTTCAATTTTTGGTCCAACCGGTATGTAAAACTGAGCGACCTCTAGGATTGCTGAATTTGCCTTACGAACAAAGCGCCACTTACGCTCCCCCTTGTTCAGTAAGATGCGATTACTCAAATTCGGATGGTAGGGACTACGAATAATTGTACCCAATTCACTTTCTTCAATGATTTCGGAAGCGCTGGTACCCGGTGCGATATAATCCAGGTGATTTCCATACGAATTACTCCACTGCCGCGTGATCACCACCGGATCGACGCCAAATTCCCGAAAATACTTATACCAGCTGAATGGACGGAGTCCACCTACCGATACGTAGGGAGGAAAGTCGTAGGCAAGGATTAAGACGCGGATCATGAATCAAAGATACAAAATCCCATCGTGTAGCTGCCGATAGATTTCATTCAATTGATGCATAATAACCTCTGCTGCAAAACGACTTTTTGCTGTCTCACGGATTGTTTCCGGATCATAGCTATCCAACGATTGAATCATATGAATCAACCCCTTAGCGAAGGCCTCTGGACTACATTCCGTTACTATACCCGTGTTTTGGGTAACGATATCCCTTACCCCTCCCGAATCTGTAACAACCACGGGTTTCCCCATCGCTTGCGCTTCAGCTATGGTCAAACCAAAGGTTTCTACGTTACTCGTTGAAAGAATCGGCAATAAATGGAATGAATTGTGAGGAGGCCTATAATTAGTCGATAATCCAATGTCCCCCTTTCTGTTCCTCCATGTGTTCTTAATACTTAGAAACCTACGAACGTACACCAGCTAGCCCCATTGAATTTCCAACCTTGAACTTAGGAAGATCTTTTTGTTGAGTATTGTTAATTTTTACGTTGGTAAATCAACTGAAAAGCATGAGCACGTGCTTTTGCGATATCACTTTGCATATCGGAAAGAACGGCCAAAGCTTTAATCATGGGCGAATGGTCGAAATTATCTATCAACCAATGGGTTCTTTGGCCATAAAAATAATTCTCAGAAATTTCCGCTTTAGCCAAATCGGAATAAACATCTACCAATGCGTAAAGTTCTGTTTCATTGACTTTGTTTTTCAAGAGCAGCTCCATTAATTGTTCTTCATTGCTTACGGAAACATTTTTGGGCATAGTTAACCGGTATTGACCATAGGTTGCGCAGAGTTCTAAAAGTTGGTTTTGGAAAGCCACGTATGGATTCCAAAGTTTTTGAATACCGACTCCGTTCTGCTCAAAATCATCGTAACCTCGAATCCCTAACTCTCGCATCGGTGTATCATAATCATCTTTGGACATGATTGCATAAAAATTGAGGGAAGTAGGGATCAAGGGGTTTTTATCGTCGTACTTACTAACCAATAGGAAATTTTCACCGGTGGACCTAAGGTCTTCTCCTGCTTTTTCTAACAGAAGTATTTTAATCTGGTCTATGTTCCTAATAACCTCAATGGACGCTGCATTGATTTGAAGCATAGCAGCTTGTTTTACCTTATCGGCTTCGCTGAGGGAAAGGCCCATTTTTTGGCGTTGGTTAAATGAATTTAACATTCTGTCGCCGCGCTTTACGTAGTTCAGGGTTTTTACATGAACCATGTTTCCATAATTCAAATCATTCGAAATAATGCGTAAACTCCGGTTATCTCTCAAAAGCAAGAAACTACCGACAAGAATCAAAACGGCTAATTTGAAGATCGAATGATTGCCGATTAAATCAATGTTTTTGCGCTTCAAATATCCATAAGCAATAATTACAAAAGGAAGTGTACCAAGACCAATAATGATCATCTCATCAGTTCCAGGCCACTTCATCAGAAAAAATAGACTGGACAAGATTGTCACGGACAACCCTAAGAAGAAAATAGAACTTGAAACTGCAATTCTAGTGAATGGTGAACCCGCAGGTAAAAACGGTGCTCCAGCAGGTTTTACCATAAAACCTTTTAGCATAGAAACTAACGACAAAATCCCTATTCCTAAAATGATCATTTCATTGCATCCAGGCCAATGCATTGTTTTGAAGAGGAATCCAATAATCAAGACCGCCAAGGACAAATAGGAACAGAAATTAAGCCACACAGCTTGTCGCGGAGTCAATCCTAAGGCGCTTTCCTTGGGAACTTGAAATGCTGCGATACATAGGATGGTTGCGGTAGATTGTAAACTTATTATTAACAGCGAATTCGCTCCTGGCCAGTGCATGATTTTGAACAATAAACTGATAATCGAGGTTAAAATAATTACATAATAGGCAATATCCATTATTTGTATCCCTTTTTCGGTGCTTAAAAAATGGCCTACTGAAGTTCCTTGTTTTCTTGACATAATAGTATGAATTAATACTTGTAAAAGTATTAAAAAAACTAACTCAACCTTTCTTTTGAAAAATTTTAAAATTCCTCGCACGGGGCAGAAGTCCACCTACCGATACGTAGGGAGGAAAGTCGTAGGCAAGGATTAGGATTTTTTTCACAACTCTAAAAGTAATCATTCTAAACAAACGAATTAAAACTATATCTTCGTAGATTAACGAAATCGACAGCATTGAAGAAAGCACTCATTACCGGGGTCACAGGGCAAGACGGAGCATATCTCGCAGAACTCCTGCTTGAAAAAGGGTACGAAGTCCATGGAATCAAGCGAAGATCCTCTTTGTTTAATACAGAAAGGATTGATCATTTGTACAAGGATTTGCACGAAAAAAATGTGCGCTTCATTCTGCATTACGGTGATTTGTCTGATTCAATGAACATTACCCGAATTATTCAAGAAGTGCAGCCTGATGAAATTTATAATCTCGGTGCCATGTCGCATGTCAAAGTGAGTTTTGAAACACCTGAATATACAGCTGATGTCGATGGAATAGGTACCTTGAGAATTTTAGAAGCAGTGCGCTTGTTAGGACTTGATAAAACAAGGATATATCAAGCTTCAACTTCTGAATTGTATGGTTTAGTTCAGGAAGTGCCCCAATCTGAAAAAACACCCTTCTATCCAAGAAGTCCGTATGCTGTTGCTAAGCAATATGCTTATTGGATTACGGTAAATTATAGAGAAGCATACAACATGTATGCATGCAATGGAATTCTTTTTAATCACGAGTCGCCTCGCCGCGGAGAAACTTTTGTTACGCGCAAAATCACACGTGCAGCAGCACAAATATCTCTAGGATTACAGAATTGCTTGTACCTCGGAAATCTCGATGCACAGCGTGATTGGGGACACGCCAAGGATTATGTGGAAGCGATGTGGAGAATGCTTCAACAAAATCAGCCAGAAGATTTTGTTATTGCAACAGGTGTGACTACTACTGTAAGAGAATTTGCACGTATGGCTTTTGAAGAAGCGGGAATTTATTTACGATTCGAAGGAAGTGGCGCGGACGAAATAGGTTTAGTGGAAAAACTTGATTCAAAGGTCACATGCTTGGAAATAGGGCAAGTAGTGTTAAAGGTGGATGCAACTTATTTTAGACCAACTGAAGTGGAATTGCTTATTGGAGATCCAACGAAAGCAAAAACGAAATTAGGCTGGGAACCAAAATATGATTTGAATGCCTTAGTGAAAGAAATGATGCTTGCTGATCTTGCGTATTTTGAAAGAGAAAAATACCTCGAAGAAGGTGGTCATAAACGCTTTAGTCCGAATGAATAAAACAGCCAAAATTTATGTAGCAGGTCACAACGGAATGGTAGGATCAGCAATAGTGCGCAAATTACAGCACGAGGGATACACCAATTTGTTGCTGCGTTCATCCAAAGAATTGGATTTGAGAAATCAAGAAGCAGTGAATCAGTTTTTTGAAACGGAACGACCAGAATATGTTTTTTTAGCTGCGGCAAAGGTGGGTGGAATTCACGCGAACAATACATTTAAGGCGGATTTTATCTACGAAAACTTGATGATGGAATGTAATGTGATCCATGCGGCGTATCAAACAGGCGTTCAAAAACTGCTCTTTTTAGGCTCTTCGTGTATCTATCCAAAGTTTGCTGAACAACCCATTTCAGAAGACAGCTTGTTGACAGGAGCCTTGGAACCAACAAATGAACCTTATGCCCTAGCAAAGATCGCAGGATTAAAAATGTGTGATTACTACCGAGAGCAATATGGTTGCGATTTCATTTCGTTGATGCCAACCAATCTGTATGGACCAAATGATAATTATGATTTACAGAATTCTCATGTGATACCGGCAATGCTGCGTAAATTTCACGAAGCAAAGGAAGCAAATAAACCCACAGTTGAACTGTGGGGAACAGGTTCCCCACGCCGAGAGTTTTTGCATGTGGATGACTTGGCCGATGCTTGCAACTATTTCATGTTGAATCATTCAGAAGCTGGCCACATCAATATTGGCACAGGGGAAGATATTTCGATTAAAGAATTGGCTGAGATGATTCAAAATATAGTTGGCTATACAGGTGAAATCAGTTGGAATACTCAATACCCTGACGGAACACCACGAAAATTATTGAATGTGGATAAGGCAACGAAGTTGGGATGGCATCCTTCAATTTCTCTTCAAAAAGGACTAATTGATGTTTATACAAAAAAATTCATTTGTTGACACTTGAGTAATAACTTATTAGTCGTTGATAGATCTTCTCTGAATAGAATTTTGAAAAGGTTTTTTGTCTGATATACTCATGATCGTACTTTGAAACATTTTGTTGTATTTGAATGAGCCCATCTGCCAGTTCGTCAATTGAATGATCAGTAATAATACCAGTTTCTGCATCAACAATATCTCTAACCCCGCCTGAGTCTGTTACAACTACGGGTTTTCCCATGGCTTGAGCCTCTGCGACTGTCAAACCGAATGTTTCCAGTTGACTGGTACTTACTAAAACATGATGTTTTGAAATTTGCTCACGAACCTCTGCTCGACTCAATCTAGGCAAAAACAAGACAGAATTTTGAATACCAAATTGGCGAACCATTTCGGACAATCTTTCTTTTTCAGAACCTTCACCAGCAATCGTCAATTTAGAATTTGGATAAACTTTAAGCAACTCGCAACAAGCTGTTAACAAAAGATCGACGTTCTTTAAAGGAATCAAATTGCAGATAATAATGTATAAAAACTCATCCTTTACGCAATTCTGAGTCAATGGAGACTTAAAAAAAGAAGTATCAACAACATTGGAGAGAACCTCATATCGTTGGTTAGATTCAATACAATACTGTTGCAATGTTTTTTCCAATGCAAAACGACTTACAAAAAACACATTCTGTGCAGACTGATACACCGACTTTATGATTTTTATATCTTGACGTGAATATTGTTCTGGATTGAAAATAAGCCCAGATGTATGTTCCGTATGAAAAAACGGTTTGCCAAATTTTTCACCCAAGTGCATCGCTATGAATCCACCCATAAATAGTGCATGGCTATGAATAAGATCAAAATCTGCTGCATTGATTTTATACTTTGCAAATGCTTTTATGGAAAATCTCAATAACTTTTGGTAAGCAATACCTCTAAATCCGGGTAGAGTTGGCGTAACACCAACACGAATAACATCTACTCCACTTCGCTTTGTTTTTTGACACGTATCTTTTTGATTCAATGATTCTAAAAATGTACCCATTAAGAAGGTATGCAGCACAGTCACTCGATGACCAGCTTTAATTAACATCTGCGCCTGCTCTTCCACGAAAGATCCATTAGTAGGATGCTGATCATCAGGATACCACGAAGCCACAATCAATATATTCAATGGTCTAGCGCTCATGCATACCGATTTTCAGTTGGTTTAAAAAGATCTTTGGTAATTCTGTTACTAAATACCATGAGGGTTTATGAAACATGGCTTTTAACCAGATGTTGAGAGCAATTAAATATTGACCATTTTGACGAGTTTGATAAAGAAACATTCTATATTTTCTATCCATATAATCACGGATATCATATTTAGATATCACAGGACTCAATAGTAGTGAATAATTCTCATACATGTGTTGTATCATACTCAGATGGTCTTTGACACGTTTCATAGATATCTTTGAATTAACACTTCGCCCAGGGTGTTCTGCCAAGACATTGGTGAAAGATGACAGTTGATAGAATGGATAAGACATAGCTAAGCGAATCCACAGATGAGTATCTTCCCAGTAAGATTTTTTAAAGACTTCTGCAAACCTGTGTTGATCAAAACACTCGCGATGAATGCAAACACTTATAGGAGTAATGATCGTCTGCCTCAATATGTAAAGGGCGGGATGTTCGTCTGCTGAAGGGTCATAAAGAGGTTTTTTGATCAATTCACCATTGCGTTCCTCATACCCACCGGTGATTAAAAAGCTGGGGCCCGGATTCTCTTGGTCTATGAATTGAGAAAAGGATTCTAGGTGATTAGGTAAAAAATAATCGTCACTATCCAAAAAACAAATCCATTCACCGGAGGCATGTCTCATACCATTATTTCGAGCAGCACTTCTTTCAGCATTGTCTTGATAAAGATACCTTACTCGATCATCAAGAAAAGATTCAACAATTTCCTTTGTATTGTCGGTAGAACCGTCGTCAACAACTATTAGTTGCCAGTTCGTATAGTTCTGATCTATAACACTATTAATTGTTTTAGATATTAATTGGGCACGATTATATGTTGGTAATATAATAGAAAAAGTCATTTTTAAAGCTTCATATTAATTGTTATTCACGATTAGAAAGCTATTTAATATTTTCAAATATTTGTTGATTACAAATTACTAGGCGGCTTAGTTGTTAATATAGAATTGAAGTCGAATTGTCCTTTTCAATAAATGTTTTATAATCAAAGCGTCTTAAATAATCAATAATATTTTGATGTTCATTATATGTAATATGGGCATGCTCAAAATGGATAATCTTAGGCTTTACGATATTAAAATCAATAGAACAAATCAAATTATTTTCATATCCTTCTACATCAATCAATAAAAGATCAAAATCTAAAAGCTCATGTTTTTTACAAATATTTTCCAACGTGTCGCATGGAACCTGAATCGTTTCAATTGAATTGATATAATTTGACCTTGATAAGATACCTTTATGGGGTGTTACAGTGCTGAATAATTTATTAGAATCTAAACTTGGGTCATTACTGAAAGAAAGTGAAATTTCACCTTTAAAATCGGCAATTGCCATGTTTTCAAAAATGAGATTATCTCTGTCAATATAGTTTTTCCGTAAAAGTTTATTAACTTTCGGCTCAGGTTCAATTAATACTCCATTCCAATTATATTTTTTAACGAATTCATGAATTGGATCACAACTAATTCCATCATTCTCACCTATTTGTATAAATTTGAGTTTAGGTTCTTTTTTACAAATTTTATTAATAAGCAAATCAAAGAATTCACCATCCTTTTTAAATTTTTCACCTAAATACATATGTAATCTCCAGGAGAAAGGGATCATTTTTTTAATAACGTTTATCATTCGTAGTTTTTTAAATGTATTTTTTTATTGATTCTTTGATTTTGTTGTCTTTAACAAATAGAAAATCAGTTACTTCATTTATTGATTCAATATCATTAACAGAATTTAGCTTATTTAAAAGTTTGCCGCTCCACCTATCAGAAAACAAAGCAAAACATTGGTAATTGAAATCTTTTAAAGTATTAAAAATTACATTGAAGTTTTTTGATTTATCATTAATTTCAATTATTAAAGTTGGTGACAATGATTCAATAACATTAATTGCTCCACTTATCATCTCCTTTTCATGTCCCTCAATATCAACTTTAATAAAAATATCTTTTGTTGTAATTCCATTTTCTTTTATGAATGAATCGAGTGTTATTGTTTCAATAGAAAGAGATTTAATAAATTCCGTTTCTAAATTATCATTGATTGAACTTTTATAGCTTGAAGAATCAATATTAAATGTTACGTGTCCATTTTTGTTTGATATTCCCTTTCGAATTATTTGGTAATTGTTGTAATTATTTAATTTACAGCGAGACTCATTAATATCGCTTACTTCATTATTTGGTTCAAACATATAAGTTTGTTGACCATTAGATAATGCTAACAAAGATCGCATACCCAAATTTGCTCCAATGTCTATGTAAAGACAGTCTTTTCCAATTGCTTTTAGGATTTCATTTTCAACAATTGCGATGCCAGGTGAATACCATTTATAGTCCAAAGCGAACTGAAGAGTTTTATAATCGTCCGGATTAATTTTGGTCTTGATAATTTTGCCGTTTCTCAATTTTATTTTCCAATCAATTTTTTTTCGAGGAATTTTAACATATTGATGTAACACATTTATTACTCGTGGACCTGATCTTTCATAAATGAAGTTGTAAAGTTTGATCATGTAAGGCAAATAGAGCGAGATCGAAATGATGCTACATGTCAATTTTAATAGTTGTTTTTTCATTTGTTGGTGTTATACCTAAGTGGTTTTGAATAAGAATTGAACAGAACATTCATATAGTATTTTGTTGCGCCAAAATAAGCCTTAAAACTGAGCCAATAGTCTTTTTTGTAGGATTTATCCATAAATGGAAGCAGGAAGAAATTACTTGAAAAATTTAAGCAATTGAGCCAGAAAAATAGGATGACCCCTAAAGTACCTCTCGCTTTCAAAAATAATAGACAATTACTAATGTTTCTTTGGGTATTAGTTTTTAGTTTATTCGATTGAGTGGCTTCACCAATATGAAGTACTTGGATATCACTATAAAATGAAATACAGAAACCTCTTTTAATAGCTCGATGACAAAGTTCTATTTCTTCTGCGTATAAAAAAAAATCTTCATCGAAGAAAATATCCTCTTGTAGCATTGATTTTGAAAGAATCATACATGATCCATGAACAGCTTTTACAGTTTCTAAAGGGGGAGGTAAAATACGTAATTT
The DNA here is from genome assembly GCA_947460825.1 of Flavobacteriales bacterium. Lineage (GTDB taxonomy): Bacteria > Bacteroidota > Bacteroidia > Flavobacteriales_D > Crocinitomicaceae > UBA952. The sequence continues at coordinate 160,874 of CANHHA010000001.1, forward strand.
ATCGATAATCAGGTTTTGCCTAAGTATTTGGCGAAAAGACGCATACTCACTGTAGAAGGAATTTGAGTTTTTCCCATTAGAATCTATTAACTGAACCCCAGCAATAGCTGGTTCGTCTTTATCATGGTTAAATCGATGGTACAGATCAATTAACTTATTAGAATCTATTATTGAGTCTGGGTTTAAAAGGAGAATGGTTTCATATTGTGCTATCTTGAAAGCACGGTTATTTGCCTTTCCGAATCCTACGTTGTATTCATTTGAGATCCAGATTATTGTCGGATATATTTTTTTAACACGAGTTTGATCATCTGAATTTGAACCATTGTCTGAAATAATTACTTCGTAAGGGAAATCGTAATCAGCATGTAAAAAATGGCCAATACACTGCAGAATCAGATCAACAGACCAATAGTTTACAATAACAATACTCAATCCTTTCATTATTTAAGTATAATGGACTTAATAAATTTGTAAGCATAATGGCGATCAATTTTCCACAACTTAAGGTGAATTCTAATAGCTTCATTTAAGCTCACCTCCTTCCGAAAATAATTACAGTATTTAAAGATGAGTCTATCGCTGAGTATTCTTTTTTTATCGGGATAAAAATTAATTAAGTAAATATAAAGATTTATGTTTTCAAAAAAAGTAGCCAATTGTTTACTTTTTTGTTTCCGCACGGTATTTTCATGAATTCTAAAATTATTCATAAGGGCTGGCGTGAAGTATACGTCACCTTTTTGAGCTAGTAGAATCCAGAAATACCAATCACCATAGAGCTTAAAATCAAGAATTGAATTTATGTAATTGTTTCTAAGAGCGCTTTTTCTGAACAGAACTGCACTTGCGTTTGGAATGTTATTTTCGGCAAGTAATAATTCTTGTATAAACTCACCTCCTTTTAAAACAAATTCACTCGAAAACCGCTGATCCTGAGCAATATTTGGTAATGAGGTATAGTTTAAATAGTTTGTTCTTTTGCCATTTTCATCAATTATTTTAGATCCACAATAACCAAGAACTACATTTTCATGATTCAGCATTTTCTGAATCATCGTTTGTAGGAAGTCTTCTTCTGCAGCATCATCACTTTCAGCAATCCATATAAAATCTCCTGAACATTTGTCAATGCCTTTCAACCATTGCTTGAACGTTGATCCAGAATTAATATCATTAGTTATAATACCTTTTACTTTAGGATTATTACTAAATAAATTGATCGTGTTTAAGCTGTCATCCGTTGATTTATCATCCAAAATTATTACTTCGATATTTGAGTAGGATTGATTCAAAATTGAATTAATCCGATCAATAAGAAATTTTGAATGGTTATAATTCGGCAGTATAACAGAAACTAATGGGGTCATTTTATAAAAAATTTACTAATCATGTAGTGGAACTTCACTTTAATAGTTCTCTTCCTTAATTCTTTTTTGATGATTTTTTGGATATTCTTTAGAAACATAGTGTCTGTAGCTGCACTTACTCCGTTTTCGTTGTAACATGCTATGATCTGATCGACGAATTTAGAGGCATACTTATCCATCCATTTTAAATTGAATTCCCAGTCGGCATATAACTTATAATCTGTGTTGAAATAACCAATTTCTTGAAATAGATTTCGATTGTAAAAAATAGCTTGATGACAAATGTTCTTATAGCTAAGTCTAAATAAGTTGAAATCTCTGTCGTATTCGAGTCTGGAATTTTGAAATTTTACTTTGCCATATACTACCATCAACTCTTGATGATCTTTTATGGAGTTATAAACATGTTGTAATACAGAATTTGTATAAAAATAATCATCAGAGCCGGTGAAGTAAATCCAATCTCCAGTGGCTTCAACTATTCCTTTATTCATTCCATCATAAATACCGTCATCCTTTTTTCTAAAATATTTTATTCGAGAATCTGAAAGAAAGTTCTCAATTAATAATTGGGTTAAATCAACACTTTCACTGTCCATTATAATTAATTCCCAATTTGTATACGTTTGATCAAGGACGCCACGAATTGTCCGCTCAATAGTTTTTTCTCCATTGAAAACAGGTAGAATAATGCTAAATAATGGATCAGTCATAAATTGAAATTAAAAAAACTCTTTTTTGGGCATTGAATTATTTGTAGGATTTCATTTTCATGACGATTCCAATTTTCTCTAATTTCAAATGATTTTGCAATAGAATTTTCTTGTATTTTTTTAAAATCGATTTCTAAACTTATATTTAAGCTTGCGTCAGCGTTAAGTAAAAAACCGTTTATTTCATGTGTCACATATTCATTGAATGTAGGGAAATTAAATCCAATTAATATTTTTCCTTTTGACATTGCCTCGAGAAACGACATTCCTATTCCTTCAAATTTGCGAGGGGCGAGATAAAAAGTACATTTTTCTATTAATAACAAATAATCTTGTTGATTTTCGATCCAATTTGATACGAATACCGAAAATGTCTGATTTTCAATTTCATCATTTGATATCTGTAAAATATTCTCAGGATTATGTATCACTAATCGATCAACATTTAATTTTTGGCAAATAGCTTTCAAATCGGTCCAGTTAATATCCCCGTTTCGAGACCAGAAAAACAGCGATTTTTCATCGTCAATTTTGTTAGATTCTATATTTAAAGGGGGCATATATTGAAAAAAATATAGATTTTTAAAACCAATTTTCAACATTTCGTCGTATAATTTTCTGCAAAAACAAATAACTTTCAATTTTTTTATTTCATTTTTCAGGTAATATTTTTTTGTTATTAAATAATCGTCGTACATAGGAAAGAAGGTAACATTATTGCACTTAATTTTTTTTAAAAATCCATATGGGAAGTTTTGCCAAAAACAAATGAAATCAGGGTTTATATTATTTATAGTTCCAATCAGATAACTTTTATCATCTTTAAATTGATCAAAATAAATAAGAATAATCTCGTGCTTTAAACTTAATAAATTCTTTATAAAGTTACTTGAACCAGTTTTTTCATGAAATGGATGATCAACGAAAACTATTTTGCTTTTCATAAGTCCATTAATATTGTTTATTTAGATTGGATCAAATTTCTATTAAGTTTTAAAGCTACTTTCCATTCGGCTCTGAAGATTTTAAAAAACCTAGAAGTGTAAGGTTTAAATAGAAATAGAATTTTCATTCTACGAAAACTATTTAAGCAATTGTATTCAGCTGTTGGTTTAATGCGCTTATAAAATTCAAATTGTAAATCTTTTATGTCATTATCAAACCTGTTTTTTAACTCACTATTGATCAATGAATACATTTTCAAACGATTTAAATACAGGTTAAAGTTTTCTTTATGTTGAATCGTATTGCTGATGCCCCCTCGGTGTAATCTATATACGCTCATTTTTTCAGGAATACATATAAAATCGCCATTACCTGACATCAATGCCAGTATTGGAAGATCACCACAAATTGACTCTTTCCAAATCCTAGTATTAAAATTGAGCAACTCTTTTTTGAAGACGATACTCCCAGTTGGAAACCATTGATTTATAACTTCACGAAATGTATGTTTTGTTTTATTTACTGTATAAATGAAGTTTATTAGCGTTCCTGTATCATTAAGGGACCAAGCATCGTGAACACATAGAGAAGAATTGGAATTTGCTTCAAGTAAGTCAACTTGTTTTTGAAGTTTTAATGGATCCGTCCAATAATCATCACCTTCGCAAAGTGCAATGTATTTCCCCTTTGCCTGTTCAATAGCCCAAATAAAATTAGGCATCATGCCTTTATTGCGCTCATGTTGCGTATACTTTATCCAATGCCCCTTCGGGTGTGTTTCGATGTAGGTTTTAACAATTTGGGATGTTTGATCTGGCGAACAATCATCTGCAATAATTAATTCAACAGGGAAATCGACCTCTTGCATCAATACCCCTTCGATTGCTTCCGCAATAAAAGCTTCGTGCATGTAGGTAATCATGATGACACTTACCAAGGGCGTATTTTCAGCTATTTTTCTCACTTTGCTGGCACCCCTTTAACTGTAACTCCCGCTGGGACATCTTTTGTCACCACCGCCCCTGCCCCAATGATGGCCTTATCACCAATGGTTATGCCGGGAAGGATTACTGAACCTGTGCCTATGAAACACCCATTTCCGATATTTACATTTCCTGAAATATGCACGCCAGGGCAAATCTCAGAAAATGAACCAATTTTTACATCATGACCAATGGTGCAATTCAAATTAATCAAAACCCCTTTTGAGATATAGATATCATTTGTCAAAACACTTCCGGTCATTATGCATACTCCTTCTTCGACCATGTTATTAAAAGAACCAACCGACGCCTTTGGACTTATCAATGTCTCTAATCGTCCCCCCAAAGCGATGAATTGATTTGATAGTTGTTTTCGTAAGATCGGGTTTCCTATCCCCAATGCGAATAAGTTGGATTGTCCGTTGAAATGAGCTGTAACTTCCTTTTCAGTTTTTAAAATAGGGAACTTTCCAAAAAGTAGTCCCGGTAATTGAGTCGAAACATTGTCAAAAAACACCAAATTTTCTGTGTGCCCCAATTGGTGGCATACTTCAAGCAATTCCTTGGCAAAGCCTCCAGCACCTATAATGACCATTGATTCTAAATTAAAAATTATTAATAATCGAGGCAATGCCCTTTACTTCATTTTCACTCAACCCATAAAATAACGGTAAACATAAAATCCGTGAAGAGACATCCGAAGCAATCTCACAGGTGCTTTGCGGAACATACGGTAACTGGGTAAGTGATGGATAAAAGTACCTGCGTGGAAATACCTCAGCAGTTTGTAACGATTTTTGCACTTCCATTAATTGATTTTCAGATTCAAGCAGCACTGGATAATATGCTGTATTCCAATTGGTTTCTTTTCTAATATTAATACGTATTAGCGAGTCTAATTTCAAGTATTCAGTATACCACGATACCACTCGGCTTCGTTCCTCCAAGATCTCCTGCATATGCGGTAAAACCGCCAAACCCATGGCCGCCTGCAATTCACTCATCTTCCCATTGATTCCAAGTCCATGAAATCCTAAAGGACCATCATGGCCAAAGTTATGACTGTAATATAGCTGATTAAACAAGGCGGGATCTTTACAGAAAATCGCGCCTCCCTCTCCGGTATGGAACAATTTCGTGGCGTGAAAACTGCAGGTAGTTACATCCCCATATTCAAAAATACTTTTCCCTTTGTAGTTAACTCCGAACGCATGTGCACCGTCATATATTACCTTCAGGTTATGCTTCTTGGCAATTCGTTCTATTTCTTCTACGTTACACGGATTTCCAAACACGTGAGTCGCTAAAATACACGTAGTTTTTTCTGTAATCGCTGCTTCAATTTTGGTTTCATCAATGGTTAGGCATTCCGGGTGAATATCCACAAACACGGGCGTACATCCTTCCCAAACAATCGCAGAGGTTGTCGCGACATACGAGAATGGTGTGGTAATGACTTCTCCGCCCTTCGCCAAACACTTCAATGCGATTTGCAAGGGAATCGTCCCGTTGTTCATGAGGATAATTTTCGCGTCTTCGAGATGGAGATACTCCGTGAGTTTAGCCTCTAATTCCAGAACCAAGGCTCCCCGATTCGTCAACCAACCGTTATTGTAGGCCCGTTGCACTTGAGCCGTGTATTCCTCCAAGGGCGGTAAAAACGATTTGGTTACGGGAATCATGCGTTAATTTTAAAATCAATATTCGGTCGAACAAATCCCGGGAATTTACCATGCCAATTGGTGTTTTCTCGTTCTTCCTCCACCTCAAACGTTAATACCTCGTCAAAGTTAAAAAGCGGCTTTGCCGTATCTTGGACCAGCATGAAAGATACATAGAATACTCCTGTATTTAATAATTCTTTTGGAATCACACATCGTGCATGATGAAGACCGACACCAAGCGTAGGCGGTGGTAATTGGGTAATTACATTGAACACACATTCTCCTGTTGCTGCAAAGAGGTGTAGGCTAAGATTAGCGACTAAGTCTTCTACATAATTCCAAAAACTTATGTTTATTTCAAGGGAGCTTTTTACCGTAATCATTGGTTTACCGTCTTCACGTATCGGTTTAAGCGCTATCGATTTCAAGCGTGTAAATTCATTCCCTGGTGCCTCATGTTCTTCGTAGGAACGACCCCAGTCTGCTTTATTTCGGTTATTAAGATACGTTTCTATTACGTGGGAAGGGCTGCCTTCAGAAACAATAGTGCCATGCTCCAAGAGCAGGGCACGAGAACACAGATTCTTCACCGCTTCCATGTTGTGACTAACAAAAAGCACTGTTCTTCCTGCACTGGCCACATCCTTCATTTTCCCGATGCATTTTTTTTGAAAATCTACATCCCCCACTGCCAACACTTCGTCTACAATTAAAATCTCTGGTTCAAGATGAGCCGCTACAGCGAAGGCTAAACGAACATACATCCCTGAGGAATAGCGTTTAACGGGTGTATCAATGTATTTTTCAACGCCACTGAAGGAAACGATTTCATCAAATTTTCTAGCAATCTCTTTTTTAGTCATCCCCAAAATGGCTCCATTCAAGTAAATGTTTTCCCTTCCTGTCAGCTCAGGATTAAACCCTGTTCCAACCTCTAACAAGGAGGCTACTCGTCCATTTAGCGTTATTCTTCCTTTAGTTGGCGAAGTCACCTTAGAAAGGATTTTTAACAAGGAACTCTTCCCTGCCCCATTGCGTCCGATAATACCCAGTACTTCCCCTTGATTTACAGCGAAATTAATGTCTTCCAGTGCCCATACAAAATCACCTTTCCCTTTCGTCGTTCGATCGTTTGTTTCAATGATTACCTCATACGGATCTGCCTTTCCTCTGATCTTATACCACCAGCGATTTACATCCTGAATTAAGGACCCAGTGCCTACTTGCCCCAGTCGATATTGTTTAGATAAATGTTCTACCTTGATTACCTCCATACTTCCAACTATACGGTATCCATAAAGGACTGTTCAATGCGATTAAAAACCAAAATTCCTAAGACCAAAACAACCAAGGTAAAACCAGCGGTATAAAGTAACCCATATACGTCGAATTGACCTATACCATAGATTGAATAACGCACATTCTCAAGAATTGAAGTCAAGGGATTGTAAGCTAAGGCGTCACGAATTCTACCGCTTGTAAAAGATAAGGGATAAATGACCGGCGTTGCATACATTAACAACTGAACACCAAACGTAAGTAGAAAACTTAAATCCCGATATTTTGTGGTTAAGGCAGAAAATAAGATACCAAGACCCAAGCCTAAGAATCCCATGAGCATTACGTAAAAAGGAAACAAAACAATGGTCCAATCCATGGAAATCTGTTGTGTCCCGCTCATGCTAAACATACCAATTAATATACTAAGAATTACCAGTTGTATTAATAATTTGAATAACCCAGAAATTACAATGGAAATTGGAACGGTTAAGCGCGGGAAATAAACCTTTCCGAATAAATTTGAATTGGCAATGAAGGTCCCTGATGTTTTAGTAAAACACTCGGAAAAATATCCCCATATGGTTAATCCGGTGAAATAAAATAAAAATTGATGCACACCCTGTGTAGGAATTGAAGCAATCATTCCAAAAACAACATAAAACATGAAGGACGTAAGTACGGGTTGAATTATAAACCAAAGGGGACCGAGAATGGTTTGTTTATATTGTGCAACAAAATCTCTTCGAACAAACAACAGAATTAAATCTCTATATCCCCACAATTCATGCAAGCGAACATCAAACATGCCTCGCTTAGGGGTAATCACCTCGACTTTACGCAACGATTCCATCTACCAATCTCCTAAATGTATGAAGGCAAAGGTACGCTTTATAAAACAACATGTACCGAAGCCCTTGGGTATTCGAAGAAATGCTACCGTTCAACGAGTAAATATTCAATATGGTTGAAGATGTATTCAAATGAAACGAACACATGCTAAATATTTCTTATTTTTGGAAGGATGCATCGAATGTTTCACCTTAGACTCCTACAAATTATTCTGATATGTTCATCAGGATTAGGAAGCTATTTTGCGCAACCTTTGAGTGGTATTTTACCCAAAAACCAGTCAAATCTTAGCACCTTCAACGTATCCTTTCAATGGAACAACTCCCCAAACGCTGTAAATTATCGGGTTCAGTTTGCGAGCAACAATACCTTTAGTAGTAATTATACGCAATCTCCGCTTACTAACCTCACCTCTTGGAGTTCATTCGTTCCTACTCAAGGGACCTATTATTGGCGTATAAAAGCATACACAGCGAATGATTCCACCTGCTCACCAACGTACACGTTCACGTATTTTACCCCATCTAATTTAAATTCCACCAGTTTATGGTTGAAAGCGGATGCTGGCGTTACCCCGGATGCAAGTAATAAAGTTCAACAATGGGCTGACTTGAGCGCGAACTCGCATGTGATGAGTCAAAACCTGGCAGCAAAAAGGCCCACTGTAGTAAATAATTCAGTCAATGGTTATCCAAGCATTAGTTTTGCTGGAGCTCAAGTACTAAGTGGTGGAGACATTTTGGACCTCGGTTTTAACTCGAGAGCCATGTTTGTCATTGGAAAAATGGCTGCCTCAAATCAAACGTTGCTCGCTAAATCAAGAGCAGCAAATGCTACTTTTCGCTATGCACTCCTCAAGGACGTAACCTCTACAGCCTTCCTATTTCAAAGCGACAACAATACCAGTAATTATTCTGCTTTTAATACCACTAATTTTGCCTTGTATAATGCGTTTGTAAATCGAACTACTGCCAAGAATCACCTGGATGTGAATAATTCTTCGTTAGGCATAAGTTCTTTTAATAGCAATCTACTCTTTGAATCTAACTTTCGTTTTTTAATCGGTGCATATAACAATGCAAATGACGATGGCGAACTCCTTTTTTTAAACGGGAATATTTGTGAGATAATTTTTGCCGACACCAACGATTCCTTGGATATTCAAAAAATCAAGAACTATTTAAAATTCAAATATACGCCTGTATTTAATTTAGGGAGTGACATTGCAATAAGCAATGGATTTTGTCCACAATCCTTAACTGCACCTGCCGGTTTTTCAAACTATCAATGGAGTACCGGCGCAACAACCGCTAGCATTTCAGTAAATCAATCTGGAACTTATTGGGTTTCAGCCAATGATGCCTTTGGATTCAAATGGTCCGACACTCTTTTTGTAAAATTCCCTACGATTGCTCCCCCTCCAAGCACGTCGATTTGCTCTAACAGTTCTGTTTTATGGAATACTGGATTAGGTGCTGGATTTACCCACCTGTGGAATACCGGATCCACTGCAAATCAACTAACGATAACTCAAGGCGGAACCTACAGCGTACAAATTACAGGAGCAGGTGGTTGTCCATCAGTTCTTCAACAAAACACATTTAGCATAGATACCTACCCATTGACTGCGTCGCTAGGCATCGATACCTCCTTGTGCATTGGAAATGTTGTTTCGTTGCAGCAAGGGGCACAGCAAACAACATCCTATGCATGGAACAACGGGACCACGGGAATCACCTTCCCTATTACTAACGGAGGAATGGCTGTTATTTCGTTAACCTCAACGAATGTTAATGGATGTGTTGCGCAAGACACGATACTGGTCAACGTGAACGGTACCGCTCCAACGATAAACGTATCGCTTCCAATGACCAATTGCACAAATAGCTTATTTCAAGGTTCAAATCAATCCAGCGTTCCGTTGCCTGCTGCGATCACAAGTCAGGTATGGAGCTTTTCAAACGGAATTCAATTAAATGGAAACACCGTTCAAACGACCTTCCCTACCACAGGATGGATCTATGGCTCAATCGAGGTCACGGCAAGCGATAATTGCAGTTCGTTAGATACCTTCTCCTTTTATGTTCATGTGCCTCCAACCTTAAACATACAACACAGCGGATCATGCAATAATGAGCTTATCTTATTTCAAGCAACGGACCTAAGCGGAAATCCACTAAGTACCTATGCTTGGGATTATCTTGGAGGTTTTGTAGATACAGACTCCATTGGAAGCCACCTGTTTAGTCAAGCCGGATTGAATCAAATTGCCTTAGTGGCACAAAACACTTATGGATGCGCAGATACAGCAGCATATTCATTCAACGTGTTGGCAGCACCGAGCTCTATTTTCACCATTAACATTAGCTGTGAAGAAACCTTGATTTATCCGTTAAACTCGAGCATTGGAAACGATACAACTGGAATTCAATCCGTGCTGTGGGATTTTGGAAACAATACAACGTCTGCGGCATTTACTCCTTCCTATGCCTACTCGTCGGAGGGATCGTATTCGATGTCTTTAATCTGTTATGCCGGCAATGGATGTACCGATTCGAGTTCACAAGTGGTCACAATTCATCCGATGCCCGAGTTAAATTGGAACCTAGCACCTGCCTGTAAAGACAATCCAACAGTTTTTACAAGCACAAGCACCATTTCAAGCGGAACCATCGATAGCACCTCATGGTTGGTTAATTTACAATACCCAATTGAGGGTATTCAAGGACAATATTCCTTTACCACCTTGGGGATTCAGTTTTTAACACTTTCCGCAGTTTCTAACATGGGCTGCCAAGCCGACACCTTAATTCAGGTCAATGTAAATCCGGAACTAAGCAGCAGTTTTGTGTATGAACCAGCAATTTGCATCGCAGGTGACGAGTTAACCCTGTCCTCCACCGCTAATGGTTCAAATACCATCGATTGGGTGATCAATGGCGTTTCGTATGAGGACACGATCTCGTTGAATTATCTGATTCCGGATTCATTAATTGGCGGGGATCTATTTGTCTACAGCATAACGAGTAACTTGTATGGGTGTTCGGATACTACCCTGACAGTTATCCCAATCAATGAACCCCTATTGGAATTAGCCCTTAATCAAGTATATCTTGGGAGTCAGAATTCCCAGTCCATCATAGGATGTTCAATACAAAACGAAGGAACCGTGTCCATTGTAGGTGGAATTCTTACCTTATCTGTATCTGGAATCCCTCGACTAAGCGGAACGCTAAACGACACCATTCTTCCGGGAGATTCGTACTATTATATTTTTGAAAACAGCCCGAATTTAGCGGGGTTATCTCAAAACAATACGGTTGATTTTGTGTGTGTTAGTGCAGACTTGACTGGATTTCATTTCATGGAGGAACAGAATTTATCAAACAACTATGCGTGTTTATTAATCGAGGAGGGAACATTTTCTCTGGGTGCCCTCTCCCCTAACCCTGTAACGAATCAGAGTGATTTCCCCCTTATCCTTACAGAAAAAACACCAGTCACTGTTGAGGTATTCGATGTGCTTGGGAATTTGTGCACGCGTTCAGAAAACACCCTGGAAGCAGGAACACATATCTTATCGGTGCTCATGAACGATAAAGCCGCAGGAGTCTATTTCTTGCGAGTACGTGTAGGATCCGAACATAAAATTTTACAATTCATTAAAATTTAGTGCGGTTTTTTTGGCACAATGTGTGATATTTGCACTGTAAAATAAACCCATGAAAATTATCTTATTAATCTCCGTGTTATTCATTTCGCTCTCGCAATTCCACGGCCAAACGGAATTAAGCAAGTCCCAGAAAATCCTAAACAAGCTTTCAAAAAAAATGAAAGGCTTAAAGTCTTTTTACATGGAATATAGCGCCAACATTAAGAATGAAGAATTGAATCAAAACGATGATTATTCAGGAAAAGGATGGGTTAAAAACAACAAATACTACGCTACCTATGCAGACAATGTCATCTTGTGTAACGGACTTAAAACATGGACCATCATCGCCAAAGACAAAGAGGTGTATGAAAGTGATAATTCGGAGGACGAAGATGGGATAAATCCAAAAAAACTCATGACCATTTGGGAAACTGGGTTCAAGAATAAATTCATTAAAGAAGATAAACTGAGTGGTGAAACGGTTGATGTTATTGATTTGTATCCAAAAAATCCAAAGACGGCAGACTATAATACCATTGTCATTTACATCTCGAAATCTAAAAATGAATTGAAAAAAGCAGTCATGAAATCGAATGATGGTTCAGTAATGACCTATTCTGTGACCAAATTCACCTCGAATCCTGAAATTAAGGATACTAAATTTGCATTTGACAAGAAAAACTATCCGGGGTATAAAGTGATCAAGAACTAACGTTTCAAGGCTCGATCCATTTCGCGTTGGTCATCTTTCATTTTCAGGTCGTGCCGTTTATCATGTAATTTTTTACCGACCGCACACGCAATTTCAATTTTCACCCAGCCTTTATCTGACAGGAACAGTTTAAGAGCAATAAGGGTATTTCCCTTCACTTTTAGAAATTTCTCAATTCGATTGATTTCTTTTTTATTCAAAAGTAACTTGCGATCTGCTCTAGGCTTGTGGTTATAAAAGGTTCCGTTTTCGTATTCATTCACAAACATATTACGAACCCATACTTCTCCTTCATGAAAAATGCCATACGCTTCTAAAATACTGGCTTTTCCGTTGCGTATACTTTTAATTTCAGTACCTGACAATACAATTCCGGCAAGAAATGAATCCTCCAAATGATATTCAAAGCGGGCGCGCTTATTTCGTATATTTAATTGTGGGCTTGCCATGCGACAAAAATACGCAAAGCGAACTGAAAATAACTACTTTTGTTACATGCAAATTCCCTCTAAATACCTAGAACAAGCCACGGAGCAATTGGCTACCTTGCCTGGAATTGGGAAGCGGACCGCATTGCGTTTAGCACTGAATTTACACCGTAGGGATGGCGATGAGATCAAGACGTTTGTGGAAGCCCTCATACAACTCAAAACAGAAACCTTTGCCTGCATTCAATGCGGAAACATTTCAGATACCGAAACGTGTTCCATTTGTGCCAATGAACGGCGTGCCAACGATATCATTTGTGTGGTTGAAGACGTGCGCGACATCATGGCGATTGAGAGCACCGAAACATTTAAGGGCAGATACCATGTGCTTGGCGGCGTAATCTCTCCAATGGATGGCATTGGACCGCAAGCGTTAAACATTGATGCACTGGTGGAGCGCTCAAAAAACGCCCTAATTACAGAGGTTATCTTTGCGTTAAGTCCGACCATGGAAGGCGATACTACCAACTTTTATTTATTCAAACGTATTGATCGCGAGGGCTTAATTATCACTACCTTATCTCGTGGCGTTTCGGTTGGATCTGAATTACAATACGCCGATGAAATTACATTGGGAAGATCCCTTCAACAACGTCAGATATTTAAATTGAACGTTTAAGCCAACGCAGTACAACCACGTATTTGAAAAAACGACCTCCGATTCCAAGTGCAACACCTACCGCAATCCAACAGTAGATATTAGACACAAGGTAATCCGTGGACTGGGTAAAAAAATACCTTAGAAGATCGGTCAAAAGCAATCCCGCAACGATGGCAATCCATGTGGGATATTCTGTAGCTAACACGCGTACTCCATCAAATGAATTTTTAGCTGGGATAAAAGAAAACGGATTCACATAAAAAACCGGGGTTCGCTTGCTCCATTCTGTATATAAATCACCAAATTTCTCTCTTAAAAAATTGGATTCTACGCGAATAAGCATGGTAAAAAAACCCATAGAGAATACAATCGTACCGAGAAAAAAAATTAGATTATTCAGTGGAATAATCACCCCAATCCAAATCAAGAAACTTCCAAGATATAAGGGATGTTGAGTAATCGAATACGGCCCTGTCGTATTCAATGTCTGAGCCACTTGTTCATGTCGATTTCTACCCGAGGTATGGGGCGCTTTAAATCCTACAACTATTACCCGAAGTATTAGGCCTATCGATATAAAGCAAATGGATGAGACCTTCATTAGGATTGAAAATTCCCTGGGGAAAAGCTCCATTTGAAAACCAAACGCTAAGGGTAATAATACGGCTAGAAAAACAAAGGGCAACTGGCCCCTAAACCTAAAAAAAAATGCACCAAGGGATTGAAAACGAGGCATTGAACGATTGATAATTAATTTGTACCTTGCAAGGTAAAACCAAAGATACTACGCTTTTCTTAACCCTATGAAAGAAAAATTTCAAATTGAGCAACTGCTCAAAACATCGCCAAAAATTTTGGATGCCAAACTTACGAGTGCGGAAGGGTTAAGTGAATGGTTTGCTGATGACGTGAATATACGGGACGGGAAATACTTCTTTCTGTGGGACGGTTATGAGGAAGAAGCGTTCTTACTGAGCCACAAAGCCAATCAACACATTCGTTTTCAATGGCAATCAGACATCGATGAGGCCCTTGACACCTATTTTGAGCTTGCTTTTTCGCTAGACCCAATGACCCAAGCCATCATCCTTATCGTTACTGATTTCGCTGAAGCTGAAGAAAAAGACAGCAGCATCTTAATGTGGGAACAACAACTTCAAAAACTACGGCGGCTTATCGGTGCATAATTATTCGATTAGTAGCCCTATTTTTGTAAAAAATTTGTTTTGAAACGCTTATACCTATTCAGTATTCGGTCGTTCATTGGCCCCTTCATTGTTACCTTGGTCATTTCCATGTTCATTTTGATTATGCAATTTTTTTGGGTTTACATCGACGACCTCATGGGTAAAGGATTGAGCATTTGGGTTATCCTTGAACTACTTTTTTATGTTTCAGCGAGTTTAATTCCATTGGCTCTGCCACTGGCAATTTTACTATCGTCGTTAATGACCTTTGGCAACATGTCGGAAAACAATGAATTAACCGCATTAAAATCGAACGGCTTTTCCCTCCTTAAAATTATGCGACCATTAACGGTTGTTGTTTTGCTACTTTCAGGGTTCACCTTTTATTTTGCGAATTATGTCATTCCTGTTGCCAACTTAAAATGGCACTCGCTCATTTATGACATTCAGAACACCAAACTTTCATCGCTTATTGTTCCGGGAGTTTATACCACTGAAATTGATGGATATGCCATCAAGATAAACAAGGGAAAAGATAGCAGCTTCAACAACATAACCATTCACGATCATACGGAACCCAATGTATTAAAAACAGTCAAGGCAAAACAGGCAAGAATTTATCGATCAACCAGCGGTAACTATTTGTTTTTTGACCTAAAAAACGGAGCAATTTATGAAGAATTAGAACTTGAAAATGGCGAGATTGGGCCCAATGGAATGCCTTTATTGGGAAAGATCAGCTCCCACCCCGACCGCATTTCAACGTTTGAACGTGCCACCTACAAAATGAATGTCACGGGAATCAGTTTAAAACGTTCCGATGAGGATATTTTCCAAGATAAATATGAAATGATGAATGTGTTTCAAATTGGTCGTGCAACGGATTCACTGAAACGAAGAAGAAACGGGTTAGACAGTACCTTTCTTGCTAGCATCAAAGGAAGCTTTGCCTCCTTTCATGTGATTAACAACCAGCTAAAAACGATGCCAATTACAGATCCTAGCTTAAAGGACCCCCCCGTCATCTACAGAACCTATAAAAGCCTGAAGCGCTCAGAACGGAAAGAACTCATTCCGGATGTACTCACAAAACTATATCAAATCAACGAAAACGTGCGGAATCAGTCCACCTTTATGGAGACCCTTAATCACGAAGAAGATCAGTTTTGGATTGAATTCCATCGAAAATTCGCTCTAACCTATGCGATTATTGTGTTATTTTTTGTTGGGGCTCCGCTTGGGGCCTTGGTAAAAAAAGGTGGATTCGGTGCTCCTGTGGTGATCGCAGCATTTATTTTCATGGTTTATTTCATAATTCTAAGCATTGGAGACAATTTAGCAGACACCTACGTAATTGCCCCTTGGCTAGGCATGTGGCTTTCCGGGTTATTTTTTACTCCAATTGCCATGTTAGTAACCTATACCGCGAATAACGACGTTCCCATAGCGAGCATAGAAACTTGGAAAATGTGGACAAAACGAATGATAAGACGCGGATGAAACGCTTACTCTACATCAGCCAAAAACCACATCATCCCATAATCGATGGTGGAAGTCAAGCCATTGCCTCTTTTTTCCATGGACTCCTTCAATGCCGAGACGTCGCACTTACCTATGCGCCGATTTGTACGAAAAAACATCCCGGAGATTTTTCAGCCGTAGATCACGCCATTCAACTTATACCACTGCGGATCGATACATCCATAACCATGAAAGTACTGCGTTATGCCGTGTCTGCTCCGATGAATGTGCTCAGATACAGTACCTCTGAAGCCATGTCCACCCTCTACTCTCGAGACTCCATTCAACAATTTGACGTGGTCATTTGTGACGGTTTTTATGCTCTTACCATTGTGCCTAAATCTTGGTTTGCATCAAAACGAATCATTTACCGATCACACAACCTCGAACATGAACATTGGAAACAGCGCGCGCAGTTTATGCCTTGGTATCTGCGTTGGTTTTACAAACGAATTAGCAGGCAAATGAAGCGCTTAGAGCAATCTTTAGTGGGTGCAGCTCATGCTGTACTCAGTATTTCACACGAGGAAACGCTTACGTTGCGGAATTGGAATGTAAATACGCACACCTGTTATCCAGTTTTGAAGACCAAAGATGAACTCATCAAGGATAAAGCCAGCGAACCGTGTGTGGGATTTATTGGAAACTTCGATTGGTTTCCAAATGTGGATGCCGTGAATAAATTCATTGATGAAATTTGGCCATTAATTATCGCTAAACACCCTTCTGCAACACTAGAAATCGCAGGTCGGGGGTCTGAAATCTTTAACCATCCACAACATCGCATCAAAGGCCTTGGCTTCGTCGATTCCCTAGAAAATTATTATCAGCGACAACGGATCATGGTTAGTCCCTTAACGTATGGGACAGGGTTAAATATGAAAGTCATAGAAGCGTTATTGTATGGAAAAGTGATTGTAACAAGCGGGATCAGCGTCCGTGGATTCGAAGATAAAACACCCTTTTTAATCGCTGATACACCTCAGGAATTTGCTGATTTCGTGCTAGCGCTATTGGGCAATTCGGACCAGAGAGAGACGCTTGAATCGGACATATCCGCCTATATCAATACTACCTTTGATGCAGAGACTTTTAAGACTCAACTAGAACAACGCATACATGGATAAGCGACCTACCCTCCTTTTCATGACATCTCGATTTCCATATCCGCTAGAAAAAGGAGATAAATTACGCGCTTACCATTTAATCAAAGGCCTAAGCAAAACCCATCAAATTCACTTGTTCGCCTTGAGCTCTGAATCTATTGATGCCTCGTGGATCAACGAACTGTCTCCGTATGTAGTATCCATTCAGCACTTCCATCTGAATAAATTTGCACAATGGTTTCGATTAATTGGATGCTTATTTACGAATCAACCCTTTCAATTGGCGTATTTCACCTCTTATCAATTAAAACGAACCCTTAAAAAATCAATTTCAACCCTTTCTCCCGATCATATCTTTTGTCAGATGATCCGCCCAGCAGAGTACGTAAAAAATTATCATCGGTGTAACAAAACCATTGATTACATGGATGCCTTATCCGTTGGTATGGAGCGAAGGGCTCAAAAAGCTCCGTGGTATACTCGGTGGATATTCAACATGGAAGCTGCACGACTTAAAGAATATGAACAGCGTATTTTTAATTATTTTGAATTTCAAACGATGATAAGTCATCAGGATGTTCACTACATTGCTCATCCGGACCAACGCAAAATACGTGTAATTCCAAACGGTATTGATACGGAGTATTTCCACCCAATGAAAGACATTCAAGCCAGTTTTGATTTAGTGTTTGTAGGGAATTTATCCTACGCGCCAAATATTGATGCGATGCGTTGGTTTGCAGAGCACCTACTAACGAAGCGACCAACATGGACCTTACTGATTGCGGGTGCAAATCCTTCACCAGCGTTCGTTCAGTCTTTAAAAAAATACCCAAACATTACAATCGAAGGGTGGCAGGAAGATATTCGCAGGGCCTATGCTAGAGGAAAGATATTTGTTGCTCCGATGCAGATAGGTACAGGCATGCAAAACAAACTCCTTGAAGCCATGGCTATGGGAATTCCATGCCTCACCACACCCTTGGCCAGTGAAGCCCTAGAAATAGTTCCGGGACGAGACCTGTGGGTAGGGAATAATGCAGAAGCCATGGAGGAACACATTGTGTATTTACTCGATAATCCAGAAGAAGCGGAGGCACTTGGAGATCAAGGAAGAAAAACGGTGCGGGAGATTTATGGTTGGGGACGTGCGGTGAACGCACTAGATGGCTTGATTACTCCCCGGCATTAAAGCGTTTGAAATGCTCGTATTTATCCTTGATATACGTGATTAATTCAAGTTCTGATGCCGTCTTTAAGAAATCGTCGTCTAGATTCAAAAACAGCATAAACGAATCGAAATCTGCTTCGGGTAAATCAATAATGTCATAAGCGACATATAATCTCAAAAGTTCTTGCACCACTTTGCGTTGATCATCGCGATAAACTTGTGCTGCAATCCAACGTTTGTTTTGCTCTTTTTTAGAAAAGGCTTGATAAAGGGCTGTAATGGGACTTTCAAGAATATTTATTCCGGAAACCATTCGTGTATCAACCATGGCTAGGGCTGCACGCTCCTCTTTAATTTGTTCCAAGGTTTTTAACGGTTTCACCACAACTTCTGCCACTTCTTGAGGGAGGCGATCGATGTAAGCGAGCACATTGCATTGGCAATTGGAATCTGGTGTTACCTTAAACTCATAAATTGGATATTGTTTAACCGAGAGTGCAATGCGTTCGTTTGCCAAGGCATATACAGAAAAGGAACCACTGGGTTGACCAAAACTGGCCTTGCCACTGCTGCGATTCACGACCATTAGGTTATAAAAGCTTTGCGGTCGCAATGAATCTATGACACGACCTCGAATCAATACCTTATTGCATTGTCCTTGTACAAAAAAGGAAATAAACAAGGTGCCTAAAAGAAATATGCTACAGTTTTTCAAAATACCAATTAAAATCGAGGGTCAACAACAAGTAAATGGGCAAGGCAAATAACACAATCCAGGCCAAAAACAGGAATACCTTCGCGAGTAGACTTAAATCTTGTGTGATTGGAGGAATCAACAAATCGCTCACATGCGCAGCTAGGTTAGAATTTCCCTCTTCAGTATAGGCATCTAGTTCAGCCAATACAGGTTTATCTTTGATGAGTACCTGTTTAATCATGTGGTAATCCCGATTAGATAACTCCTCGTAGGTAACAATGTAATTTACATGTAATTCATTTAAGTCCTTCCTCAATTGATAGTTCTTTTGCATGGCGCGAACTCGAATCCCCATGAGAAATCCAAAACCGGCAACTAACCAATCTTTCATTAAAAGTCCGAGGATAATTAATGCTAATGAAGAGATTAAGGCAAAAATCATTAAATATAAATCCCGTTGGCGAATGACAAGTAACTTCAGGATTTGACCACCATCTAAGGGATCGATAGGTAATAAATTGATCGCATTAACAAAAATGAAAATAAAGGAAAGCAGCAAGAGCCAATCCCACTGATAAACGCCGCTCAGGTAAAGACCTACAGACCCTAGAATTATCCCCGGAAACGGGCCAAAAATAACCACCAATAAACTCTCTTTTTGGGAATAACGATCTTTGCTTCCTTGAACAAAGGCCCCCATTAAGGGAATAAAAAGCATTCTAACATTTTCATAATTAAAGCGTTTCATCTGGCTAAAATGACCAAATTCATGCACGAGAAGTACTAAGACCAAAAAAAATACAAAATCTGCCCGGTCACTGTAAATACTCAAGAAAACTGCAATAAACAAGACAATTGTAAATACGGTCAAGCCCCAATTGCTTTTAACTACTTGCTTGTGAAGATGTGGTTTTTCGGGGTACAATTCAAATTCTACCATTGACTAGCGCATGTTTTTCATTTGTCCCATCATGTTGGCCATATTTCGGGGGTTACTCATCATCTTCATCATCTTACGCATGTCCTCAAACTGCTTAATGAGCTTATTTACATCTTGTATGGTGGTACCACTTCCACTGGCTATTCTCGCCTTTCTGGAAGGATTTAAAATAGCCGGCATTGATCGTTCTTTCGGGGTCATGGAGCGAATAATGGCTTCCACTCCTTTGAACGCATCATCAGGAACATCTACTTCTTTCATGGCCTTAGACATCCCAGGAATCATCCCCATAAGGTCTTTTACATTCCCCATCTTTTTAATTTGTTCCAGTTGCCCTAAGAAATCATTAAAATCAAACTGATCTTTCATGATTTTCTTTTGCAAACGTCTTGCCTCCTCCTCATTAAACTGCTCTTGAGCCCGCTCCACTAAAGAAACAACGTCGCCCATCCCAAGAATTCGATCTGCCATCCTAGACGGATAAAACACATCCAAGGCATCCATTTTCTCGCCTGTACCAACAAATTTTATGGGCTTGTTAACGATGGACTTGATCGATAAGGCGGCACCGCCGCGTGTATCACCGTCTAGCTTTGTTAATACGACTCCATCGAAGTTGATTCGGTCGTTAAATGCTTTTGCGGTATTTACAGCATCTTGTCCGGTCATGGAATCCACTACGAACAGGGTTTCTGAAGGCTGAATCGCTGCTTTTACTTGCGCAATTTCATCCATCATCGCTTCATCAACAGCCAAACGCCCCGCGGTATCTACGATAACTACATTAAAGCCTTTTGAACGCGCATGATTAAGTGCTTTGGTAGCAATGTTCACCGGACTTTTTTCTTCCCGGTCAGAAAACACCTCAATACCTAATTGCTCGCCGAGTACATGCAATTGATCAATCGCTGCCGGACGATAGACATCGCAGGCTACGAGTAGTACATTTTTACCTTTTTTTGATTTTAAGTAGCTTCCGAGCTTTCCGGTAAATGTTGTTTTACCAGAACCTTGAAGACCCGACATGAGAATGACAGCAGGAGCTCCTTTTAAATTGATCTCTGACTCATTCCCTCCCATTAATTCCACCAATTCCTCATGACAAATCTTAATCATGAGTTGTCCTGGAGAAACCGCGGTTAACACATCCCTTCCTAGGGCTTTTTCTTTAACCGTATTGGTAAATTGTTTGGCTGTATTAAAGTTGACATCGGCATCTAGTAAAGCACGACGAACCTCTTTCAAGGTTTCAGCGACATTAATTTCTGTAATTTGACCTTGACCTTTCAGAACTTTGAACGCACGTTCAAATTTATCCGTTAAATTTTCAAACATATGCTTTTGCTATTGAAGCTACAAAAGTAAGGAAATGTATGCATAATTGGAAGGTTATTCACCTACTAATCTCGGTTTAGCTAATTTCGAGTGGGTCCTACCGTAGCTAAAATAAATGATCAACCCAAGTGCCAACCAGATTGAGAAATACAACCAGTTTTCAGCTTTAATCTCACTCATCATATACAAACAACTCAATAAGCCAAGCAATGGAATCATCGACAGATTTTTAAGGAAACTCATAATGGTGATAAAAATCGTAAACAAAATAAAAATCCAACGCGGTATTTTATGTGCAAAGTGCTTGAACCCATAGTTATAGAAATGAGATTTCGGCAAATTCAGAAACTTCAAATCCTCTACCAAGGCTTTTGTTCCGTGAAGTTCATAATAAGCATCTACATTCCGCTTTGAAAACGTGAAGGAAGCATTCTTATCCTGAATAAGGTGATTTTTTAGGGACATAATTTGATTTGGATTCATGCCCTCGATCATTTCTGCCTTGGTTTTCAAGGACTCTTTATTCGTTATGAAATCTATCGTTTGCCGCTGAAATGCGGTAAAAAAGAATACCAATGTCCCAATAAGCAATACCGGCATAATGTATTTTCCATTCAAATAGGGAGTTCTGAATTTCCCGCGCGGAATATCCGTTCTGTGCTGCAGCATGAGCACACCGCCACACACTAGCACAAATGCAAATAAGGTACCAATGCTACAAAGATCTGTAACCATGGTTAAATTCATGAAAAGTGCAGGTACCGCAACCACAAAACCAACTACGATGGTGGCAAAGGAAGGGGTCTTGTATTTTGGGTGAACCTTTGCAAATCGACTTGGTAACAACCCATCACGGCTCATACTCATCCAAATCCTTGGCTGTCCCATTTGAAAAACTAAAAGCACTGAAGCCATCGCAACTACTGCACTTACCGAAATAATTCCACTGAGATAGGGCAGGTTGATCTCAGTAAACACAAAGGATAATGGTTCACCTACGCGCAAGGTTTTGTAAGAGACAATACCGGTTAACACTAACGCAATGGCAATGTATAAAATCGTACAGATGATAATCGCCCACATCATCCCGCGGGGTAAATCGCGTTGTGGATCTTCGCACTCCTCAGCGGTTGTTGATATAGCATCAAACCCAATGTAGGCAAAGAACACCGCCGATACGCCTTTCAAAACACCGCCAATCCCCTTTGGAGCAAAGGGATTCCAATTGGAAACATCGATGTAAAACACCCCCACTCCAATCACCAATAAAATAACGGCTAATTTGATAATTACCATAGCATTCGATGCGTTTCGACTCTCTTTAATTCCTCGATAAACTAAAGCCGTAATTAAAATGATAATGAATAAAGCAGGCAAGTCTAAAATCACATGAAAGCCTAAAAACGTAGGACTTAGCTCGTAAGCACTGTAAGCGGTTTGTATTCCTTCAGGAATGTCTGTCAATGATTTCCCGGATTCCAATAAGGTCATTGCTTGCTGATGGCCTTTAAACGCTGAGAAATAATCCATTTGAGACCACAAGGGAATATGAATTCCATCAATTCCCAATCCTGAAATTTTGATGTTACTGAGCATGTCGGTGAAATAATCAGACCATGAAATAGCTACTGTAATGTTACCAATCGCATATTCCATAATCAAAGCCCAGCCTATGATCCAGGCAATAATCTCACCAAAGGCGACGTAAGAATACGTGTATGCACTACCGGAAACAGGCACAATTGATGCAAATTCAGCATAGGCAAAAGCCGCAAATCCACAGGCAATTGCGGTGAATAAAAACAAGAAAATAACGGCAGGACCCGCCTGATAACTTGCCTCTCCGATGGTAGAAAAAATCCCTGCCCCAATAATCGCTGCTATACCAAATGCAGTTAAATCCCTTACCTTCAGGTGCTTTCCAAGCGCCCCATGTCCATCCGCTAATTGATTTGCTTCAAGTTGTTTGAGAATATCTGGTATTTGTTTTCTTCGAAATAAAGTGCGCATAGTATGAATTGAACCCCTAAAATAGAAATATTTTTAAGATGAACCCTTTTTACCCACAAGTGTTACCTTTGTATCGTGTCAAGATTCATCGAAATAAAAGGGGCAGCGGCGAATAATTTAAAACAAATTGATGCGCAGATTCCACATGGAAAAATCACCGTAATTACGGGGGTTTCAGGTTCTGGAAAATCAACCCTAGCGTTCGACACGCTATATGCGGAGGGACAACGACGTTTTATTGAATCCATGTCTTCTTACGCGCGGCAATTTCTAGGTAAATTGGAAAAACCGAAGGTTGATTACATCAAAGGTCTTTCCCCTGCGATTGCTATTCAGCAGAAAGTAATTTCCTCTAACCCGAGATCTACGGTGGGAACAACTACAGAGATTTATGACTTTTTAAAATTACTCTTCGCTCGAGAAGGAAAAACCTACTCTCCCGTTTCGAATCAAGAAGTGGTAAAAGATACGCCATCAAGCATTTTAAACGCGATTCTTTCTCCCGAAGACTCCTCCTTTGCTGTGCTTTCACCCATTAAAGTAAATCCAAAACGAAGCACTTCTGAAGAATTGCAAATAATTGCTAATGAGGGATTTATTCGAATCTATGTAAACAAAAAGATTACTTTAATTTCAGACATCTCTGAACTCGAGCCTTGCGAAGAAATCACCGTTGTCATTGATCGATTCAAAACCACTCAATTAACCGAGCAAGAACAAGCGCAATTAATTGACTCCATTCAAATGGCCTTTGCTAAAAACGGTGGGACCTGCGGGATACTGAACATGGCGAACCAAGAAATTACTTGGTTCAACAACCGATTCGAACGCGACGGCATGACCTTTCAGGAACCAAGTTTGCATTTCTTTACCTTCAACAATCCCTTCGGTGCGTGTAAAACGTGTGAAGGTTTCGGAAGTGTGTTAGGCATTGATCCGAACTTAGTAATTCCTGATCCAAACTTAAGTATTTATGAAGGCGCCATTTATCCTTGGAAAGGTGAGGTAATGGGTGAATACCTGCAGCAATTATTGGTTCAAGCACACAAATTTGAATTCCCGGTGCACAAAGCGTATCGGTTGTTAACGAGTGCTCAGCAAGAATTACTGTGGGAAGGAAACACTTATTTTACAGGACTTCGAGCGTTTTTTAAATTCATTGAAAGTCAAACCTATAAAATTCAATACCGTGTGATGCTTTCCCGGTATAGAGGAAAGACCCAATGCCAAGAATGTCAGGGTACGCGACTCAGAGGCGATGCTGGTTATGTTAAATTCTATGGTAAATCACTCCAAGAGGTTGTCCTTATGCCGGTGAGTAAATTGCAAGGATTTTTTGAAGAAGCACAAGCGTCCATACCAACAAACAATGTACTTAAACGGCTACTCCCGGAAATCATTCAACGCATTCGATTCTTGAATGAAGTCGGTCTGGGCTACCTTACCCTGAATCGTTCTACCAATACCTTGTCCGGCGGAGAATCTCAACGAATTCATTTGGCAACCTCCTTAGGCTCAAGCCTTGTGGGCTCCACCTATGTGTTGGATGAGCCATCGATTGGACTTCATCCAAGAGACACTAAAAACCTAATCCGCGTATTAAATTCTTTGAAGGAAATTGGAAATACGCTCGTGATCGTGGAGCATGAAGAAGAAGTTATTAAAGCCGCAGATCACCTGATTGATATAGGTCCTTACGCCGGAGAAAACGGGGGGACCGTTGTATTTCAAGGTAATTTAAGCGCATTTAAAAAGAATAAGGGCTTGACAGCGAACTATTTTAATGGTACAACGCGTATCCAAAGTCCCAGTGTTCGCCGAAAAGCGAGTTATTCCATTACCTTAAGCAATGCCAATTTGCACAATCTTAAAGAGGTTCACATTGAAATCCCGCTTCGCCAATTGGTTTGTATATCCGGGGTGTCCGGCTCTGGAAAATCTACGCTCCTTAAAACCTTATGCTATCCGGCGATAAAGCAAGCGTTATTTGATGCTAAAAACACCTTGTACCGTGGGTGTACCTTATCCGGAGATATTAATAAAATCAAGGAGATTGAACTCATTGATCAAAATCCGATTGGAAAAAGCTCACGAAGCAATCCGATTACCTACCTTAAAATCTTTGATGAAATCCGCGACCTCTATGCACGGCAGCCTTTAGCTAAAAATCGGAACTATAAACCCGGTTTCTTTAGCTTTAACGTGGAAGGCGGACGCTGTGATGCCTGTGATGGCGAAGGACTGGTAACCATTGGCATGCAATTCATGGCGGATATTCAATTGAAATGCGATACCTGTCAAGGAACTCGATTCAAGGAAGAAACCTTGGAAATTGTATATCGCCAAAAATCTATAGCCGATTTATTGGAAATGACCTTAGACGATCTTTCTTCTTTTTTTCATGAAAGTTCCGATAAGAAAGAAAAGCATATCGCTTCCATGATACAACCCTTGCTGGACGTAGGCTTGGGGTATTTAAGAGCTGGTCAAGCCTCCAGCACACTTTCGGGCGGTGAAGCGCAACGCATCAAACTCGCATCGTTTTTGGCGAAAGGAAACAATCAAGCTCCTACCCTCTTTTTATTTGACGAACCCTCCACTGGACTTCACTATTACGACATTGAAAAACTGTTGCAATCCTTGCAGGCTTTGATCGCAAACGGACATAGTATCGTTGTGATTGAACACAATTTAGACATTATTAAAACCGCAGACCATGTGATCGATATTGGTCCGGAAGGTGGTGAAGGCGGTGGAAAGATTGTATTTACAGGAACTCCGGAGGACTTGGTGAACCAAACGGACAACTATACCGGAATTGCCCTTGCAGAAAAAGGCCTGAATTAGGGAAATGAAAGCTAGAAACTTTGAGGAAAGAGATACAGAAGCCTGTCTGAGAATTTTTGACGGTAATTGTCCACCCTATTTTGCTACCGAAGAGCGCACTGCCTTTGAACATTGGTTAGTATGCCAAGGAAAAACGTTGAAAAACGCATACAAGAACACAAGCTTGGAAACGTATCGCGTGATTGAACATGAAGGGGGTGAACTTTTGGGATGTGGCGGCTATTACTTGAACTTAGATCAAACGGAAGCCCGATTTGCATGGGGAATGATTCGAAGGGAACTGCAGCATCAAGGAATCGGAAGATACCTTTCAATGCAGCGCATAGAAGAAATCAAAGTCAACTATCCGTTGGCAGAAATTACCTTAGCTACAAGTCAACACACCGTTCCGTTTTATGCCCAACTTGGGTTTGAAGTATTGGACATCATTCCATCGGGATTCGCTCCGAAGCTAGACAAATATGAAATGAAATGGAAGTGAAATTGAACCGATCTTAAGTTAACCTGTATCTTTGGGTGAACTCAAAATAACATAACATGAAATCACAGCAATCCATCCTTGCAATCCTTTGTATTTCCCTTTTTTATTCGATTCATTATGGTCAAACGAAACCTACAGAAGAAATCCCCTACATTGAAGTCAATGGCTATGCGGAGAAGGAAGTAATTCCAAATGAAATTTACATCGGAATCACCTTACGAGAGCGGATGGAAAACAAAGAAAAGGTCACCATTGAAGCGCAAGAAAAACTACTGCGAGAAGCGCTTACTACCTTAAGCATTCCGATCTCGAACCTCTCTGTTGCTGATGCCAATGCCGACTATGTGAAAGTGAGCTGGCAGAAACGTGATGTACTCACGAAAAAGGAATATCAATTAAAAGTTGGAAACGCCACAACCGTTGGCAAGGTATTCCAAGAATTAGAAAAAATGAAAATCCAAGATGGTTACATCGATCATGTGAGTCATTCTGCCATGGATAGCTTAAGAAAGCAAGTGCGAATTGAAGCAATCAAAGCGGCTAAAGAGAAATCAGATTATTTGCTTAATGCCATTGGACAAGAAACAGGAAAAGCATTGATTGTAAGTGAATCGGAAAACAGCTCCATAACACGACAAGACATTGCACGCATGAAAATTAGCGGTAATGTTCTATTTGAGTCTGTAGATAAAGAAGCTGAGATTGAATTTCAGAAGATAAAGTTAAGTTATTCGATTTACACGAAGTTTTCTATAAAATAGCCCGATGAAATGCGTGAATTATGTGGCCAATTGCCTTGCATTCGCGTTGGTAATTCGATGTAGCCCATCACCTGAAAACACCAAAACCACGCTGGAAAAACCAGCATTCAAGCAGCATAAAAACAGGACCACGCATCAACACGTAGCGCTCAAAAAGCAAGAACCGAATAAAGACAAGAAACTCGCTGAAGTGCACGTTGACATCCGAAGGTACTCTACCTTATCGTATCGTCATATCGTTGGCTACGACACCTTGAATAGTCAATTATCCATCTGCAAGAATGTGTTCACATTTTTTGTGGAGAATCCAGACGTAAGTACAATAACGCGATTCAGAAAGGACGGATTTCCTATAGAATTCTGGAGCACCAACATGTGTTCTTTTTACGGAGTTCCTTCCAACCAGGTGAAGTATTTTATCAAAAAAGCGAATAGGCTCGGATACCGACGCGTGGGCTACGATGCCGAACTTTTTAGCGAAACAGACAGCACACGATTTATTGCTTCAAACCGATTCAATGTTCATTTTGATCGGCGCACGGCACAAGAAGACATGAACCACGTGCTTCAAGAAATTAAGGGCATTCGCCTTGAAGGCGGCAGTTTGGATTACTCCTTCTTAGTATCAGTTACATCGTATGAATTGCCAATAATTCTAGAAAAATTTAAGCAACTCAACAATCATCGACTGGTGCGCTTTGTGGAATTTATTCCTGAAGCTTGCGGGGCGATGTATTAGTTCACTATCTTTACATAAATTATTCAATATGAAACACCTACTTCCTTTATTCGCCCTTATTGCATTAGCAACGGCATGTAAAAAGAATGAAACAAAAACTTATACCATCGGTGAAGAAGGTTTTGGAGGAATTGTCATCGAATTGGATGAGACGAACCAGCACGGATTAGTGGTCGCCAAAACGGATCAAGTTACCTTTGCCATGCACAAAAATTGGAATGATTCTAAAGCCACTGTTGAAGCCTACACAGCAGGTGGAGAAGGCTGGAGACTTCCTACAAAAACAGAATTGGAATTGATTTACAGCACCAAAGCTTCCTTGAGTGGGTTCGATAACAGAGATTATTGGTCTTCTACCCCCGGAACAGGTACTGCTTGGTCCAAATACTTCGGAAGCACCATGGGAGGATTTACTTCCAGTCCGTGGAAAGCCCTTTCCAATTGCACCTTGTGCTCTAGAGGCGTAAAGGAATTTTAAGTATTACCGCATTTTCATAAATTTTTATCGCACAAAGGCCGAATTAATCGTTTAAATAAACGAATTCGATAACCCTATAAATCAATTCGATACCTTCTTGGGTTTATTTGATAATACCTTTGACAAAATTCAATAAGCCATGAAAAAAACCATATTTATTGTTAGTCTGTTGTCTACTTCCTTGTATTTTGCACAAGGGAAATGTCCGTTCAATTTTGACTCTAAACCCACTAATACACCAACGGCTGCTGTGCAAGAAATTCAGCCTATGGTAGAGCAAAACTCACCAACTCAGACATTGAATGGAAGTAAGCCAACCACCCCCAATACCAATAAAGATTGGTGGCCCAATCAATTAGATTTAAGCGTCTTACGTCAACACTCTAGCCTATCTGACCCGATGGACCCAAGCTTCGACTACACGAAAGCGTTTAAAAGTTTGGATTACATCGCCCTAAAAAATGACATCAAAGCGATACTCACTCAATCTCAGGATTGGTGGCCGGCAGATTACGGGAATTATGGTCCATTTTTCATTCGTATGGCTTGGCACAGCGCAGGAACCTATCGTACTGCGGATGGTCGCGGAGGCGCAACCGAAGGACAACAACGGTTTGCTCCCTTAAACAGTTGGCCGGACAATGGAAACTTAGATAAAGCTAGACGGCTACTTTGGCCGATCAAACAAAAATATGGGAATAAAATATCTTGGGCTGACCTTATGGTACTTTCCGGAAACGTAGCCCTAGAAAGCATGGGTTTCAGAACCTACGGATTTGGTGGAGGAAGAGCCGATGTTTGGGAGGCAGAAAGCAACATCTATTGGGGTTCTGAGAAAAAAATGTTAGACGACCAACGCTACAGTGAAGGAAGGAAACTTGAAAATCCACTGGCTGCGGTACAAATGGGATTAATCTATGTAAATCCGGAAGGACCCAATGGAAATCCTGATCCCCTACTCGCTGCAAAAGATATCCGAGAGACCTTCGGCCGAATGGGAATGAACGACGAAGAAACTGTAGCCTTGATCGCTGGTGGTCATACCTTTGGTAAAACACACGGTGCAGGTCCAGCAAGTAATGTAGGTCCAGAACCGGAAGCAGCACCGATTGAAATGCAAGGGTTCGGATGGAACAGCACCTACAAATCAGGAAAAGGCAAGGATGCCATTACCTCAGGATTAGAAGTAACATGGACACCTAACCCAACGCAATGGGGTTCCGGTTATTTTGACATGCTGTACGCCTATGAATGGGAACTTACGAAAAGTCCGGCTGGTGCAAACCAGTGGGTTGCGAAAGATGCGCCTGAAATAGTACCTCATGCATTTGACTCAACAAAACGCCTTAAACCAACGATGCTTACCACGGATTTATCTATGCGATTTGACCCAGCATACCATGTGATCTCAAAAAGATTTCATGAACATCCCGAAGAATTTCAATTAGCCTTTGCTAAAGCATGGTTCAAACTTACGCACCGCGACATGGGACCGAAAGTGAAATACATAGGACCAGAAGTTCCAAAAGAAGAATTAATCTGGCAAGACCCAGTTCCTGCGGTGAATCATCCCTTAGTAACTGCAGCTGATGTAACTGCATTGA
Source organism: Flavobacteriales bacterium (assembly GCA_947460825.1). Classification (GTDB taxonomy): domain Bacteria; phylum Bacteroidota; class Bacteroidia; order Flavobacteriales_D; family Crocinitomicaceae; genus UBA952. The sequence goes on from CANHHA010000001.1 coordinate 191,012, forward strand.
AAAAACTAATTTTGGCATCGGGCTTAACCATTGGTGAAATGGTGAGTACCGCATGGTCATCCGCTTCAACCTTTAGGGGATCAGACAGCCGTGGTGGCGCGAATGGTGCGCGAATCATGCTTGAACCACAACGTCACTGGGAAGCTAACAATCCTGCGCAATTGGATAAGGTAATTGCTGCATTAACGAAAGTACAAGCTGACTTTCACAAGACATCGGGAACGCGTAAAATCTCTATGGCCGACCTTATAGTATTGGCAGGAAATACAGGAATTGAGCAAGCGATTAAAAACGCAGGCTTTACCTACTCGGTTCCATTTACCGCAGGACGCATGGATGCAACCCAAGCCCAAACGGACGTGAATTCTTTCGCTTTTCTAGAACCCATGGCAGATGGATTCAGAAATTACAGCAAAGGAAAATACACGTTTTCCACAGAAGAATTATTAGTAGATAAAGCGCAGTTACTTACCTTAAGTGCTCCAGAAATGACGGTATTGGTTGGCGGATTGCGTGTACTGGATGGAAATTATAACCATTCTCGACACGGGGTATTTACCAATAATGTTGGCACCTTGAATAACGACTTCTTTGTGAATCTGTTAGATATGAGTACTTCATGGAAAGCCATTGATGATACACAAGAAATTTTTGAAGGTAGAGATCGTAAAACGGGAAGCGTGAAATGGACCGCTACGCGGGCTGACTTGATTTTTGGATCACATTCTGAATTACGTGCCATTGCAGAAGTGTATGCAAGTTCAGACGCGAAAGAGAAATTTGTAAAAGACTTCATCAGCGCATGGGATAAAGTAATGAATCTCGATCGTTTCGATGTTAAGAAATAAAAGGTTGATTTAAATAATCAAAAGAAAAGCCTCCTGCTCGCGGGAGGCTTTTTTCATATTAGCGTTTTACAAAAGGACTTAATCTCATCGCGTACCGAGCGGAATGCGTTCATAAGCTCTTCTTCGGTACCCCTTGCTTTCGCAGGATCTGGGAAATTGTGATGAATGCGCTTCACCGCACCGGGAAACACAGGACATTGCTCGCTGGCGTATTTATGCGAAGCAAAAGAAATTCCTTTAACAACAAATGTTTATGAGGTGGGCGAAGCCCGCCAATTGCGAGTAAAGTTTTAGCAGTAGTTATTCTATTTCTCACCCGTTTCATTGTCAAATAGTTCGTGCAATTTTTGTTGTAAAAGTTTCTTATCTGGCAGTTGCGTTTTATATTCTGAAACCATTGTCGGGGAAAGGCTTCTGCTTAATGAATATTCAACTACTTCACTGTCTTTGTCCTTGCAGAGCAACACTCCAATGCTCGGATTTTCATTTGGTTTTCTTACGTCTCTGTCCAAAGCTTCTAGATAAAAGTTAAGCTGTCCCAAGTGTTCGGGTTTAAACTTGTCGGCTTTAAGCTCAAACGCGACAAGACATTGAAGTCCACGATGGTAGAATAGCAAGTCAAGATAAAAGTCACTGTTACCAACTGGCAGCTTATACTCTTCTCCTATAAACAAAAAGTCTTTACCAAGTTCAAGAATGAAGTTTTTCATTTGCCCTACAAGTCCATGTTGCAAGTCACTCTCACTGTGTGGATCAGGTAGATTCAGAAACTCAAATACATACCTGTCTTTAAACGTATTTGTCAGGTCGTGTTTACTTTCTCTCAACGCTGCCGAGAGTTTTGAGTTTCCAATCATTGTCCGCTCGAACAGGCTCGCAGAAATTTGTCGATCAAGTTCTCTGAAACTATAGTTATCCTGTTTAGCAAGCTTCAAATAAAACTCCCTTTCTTCAATAGTCTTACACCTTGAAAATATTGCCAAATTATGTGACCAACTAATTTCTCTCAACAGTGTTGAGAGTTTTGGAAAGTCAACGTAAGTTTCGTAAAACTGCTTCATTCTCCACATATTTTTGTCGGAGAAGCCTTTTATTTCTGGTTCTTGTTTCTGTATGAAATTAGCTAATTCTGTAACCACAGAGTCACCCCATTCTGACTGTTCTATCTTCTTGCTGATATGCTCTCCAATAGCCCAATAGAGGTTTATTAGTTCAGTGTTTACTGCTTTTATTGCATTAGTCCGAGATTGTTTTATTAGCTGAATTATGTCCGTAAATCGATTCTCCATTCTTTAATTCTATCTATACAAATTCATTATTTTCTTAAAGTGTTTCTCTTTTGTTTTAGTTTTCTGCCATAACAGCTAACTATTATATAACTAAAAAACTTGAAACAGGTAAATAGCTTAGCTTCATTTTATAGAGGCAAACAGTATATACTAAAATAATATTTTTAATGAAACGCAAGCCCCAACTCGTTACTTGAAATAACCTATAATTCCCACCATTTGAGAACTAGGAATGACCTTATGTTCGTCTTCAGTAACAGAAGACCTTTTTCATATCAAGGATTTACAAAAGGACTTAATCTCATCGCGTACCGAGCGGAATGCGTTCATAAGCTCTTCTTCAGTACCCCTTGCTTTCGCCGGATCTGGGAAATTGTGATGAATGCGCTTCACCGCACCGGGAAACACAGGACATTGCTCGCTGGCGTGGTCGCACACCGTAAAAACTAAATCAAAGGGAATGTGCACGTATTCATCCACATGATTGGAGGTATGCATGGAAATGTCGATTCCATCTTCTGCCATCACTGCAATCGCGCGCGGATTAACCCCATGCGTTTCAATACCCGCGCTATACACGGTGGCAACAGCCCCGTGAAAATGACGAAGATATCCTTCGGCCAACTGACTTCTACAGCTATTCCCTGTACACAACACTAAAATATTCATGACTTACTAAATTTATTCTTCAATGCTAAACTGGCTTTAACCAAGAGAATTAACGCCGGCACCTCCACTAATGGTCCGATCACCCCGGCAAAGGCTTGTCCTGAATTCAGACCAAATACACCGATGGAAACGGCAATGGCCAACTCGAAATTATTTCCAGCAGCAGTGAACGCTACGGTGGCGGTGTCTTTGTAGGAAGAACCCAAGGCTTTGGCTACAAAAAACATGAGGAAGAACATGACCAAAAAGAATATTACCAGCGGAAGCGCTACCCGAAGTACATCCAAAGGTAAGGTGGCAATGAGTTTTCCTTTTAAACTGAACATAACCACAATGGTAAAGAGTAAGGCCATCAAGGTAATAGGAGAAATTTTCGGGAGGAACTTATGTTGAAACCAATCTTGTCCGAATTTCGGAATTAACAGCGCCCTACTCAACATTGCTGCTGCAAATGGAATTCCTAAATAAATTCCAACCGTTTTCGCAATCTCAAGCATGCTGATGTCCATAGTTATCGCATTGAATCCGAACAGGGGAAGCATAATCTCTAGATAGAAATACGCATAGAAACTGAAGAAAAGCACCTGCAATAGGCTGTTTATCCCTACTAAGCCAGCCACCAACTCCCGATTGCCTCCGGCGAGGTCATTCCAAACAATCACCATGGCAATGCACGGCGCCAGACCAATTACAATTAACCCCGTCAAATATTCAGGGTCTTTTGGGAGAAAGGTAATTGCCAATAAAAACATTAAAAAGGGACCCACAATCCATGTGATAAAAAGGGACGAAAACAACAAGCGTTTATTACTCAAAGTAGCAGGAACTTTCGCGAAATCCACCTTGGTTAAGGGGGGATACATCATAAGGATGAGCCCAATGGCCAGGGGAACATTCGTAGTACCGATGGCAACATTCGACAATAACCCTTCTACATTGGGAATTATATTTCCAAGTAGGACCCCCACTCCCATGGCTAAAAAAATCCAAAGGGTTAAAAAGCGATCCAAGAATTTAAGGCGTGTATTCATAAAACCAAGGAATTAACAGCAACCACTATTTGGGGTACAACTTGGTTTAGGCAATTCTGCTGAAGGAATACCACAATGATCTGGTGCTAAACACTCAGTAAACAACGGAGTTAAATTGAAGACACCCTCAGAAAATGAAATGCCATAACGTTCAATGGTTTGTCCTTGAAATTCTATTTCAACCGGCTCATCGGTCAGACCGTAATCTAGCTCCCCTTTTTTTATAATTCCCAACCACTTTAACGATGTAAGACGGTGGTCGATATCATTTGCCACCCAGAGCTGAAAGGTGATTTTTCGTTCTACGCGCGCCACTCCACCGCAATCAATAAAGTTTTTACTGATTAAAGCCAATTCAGTGACATGGAAATGGGCAGGAACTAAGGTTCCGTTAGGAAGCATCAGTTTAATGTGAGTAACTTCCTTTAAGGTAGATTTGAATTCAGACAGTTTCATCGCAACATGTTTTTGGAATGGATAATTTAATGGAATTAATCAGGGTAAGCATCGTTTCAAGGTGTTCGTCAGACAAACAATAACACACGGAGGTGCCCGAAATTTGCCCGTTGATTATTCCTGCATTTTTTAGCTCTTGTAAATGCCTCGAAATACTGGCCTGAGCTAGTGGAAGTTCGTCTACGATATCCCCGCAAATACACGTTCCCTTTTGCAGCAAATAAGATACAATCGACAAACGCGCCGGATGACCTAAGGCTTTAAACACCTCCGACAGTGAAAGTACACTCAGCGAATAAGCATCTATTTTTGTAACACCCATGATTAACTATATATCGCAATATTACGATTAATAATTGAGGGGCATTTATTTTTTCTATTTTTACCTATGATTATTTCCATCACAGGCTTAAGGCCTAAGTCTATTCTGCATAGCATTCCCTTTTGGTTTCGGGCAATCCCTTCGTTTAATCAGGCTAAAAATGCGCCGGGCAATCAGTTCTGTGAGGTAAAACGAATACAAGGCATACAACATACCTTAACCGCATGGAACGACATGGGAACCTTGCGTGCGTTTGTAGGTTCAGGGCCTCATTTAAACGCTGTAAAATCTTTTCGAAAAATAGCCACGGGAAGCACCTATCATTATGAAAGTGACACCATTCCTACGTGGGAAGAAGCGCGACGTTTGTGGGAAGCAAATTATAAGGAGTATTAAAATTCACAGGGTGCGGAATGAATTCCACACCCTGTTAATAAAACGCTGTCTACTCTTTTATCACTTTATACACCCCTTGCTGGCCGTTAACGCTAATTCGCAATGAATAAACACCTGCACTCAAGGCTTGGGTATTTAGGGTTGTTTTACCCAATCCCTTACCGTTTTGCACCAAGCGACCGCGCGCATCAAGCAATTCAAACTGAAAGGCATTCGCGATATCAATCGTTAAGGTGCCTTGCATTGGATTTGGGTACACTGAGGCATTAATCGTCGATTCCCCTACTCCAGCACCGCACTGATTCACAATAATGTTTGCTGAAACCACCGTTTCACACGTCCCGTCAGAAACAACACAACTGTATTGCGATGTGGCACCGGGCGTTACCGTAATACTTGCCGTATTTCCCAAGACAGATGGCCCATCATACCACGTGTAGGTGTTTCCTCCGCCCGCGGTAATTGTTGCTGTTTCTCCAACACAAATGGTTGTTCCTGGTGTAATGGTGGCTATAAGTTCGGTTGAACCTGAAATCGCTCGCGTATAGGTTTGTACACAGCCGCTTCCCGAGGTCCGAATACGAGCCACATAGGTTCCTGCTGGAAGATTACCAAAGGTTGGCGAGGCCTGATAGTTGACTCCATCAAGACTATATTCATAGGTTGGTGGAACTCCACCCGTAGGGCTTGTAAATACAATGGTCCCGTTGTTTTGTCCGCAGGTACTATTTGTTTTTGTGCAGGTTGCTGCAGGTTTGGCATTAACGACTATCGGTAAATAAATTCCCGCAGTTCGACAAGAACCATCAGCAAATAAATAGATGCGTCGATTAGCCACTTGATTAAACGTAAAGGTATTTGCTGCGGTATTGTGGGTAGAAATAACGGTAGTAAAGGGATCGTCGGTAATGTACCATAAATAGCTATTGGTATTGGTAGATCCCGAACCATTCACTGTAATTTGTCCTCCGGTACAGATTGCGGATTCAGAAAATGTAAAATTGGCAACAGGATTTGGTCCATTCGAGGTAAGCACATCCATCCAAAGGCTAGTCATGATGGTTGGATTAATATCCGTTGTTGGATGCCACGTTCCCGTGGTATTAGTCAAGCCCCCGTAATAACATTTTAAGGTACTTAAGCCACTGGCATTGGTTCCATTTCGCTGATTTATGTCAACACACATGAACGTTACCGTGTCTTGCGGAGAGCCATAAAACAACTCAAAAGTCACCCAGAAGTTTCCAGTTACGGTAGGTGGATTGGTGAAATCAAATTCGTTGTAAAACCCTGCGTCCATATCAGCAATCAGTAAGGTATCTGTAACTAATACCGTCCCAGGATTTCCGGCATTGTCTTGCTGAACACGGATTTTCACGAGGCCATTTCCAGAGGAATTCACGGCCTTAATGATTGGCATGCGAAGCCTTCTCACTTGTGTTGAAGCTGGCGCCGTATATCGGTCCGCATATTGATGAATCAACGAGGTATTTGTTGAAGAAAAGCGGCCAGAACCCGGAAGGAAACCCCAACCGGTAGACCAATTGTAATACGCGTAGTCTTCTGTAATTGGATTATAATTTCTAAGGGTATCACACGCTGTGCCCGGCGCAGCTCCAACTACCTGCACATGGGCGGTTTTCGTCTCGGTATCAGACCCGAACGCATTGGTAGCGGTAAGCGAAACCGTGTAGGTTCCCACCGCATTAAATACGGCACTTGGGTTTTGGTTATTGCTGTTCGCAGCACCCCCTCCAAAATTCCACGTCCATGAGGTTGGAACATTCGTTGACGCATCAAAAAAGTTAACGGAGCCTCCCACAGGAATAATAATTGGATTTGAAATATCTGCTGTAAAATCAGCCACCGGAGGTGTATTGGTAGGGTCACAACCCGGAGAAAGCAACAAGGAAGCGCGGGCACCAGTGAGGGTATTGAGCATGTAATTTGCTTGCGCCTGTGAAAACATTACCGTGCAATTGCTGTAATCCATATAGTTCTCGTATTGCGTTTGCGTAGAACCACAAGTCATTTGATTTCCAGAACATGATCCGGAGTAATTAAACGAGGGACCGATGGTGTTTGGTGTATCGTTAAAACCGTCATCTAAGGCACAGCTACCCGAACCACCCCACGTATGATCAAGTCCCAAATAATGTCCGATTTCATGCGTAAGCACATTGTCGTTATTCATTCCAATGTTATAATCTAAAACAATTCCATCAATGGAAGCACCTGGCAACATGTTATTGGTTGGACGATAGGCATAGCCCGCCGTTCCGGAATTCGCACCATTGGAAATATCGCATATCCAAACATTCAGGTACTTATTTCTATCCCAAATCTGAGAACCTCCCGTAGCAGAAGCTTTCATCTTATTCTCTTCTCCGCCGTTATGATTGTAATAATCTTCATTGGTCGAGACACGAATAACCCCTTGCTCCGCTAGGGGAACGCCTGCGGCATCCTTGGTGGCTAAACAGAAATTGATATTCACATCGGCAGGAACAAAACCAAAATTTGTTCGTGCGTTCGCTGCATCTTGATTCATGAGTTGAAAATCCTCTTGGATGTCATTGAATACTTGCATAATGAGTGCATTCGACACATTCTCTGCCGGATTATTTGGATTATGTACCACATGAAAAATAACCGAAATGGTATTAATCCCAGGTGTTTTCTCAGGTTTGTAAGGTTTAGTTTTTGCGGCTTCTTCTAAGTACGATTGATTGAACTCTGCCCATTTCCCGATTTCCTCGTAATATTTCTTAGTCAATTCATGCGAGGCACAGGAATGCTGGTTCAATCCATGATTTCTTGGAGCTAGGGGCTTGTCAATGTTTGGTGTAATTGCCGTTATGCTGATTGATTTTTTGGTACTGTTTGGCAAAGAATTGACGGGGCCAGGTTGTATGTTTTGCGCATTGATTCCGATAGAAGTTAGGGCAAAAAATAAGGCAGAAAGGTATATTTTTCTCATGGTAGAAGGTGTTTTAGTTCCGTGAATTTACAAAATAAAACAGGTAAAAAATAGATTCAACTAATTTTGTTTTGTTATAACTTAGCCAAATGAAAGACAACATTGAATGGATCAGAAATAACAAGACGAATAAGTCCACTGCATTTTCAAGCGAAGAGAAGAAAGCGTTAAACTTGGAAGGACTTCTTCCGTACAAGCAAACCACACAAGAACTTCAAGAACAGCGTGTGATCCAAAATCTTGAACGAAAACCGAACGATATTGAACGATACTTGTATTTATCGGCCTTACAAGCTCGAAATGAACGCCTTTTTTATCGTGTAGTCATCAATAATATTGAACGGCTACTCCCAATTATTTATACCCCTACAGTTGGAGAAGCATGTAAAGCGTTTTCTCATGTTTACACCGAAGCTAAAGGATTTTATATTACCCCGGAAGATAAGGGCAACATCTTTAATATACTGGGTAATTGGCCAGAGGAAGCAATAAAAGTAATTGTTGTAACGGATGGTGAGCGAATTCTAGGCTTAGGGGACCTTGGAGCCAATGGCATGGGGATTCCAATTGGGAAACTCATTCTGTATGCCGCTTGTGGAGGAATACATCCATCTGCGTGCCTACCGGTAATGATTGATGTAGGCACAAATAATGAAGAATTGCGTAACGACCCCCTCTACTTAGGGCTTCCTAAATCACGCCTTGGAGGTCAAGAATACCTTGACTTTATGGATGAATTCATGGAGGCAGTTACCAAAAGATTCCCGGGAGTTTTAGTACAATTTGAAGATTTCTTGACGCCCAATGCGTTCGCATTGCTGGATCGTTATCAATTTAAGTATCGGTGTTTTAATGATGACATTCAAGGAACAGCTGCAGTTGCCTTAGCTGGCCTCATGTGTTCAACCCGAATTACAGAAATTCCTCTTCAAGAAAACCGGTTTCTTTTCCTAGGTGGTGGCTCTGCGGCAACTGGAATTGCCGATTTGTTAGTTAAAGGACTTATGCTAAATGGCTTAACGGAGGAACAGGCCTATAATCAAATCGCCATGTGCGATATTCATGGACTCATTGTCAGCGAACGAACGGACTTACAAGCCCATAACCTACCCTATGCTAAGAACCAATCGGGATTGAGTTTTTTAGAAACAATCCAGCAATTTAAACCAACGGCCTTGATCGGTGCAACCGGCGCAGGCGGTGCGTTTACCAAAGAAATCATTGAAGCCATGTCATCCATCAATAATTGTCCGGTGATATTTGCCCTATCAAACCCGACATCTAAAGCTGAATGTACTGCCGAGCAAGCGTACACGTGGAGTAAAGGAAAAGCTATTTTTGTAAGTGGTAGTCCGTTTTCGAATGTGACGTTTGAGGGAAAAACCTTTGATCCGGGGCAAGGAAACAACGCCTACATTTTTCCAGGATTAGGGCTGGGTATTGTAGCGGCTCAGATTGAACATGTAAATGATGAACTATTAATTACTGCCGCGCATGCACTTGCTCAATTGGTAGAGGTAGAAGATTTAGCCAAGGGCTCACTTTACCCGCCAATCCATGAAATACGTGAAGTATCTATTGAAATCGCCAAAGCGGTAATGAAAAATGCAATAGGCCAAGGTCTTACAGGAATTAAAGAAACCGAAATCGAAGGACTAATCAAGCAAGAGCTTTACGATCCGACGTACTAGACTTTCAAGTTCCCCATCCCGCCATCTACGGCTAACACTTGTCCTGTAATCCAAGCACTTTCTTCACCGAGCAGAAAGGTTATTGCGTTGGCCAAATCAGTCGTATTCCCCAATCGTTTTAGTGGGTGCCGTTGTGCTCCTGCCTCAATTTTCTCTGGTGTGTTTGTCAGTTTTTCTGCCATCGGAGTTTGGGTAAGCGACGGTGCAACCACATTCACGCGAATTTTTGGTGCCCATTCCGCAGCCAAAGACCTTGCGAATCCCTCAACAGCTGCTTTTACAGAAGCGACTGAGGCATGAAATGGCATTCCTGTAGTTGCAGCAACACTGGAAATCAGGACAACACTTGATCCCTCATTTAAATTCGACTGATACGTTTTCAACACATTCACTGCTCCTAATACATGAATATTAAAATCCGACTGGAAATCTTCTAATTTCAGGGACCGAAACGGTTTCAAGTTGATTGATCCGGGAAAGTATACGATGCCATCAAAGCGGTCATCAATAGCAGGTAAAGCGCTCAAATAGTCTGTCAGTTCATAATCCGAAAAGGATTCAACTCTAGAAAGTTGAGTAACCTCATACCCCTTGTCGAGTAAGGTAGATTTTGTCGTTTGAGCGATCGCCGATGAAGCACCGACCAGTAAGAAATGTTTCATGCAGAATAAACACCAAAGGCATTTAGATGTTCACTAATGACCATCAGAGACCACAACTTTTTCTTTCTTTTTATAACGAATGAGATATACGACTGGAAAGATGATAAGCACCATCAATCCCACCATAAAAAAACCATGATCATAACTCACCAAGGCCTGTTGTTTAAATAGCATGCCTTCCAGCGATTGATTCGCCAAGGCCTCCGCTTGGTCCATAGAAAAGCCGCGCGCTAAAAAATTCTGCTTGATCATTGAAATACGCTCTGCGGTTTGTTGGGAATAATCCGTTACATACCCGAGCATTGAACCTCGGACCTGTGCGTTTTTTTGCGTTAAAAAAAGATTAATCAAGGCAATTCCCACCGCACCCCCTAATTGTCGAACTGCATTTGAAAGACCAACGGCCTGACCAATATCTCTAGGATTTAACCCAGCCACAGACAGCGTAATGATTGGAGACATCATGCAAGCCATTCCGATGCCGCGCAGCACAAATGGAAAGTAAAAATCCCCTTGCGATGACGTTGGCGAAGAAAAGGACAACATCATTAAAAACACAACGGTTAGTCCTGCGCCGGTCCAAATAATTGTTTTTGGATTCACCCCATTACCTAACATTTTACCCACTATGGGCATAGTAATCGCAGAAAACAATGCCCCCGGAATCATAAACATACCGGTTTGAGTTGCGGTCCAACCCAGTGAAATTTGAACGAATAAGGGAAAAATAAACACGGAACCAAAGAGAATCAAGCCCAATAGAAAATTCAAGACACTTCCCAATACCAGGTTATAATTTTTATAGAGCCTCAAATTTACTGCCGCATAGTCAATACTCAACGAACGCTTAACCAAGAGCACAAATCCCAAAATGGCAAGAAAGATAAAGAACACGATTTCCGAACTATCAAACCAATCCTTCGAATTTCCTTCTTCTAAAACGAATTGTAAACTACCTACCCCAAGAACTAAAAACAAAATTCCCCAGTAATCGATGCGCTTGGGTTTAACTGCAGAAGGATCATTGGTAACGAATGAATACGAAAGAAAAGCCGCGATAATTCCGATCGGTACATTCACAAAGAAAATCCAGTGCCAACTGAAATTGTCCGTGATTAATCCACCAATGGTGGGTCCAAACGTAGGTCCCATGATGATTCCCATTCCAAAAATCGCATTCGCCATTCCTATTTTTTCTGGAGGAAAGGCTCCCATGATAATGGTTTGTGCATTGGAAAGCAATCCTCCTCCACCTAATCCTTGAATAAATCGCCAAAACACCAAGGTCCATAAGCTGGTTGACATACCACACATGAGGGACGAAAAAGTGAAGATGATAACGGACGTGGTGAAATATGCTTTTCTTCCAAAGTAGTTGGAAAGCATCCCTGTCAGTGGGATAATAATCACATTAGAAATGCCATATGCCGTAACCACCCAAGCAATTTCTGTGGTGGTTGCTCCAATGCTACCCGAAATTTCTCGCAGCGACACATTCACTACGGTTGCATCAATTAATTCAAGTAAGGCACACGTGATCGCGGTAAGTACCAAAATCACACGGGCAGCTCCTTGCGGATAGCTTAAGGCAGGGGCAGTCAGTTGACTCATCTTATTTTACCGAAACAGAAACAAATGCACTTAAACCAGGCAACAACAAGGCACGTTGCTCAGCTGTCAATCCAATTAGTTTAATTTTCACAGGCACGCGTTGAACGATTTTCACAAAATTACCAGTTGAGTTATCAGGAGGTAATAAGGAGAACTTTGCACCCGTTGCTCCGATATAAGAATCCACCTTACCGGTTATGCTCAACGAAGGATACGCATCAAGTTTAACTGCTACGGATTGATTCATTTTAATATGTTCAATTTGTGTTTCTTTGAAATTTGCAGTAACCCACAAGGTGGTATTATCAATGGCGGAACAAACCGGTGTACCAACCGTAACAAACTGACCTTGATCAACGCTACGCTTGGAGACAAGACCATCACATGGTGCCTTAACAATGGTATACCCCAATTGTGTTTTAGCCAACGACAACTCCGCACTGCGTTGCTTCACCAAGGCCTCCGCTAATGCAATCATAGATTTTTGTCCTGTAGCCTGGGATTTCACCCCTGCACTTTGGGCAGATGAAGCCTTATATTGGTTTGTAGCTGCTTTAAATTGTGCTTCGGCCACGGCTAATTCAGCTTCGATGGCATCAAGTTCTGCTTTGGTGGCTGCCTTTGACGCATACATGTTTTTGATTCGTTTGTAATCCTCCTTGATTTTATTCATTCGAGTTTTCGCTACATCAATATTTTGAGCTGTCGTTTCGCTAGAAAGAAATGCGGCAGAGGCATTCAAATCGCCCGCATCCGCGTTATTCTTCACGGCGACTAAATTAGCCTTCGCATTTTCCAAGGCTGCATCGGCTTGAAGCACACGCGCTTGAAACTCATCGTCATTAATGATTAATAAGGTATCCCCTTTCTTCACCATGGTATTATCGGTAAACCGAACTTCCTTCACATAACCCGACACGCTGGTACGAATCGGAATGATATCGGCATCAATCTGTGCATTATCCGTGGTTTCAAATCCTTTAGAACGGATGTAAAAAAATACGCCGACAATCAAGGCCAATCCAAGTATGCTACCGATAATTAAAAGTCGTTTCCGTTTTCCTGTTTTTTTCGTTGAATCTTCCATTTTAAAAATTTATTAATCCCATTGTTATATTATAATTCGACCACGCACTGATTCTTTTAATTTCATGAACTTTTGCATTCAAGCGTGCAGCCATTTCATCATTTAATTGGATTAGATAAACTGTTGCAGTGATTTTTCCATTGGCCAATTGGGCCGCGGATACCGCAGATATTTCTCCTTTTTTAGCCATTATCAATGCATCTAATTTCATCAATTGATCTAAGGCGCTGAGCTGGGAAGAATAGGTCGATAGTGTAATCTCGATGTTCTTATTAAGCTGATCACGCTGGATTTCTAACATCTTCTTATTTAAATCAAAGGATCGCTGTTCCCGTCCTAAGCCATAAAGGGTTGAGATATTCCAACGTAGTGAAACATTACCCGAGCCAAAAAATCGAAGCTCTTGGTTAATGAAATTTGGTCCGGGTCGACCATAATTACCTACTGCACCCACATACAATTTAGGAAGCGCCACATTCGTCGCAAGCTTGTAACGCTCGTCCAATAAAGATTCTTGCATTAACAAAAGCTTGGTTTCCGGACGCATAATACTCATAACGATTGAAGACCCACCCGCAGGAATTAAACTCAAGGTAGTTTTGGGGGTAATTTCTTTTCCTGTCATTAAGGTTAAGGAAGCGCAAAGACCGTTCAAATTCTCGGTGGCTTCAATGAGGTTTTGTTGTGTTTTCAATAATTCGACTTCAATCTCATCCAAATTTGTTTGTAACATTAATCCATTCGAAACTGCCGCGGCAACGCTGGTAGAACGTTGCATTAAATTATCCTTGAACAACTCAAGCATTGAAATATTCTCTTTAGCCAACAACATGGCCATGTAGATTTGATTTACGCGGTCAGCTGTCTTGTATAATTCTACGGTGTTTTTCTGAATTTCAATCTCCGTGGAAAGCGCTTCTAGGCGTTGTTGTCTTTTTCCGATTCCACCATCAAATACAAGTTGCTCCATCGACAAGGACCCTAAATACGCATCATGCGGGAAGTTTGTAGTGAATCCCGGGATATTAAACTGAACCACCTCTGACTGATAGGTAGCCGACGCATTCAGATTTAGTTTAGGTAACCATGCTTCGCGAATGGCCGATACCTTAATTGCTTGCTGCGTCTTGTATAATTCCGACTGCTTGTAGATAGGGAAATTTCGTTTAGTCCATTGAATGCATGAATCCAACGAAATAGATGTTTCTTGAGCGAAATAAAAATTTAAACTAAAAAACAAAAACAAATAAGTTAAAAACTTCATTTACAAGGGTTTAATTTTGTGATTAATAAACTCGTGAATGGAAGTTCGAAAGTAAATCTCCTGTTCGACTCCCCACATTGTATCGTTTTTAGCGGCCACCACCTTAAAAATCGGACGAGCCACAAATGGATAGGTGCACAAGGATACAAGATTAACAAAAAACAACATCGCGTTGATAAACTGAATTTCTCCACGTTGGATTCCTTGATTAATCACTGCGATCAACGATGGATTTTCTTTAATGTGACTATTTACTTTTTCCTCAAATAAGGCTTGGTTTAGACTTACCTCTTTTATGAGAAAGATTGCCATTTGAGGATATTCTGTAAGAAAATCAATAAACCGGTCTGCATAGGAATGAATACGGTCAATTATCGGTAGGGAATCATCCTGCAACACTTCCATATTCTGAAAATACCGAGAAAGCGCATTTTCGAATACCCGATCAAACAACCGTTCTTTATTCCGAAAATAGTAGTGCAAGAGGGCTTTATTGATTCCTGCGCGGTCCGCAATTTGCTGCATTCTAGCGCCATACAAGCCGAATTCCATAAACACGACTTTAGCCGCATCCAAGATAACTTCTTCAGTTTTGGAATCTTTTAACTTCATGGTTTAACCAAATGGTTAACAAAAGTAAAAAAATAATCGCAGACTTCGATACGTAAGCCACGGCTTACTACTCAGCCTGCTTAATTACACCGTGGACTGAGTGGTCCGCCCTGGCGGAATGTATCGAAGGCCACATCACCATAACCGCAGGCTTCGATACACTGCGTTACTCAGCCTGCTGAAGACCCGTGGACTGAGTGGTCCGCTGTGGCGGATTGTATCGAAGGCCACATCAAAATAATCGCAGACTTCGATACGTAAGCCACGGCTTACTACTCAGCCTGCTTTTACCTCCCGTGGACTGAGTGGTCCGCCCTGGCGGAGTGTATCGAAGGCCACATCATCATAATCGCAGGCTTCGATACATATGCCACGGCATACTACTCAGCCTGCTTGTATGTGCTAGGCAATAATTTAAGAACCTTTCGTTGTTCTCTATCCAAAAGTATTTATGGCGGGATTCATGTATATTCTCAAATGTGCAAACGGAACGTTTTACGTTGGGAGTACAAAGAATTTAATAAGAAGAATTCAAGAACATGAAACTGGAAATGGAGCTAATCACACGAAGCGTTATGGTCCAGTTGAGCTAGTTTACTTTGAAATATACCAACGGATTGATTTTGCTTATTACCGGGAAAAACAAATACAGGGTTGGACTAGAAAAAAGAAACAAGCCCTAATTGATGGAGAATATCCAAACTTAAAATATGCTGCTAAGAAAATCTTTAGAGCCAACTCAATAAATCTCCCTGTGGACTGAGTGGTCCGCCCTGGCGGAGTGTATCAAAGGCCACATAACCATATCGCAGGCTTCGATACGTATGCCACGGCATAATACTCAGCCTGCTTTTACCTCCCGTGGACTGAGTGGTCCGCCCTGGCGGAATGTATCGAAGGCCACATAACCATATCGCAGGCTTCGATACGTATGCCACGGCATAATACTCAGCCTGCTTTTACCTCCCGTGGACTGAGTGACCCGAAGGGTTATATCGAAGGCCACATCATCACATCGCAGGCTTCGATATGCTTCGCACTCAGCCTGCTTTTACCTCCCCGTGGACTGAGTGACCCGAAGGGTTGTATCGAAGGCCACAACATCACATCGCAGGCTTCGATACGTAAGCCACGGCTTACTACTCAGCCTGCTTTTACCTCCCGTGGACTGAGTGGTTCGCTGTGGCGGAGTGTAACGAAGGCCACATATAGAATTAATTCGAATTTGATTGAATATATTGAACCCAAGCCCCTTGATATTCCTTGGCCAAGGCTGGTGTTAATTCAATCCCTACAGAAGCAAAGGATTCTCCAGTCATCCAATTTAGAATCCACGAGGCTCGCCCTGCTATGGTGAAAATATCCTCTTGCATCCCTCCTCCATGCCCATAAAATTTCATCTCACCAGTTCGAATTCGATCCCAAATGATTAAATCGGCGGTATTTACCAAGCCAATTTTAGTTTTATTCGACAACCTGCAAATTAAATGCGGAAACACCTCATAGGGATGCGCGAAACACCATGTTTTTGCAGCACATAATCTCCAAAACTCCTTTTCCGTTTCGATGATTTCTAGCACACTATTTAAAGAAAATCCGAAGGTATCATTCGAACTATAAAACTTATATTCATGCTGTTCTTCAATCCAAGCGGATGGCTTTTTGAACGTTTGAGGTAACGAATAGCTCGTTCGAAGGGAATCTTGGTGATTGAAATATAGAAAGGTATCGGCTACAGGTTTCCAAAAATCGATGGATTCAACGGTGATTTCTTGCTGAGCCGATAACCGAGTCGCAAGAAGAATAAATATACCTACGAATCGAATTTTAATCATTGTTTAGCCCGCTGAATAATCTCATCCACCACCCCAGGATCTAGTAAGGTACTTGTATCTCCGAGGTTTGAAACCTCCCCTTCAGCAATCTTCCGTAAAATTCTACGCATGATTTTACCGCTTCGCGTTTTTGGTAAACCCGGCACCACCAAGATGCGGTCAGGCTTCGCAATGGGACCAATTTCTTTCGATACTGTGGAGAGTACCTCAGATTGAATTACATGGGGATCAAAGGAACCACCATCCAAAATCACGTATGCAAAAATTCCTTGTCCTTTGATTTCGTGTGGATAACCCACCACCGCACTTTCAATGACGCGGTCATGCATATTGATTGCATTTTCCACTTCCGCCGTTCCAATACGATGACCACTCACATTCAATACGTCGTCCACCCTACCCGTAATTCTATACATACCCTCCGCATCACGCATGCACCCATCCCCTGTGAAATATTTCTCTGCGTACACCGAAAAATACGTCTGACGACAACGCTCATGGTCGTTATACGTGGTTCGAATCATTCCAGGCCATGGGAATTTTATACATAAATTTCCATTGACATCATTTCCTTGTATTTCTTCTCCTTGATCATCTACCAAACAGGGTTGGATGCCAGGCAAAGGCAAGGTCGCATAGCAAGGTTTGGCGGGAGTTACACCGGCTAAATTTGAGATCATGATACCTCCTGTTTCTGTTTGCCACCACGTATCTACAATCGGACACTTATTTTTTCCGATGTTATCGTCATACCAATGCCACGCCTCCTCATTGATGGGCTCACCCACCGAACCGAGCACCTTCAAGGAACTCAAATCCTTTCCTTCAATGAAATCCGTACCGAATCCCATTAAACTACGAATGGCTGTAGGCGCCGTATAAAGTATGTCTACCTTATGTTTTGCAACGACATCCCAAAATCGGCCGGCATCGGGCCATGTAGGCACCCCTTCAAACATTAACGAGGTTGCTCCAGCACTCAAGGGACCATAAATGATGTAACTATGTCCGGTTATCCAACCAATATCTGCCGTACAAAAATGCACTTGTCCGGGTTGATATTGAAACACATTCACGAAGGTATAATTGGCCCAAACCATATACCCCGCTGTCGTATGCACTACGCCTTTCGGTTTGCCCGTAGAGCCCGATGTATAAAGAATAAACAACGGATCTTCAGCTTCCATGGCTTCTGCGGGTACATTCCAATTCCCTTCGTTTGCTACCCGATCCATTTCGTTATGCCACCAAAAATCTCGTCCTGCCTGCATGGCACATGCCGTTTTCGTACGCTCATAAACGATCACAGTTGCTACGGAATTGCTAGTTTTCAAAGCCTCATCCACGACCGCTTTTAAAGGAATATCCTTTGCACCCCGGTAGGCTCCATCGCAGGTTACGATGCAGGTTGCGCCGGCATCCGCGACACGATCCGCTATGGCTTGCGCAGAAAATCCACCAAAAATAATGGAATGAATTGCTCCAATGCGAGCGCAGGCCAAGGTGGCAATGGCTAATTCTGGAATCATTCCCATGTAGAGGCATACGCGGTCGCCTTTTTGCACCCCATGGTTGAGCAGTACCCGCGCGAATTGATTCACTAAGTGGTGGAGTTCCGTGTAGGAAATGGCACGAGAGGCTTCCTCCGGATTATTGGATTCCCAAAGAATTGCTGTCGTATTGCCCTGGGTAGCCAAATGACGGTCTAGGCAATTTTCTGTAATGTTGAGTTGCGCTCCATCAAACCAGCGTACATCGGGGTCGGAAAAATTCCAGTGAAGGACCTTATCCCATGGTTTTTTCCATTGGAAATTCGCAGCGATGGATGCCCAAAAAGATTCGGGATTATCTATGCTATGTTGATAGGCGTCCTGGTATTGTTGAAAGGTCTGAAGTTGGTATGGATATGACATAAAAAGGTACTTAGTTTTCCTAAAATTAATTAAATCAGTTCAAACAATGTTATAACCCACTCAAAAGCGCGTAACTTTGTACCAGTTGCTGTAGCGAAGCAATACGTTCTTTGGGGTCGACATTGGATTTGACAGCGATAGCGGCAGTCAGGTGTCAGCATGCAGAGGGTTGTGGTGAACCTCTTTAATATCTTGTCACAAACAATAAATGACAATACGTCATACGCACTTGCTGCTTAATTAACGGAATGTTAGTTGGCTTAATTCAACTGAAGCACAGTAGGTTGAACAAGTACCTTCGGTAGGCGACGGCCCGTTTCGCTTACCAATCGAAGGTTCATCCCATCGGGCTGGTAAACGTGAGGCTACTAAGCGGTTACGAGAATTCAGTGGCTAAGTCCGAGACCGGGTGTTCCTGTCCAATTTCGGATCGAAAAATCAATCAGGAAATAAGCATGTAGAAAGCTTGAGTTCCCATTGTTTGGACGAGGGTTCGAACCCCTCCGACTCCACTCCACAGGAAAGCACGCCAAAATCGGTGTGCTTTTCTTTTTTGCCCCCTCCAGAAGTCTTGTCAGCGTTGAGTATCAGAGAAACCACCCGATTCATTTCGAGGGTTCGAACTGAATTTTTCTCATATACCATCTTCCGAGGAAATATCGAACCAATTATACGTTGCTTTGTTGCTGTATCTCTTTGTATGTATAGGTTTTCGATGTTTGAAAGCAGTTCGATACACCCATCAATTTTGGATTCAATATTTAGTAAAGTGTTACTTAATTTATTCAATTCTCTTGTTGAATTTGTGATAGATGTTTCGATTTCGATTTTAATTTCTTTGTATTCTGTAGACGTAATTTCGCCATCGAGCATAAGTCCACGAGCATTTGTCGAGCGAAGATTTTGCTTCGTAATTTCTTTTTGAATTTTATCAATTTCTGTTTTGCTATCTTGGTTGTTCTTCTTCATTTTACCTTTGATGATAGCACCTAATAATTGAAGTCGTTTTGCTTTGAATTTCAGTTCGCTCAATAGGTTAACAAAAGCACTATTTACCACTTCTGCTTTTTGTCTTTCTTTACAACCATTCGAACAGTGATAATAAGGGTAATAATCACCTCTCCTTCCTCTTGAGGAAGATGCGGTAAGTGTCAAACCACATTGAGGACAAATTAAATGTCCACGCAAAGGGAATTCGTCACGAAGCAATTTGAAAGTTTTAGGAACTTTTCTTTTACGACCTTCAAGAATATCTTGACAAGCGAAAAACACATTCTCATCAATAATTCCTTCATGCTGTCCGTTGACCCATTCTTCAGGTTCATTCTTATGAGCAGGGACACAAATTTGTCCAATGTAAACTTTATTGCGAAGCATTTTCCAGAAAGCATTTTTACTGCTTTTCAAGCCCTTTTGATTCATTTTCTTTCGTAAATCGTCTATACTATAAAGTCCAGTAGAAAAATCTTCAAATGCTTGTTTAACTAGTCGCTCAGTATCACCGCCTTCAGGAGAAATAATTGGCCGATTGGATTCATTGCGTTTGTTTTTATAACCTATTGGACAACCACCAAGCCAGCGACCTTCTTTCTTTCCCCTTCTCATTCCATTAAAGATATTAAGGGCTCTGCGATCGTTGTCAACTTCAGGAGTTGTAAGGTAGATTGCGAGCATTACCTTTTGCTCAGGAATCTCTAAGTCTAAAGGCTGTTCCATTGCCCTTGCTTCCACATTCAATTTTTTAAGTTTCGCTATTTCAGCGTATGCTTCAGTGGCATTACGAGAAAAACGATCCCATTTTAAAAAGTAGATATAGTTAACCGAATTTTTATTTGCTTTTAGGAAGGCCATTATTTTCTTCCATTCAGGTCGATCAAAAGATTTACCACTTTCATCATCGTGGTAAAATCCTACAACGTCAATATTTTTGTTCTCACAGTACTTATACAGTTTTTCTTTTTGATCAGTTGGACTGTATCCGTTGTTCTGCTCGTCCGTTGACACCCTTGTGTAAATAATCGCTCTTTCGTTCATTGTTTTTCTTTTTTCTAATTTTTTTCACTGGTAGTTCTGAGAAATCAGTCGATTCTATGATTAGTTCGGCAAACACCGAAAGCCAATCTCTCATTTCCAAAATTTCATTATCTGTCAATCCATCTGCTTCTTTGGATAGTATTTCTTTACATTGTTTTAGTGTTAACATTGAGTTGCTAAATGCAACTAAAAGCCATTTCTTTGGGTTTTAATTTGTGTTTACTTTAGAGCCGAATATCGGGTCTTAAATCCTTGTTTTGTTTTTAAAATATAGATTCTTGTCATTGCGGAATTTAATTGTCACTTCAGAATATTCGTTTAAGCCCAAAATCCGTTTAACTTCCTTTGCTTTTTGATCTAAAATATTCCCATCCTTTTCAATTTCAATAATTATTGTTTCCTTCTTACTTTCCAATTTAATGGTTATTTCCTTAAAGTCTCTTTTGCGAATTGCCTCTATTACCTTCATCTCTTTTAGGTCAAGAAGATTTATTGACACGGCAGTTTTTTCCGTTTTAGCATCATCAAGAAATTCTTCGATAATACTTCTTACTGGAATGAACAAGCATGGCTTTTCAAAATAAGGTTCAACAAACGATTCGAATTCGGCCATGGTTTTAATTGAAAAATAGCCTACGTCATATTCATCTTCTCCTTTAGATAATGTAATATATCCTTTATCATTTTTAAGAAGCAATCCCATAACTAGATTTCCAATAAGGGTTTGATAAATCTCGAATTCTTCTGGTGAACTATTAATTTCTTCCTCGACCAAATCCAGAGCCCGAATAATTTCGCTGATTTTCTCTTCACTGAAGTTACTCTCACGCAGAAACTCAATATAGTCGTCTTTCTCAGTAATGAGGATGTCCATGTAATTTGAAAACAGTTTTTCTTTGGTTTCCTTAATTTTCTCAAAAGGAACACCATAATCTCGCAGAATTACAATAATCTTAATCCATAAGTATTCAATAAGGTTTATTTTAATCCAACCTTTTTTAGATTCATCAACTCCAAAACTTTCAATCAAACCAGATTTTTTCCAATAGAAATAAGTTCTTGCTGGAACACCTGTCATAGATAAATTCATTATTGGTTCATAGAGTTTAGGATAGACTTTTTCAATCGCTTGGAGAGTAAATCCATGATCATTAATTATCTGTTCTAATTCTTTTAAATTATCATTACTCATATATTTTTATTTAAACATCGCACAAATATACATTTTATTTTGTATGTTTGTCGAATGAAAGCAAAAAATTTATTAAAAGCAAAAATTGAAAGGCTATATCGGATGGACAAAGAATCCGATCGCTACCGTGTTTGTCTTAATGATGGAGCAGAATTTATGGCCAATGACAGAAGAGAGAAACATTGTTGCCCTGAATGTGCTGATGAATATAGCAACGAAAAGAAAAGATTAGCCAAATTAGAAGAGCAACAAAGTCTAATCGAAACAGAGGAAGTTTTGAACGAAATTATTGAACAAATTAATAATGAAGAAAAAAACCTTAAGATTTTAGATCAATTTCATTTGAAAGCCAATGGCTCAAAATTTAATATGGATTATTTATCTTCCATTGGATTCGATTTTTTTTCTTACAATGGAAAAGGTGAACTTTTCAATATTGATCCGCAACTTAATTGCCATTTTATCCAAATTGGAAGTTACAGACTTTACAGGGTCGAATTTTCAGAAGTATTAATTAAAAAAATCATATAAATCAATTTACAATGTTAAACTACAACACTATAAACGATCTTTTCGGTGCTCCATTAAATACAGTTGGAAGACCTAACGTCCCATTCAAACTGAAAACTTGGCATGTTGTCGGTGGTCTAGTTGTTGCATACGTTTTA
>CANHHA010000002.1 GCA_947460825.1 Flavobacteriales bacterium
CAAGGGTTTAAAAATCGCTTTCGCGGTCTGGACGGGACTCGAACCCGCGACCCCCTGCGTGACAGGCAGGTATTCTAACCAACTGAACTACCAAACCGTTTTTTCTGCCATTTCTGACTACCGCAACAGCGATATTCGAAAAACGTGTGCTCCGTAAAGCGGTTACAAAAGTAGATTATTTTTTTAGTTTACACAAGAATTAACCATTTTTTTAATTTTAACTTAGGCTTTGTTACTACTTTTATACACGCACGTTTTCATCGTTTAAAGAATTCCAGTGAATAGCCTAAAACAATTTATATCTCGGTATAAAAAATGGATTAAACGCATCGGTTTTGCGTTGATTCTTATTCCTGTATTGCTGTTCGGTCTATTGGTGGCAATTCTCTACACCAAACAAGATTATTTCGTCGGTTTGGCGCTGGAACATGCCAATAAAGATTTTAACGGAATGATAGAAGTAGGAGGGAGCCACATCGCGCCCTTTGCCAATTTCCCGAATATTTCGATTGATTTAGAACACTTAAAAATATACGAATCTAAGGCTGATAGCGCGGCGTGCTTGCTTCACCTTAAAGACACCTACCTTGGATTTGATCTAACAAAGTTGCTTTCCGGTGATGTAGTCGTTAAGAAAATCAAACTCAGCGATGGAACAATCGACATTCGTCAACATAAAGACGGCTCGTTCAATATCGCTAATGCACTCGCGTCTAAGGTGCCAAGCGAGGAGGTCTCTGAAGATTTACACCTATCCTTAGAATCGATCACATTGGATAACGTAGATATATCTAAACTCAATGAGTCGACCAACCTTGGGGTGGATTTACTCATTAAAAAAGCGGAGTCGCGCTTTCATTCACATGCCAAGGGGATTGATTTTGAGTTGGATTCCGATTTGAAGCTGAGCATTATCCAGCATCGAGATACCACTTTCTTTAATAACAAGCACCTCGAGTTTCAAACGCAATTTTCTTACCTAAATGAAGGAAGTAAACTGGAGTTCAAGGAAACCTCCCTGGCCTTTGAGAAAACCTTATTGGATTTTAATGGAAGCATAAACCTAACGAAAGACCTCTTCGTTGATATTAATCTAAAGGGACATAAGCCAGATTTTAACTTGTTTTTGTCCTTGGCGCCACCCGAACTTAGCGAGGCCCTTAAGGACTTTGATAATCAAGGTAAAATTTACTTTAATGCGTCCATCAAAGGCAATACGGCCAATGGCCAACAACCCGCTATTAATGCGCACTTCGGATGCAAAGAAGGCTTGTTGGAAAATACCCTGACACACAAAAAAATGAAGGAAATTACGTTTAACGGCGCCTTCACGAATGGTATAAAGCGCGATGTTTCCACGATGGAGTTTATCTTAAAGGGATTTCATGTACGACCAGAATTGGGCGTGTTCAATGCCGATTTAAGCGTCCGTAATTTTAGTGCCCCTGAAATTGATATGCGCATTGATTCTGAATTAGACCTCGCGTTTTTGGGGAAATTCAGCAATGCACGTGAGCTGAAAAATATGGGGGGCAAGGTGGCCCTTGAAATGCGCTTTCATGATATTGTCGATTTAAACCATCCGGAACTCGCCGTACGTAGGTTGAACGAAGCGTATTATTCTAAGCTTAAGATTGAGGATTTTCATGCGAATTTCAAAGAACTCCCACATCCCATCAAGCACTTGAACTTGGAGGCGGTGGCGAACGGACATCAAGTCGATATAAAGCAATTCAAGCTAAGCTATGGGGCCTCAGACCTTTCCCTTCATGGGTATTTAAGTGATCTTCCGGCCGTACTGCATCATACCGATATTCCAATAGAACTCGCCTTGGATGTAAAGGCCAATCACTTAAACTTTGCAGATTTTTCCACGGATCCTAAAGCAAATGAGAATTCGGCAGAACAATTGGATAAGGTCCATTTTAAATTCAAGGCCAACAGCTCGGCAAAAGCACTTATCGAATCACAAAATTTGCCGCGTGGAGAATTTGCCATAAACGGCTTTCAAGGAAAATTCAAGCATTATCCACACCGGCTTCACGACTTAAACGTGGCGGTTCATGTGGACGACACCGACTTGATGCTGAACGAATTGCGCGGTTTTGCAGATCATTCAGACATTCACATGACAGCTAAGGTGCATCATTACGATTTTTGGTTTAAACCCTCATTGAATGGAGAAGCTTCTGTTACCTTGGGATTGAATTCGAATCAGCTGTTTTTGAAAGAGCTGTTTTACTATGCAGGGCATAATCATTTACCCAAGGAATATCAAGGAGAAGAAGTGTCTAAGTTGACGTATCAAGGGCACGCCACCCTTGGGTTTCATCACGGGGAATTAACCAAAGCCAAGCTATTGACTGATCAGCTCAGTGCCAAACTCACCTCGCATCCCTTGGCCCTGCATCATTTTTCTGGCGGCGTAATATGGCATGCAGATAAACTAGAGTTTTTACACCTCAAGGGTGCCTTAGGAACTTCCGATTTTGAGTTGAATGGCGCCTATCATTTGAATGACCCAACACATAGAAATTCAATCCAATTCAAGGCAAAGCAATTGAATCTTGATTCATTTTTAGCGCATGCTGAACCAAGCGCAACGCCTGTTAAAGGGAGCACTCACGATAAGGTCCCTAGTTTGTATGACTATGAATTCCCCAACCTAGATGTTACCTTAGATGTTGGCCATTTTATATACGCACCCTATGATGTGAAAAATCTTCACGTGGATGCACATGTATACAGTGATCACCACATAGCGTTGAATCACCTTCGCCTGCAAACAGCAGAAGGTTCGATGTCTGGTTCCGGTACCTTTAGTGGTAGGGATAAAAAACACATCTATTTTTCGCCTCACCTCACGATTCATCACTTGAACTTGGATAAATTCATGGTGAAGTTTGATGATTTCGGACAGGACCATTTGGTCTCAGAAAATTTACACGGATACGTAGAAGGCACCTTGATTGGTAAAATTCATATGCATGCAGATTTTGTTCCTAAACTCGATGATTCTGAACTGAAGATGAACCTTACCGTAGTGAATGGCCGGCTTGAAAATTATGCGCCCTTGGTGGATTTGGGTACCTATTTCGAAGATAAAGAGGTATCCAATGTCGCGTTTGATACCTTGACAAATAACTTCACACTGAAGAATGGAGTAATGACCATTCCGGAAATGCTTATCGCCTCCTCATTGGGCTACCTTAAAATTTCAGGTACACAAGAAATCATCGGAAAAATGAATCTGGATTATCAGGTGGGAATTCCATGGCAAATGATCAAAGACGCGGCCAAAAATAAACTTTCGCGTAACAAAGGAAACAATGCGGGTTCCAATGACATTATTACTGCATCTGAAGATTCCAAGTATCTATATTTTAAAGTCAAAGGGGATTTAGATAATTTTGAAGTCAATTTAATGAAACGGAAAAAGTGAGCATCGGAGGGGGAAGATATTTGTTGGTTTTCATGTGGATGCTGATCGGGATGCAGGTTTTCGCCCAACCTTCCAATACCGAAGAAGTGGATGATTCGGTGTACACAGAGCTGGCAGTGGCTGTTCCGCAAAAGGCTTTGGTGATCCCGCCCTTTCAATTGATAAATCCCGATACGCTTAACCTAGGTGAGCACGATGAATTAGTGTGTGATTCGTACACCGCCCTCGGCATGCCGTATGTATACGATGCCCTGCATTCCTTCAATGCCAGAAGAATGGATAAGTTTGGTGGCTACTTGAACGTGAAAATTAATCAAGGACTAGAAAGCATTCGCAAAAAAGGATTCAATTCCGATGTGAAGCAGTTATACATTCAGGTCAATCCGAAAACACTAACCGTGCATTGGGTTGCGGTGGTTGGTCCAAGCGAAGATGGAAAGTGCTATGTGCGCGTAGATAGTCGGGGTTCAGCCGGTGGGGGATTGCCCGCAGTAAATAAGCAGTTGCCGCGCATGCATAACTTGTACCCAACACTCACTTCGGTGAAGTTGCTGGAATTTAATGAAAACGTGATCAAATGCTTCGATTGGAATGGGAATCGCTTAGATTCAGTGTGTTCCTTTGTGAATATTCGTCAGCATTTCTTTAAATATTACGACAGCCAGATTGGCAATTCCATTACCTTGGAAGATTACGTCGCCAAATATCCCTACACCACCGATGGTGAACTCTTGCCGGGGACCAAAAAATTTGTAGCTCCCAAATATCGAACCTATAAAGTGAAATCAGGAGACAGCTTATCCACCATTGCAGCGAAATACCATACCACCGTCTCCAAAATTAAGAAAGCCAATGGCTTGCGTTCTGATTTGATTCGCATTGGCCAAGTACTTAAAATCCCATAATTTGTTTAGAATTTGATCATTTATATATATTTATACAAATTTTAATACGATGGAAGCAATAAAAAAAGAACTCGAAGATTTAATGAACGCTGTAATGGTTACCTTTTATAGCATGATGCTTATGGACGAAGGGAACGAAAAATTCATGGAACACATGGAGGGCGATCAGGCAGATGAACAATTCATGGAAGTGCTTTTTGGTCCCGTTGCTCCTCGAATTACCGAATTGATGGTGCAACTAGCTTTTTCTGGTATTAGCGAGGAAGAAATGGAGCAATTTGATCCTACCTCTTCTTTTTCTACCGATAAGGATGTGTTCATGGAGAATTTCAGTGAGTATGCAGAAAAAGCTAAACAATTTATGAAAACTACTTCAAAAGAAAATCTAATTGTAATTGCGCAAGTGGTAAAGGCAACTGCAGAGCTTAATGGAATTATAACCGATGAGGAACAAATAGCCATCGATGAGTTCTGTCAAGAGTATGGAATTACAGAAGAGGAGCTCAAGGGTTCTTCTGATGATGCCGCTTGGTTGGAAGCTTTTATGAATTTCGACGACGAAAGCGCTTCTTAATCCTTAATACAAGCCCAGTGGCTTTTTAACCCACGAGGGGATTTTTGACAAGCGTTTCTCTTGCAGCAGGCGTTCTAATCCGAATGTGAAGGCGTAAACGACGGCATAAAAGAGCATTAACACTCCGAAAATCCCTAGATAACCTAATCCTTCAGGGAGTCTGCTGATGATTTGTGCGATTAAAAAGGCATGGACGATGTAAACAAACATGCTGTGTCGTCCGTAAAGATTTACATACTTTAATCTCTGGTTGGACAAAGGTTGGGTCAATCCTAGCAATAACCAAAGGCAAAACCCCAAGGCAAGGCTCAAATAGGGTAAGTTGGCAGGGTAGAATATTTCCACATAGCCTTCGCGAAATGGTTGATAGCTCTTGTCTATCATTGCCCAAATAGATCCTCCAATAAAGGCTGCCGCGCTAAGCCACGGCACCCAAGGCAAGGATTCAGCGGGGCTCTTCCAACGGTAGGATAAATAACCGAGGAGGGGAAAGGAAAGCCAAGGGAATACTGGAAACCAACCGTCGAAAGCCCATCGGTAGGCTTTATAACTCACAGAATTCCATTGGGGGTCGGGAAGTTCAAAGCGGTAAACGGTTTGCAGTAAGGTCGGAGTTAAAATAAGGATTAAAGAAACGACCCAAAACACGGGCGAAGGAAGCCGCTTGAGCAATTCGAGCGCAAATTGACCGAATGCGATAAGGTAGAGGACATCGAAGGTTTGGAACGGAGGGATTCCCCAAGCACATACGTCCACAATCACTGCCGAAAGCAATACAAAAAGCCCGGATTTAAACCCATTGGATCGGGTTCCATTCATGGCGAAGGTGTAGCCTGATAGGAAGGTGAACAAGGGAGCAGCAAGTGAACAAAGCGCTCGAAACCAAATTGGCGTGTTCGGTTCAAGTAAGTACGGTGTCATATTGGCCGTTAGCATAATCAGGATGGCAATGCTCCTCATCGAATCGATGTGCTGGTTTCTCATCGCACCAAATTTAATGTATTTTTGTTGAGTGTTCGTAATTGTAGAATTAGAAAAGAAACCAGTAACTTATGCGGCAACTAATCTTTCTTATCATTCTTTCCTCCTCCACGATTTCGGGGATAGTTTTCGGCGCTTCTCCCATACGATTAAACGTTGGGATTTACGTTCGCTCGGTATCGATGAACAACAAAGAACAACAAGCCACCATTGACTTATACTATTGGTATCGTTTCAAGATGCCCGAAGACACCAGCGAATTAGCTTCGTATTACAACTTAGAAATCACCAACGGAGATTTGCTGTTCAATGAAATTCAGGAAGAAAAGGTCATTGGGGATGCTTTCTATGTCTCCGGCCACATGAAAGGAGTCTTTCATTTCGTGGCGGATTACGAAAACTATCCTTTCGATAGGCAAAAATTGATGATTCAATTCGAACACCCAACCTTTGAAGTGGGCGATATTGTTTTGGTGCCCGATAAAGCCTCGTACCTAAAGTGTAAAGCCAATCTGAACCTGTGGGGACTCTCAAAAAACTTGAAAGCCGACGGGCTGTTCATTCGAAAATCTGAATTTGTGGTCGGCGAAAGGGTCTATGAAACCGATTTTGGGGATCCCAGCATTGAAGAACCAAGCAGCACTTACGGTAATTTAACCTATTTCATTTACGTTTCTCGTGACTTCTTACCCTACGTTTTGAAGTTCATGCTACCCCTCATTATCATCGTTTCCTTAGCTTATTTGGTGTTTTACATTCCAGCAGAATCGCTCGACCTCGCAGCGGGATTAACCGTGACTTCCTTGTTGGCAGGTATTGCTTTTCAGTGGACCGTTTCGGACGATTTACCCGAAGTAGGATATTTAACTTGTGTGGACAAGATTTTCTACCTTTCCTACGTGCTCATCATGTTGGCCATGGCTCAAACCGTTTGGACCTACCATTTGGAATTAAACGGGAATAAAAAACTTTCGGATTTCCTTGAAATCGGGGGCCGATGGGTATTTCCACTTACCTTCTTTGGAGGTTCCCTTTACTACATGCTTAGTTCATTTTACCGATAGAAGATTTATCCCATGATCGATTCCCTCGAACTAGCGAAACGGCAAGCGGTGATTTTTGATCACGGTCCGATGTATAATGAATTTGTGCATGACGCCGTGATTCATGAGCCATGGAATGCCTACAGCTCCTTGTTCTTTTTTATCCCAGTTATTTTTTGGTTGATTTATTTGCGGGGTAAGTACCGAACCTATGGCATCATTACCGCACTGTTACCCGTACTGTTCTTAAATGGGTTGGGTTCTACCTTGTTCCATGCCTTACGAGCATCCAATTGGTTTTTACTTTTGGATTGGCTTCCTGCGGCGCTTATGACCTTAATGCTATCGATCTTTTTTTGGTATCGAATAACACAAACGGTATGGAAAGCCATCGGCGTGGTATGTGGGTTTTATGCCTTGGCTTTTACCATGGTTAAGGTTCTTTCTCAGCAGACCGGCCTTTCGGGTCCGAGCATTGGCTATTTCTTTACGGGGGCAGCCTTTCTAGTCCCGGTGGTTATCGACTTAAAACGCAATCAATGGAAACATGCGGGGTTGTACGTGGTTTCCTTGTTCTTTTTAGTGCTTGCGCTCCTCTTTCGAATCCTGGATTATCCCACACCGAATCCCTTTCCATGGCTACCCCAAGGCACCCATTTCCTATGGCATGTTACGAGTTCGTTAGCCGTATTTACCTTGGGCTTTTATATCTATAAAACAACCAATGAAACCCAACATAAGCATTGAAGATCACCTTAATCAGGAATTCCTCAAAACGGCACATCATCTTCATTGATTTCACCCAACGTGAAAATCCGAAAAGACTCATCTTCTAAATAGACGCGTTTGCCTGGATTGTTGAAGGTGAATTGTGTCTTGAAATTCGTGCATTCAAACACACTGAGGATTCCTTTCTCGTTTCGGTGAAATAATAAATGCATGTGTGCTTTGCTTTTATTTCCTACAAAATAAAAACCGGTAGAGGTAGGGAAACATTTCGTGCATTTTCCTTGAATTACATTCAATTGTTCATCCCCTTGGTCTTTGAAATAATCAAAGGCTCTACCTAGTCGCCGAAGTAAATCTTGGTGTTCTCCCTGGTCATCTTCAGGCATTTCTTTAAGCAAGAGTTCAACCATTTCAAGGTCGAGTGCTTGAATAAAATGGCGCAGGGCGTCATCAACTGTTTTGAGGGGGCGAAGCGTAAATGGCATGGAAATCGGATTGCCTCAAAAATACCAAGGATGTAAATTCAGGAATACCCACTTCCGCTAAAAGATGTTAACATGTGGATAAATTTCAAAGGATGCCTACTTGGATTAACGCATGCTCAACCGCCAACCAATCAACCATAAATCCATTGGCCATCATACGGTTTGGTATCAGCGGTATTCCTTCCGCAATATCATCAATATAAAGTTTATCAAAACGAAGACTTTCAGTTAAGTCGAACGGACCGGGATGAATCTTTTTTGCAGTCGACTTGCTAATGGTATCGAGGCCATGTGCCGGGTCATGAAGAAACGCCAACGCTTCTTCCAAACTTCCATCGTTCAGGTCGGCTCGGAAGGTATTAAGAATGATGGCGTGCCCTATATTTTGTAAGGCCCGAATTACCCGAATGGCGTGGGGATTTTCAGCACCTATCGCGGGGTATTGGTGCTCTACCACGGTTCCGTCGAAATCTAAGTAAATGGTCATGATTTTTTAAATTTGAATAAACCCATCACAATGTACAAATTTACCGATTCGAATTTCACCCCGAATCAAAAGCGTAATTATAAGATTTTACGCCTCATGTTTAATTGGGCAGGCTGGCTTGCAATTGCATGTGTGGTACTTCCGGTTTCACATGAATTACTTGCCTATTTTGTCAAAGGTGTGGCCTATGTGGATATATATGTGGATATTCCGGTATTCGGAGTAATAGTAACAGGAGTTATCTTGTGGTTCCTACTCAGATGGTTTGTAGCAAACCGCTGTATCAATTGTTTTAAATCCAACGCGTTAGAAGAACAAAGTGAGACCATTGTGTCCGATTGGTCAAAATATGGCGTTGAAATGACAAAAATTGACAAAGGGGGCTTGCAGGTTATCGCTGTAAAGCAACTGAAATGTAAAAAGTGTGGGTTCGAATGTCAACAGATCACTACACGAACAGGATCTACAGACGGGATTGGCCGCATGTCAAGAACCATTAAGCAAGGAGGAAAGTCACGCCTTAAAGGCGAAAGTTACACGAGTTGGTGGCGGAGAAATAAATAAGTTGGTTTCACCTATGTTTTTTTCCAATGCATTGGAATGTCATAATGACTTATCCCCTTCGCTAAAGAACTTAGGGTGTATGTTCCCTGCGTCAGTTTGCTCCAATCTGCTATAGCTTCTTCATCAAACCCTTCCGGACAATAATATAGCGTAACATCACTTGTTATCTGCCCCACTTGCACGTATTCTTCGATCATTTCTTGATGAAGCGTTAAGTACTGAGTGATTTGAAGTTGATGTTGTTCGTCTTGTGCTAATTTCGTTGCGTATTCATGCAGTGCAGGATGCAGTGTGCGATTATAAACCGGTTCGTATCGTAACTGCGCAGGTTTATCCCAAATCACTAATTCTTTGACTTTCACACCCCGTTGTTCTAAGAGTTTAACCACTTCGTATGCAATTAACCCTCCCATCGAATAGGCAATTATGCGGTCGATCGTTTGCGGGATTTCCATGCGTTGTTGGTGGTTTTCCATTAAGTAGGCTGCAAGTTCTTCGATTCGCTTACCTCCCGTTTGGTAACCCAATGCCCGCGGATAGTTAAACGCCAAGGCCTTGTGTCCCCTTGTAATGGGGTACGTATTGAAGATCAAACCCAATCCGAAAATTGGCGGGAAATACCATTCATGCCCTTGTTCACCTTCCTGCATTTCCCAGAACAGTTCATTAGTGTTTACCTGGACGTCTGATGCGATATGCTCATACGTGGGGTCTCTAAAGAATGCTTGAATAGATATGCGCTTATTCAGCGTTTTTTCTACTTCTTTTAAGAACATTAATGCCTTTAATGAAGTTCCTCCCGATAGGAAAAAATCATTTCCAGCATTCAATCCTAGGTATTTTTGCCATAAGGTATTCAAGGCCTCATGCGGGCGAGACCGCGCTGGTTGATGCGTGGAAACATGTTCCGCTAAGGTATACGTTGAACGTTGAATATTTCGTGCAACCAGTTCATAAAGATGCTGTTGGAATTGCGCTTGAATTGCGCTGACCTGAAGGGCTGTAAAATACCCCTCATCGAATTCCCAACGAAGTTGAATGTTGTCGCCTAAGGTATCCACGTATAAACTCAATGGAAGTCGTGGACGAGATTCTTGCGTTACCTCCGTCACCGTTCCTTCCGCGAGTTCCGTGGGGTGTTGAATTACTAAGCCCACTTGATGATAGCGTTCAGGTGAACATTGAGCAGGGTAGCTTATGACGGAATGTTTATGTCGATATAGGAATTCCAAGGCCGCATTCCCTTTTGATAACTGTTCTGAGATTTCTTGGCTTGTATCCATCGGAAAAGGAAAGGCGCGCATATACATGCCAATGCAAGGTTCATCTCGGGTATCCAGCACAAGCGATAACCACGAAACCGGGATTTCACAGGCAGCTAACGCAGTTCCAAGTAACGTAGCATAAATCACCGCGGGGCTTGTGCGCCATTGCGCTTGAAGGCTCTCGATTTGCGCTTTATCCGCGGCACTTAAGGTAACAATTAGGTTAGGGCTGAGGTCATTTGTTTTCCTACCAGGAATGACTTTCGGAGGCGTCGATAACTCGAAGTAAGGTCTCCATAATGGAACTGTTGGGCTTTTAATTCTTTGAGGAAGCGGCGATACCGGTGATCCTCCCTGCTGAATTTGATGGAATAGTTCAGCTAAAGCCGAATCCGATCCACCATCATATACGATGTGATGCGGATTAAAATATAGTATTGTGCTATCTCCAAGATCTATCAACTTGGCGATAAATGAAGGACCTTGGGTTAAATTGATCTGTTCATGATAACTTCTTCGTTTAAACGTTGCTAAAGCATCTCGATTGATCGATAGGGTCTCCAGCGTGTAGTTTTCTGAACGGATAGGGAATTGTTTCAATACGCCCTCATCCGATAACTCAAAGCGCATAAATAAGGGAGTGCAAG
This sequence comes from Flavobacteriales bacterium, assembly GCA_947460825.1. GTDB lineage: Bacteria > Bacteroidota > Bacteroidia > Flavobacteriales_D > Crocinitomicaceae > UBA952. Next base: position 11,123 of record CANHHA010000002.1, read on the forward strand.
CCTTTAGTGTTTTTTCAATAAGCGCGAAAAAGGATGCATTTTGTTCGGGCAATTCAATAAAGTGCGGTAAATTGTAAAGGCTCGAATCTTTTTGCTGAATTTCAAACCAAATTGCCTCTTGGGCTGCATTGGCTAGTATATATGCTAAGGGTAATTCAGAAACTTGGGGTAAAGGCGTACTCAACATGACCGCTTGTGCCAAGCTTGAGAAGTCCGGCGCAGCGAACACTTGAAAAACTTGGAGTTGGTCTGGGTTGATTCGGTTCCATTCCCTCACGAAATACATGGCGTCGAAACTAGAAAGACCTAGGCTAAAAAAATGGTCTTCGGCTTGTATCTCTCGATTGAATAGCTGTTTCAGAAGTTGCTGCATGCGTTCAAAAGCATCGCCGTCTACTGCTAAGCCATCAACACGTTGAACCTCCTTTTCTGCTTGATCCACCAAGGGGGTGACATTTATTTTTCCATTTTGATTCATTTCATATGCCTCTACATGTATCCATGCGGATGGCACATAATAGCTTGGATAACTTGAGGCGAGTTGCTGGATTAGCTGCTGCTTTTCTTCCGATGTTAAGTTCCCCTGGTAGGCAATTCCTAATTCACTAGAATATCCGGATTGAAAGCAAAACGCAACCCAGTGTATGCTTGAATGAATGCTGCCGAATATGCGTTCCACTTCGTTTAATTCTAGGCGTTGTCCCCTGATTTTTACCTGCTTGTCAGCTCTTCCTATGAAATGAAATTGTCCAAATTCGTCCTTTACGCCGCGATCGGCTGTGATCCATGGCCCCTCGGAATGACTCCAACCTTGGGCTTGATAATACCCTAAGCCAACACACGGACCATCAATACACAGCAATCCTTCCATTCCGTCGGGAAGTGGCTTGCCCGTTTCAGTGCAAATGCTAAGTGTTGTATGATGCATGGATTCCCCAATAGGAACTACGGTATTGCTATGGTATTCCGTGCGCCACGTGAAAAAGGAATTATCGATGGTTGTTTCCGATAGGCCATAAGAACTTATTACCTTGGTTTGAGATGGCATCATGTCCATTAAGGCCTTCATTTCACCAATTTTCCAGCTATCAGAACCTACGATTAGCAGTCGCAAGTTGGGTAAATCCAAGCTTTTTTCTTGCATCCACCAGCGCACCACTAGGGGCGTGGTCTCGAACAAGGTAATGCGCTCTGATTTGATTACATCGAGTATATACTGAGGATCCTTTCGTTGGTAGGCATCTAATAATACCATGCAAGCACCATTAAATAATGCACGACCAAGATCACCCAGGAAGACATCAAAAGAGAAGGAGGCCGCTTGCAAGATGCGGTCCGTACTTTTAATTTCATATTGCTCGGTCCAAGCAACAAGGGCCGCTTCATAGCCGCTGCGTTTAACTCCTACTAATTTAGGTACACCGGTAGTTCCGGATGTTGCAATCGCATAGCATAGGGTGGAATCTATTGCTTGCTGTTCACCTCGAACTACGTGTAATTCGTTCGCATCATGAATTGGGTTACCACAACGTGCTGCGATGAGTTGCAGTCGTTCGTTTGGGGTTTCAGCATCGATCGGAATAAAGGGAATACCATCCAGTAATAAAGCCATTAAAAATGCAATATGATGTGGATTTCGTTCGAGCAGTAAGGGTACAATTCCGGCGTTGTAGCCAGCGTTTAGCGCTTGAATTCCTTGAATTTCTCGGTTCAATTCGGCATAAGTAAGCGTTAGCGATCCTTGACTGATGGCAGGTCGTTCACCAAACTGCTCCACCACATACTGCCATTGCTGGGTTAAGGAGTTCGCTTGGGCAATTGAATATTCCTCCACCGCAACACATTCTTGAAAATAGTTGTTGTGGAATTGTTGCATGGCTTCTAAACTGAATTTTCTTGGGTTGAATTCCCATTGAAAATATAACTGGTTTCCTTCTTCCATAAAATCTAAGGAAACATCGAAAGCCGATTCAGTCGCAGTGGTGTGTAAGGGTTTGACTCCTTGTTCTGCTTCCCATTGGTTATATACGAAACTGGTATTAAAAAAAGGTGTGCCTTGGTGCTGTTTATTGGTCTCTAATGCCGCGATGTCAGCAAAGGGTTGCTTGGCTTTTTGTTGCAGCGTTTTCCAGTCTGTTAAAATGTCCTGAGGGTTATCCGTACGTACTACGAAAGGCAAGCTATTCGAAGACATGGCTACTAATTCGTGGTCATTCCATGCACTGCGTGTGGAAACTATTATTCCCGTTGAAAAGGTGGATTCAGGAAAATAACGATGCCAATGACGAATCCAACCAATGAGCCCCGCTTCAAAGGTTGAGCAAGCGAATTCGGCTTTCCAATCCCGGAGTTTTTCCTGTTGCTTCGCTGTGAGTTTTATTTTGATGCGCGCGCTGCCTTGGTTCTTTTGAATTCGTTCAAAGGGAAGTTTATGCAAGGTAACGTTCTCAAGATACGGCTTCCAAAACTGCACATCCACAGGTTCTGTTTCAGGTTCAACCAGTACTAATGGCACAATCGCATCAGCGGTGTAGTCTTTAAACAACGCGCTAAAAAGTTGTTGTGTCCCTAAGCCATCAAGTAAGCCGTGATGAATGCTAAAACCAACAAGTATTTCGTCGGCCAATGGCGTATAATAGATATAAATTAAATGCTCAAAGGGCGAATGATCCCGTGCTTCCATCGCAGCTATAAAAGATGCTGAACAATCTGCTTCTAGGCGTGAACATGAGATATTCCCAGCGGTCCAATAATAGGCTGCCTTTGTGGATTCGACACGCAGGGCCAATACTTCTTGCGCCTTTATCCATGCGCTTAAGAATTCTTCAAAGTGCGCATCATAAGGCAGAATGAATCCGCTATGGATCCAATACGTTTTCGCAAATTGCGCATCACTTTCCGATAGAAAAAACATGCGAGCAGCAGCTTCATGTACCTTCATTCCTGAGGTTATGGGAATGGATTGTTCTAATCCACCTGCCTCCATGAGGGAAGGGATTTGAGCGAGATGCATACACGTTAATATCGCTTGAATAGGTATGTTTTTTTCCAGTGTTTTCTTAATCTTCCCGCTTAGTTTCATCGCGTCAATGGAATTAAACCCATTGGCAAACCACCCGAGCGTTGCATCTATCTTGCGCCCTGGGAATATGGCCTCAAAGATCTCCAGGTATTCTACCGCTAAGGTTTTAACCGGTTGATTCGCTACCAAACGATCCACGTAAAGGCCCAAGGCGCCGTGATCTATTTTTCCATTTTTATTGGTCGGAAATTCTTTCAATCCTTCGATGAGCTGGGGGATTGCATAGGCAGGAAGAAGCGCAAACAAGCCATCTTTAGGCGGAAGCTGTTCAGCATTCCCAAGGTAAAATGCGGAAAGTATGGGAGTCTTGTATACGATACACCACCGTTCAATTTTTGACCATTGAATTAATGCTTGTTCAATTCGCGTTAATTCGATGCGTTGTCCATTTATTTTAATTTGTTGATCCGTTCTTCCTCTAAAGTACAGGTGCCCATCCGTATCGACAAGACCACGGTCTCCCGTTCGATAGGCGGGTTCATCATTGACCGTAAAGAATGCCTCTGATGTTTCATTGGCATATCCAAGACCTACCGCAGGGCCAGAAATTACTATTTCTCCTTCCTCAAACGGAGAACAAGGCCTCAATTCGGGGGTAACAATATGGATGCTTGCATTGGAGAATGGTGTACCAAGAGGTAGTCTTTCCTGAGGGAATTGGCCCTTGTTTTCAAAGCCACTCGTGAGGACACTACATTCCGAAGGACCGTAAAATTGAAAGAGGATGGCTCCTGGAAATTTACGTTTCAGGCTGGATTGAATGCTTGGTGGTACCCGGTCACCGCCAGTCATAATGATGCGTGGTTTTTGGTCGCTTGGAACAGTGTCTATCCATTGAGCCAACAAGGTAGGGACCATATGAAATGCGGTTATTTCATCAAATGTCCGAATCAGTTCATCCGCATTGGCTAAGATTTCCTTGGTGATTAAGGTGCTCTTCCAACCTTGCCATAGGGGGAAGATGAGCTCCGCAACCCCAATATCGAAGGCAGGATGGGCAATAACGCCAAAATGTTCCTGCGCTCGCCAGGGAAGTTTTTCTTTCCACGCATTCAAAAATGAAACAAGGTTTGCTATGGATAATTGCACCACCTTAGGCGTTCCCGTACTTCCTGAAGTACAAATTGCCAAAGCAACCTCGGGATTTATTTTTTGGCTAGCAGGAGAAATCGAGCTAAGATCCAGCGTGTCTAATGATATATAGGATAAGAGCCGATGGTCTGGATAGGCAGTGAAAATTACGTCGGGTGCACATTGCGCATAAAGCGAGGTAATAAAGTCATCGCTTTCCTTTTCGTTAACCATAAGTACGGTCGTATTCGCTTTCCATGCGGCCAACATAACCAGATCCATGGACGGATGCTTGTCGCCATAAATCCATATGCGCGAGGTGTTATTCACCTTGAATGCCTCAATGAGTTTATGATAGGATTCAATCCGATGAGTTGCAATGAGCCCTTGTTCTATGTCTTCAAAAAAACTCGCTACATCAATAGATGGATAGTTGTTGGTCTTAAAAGGGCAGGTATTTCTTATCGGTTTATCAAAGCGTTTCTGGAACGTCGTTAGGTAATCCATATAGGCCATCGAAACGGTTTCTATTTGACTAGGGCTGTGTATGGATGGGTTGAAATGCCATTGAAAATGAAGCGATTCGTCTTCCGGCGTGATGGCGAGACTTAAAGGAAATTCCGTGAAGTCATAACTTTCTAGTAACTTGAATGTTGAAGCCGCAGCATCGAGTTGTTTCGTTAACGGGTAATTCTCAAATGCGATTAGGAAATTGAAAGAAATCCCATTAAACTTTGAATCGGTAATATCTACATATGGAAAGGAAGCGATGCTCCGTTCACGTGATTTAAAGGATGAGATGAGTTCTTCGGGGGAAGCATCCAAGGCAGCCTGAAATTGCAACGGCAAGGTTTGAATTGCTAAGCCAAAACCGTGAGTAACTTGTTCAATGAGTCCGTTTTGTTTCACTACGCCAAATTGAACCCTTGGATTATTAGTCCAGCCGGCAATGAAACAACTCCAAGTGAAATTGATATATTCTGCCTGCGTTAATCCAAGCGATTGCGCGAATTCCCGAACCACCGGAAGGGGAATTTTCGTGGAATGTTCTGAAAGTCCCTCCAAGCCAGCACCAATTTCGGTCAGTTGGGCAACCGATTCGAAGGGTAGCAAGTATGATTGGTAGGCTGCTTGAGCCATTTCATGGTTAAGTGCTTTCCACCTTTCGTACCAGGCTTTAATGGTGCGTTGTGGTAAAAAGAGGTTCGGTGACGACAACAGTTGAATAAAATCTGTTAAAAGTTGCTGTCTTCCCCACCCATCAAATAAAATGTGATGGTTAGTAATGAGTAGGATGGATTGTTTCGGCGTTTCAAACCAATCGAACCTCAGTCCCGGTTCTTTTTGTAAATCGAATCCCTTATTTCTGATGGAAAGGATGTGTTGACTTATGGCCGATTCGGTGCACTGACAAGAGGTTATTTGAGGTTTTGAATGTTTTAGGCTTACCCATACGGCTTGCTTCAGGCCTTCATATAATATATGGGCTCTCAAGCACTCATACGTTTCAATCAAACTTGAAATTCCACGCGATATTTTTTCAAAATCAGTGTCGCGTACTTCAAAAACTAATTGTTGAATATATTCCGACGTTTTTCCTTTTAGGCTCGCACTGAGCATGAACTGTTGCGCGGGGAGCAGGGGAACAATCGATAAAATATCTTCTTTATTCATTAGAGGCCATTCAATAAGTCTTCGATTGCATTGCGGTCTTCCAGGTCAATCGAATCATCAACATGGGCTGAAATCGAGGAGGCGGCATTCAGTTGGGTGCTGGCGAATAATTGAAATGCATTCATATACGAAGTTAAATTAAATGAAGGATGTGAACGCATCATCCAACGGAGTTTTCCTTCCACAATCATTGCATTTATTTCTACCTGAGCTAACATGGTGTTCCCCAGATCAACCATTTCTCCTTGCGAAATCATGGAAGGACTTGCGATTCCTCCCCAATTTTCATCAAAGCTTCCCAAGAAATTTAATAAAAGCGGATAGCACGGTTGTGCATAATCCGCGCTTCCCATGTAGGTGAGTTGATAAGCAATCGCCTCTTCATAGGAACCACGAACGTGAGTTAATAATTCATCCATAGGGATTTCAGGCTCAATATCAATGGGATAAAACTGCGTAAACCAACCCAAGGATTCCGCTAAGCTTGGAATGCCTTCATAGGATCGTCCGTGGGTTTCAAGCATGGGTGTAGCAATAGGAAGGCCTTCCCTTATCCATGCACCAAGTACAAAAAAGAGAAATTTTTCATTTACGTGAAGGTTCGTTTCCCATTGCCGCATAAATAAATCAGTTTGTTCCTTCTCCCAATCAAAGGAAACATACAACGATTCACGATAAGAACTTGGCTGCCAATCCTTAAATGGATTTAAAAGCGAGCGCAGTGGGCTTGTCTCGGATTCAACCTTATTTTTCAGCACCTGTTGAACCTGAGCGAATACCTCGGTCCCGCCATAGGTCATTCCATTTCCTTGCATTCTGTTTTTTAATTCATCAAGTAAAATTCTCCATGAAAATCCGTCGCAATAGAAATGATGCATCGCGATGAAGAGCAAGGTCTTTTCTGCTACGGTCATTATTGCGGCGCCTGCAATTGGACCGTTTGTTAGATCAAATGAAGATTGAATTACTTGACAACATGCGGTTACTTCTTCGGTTGATGCGACATGTTCAATGACGACGGTTGGGGGTTTTCCACCGCTCCAAGTTTCCCCGTACACTTGACTCAAAAGCGGAAATGCAGAAAATGTAGCAGCAACTAGGCTACCGAGTTCTTCTGGGGATACGGGGATGTGAATTTCAAGAAGTATGGATTGGTTGAAATGATTTTTATTGCCTGGATATGCCGATGTGAACCAATGCTGAATAGGAGTTAGTGCTAATTCGTTACTTCGGACTTCCACCTTGTTCGCTGTTTCAATGCCTTGGAAAAATTCAGTTAAGGTATTCGCGTTGAGTAATTCGTTAAGTTGGGCTTCATACCCCCAGGCATTTAACTTACCAATCATTCGTAAGCCTAAGATGGAATCCCCACCTTGTTCAATAAATCCGTATGCCCCGTTCAGGGATTCAAACAATTGGATTTCCTTTAGTTTTTTTAATAACTCCGTTGATTGGTCCACTCGATGCTCTTCGCTATCCATGCTTGTTTCAACGAGTTGTATCAGCTTTTTGTCATCAATTTTACCATTGCTGTTCTCAGGAAATTCAGCAAGCAATTGGATGTGGTCGGGACGCATATACGCGGGAAATTTCTGTAATAAAAATTCCTTGAACGCTGCGATTGAACTGTTGGTGTCAGGATGTTCGATAAAAAGGATGAACCGATGATTGGCAACTACATAGCGTACGCGGCTAACCTGAATGAACGTTTTGAGTATGCCGGCTTCAACTTCGCCCAATTCAAAGCGTTGTCCTAATCGTTTTACTTGACGATCGGTTCGGCCTTTTAAATATAGAAGCCCATTGCGTTTGCTGCCAAAATCACCTGTTCGGTAATACTGTTTTCCATGTTGAGTGTAAAAACCGCCTGAGGCATTGAGGTAGCCCCGTGCCACGCCTTCCCCGCCAATGATGAGTTCTCCTTCGATTTCATCGGGCACCTCTTGAAGCCGCGCGTTACATACTCGAATTTCTTCATGCGCTAACGCTACACCAATGGCTGGAATAAATTCGTTCGTTAAATCAATGATGGATGAATAGGTGGTAGTTTCTGTCGGGCCATACCAATTTTTAATAGCTAAGGCTGGATTGGCAGTTTTTAAGTGCATCCACAAGGACTCACTAAACGGTTCTCCTGCGCTATGCACTACAGCTAGTTGCTTTATTTCATGCACTTGAAGGCGAGAGAGCACGGAAGGCACGGTGTTTAAAAGACCCGATGGGAAATTTGATATAGCCGTTTCAAGGTCAGATAAACTCGGAACAACCACGATCGGTTTTCCAATGTAAAATCCGTACAAGTTCTCAAATAAGGAGAGGTCAAATCCGAGGTTGGTTAAGCTAAAAATGTGATTGACATTTGATGCATTTACATGCACAAGGCATGCATGAAAAAAAGCGGATAAATTCTTATGACTTAAACTGACACCTTTTGGATTACCCGTTGATCCCGAGGTAAAGAGAACATAGGCTTCTTGTTGCTGCGATAATTCAGTTAACTGCTTGTTTTCAGATGATGTAAGAATTTCATCCAAAGAAAGGCTTGGAATGTTAGGGGTCTTGCTTTCTAAGGATTCTAAATAAATCAGTGCTTGGCATGAGGCGATGTCTAACACCTGTTCGATCCGATCTGCTGGCCAACTTGGATTAATGGGTACATAGCTGTAGCCTGAGCGCATGATGGCATAAACTAAGCTCGGCGTATAAGCGCTTTGCGCTCCCATGAGTGCAATTCGACTGCCTTTTTCGTAGGGCGAAAGCACCTCATTTACTTGATGAACCAACTGCAAGGTTGTCTGTGCATGTATGGATTCTTTACTCACCCCATGTGTTGTGTGCATGACTCCATCTGCTAGCTGCCGATCCACTTCCTTTGTCCAATGCGGGAAATGATCACTCGGTTCGGCCTTTGAGGTGTGTGTTTGGTTAATTAATGGTTGATCCAAGTCTGAAAAGAACAGCGTCATGGTTTCTTTAATCTGACTGATCAAGTATTTAACGAGGGTTTGGCTAAACCGATGTTCGTTATAAATAACCTTAAATTGAATAAGGTTACCGTTGGGCATAACCAATAGTGTAAGCGGATACCCTGTGCGTTCTTGATTATGAACTAAGGTGCCTGCAAGCTGCTCTCCTACCACCTTATCGTAGGGATAATTCTCGTAAACAAAGAGTAAATCAGGGATTTCTAACCCATGATGCATGCCATTCGGCGGCATGTGCTCCATCCTTAAACCAAAGGTTTGTCCTTCGACCACCTTACTTACAATGGTTCTCAGCGTATCGGTAGGTTCCCAGGCCCAACCAAGGTGAATATTTTTAATGAGTAAACCAATGGCATGTTCAGCATGTTCAGGTAAAATAGAACGTCCGGATGAAATGCCATGAATATAGGACTTATGCTTACCCGTAAGTGAAAAATTTGTAATACTGATGGCGCTCAAGAACAACTGTTGGGGTGTAAATCCTTCCAAAGCGCAAAAGGAAGCCAAGGTGCTAAATTCATGCGTATGGGAGTACTCTGAAAATTGGACGTGATCACTGTTCGATCCGTTGAAATGTTGTGCCTCATGCGTTCGAAAAAAATCATCCCAAGAAAATTGATTAGAACGAGTGAGTAGTTGCTGTTCCTCTTGATGAATTAAGAATTGATAATTCGGTTGCGTATTAAGCAGGTCCGTTGTGTCAACCAGTTTTATAAATGCCTGAATTAACAAGCCAACACTCCATCCGTCAAGTAAAACATGATGATGTGACCACAAAAAGTAGGAGGTTTCTTTGCAAGTAAAAAACTGACAGCGCATCAATTGCGCCGGAAATCCCTCTTGTAAGTCATCGCTCAGAATCCGGTTAATTTCATCTACTTCACCCAGCGCTCTAAAATCTGGTTTCCATGAATTAACCTCCTGGATCCACTGGCCTTGTTGGTTTGAGATTCCAATTCGAAGCTGGGGATATGCCCACCATAAGTTCTTGAATGCTTCGGCCATTTTATCTACCGACGGATGGGCACTTAATTCAAACAGGAATTGTTCATGGTAAACCCCGCTGCTTGAATCATTGCGTTGATTCCAAATTTTTTCTTGCATTATGGACAAGGGGTATCTTGTCTCATGTTCTGATGCAGGGGCAGCTTTTCGCTTGTTTTCTTTAATATCCCACCCATTGATGCTTGGAATCGTTAAGAGCTCTCCGAAATCTCCATCGTAACCAAAGGACTTGATTTTAGATAAAAATCGAATCGCTTGGATCGAGTCCCCGCCGTTTGCAAAATAACTGGCAACGAGATTCACGGGGTGATCGAAAACTAAATTCCACGCATCGGTAATCAGTTGGTTGTATGTTGTAAACGATCGGTCGGAAAACTCCATTCCTGACTTCACGATGGGCGTTAATTTGCTCAGGGATTCCTCGGTTAAACAAAGGTCAATGTCAAAGGCCTGTGTAATCAGTTCAATACACATGGGTTGGAGCGCATTCCCCGCGCTAAGTGTTAGATAATCCAAGGATTCATGGATCGTAATGCAAATACTCCAGGTTGAATCTTGGTAGCTGTTTGTATCAGTAACTAGGATTCCTTTAGGATTTAATTTAGGGATTTCATCAAGTTCAGCATGTAACAAACGCGCGTGCTCAAGTACGATTTTTGCCGCGTGTTTTATATCTCCGACTCCCTTGAAATTCAATGGGATGGCCTTGCGTTCTATGGTATATGCAACGTGGATCGAGTGCGCGTAAGATTTCCAAAGTGCTTCATAAATTGCGCTTGATAATAGAATCTTTGCCAGGCTTAATTTACCCTTTGATAACGAGATAAATGTGCTCGGTATTTTAATATCTATTTGGGTTTTATCGGATAGGGAGTAGATACCTTGAGCATCTAATCCTGATTCACTGTAGGATTGCCAATGGCTATGCATTTGTTTAGAATTCTTGGTTTAAATGGCTGGCTAACTGGGTGAACTGGATAAGACTCTTTAGACCTATGGTTCTATTCTTTTCACCAAAGGTACCCTTGAACCCAAGGAAGGAAGCGCTGTAATTTTTATAGCTAGTGAAGCTTACCATTATTAATCTTGCCTTTACACCCGGTTTTATATATGTTGGGTAAAATATAGTTGATTTCTAATTCTTCCGATGCGGTATGTATTAATCGTACTCCTGAATAAATTTTTTGTAAATATGCTAACCAGTAAAATTTCCCATCCATATCCCAACGTTTTCGCCTACTTATTTTTCTTTTTCTTCAATTGAGCAATGTACTGATTTGTACACTCATCTTCAAATATATGCGCTATTTCCCAGTTGGTCAGATTCACGAGGCGTTTTAATTCGTCAATGGATAAAAACAAATAATCTGTCCATGGAGTTACATGCTTTTTGTATCTTATTCTAACATTCATTTGACCGCCTAAGCGTTTCCTTTCGAAATTTTGATTTACATAATCAACGGTTTCTTGATCTAAAAATCCTTCAGTATAGGGACTCATTGATTCCAAATGCAATATGGAGTTTTCATGCGTGTATACTTCTAACAATTCCATGAGATAAAAAAAGAATGATTCACTTTGAAATAATCCAAGATTATTTCCCCAAAATATGATATGGTCGAATATGTGTGATTCAGCTAATAAATGAAGATGTTCAACATCACAAATCAAGGTATTCCGAATTCCACGGAGTTGACATGTTTCTATTGCTTTAGGCGAATTATCCATTGCAAAAACCTCATGCTCTTGTTGTTGGAAATAAAGCGCATGTTTTCCTCCCCCACAGCCAACATCTAATATTCTTCCTGTTAGTGTAGGAGCAATCTGTTTTTGTATTGAGGTCCATTCTTCAAATGGTTCAAAATAGGAATTACTATCACCATTAAGAATGAATCTGCCGTCACTTCGCTCCTCAATTTCATGTCCACTGTATAAGTTTCCAGAATTGTAGGATTCAAAAATGTTATTCCCAAACGAATCTTCCTCAGGTTTTAGTCCATGTATAGTTGTGTGCACGTTAATTAAGTCTTATGATTGTTACGTTGAATGTTTAGTGATGGAAAAATACGATATAATTCGTTTACTTGTGAACACATCTGTTCTTAAACCACTAATTATTGTTTGATCTGTGATGTTCTTTCCTGTTAAAATTATTTCACCGAGCCTGAAATGATTAATACCATTTGATATTAAAAAGTCTAACTCTTTAAAGGACACTGACGTCCCTAAACTTTGCGTTTTTTCTGGGGGTAACTTTAGTTTTTTCCACGCATCAAAATATTTCTTATTCGGGATGTTTTCACAATCTAGGTATGCTCCATATTTTTCACACGTTAAATCGGGGGTATAAGTTGCCCCATGTCTCAAAGGGTCTATTGCTAACATTAGGCAAGTACGTTTGCTTAAGTTGTCTTTTGAATGAGTAAGGTCAACATCAATATATTGACTTGATACTTTTTTTCCATCATAGTTAAGATACCAAGTTTCAATGGTCGGATTGTTTAATTTAACAAGGTGTAAATGAATATTGTTATCACTTCCAATACTCTTACAAGACGATTTCGTGAGTTCCGTAATAAAGGATTCTGGATAATTGTAAAATGCTTTAATAATGAAGGTCCAATTTAGATTTCGTCGCTCCATGAAATCATTCATAAAATCAATGTTTTCAAACAACCGTTCTTTATGGAAAACAAGTCTAGAATCCTCTTCCATAAGTATCAATTTAATGTTACATATTTCAGGAATTCATTTGCAAACATAAATCTACGTGGTACTTTATCCTCAGTTGTCATCATTGAAAGACTACTGGGAATATCCAGGTTAATTTTACGAGGAATAACTAAATGATTTAAATCTCGAGAAATAAAGTTGTTAATAATTTTCATTGATTACTTTATTTTAATCCTTAGTAATTCATTACCATGTGATTGGGGTTCGATTTATATTGCAAAGATAGTTGGGTCTTTTTGACTGATCCACGGGGATATTACTGCAAGAATTAAACGTTAAGATCATTATTTTTCTAGAGTAATCTATCGAAGAATTTCCTGAACCATGAATAAGGTTTGGATTAAAAATCAATAAACTTCCTTTCCGGCCGATCGTGGAATCGATTCCATAGGAGGAACCAAACATCTCCAATTCGTCCGCTGAAAAACTGAAAAGTAAATCACTGGATGCGCTCCCTTCCAGTGAATAATCAATTTGCTCATCCTGAGCTTCTCTGGCTAAGAAATGGTTATGGCTTTTAGGAATTACCTTTAATTCACCCGATCCTTCAAAGACATCATCCAAGTAAACAACCACATTTAGAAATTGGTTATCAGGAAAATGATCAAATACCTTCCAAAAAGGGAAGTCACGGTGATAAGGCCAAACTGAAGATTCGTTTTGGTTTTTTAGATTCACCTTAGTTTGGTGCAAATAAACCTGCTCTCCGAGAAGCGTTTGGGTGATTTCTTTAATTATTGAGCAGCTTTTTAGCCATTTAATAAATGTAGAATTATTCTGAAATCCATAGATTGATCGTAAGGTACATTCGTCTTTTTCATATACTTTTTCGGTATCTTGATCAATCAACGCTTCGAAATCAGGCAATTCGTTAATGACTTCCGGCAACAAGGCGTACCCGTTTTCTTGGTAAGAATTAATCAACGCTTCAATATCAGTCTTCATAGGTGGTTACTAATTTGCACAATTTATTCAACTTATCAAAGCGCCAACTCGGTTTACCGGTGGTACACATCGAGATTATATAATTTTCGTCATCCTTGATTTGGAAATATTGCTGCGCAATAAACTCATCGGCTCCTAAATAAATAGTTTTTGGATCTACTAAAAATCCCGTGCCACGCCGTTTAGAAATTGCTTCCTTAGCAGAAAAATCCGCAATAATTTGTTGTTCATGGCCGCGAAGCTCATCCCAATGATCATGATCAAAGGCAACAGATAACGAATCGATTTCTTGTTGCTCTATGCGCTCAATATCCAATCCGAACGGTAAGTTGGAAATCCCAACAAGCACCCAGCCGTGTGTATGACTTATGGAACAGAATCCCTTGTTTATAACGGGTTGACCTTGGTTCGTTTTGCGAAAATCCAGTTGGTGTAACGAGCTTCCAACATTAATTTCACATAAGGAGTTTAATAATTGACGCGCGAGGATAGATTCCTTTTTACGTACTTCATCTTTAATCTTTTCAATGTAGGGGTCATTTAGTGCCAACTCATCTTGGAATTCGTGCTGAATATGCGCTAAAGCCAAATGAACGGGTTGTATTTTCAAATCAAAGAAGGGAGTTGATTGTTAGGGTCTAAACAGGATTTTAAGGCGGTATATATGTTTTTATTCCAATCTGATACCGTGCGTTTATATCGTTCGCTGTGTATCCTTCCAATGCCATGTTCACCGGATATAAATCCTTCGTGCGAGGTGATTATTTCATCAAATTTCTGCTGAATATTTTCCCAGACCATGCGGTTGTCATCAAAAAATACATGTATGTGGTAGTTTCCGTCCCCCGCATGACCAAAAACTATGTGTTCTAACTCATGTTCATCGAGCAATTGGCTTAACGCATTAACTGCTGCTGTGGAATGTTTTATTGGAAAACTTACGTCTAAATCTATAAAGGGCTTGTACCCTTGGAGTTTATGACCGATGTTGAAGCGTTCTTCGAGTATAGCTTCTGATTCATCGGTGATATTAAACGATGCTTGGAATGAAATTTCTGTCGGATTGGTAAATCCAACCCAGATGACATGTTCATCGACGTTCGAGGTGAATTTTAATGCATCCTTTGAGGCAAGTTCCAAAATGCTTGGGTCGAGTTTGAGTAAACTTGGAATTACATTCATTAATTCAGTTAATGAGTGACATGCAATGCGTTTGAAGTGTAGGGGAGGAACCTGAGGAGTGCAACGAATAAGCAAACTTGTAATAATCCCGAGTGTTCCTTCTGAACCAATCCAAATGGACTTGTCAGAAATTCCTTGAGAAATTTTGGTTGCTTTTCCACCAACGTGGATTGTTTCTCCCGTAGGGGTAAGAATATCCAAGGCTAACATGTAGTTTCCTATTTTCCCATATTTTAAAGATCGTGGTCCGCCGCCATTACATGCTACCATTCCTCCAATGGTGGCCTGATTTAAACTCCCGGGAATTACCGGGAAATCCCAACCTTTTGACTGAGCAAATTGCAATAAATCATGCATCGTAACTCCAGCTTCACACTGTATAATTCCCGCATCTTCATCATACCATTCGATCGCTGTTAACTTTGATAAATCAAGAAAGCATTCATGCGATAGGGGTACGGCACCGCCACTCACACCGGTTAATCCACCACCAATACGAATTACTTTTAAGGGGTTGTTTTTAAGAAAATCCTTCAGTTGGGCTACCGAGGTGGGTGAAAAATAGTCGGAAGGAGTTCCATGCAAGCCAGAATAATCAGCAATCTCAGACGTCACCATTTAATTGAATTTCCAAAGATTTAAATAATTGATGGACATTATTCACACCAAACCCATCATAGTCATTTACCCGCTGGATGAATTCATAAAAGAGGGTAGGTCGATCGCCAATGGGTTCTGTAAATACTTGCAGCAGAAGCTTGTCCCCATCTTTTTCACACAAAATATTGGCTTCTTTCATTAATGAAATCGGGAGTTCAGGGAATTCTTTTTCAATGGCTACATAGTAAGCCTCGGGTACCTTAGTAAACGAAACACCACGTTGTTTAAATCCATTAACTACGGTGATTAAATCCCGTACTTCAAACGCTAAATGTTGAATCCCGGTGCCAAGGTTGTGTTGAAGAAATACATCGACTTGAGATTTCCTTGTTTTTTCAGGTAAGGGTTCTACGATGACTTTGTTTATGTTCGCGTGTTTACTGCTAAAAACATTCATTTTCATACCAGTAAGTAGGTTTGCGAAAAATTCTTCCCCGATGGTTTGAATATGATCCAAGGCTAAATTCTTTGACAAATATTCATTCCAAAATTCAGATTCATTTACACGTACAACAGAGGCAAGATGGTCAATACCAAGGATCTCTGGTGTGTATTGGGTGAGTTCATCAGTGACTTCCTCGAACCCCGGAAGAGGTCCCTTGGAACTGATCGTTTCAATCAACATGATTTCATTATCGTCGAACAACTTAATTCGAAGGTAATGCGCTTTTTCGTTAAGGTGTTCAATGGTGGTAATGTCACTGAGGAATATCGCCTTCTGTGCTTTTAAATGCGCTAGGGTTTCCTCGATATTATTTACCTCTACAGCAAATCGTTTGATCGAATTTCCATGCCGGTCTACAAAAGAAACGACGTCATGCGCAGCAGGTTCAAGTGCGGACGTAATGAGTAAATTCGCATTCCCCTGTTGCATCCAATACGTAATTTCTTTGCCGTGCACCCCTTGGTAAATCCGTTGACCCTTAAGTTGAAAACCAAGGGCATATTGATGCCACCACGACACCATTTTCCCCATTCCAACGAATAGTTCTACAAATTTAATTCCTGAATGTTCCTTAATAATCACGAGCTTGCAAAGTTATGGATTTTCATGAAGCCTACCTTAAGGTTTTCAAGAGAAATTTTAGCAATGGCTAAACGTAGCTTATTATGAAGTGTTAAGTTATCAGAAAACATACTCATCGGACATGCTGCTACGTCTTCTTTAGCCAATAATTCCGCGCACCAGGATAAATCGATTGACGGATGTTGCAGTGTCATTTCAACAAAGAAACCACCGGCATACGGCACATGCTGCGCATGAAAAAATTCTTGTTTATTGCGCATGAGATTCTTAAACGCATCCAGGTGCTTACTTAAGCTGAAATCATTCTTTAGTAGCCAACCACCCACAATTGCTTGGGTGAACCCAGAACTATTTAAACTGACATTGGCCTTAAGAGACAAGAATGCATCACGAAATGTATTTGGTACATGGGTCATGGCAATGCGTAGTCCAGGCGAAAGAATTTTAGAGAAAGAAATCGAATGAAATACCCGCTCAGGAGCCAAGGATACTAAGGAGGGTAAGGAGTGGTCTAAAAAAAACGGACGATAGGTCGCATCGTCAAAAATATAAAAGTCATTTTTTTCAGCGATTGCAAGCACTTGCTTTCGTTCATCTAACGTAATTCGTTTACCAGTTGGATTTGCAAAATCGGCACTTAAATAAAATAATGAGCCTTTTGGGAGTTTTTCTAAGGAGCTAATCCAATCCGTTTCGGGAAGGAACAGTGGTGTTTTACCCATTAACCCAACAAGGTCTGAAAGCCCGGGATAGCAGGGATCCGTGCACGCAATCGTATTGTTTTTAAAAAGCCAACACGCGAGTGTGATTGCCTCTTGTACTCCATTGGTAATAACAATATTCGAAGCTTGAACATTAGAAAAACCATCTTCTTGAAACACATGGGAGCCAAGTTCTCCTAAAAAGCCATCCGTTTGATGATATTGTTTAATGGGGGCATTCGGATAGGCTTTGATAAAGGTCTCGTAGCATTCGATTTCATTCAATACGGGATAATCTTCCAATGGTGGAACGCCCGCACCAAAATTATATTTACACGTGGATGTCGCGAGTTGATTTAAAAATTTAATTCGATCCATAAGGCAAGTTAATCAAATTATTGAACATGAAGATACTAAGGGATGCTTGTCCCTACAAATCCATCATCAACTCATTAAAGGTATTCTTTGCCTGTTCTATTTCTTTTTTTAAGGCCTCACTTAAGGGTTCATTGCGTACAATACGATCATTTAATGCCTCATCTTCAAATTTTGCAAATCGTAGGCAATACAGTGCGTCTTCATGGAGTTGATCACTTACATTTTTCGGAATGGGACGCTGTATTCGGTCGGAAAATGAATGTGCCATTACCAAGCGTCCAAACGTATTGGCAAAATCAATTAAGGCCGAATTACCTGTTGGAAACGCTTCTTTTTTCATGTGCTTGAAAAGTTCAAGCCCTTCAAGAATTACCTCAAAACTTGGTGCTTCATTACGGCTTGATGGGAGAAAAATCGCAGATAAATACGGGCGATGTTCATCCGTATTATTTGGTGTACCACGGTGTATTAAACGCAAGTCTCTTAAGGTATAATCACCTCGTTTTACATCCAATGTGAGTGGATTCAGTGCATTTGCCCGTGCAATAATTTGCTCGTCTGTGAATTCATTAGATTCGTTGGTGAATTCGGAATCGCTTGAAATGCGATGGGTATCCGGATAAATCTGGGTGGCGCCATTCACTTCATTTGAATCGACAAGTGGTACATTGAG
Organism: Flavobacteriales bacterium; assembly: GCA_947460825.1. Lineage (GTDB taxonomy): Bacteria > Bacteroidota > Bacteroidia > Flavobacteriales_D > Crocinitomicaceae > UBA952. Next base: position 29,238 of record CANHHA010000002.1, read on the forward strand.
CGCTACGGCAAAATCATTTCCATCTTGATGTATGGTTTGAAATGTTGAGCCAGGCGATGAAATGTCAGAGGAAAAAAAGACCAATGAAAAGTCTCCATGAAATACCGATTTCAGGGTGTTAAAAAGTTCTTCTTGCGCAAAAAATGCACTACACAACATGCTTGATTCCGATGGCAGCAACATGTTCCATCGATTTATATCATGGTTAGCGCCATACATTCCAGGTTCAGTAAATCTAGCGTAGAAATGTTTTTGCTTTTCTGCGAAAATTGGATCGAATTCGGATTTAAATGTTTCCACCAAATCGAGGGGTAACGCTGCTTTACCATGATAGTACCCGTGTTGCTTAAAAAAAGAAATCATTTCAATCATATGCAAAGCTAATGACATTTTTTAATACATAATAGCTCTTCCAGGTATGCTGTGCCATGACGTAAATCGGGTTCCAAATAATGTCCTTCACTCCATTCATTCCAACTGGCAACATGGATGTCTACGTGTTTATTTTTAGCCCATTGGCTGGCCATTTCCATGTTTTTTTTAAAGTCTATTGGGTTTGAATCAATCACCACGGGTGCCCAAGGGAACTTTTTGATTTTGAAACCCTGCAGATGTGCACCACGGGGAGATGCATCCCACCCGGTAGCGACACTGGGATAAAAGGGGATGCTTGTTTGCTGCTGAATGTTGCTCCATACCGTGGATTGTTCGGCAACACACGTTGCATGTTTTAATAAGACCTTAGGGGAGTTAAAATCAACCAAGGTGACATAAGACGTTAAACTATGTATGCCTATCCTGAATGCGTCCGCTATCCATTCATCAGATCTTCCGCAAACCCCTTGAAGGTGGAACCCATTAAAATCTTCAAGAAGCGTGTTGACCTCAGCGCCATGTAAATCAAGTAATTCACTCAGTGAATAAAGTTGTAATAAAGCTCGTCCCTCCGAATCTTTTCTATAGTTAGGGTGGCTTGTAATCCGTTTAATTTCATTAAGGAATCGAGGGTCTTTTCGATAGCTTTGAATTCTCTTTTTAAACCATGGATGGTTATGATATTTACCATAAGACCCTTCTTCGATGGGTAATATACGATGTGGAAGTCGAAGTACCCACATGATATTAAATTCAAACGTAGTTCCTTCCATCGCCTTCATCATCTGTTCAAGTACTTCATGCATTACTGGACTTGATGTTTCGAAATCCCAGTAATAACAAATCATAAAACCACGAATCCCATATTTTTGGGCTAAAGAGATTTGCGCCTTACATTGCTCGAGATTATTTTGCTCATAATATCCATCTGCTGGGATCCTCGGTTGATAATGCACCTTGTTTCGGGGTTTAGCCTGCTGTATCAATTTCCACTCGCTACCCGTAACTCGGTAGTTATCGTCGAAAAATCCGGGATAATAATATGTATATATCTCCATACCTAATAGCAAACTTACGGATTCAAATGATTCAATTACCTTTGATTTGTGGATACATATGATTATATCATCGTTGGTGCTGGAATCGGAGGCATTGTTTTAGCAAAATATTTCGAAGAGAAGGGACTTTCATACGTGATCTTGGAGGCAAGCGATCATGTTGGCGGAAGAATTAACACGACCTCACAGCATAATACGTGCTTTGAATTAGGCGCTGCAAGAGTGCTTTCAAGCCAACATAGAGTGATGAATTTAATTAGTGAATTGAATTTAGAATTAGAAGAGCAACTCCTTACCGATGCCGCGGTTTACATGGAAGGGATATGGCATGATTCATTGAATGATTTGCTTTCCAACGTGGATTATCCCGATCCATTGGAACTATTTCATGCCTTATTGGATAAAACGGGTATTGTAAATCTTTCCGATTTCGAGCGCCTTGCCCCGCTGGAATGGGATAGGGTCTTAACCAAAGATTGGTTGGAGTCAGAAGGAATTCCTACCGCATTCTCAATACGTTATTTCTTAGGCGACATAGATGTTACTATGAATCAAATCACGTTGTATGAATCGATGTACTTTTTTGTATCAAATTTATCCGCATCAGATTCCAAGGTCTACCGAATGCAAGGCGGTCTGAGTCAACTGGTTAATACCCTTTCTGGTCATATAAAGTCCCCCGTGTTTAAGCAACAAGTAGAACACGTGAGTTATACCGCTGATGGCGTAATGGTGAAAACTACACATCAAACGTATCAGTCGCGTAAGGTCGTTTTTACGTGTTCATTGAATGCTCTTTCCCATGTGGAATTGCCTTCGGAGGCTAAGGACTCCTTAACATCTTGCTTAGCCGCAGGGTATTACGGAAAAAGCATTAAGGGAATCATTACGTTTAATTCCAATGTGTTCCCTAGCCATGACTATTTGATCACGGAAGATCCGCTCAGAATGCTCAGAAGATCAGACTTCCATTGGGAATTTTACTTGCCATCGTTAGAAAAATCATGGGATACGGATAAATTAATGAGACAGCTGCATGTGTATTTTGGTGCGGATTCGGTTCGTGACCTGCAGCTTCATACGTACGACATGCCACCATTTTACGGGTGTTATTGGAACTACAAATCGGGATGTTTTCATCGCATTTTTGAGTTCTCTAAAGCCCAGCGTTTAGCGGAGCGGGTTTATAGCATTGGAGAACATTTTTCGTTAAACCCAAATTGGATCGAAGGCACCTTAGAAAGTGTGGACCAATTTATTTTGAGTGATAGCCAATGAATGTGTTAATAACGGGGGTTTCCAGCGGCCTGGGAAAAGAAGTATTTAGCTTGCGCAATAGTTCCTTTGCTGTTTACGGTGTGTCAAGGAATCCACTGACCCCGCATGTGTTCTCGTACGACAGCATTGAAGCGCTACCCAACCCAGAGGTATTAATTTTGAATGCAGCGATTGGTGATCAAGGAGTAGATTTTAGAACATTTGATGCAGACGGATTTAAAGAGATTATGGATGTGAATTTAATGCAACCGCTTAGCTATTTTTCCACCTTGTATCGTGCAGGTAAGTTGTCTGATTTGAAGCAACTTCTAATTATCGGAAGTCGATTTTCTTCAGTCCCTTACATTCAAAGTCAAGAGGCTTCTGCCTTACCTGGATATGGGTATTGTATTTCCAAAGCCTCCTTAGCACTCTTTGTTCAGGTGCTCAGAAAAGAAGCGTTTCCATTTTCTATTAACCTAGTACATCCCGGTGTATTAAATACTGAAATGGGCTCACCCGAAGGATTAAATGCTGGGGATATGGCTCGGAAATTTCAATCGAAGATTCTTGATAACTCCTTTTTGCAAGAATTTAATGGAATATATGAATTGCCTACCGACGAAATTATCCCTTTTTGATTAGGGAAACTAAGTCTAAAGCCAATCGCTCCATCAGCTGGTAATTCAAGGTAAAGGGTAGGTCTTTCGAGGTATGGTAGTTTGAATTTCTAAACATTGCCGTATCCGTGATCATAAGCGCCGGAATGTTATGGCTCCAATAGTTTTTATGGTCTGACCAATCCAGTCCTGAAAGTTGAAAGGGTAGTATTAGTTTTCTGTAAAATGACGGATTACACCCTTGAAGATGCTTCATGATTTCACGGGCTATTTTTCTCGAATTGCGGTTACTTACGCCCAGTAGAAAGTTGCCTTTATTACCATAAATCCACTTCAGGGGCGAAAACGGGTAGTGTTGACTGTTGGGCTCATTGCTAAAATACCCCACCATTTCCAAGCAAATCATACATTTTATATCCGCTGGATTCAACCGTGCGGCATGCTTGTAGCTCCCCATATTTTTTGTACCAAAAAACGGTGGTTCTTCGCATGCATAAAACACAAATTCCCAACTGTATGCCAAGGGTTCGCTTGGGGAGATGTTTTTTAATACGCCTAACAAAACGGCCACTGCGCTTGCATTATCATCAGCTCCCGGTGTATCTTCGAAGGTGTCATAATGTGCGCCAAGAATAAAGGTTTCTTTTGATTTCCCTTCGATCCGAACGATGAAATTTTTAAACGTGCGTCCGAATTCATCTTTCCATTCTTGAATGTGAACCGTATGCGTTAAATTAATCAGGTATTCCTCTATGATTCCCATGATTTCATGCCACGTATCTCCATTGGCATTTCGAAAGGAAGGAAGTGCTATACGATGTACAATATCTGATAAATAGGTTCTCATTTAAAAATCGAAATCGTCAAATAACTCATTGTCTTTTATTTCTGCGGGTTCTGTTCCTTCAAACTGAAGCAGTTGGTTCTTCCACGTTTCAAAAATCCGTACAGCATGTGGGTTCTCGACGGAAGCATAACAAGAAACCTCGATATGTGTCAAATAATCAATGAATTGCCATTCGTACGGATATTTAGTGAATATCGGTTCTTGAATTTCAATTTCATTCACCCATTGTGCCGGTATTTCAGTGATCATATAATTGAACACAATGTCGGTGTTTAATGTTGCCTGTGATTCGATGGTTGTACGTTCTCCCGTTTTCAAGTCAATCTGTACAGGTATGAGCTCGGTAAACATGCCTGGGATTCCAGGATGGTTCGTAACATCAGCCATTGCAATCGTAGCATATTGATGGGTTAAGGCTACTGAACGCAGTAATAATTCCCGTTTAGGAAGGTCGTTCGATTCACAATAACTTGAAATCCGGTCGAGCTCATTTTCGGAAATGCGGTATTTAAAAACAGTAGCGTTTCTAGTAGCTGTTTCAATGACAAGACCCGTATTTATCGGATGATATTCGATGAGGTGGGTATTGGAATATGTGGCGGGTTTAAGGTTTCCTTCTAAGTGCTCAATCAATCGGTTTAATACGACATTCATCCCAAGCCCATCCATCAAGAGGTGGTGATAAATAAATTCAATTTTTGTCGGTTCATGCTTAATGAAACGTATTAATGGGTAGTCCCATCGTGCTAAGTGCTCCGCTGAATAAAGCATAGACGGCTCTTTATTTACTACCCAACACGTTGATTTAGGGGCTTCCACTTGATTTAATGTATAGGCCAAATAAGGAAATTGAGCGAGTACAGCCTCTACCGCTTCCTTCCATCTGGATTCGGTCAACGGTTCTTTCAAATGTGCTGTGAAGCGCAGTAAAAAAGGAGAATGGCTGCCCCAATCATTTCCAAGTTCAGTGAGCAGAATGCCTTGTTGTAGGGCGTTTAATGGAAAGGAAGTTGGTAAATCGGGCGCGTGACTTACCTGTGAATCCTGAATAAGTTGTTCCAATAACTCCGGTGTATTGTGCGATAAGAGCGATTTGACTGAGATAAAACACCCGGCATTTTTTTCCAGCCAAGCTTGCATTTTCATCAATAAAATTGAATTTCCACCCACATGCTCAAATGCATCGGTCATGTTAAAATTGGCATGACCAAGAATAGCCTTCCAACATTGAACACTTAAGCGCGTAGCATCAAGTGGCGCTGCTGCGTGTGTTCCCTGCGCCTGAATTTGAGCTTTTAAGCGCGCTCGATCCGCTTTGCCGTTGTTATTTATCGGCATTGAATCAATGCGGAAGAATGCGCTAGGGATCATATAGTCGGGCATACGTTCTGTTGCTCGGCTTTTAATGGTTTCTATTGAATCATCGGTAACGATGAATGCAACAAGTCGTTGTTCGGAGACCAATACACATGATTGTTGTACCTCAGGTATTTCAGTTAAAAGGCGTTCCACTTCTAAGGGTTCCACGCGGAATCCTCTAATTTTTATTTGATCGTCTTTACGTCCAATAAAGTGTAAGTTCTCATGTTCGTCTAGAAAAGCCCAATCGCCTGTTTGGTAATAGCGTTTACCCTCATGAAACACAAATTTTTCTGCTGTTAATGGAGCGTCATTTAAATATCCCAGTGCGACATGCGCCCCGGCCGCCCATAATTCACCGGGTAATCCTTCAGGAACAATTTGGTGGTTGTTAACTAACAATATATCCGTATTGGGCAATGCTTTACCAATGGTTGGTTGTGTTATCGCTTCATTGGATGTAATGGCCTGTGCTGTGATCACATGGGTTTCTGTTGGACCGTAAAAGTTTAATAAGGTGATTCCCTTGCTTGCAATAAAATGCTTAAGTTCTTTACCGATAACTAATGCTTCACCGGTGGTAACAATATGTTTAATCGAATCACAATCCGATAGGAAGTGAGGGTCAACCTCCAAGATAGCATTCAACACGCGTGCGGGAATCCATGCTAATGAAGCATTAAAACCACGAATGTACTCCCGAATTTGTTGAATATCTAGCCGTGCTTCAAAGGGAACTTCTACTAAACTTGCTCCTAAACTCATAGCCAATAATACTTCATGGAATGAGGCGTCGAAACCAAAAGATGAGAGTTGTAGTATTACCTCTTTTGCATCAAACGGATAGGCTTGAGTATTCCAACGAATTAGATTAATCAAACATTCATGTGTCTGAATTACCCCTTTAGGTTCACCTGTTGATCCCGAAGTGTGTAAAATAAAACTGGCTTCCTGCGCATGAATAATGGGCTCATTTAATCGCTCTTGAATATGTAGGCTTAGGTCTTCGGACATTACGGTTTTACGTATTCCTGCATTGGTATAAATGAAATCCTTTCTTGAATCCGGATAGCGTCGATCTACAGGGCAGGGTACTCCTTGGGCTAACCATACAGCTATGATACTTAATACAAAATGATAGGTAGATTTCACATCGATTCCAACCGCTTCACCCGGTAAAATCTGGAGGGAAGAGGATAATAATTTTGCTTCTCCCCAAAGTTGAGCATAGCTAATTGCTCGTTCCGTTCCTTGAATTAAGGGATGTTTCGAATCGCGTTTTAATAGGTCAAGAATGTTGGTTTCCGGCCGATGAATTTGCGGTCCCTGCAAGCGCTTTGTGCGCATGAATACTCCGTGCGTTTGTTCAAGCGGTATATCCCATGGCATCGCACTCAACCACTTCCCAAAGTGATTTAATATATGCGTCACATACAGACTTGCATAAATACGGGTATCATGAAGAATAGCCAGTTCAAATCCGTTTTCTTTAGGATAAACAAGCGTTGTCCAAGCAGCACCCGTACGTTCGTTAAAGGTGCCAATTTTAATTCCTTTTTCTGAAAGTAAAGAAAAATCAATGGGGTAATTTTCAAAAACAAAGAGGTGGTTGAGTTGATTCTCTCTTACATACGCATTGATCGGGTCTTGAGTGTGCGTTGCATCTTCTTGAAGCATGTTAAAGATACGTCTTGCATAATCGACGAATGTTTCTGAGCGGCTTACTTGAACATGAAAAGGTAATGTCCGTATATACATGCCGAGTTCATCCATTGCGCTTTCATCCCGCAGTGAAACCACGTTTCCAAACTGAATGGATGTTTTATCGAACAATACCCCAAGAAAAGCACTCCATGCAGCCATCATGAAGGCATGCTGAGATAGGTTTTCCTGCCTGATTCTGTCCATTCCTTCAAACGGAATAAATACACTGCTTTTATGGTATTCCACTTCGTGTGTTCTTGCAGGCAAGGGGGGGACTAACAGTTCTTGTTCCTGAACTTGAACCCGTTGTTTCCAATACGTTTTATTTTTATCGAGCAGAACTTGTGCACAACAAAACGCAATAAATCCGTCCGAAGAAGCACGTACAGTGCCCTCTAAGGCATCCAGCATTAGTTTACTAAAAACACCCAATGACCAACCGTCCAGCAATAAATGATGATGTGTCCATACAATGGAATGCGCATGAGTACCGGGGATGATGGTTAAGCGCGATAAATTTTCATGCAGGTCGAATCCCTTGTTGAAATCCGAAGGCATGAAATGATTAAGGTCATCCCCTTCAAGAATCCGAACCTCAATGCGAGTTTCTGGATGTACTTCAAACAGATAGGTTCCATGTTTTCTTGTAATTCGTGCGCGTAAAAGGGGGTGGTTTTTACACACGTTTTCATAAGCCAATTGAATTGCTTCTGGTGAAAAGGAATTCGTTATCTCATAGGATAATTGTTCCACATACAAGGACTTATTTTCCGCTTTGAGGCAGTCAATTAAAATTCCTTCTTGTGCTTCGAGTAAAGGGAAAAAATAATGGTCAGGCTGAAAGGGTAATTGGTTTAATTCATGAAAGGCGTGTATGGGATTTTGCTTCGGAGTTGCTTCCTGGTTTTGCTTTGGATTCAACAGGGCAAGGGCAGTTTCACTAAATAACTCCGGAACACTTAATTCCCAACCTTCTTTTTTTAATCGATTAATTAAGCGAATCGCAACGATACTATCGCCACCATTTTGTAGAAATGAGCGATTCAAATCGATGGAAGCCCCCAAAAACTCTTGAAAGATTGCTGAGATTTGATTGGAAGCCACCAGCGGTTGAGCAAGGGGAGTTAATTGTGCGAATAGGGCCCGTTCATCAATTTTTCCACTTTGGTTTAGGGGGAATTCTGACACATACACAAAGCTTGAAGGGATGGCGTAGTCCGCCAGTATGCCTCGAAATTGGTCCGGATTCAGCGTGTTCGTGTCACCTTTGTAAAATGCAATTAATTTGTCCTGTGCAAAGAGTACAATGAAATCGCATTTCGCGACATGCTTTTTTAATAAATATTCGATTTCACCCAACTCGATGCGGAAGCCCCGAATTTTAACTTGGCGATCTCGTCGACCGAGGTAATAATACGAATCCCCAATTTTCCAAGCAAGGTCGCCAGATTTATAGTGCCGCCCGAGTTCATTCTCGGCGAATTTTTCATCGGTTAATAATGGGTTTTGATAATAGCCATTGCAAACCCCGTTCCCATAGACATAAATTTCCCCAAGAAATCCCGAAGGAACCATGGTTCCAGCCGCATTCATCAAGCAAACCTCATAACCGGGCAGGGCCATTCCAATATTACTTTGGAGTTCGGGTTGGACCTTGTTAAACGTAACATGTACAGTCGTTTCTGTTATTCCATACATGTTGACCATAGTCATGTTTGGATAGGTGTTCATCCAAGAAGTTAAGCGGTTGCTTTGTAATTTGTCTCCTCCAAAAATCACATAATCGAGATGGCTAAGTTGCTTAAGGTCTTCATCCACCAACATAAGATTGTAAAATGATTTTGGTGTCTGGTTCAATATATTAACCTGCTTTTCTATCAATAACTTATGGAATCTGAAGGTGTCTTGAACTTCTTTTCTATCGGGGATATAGAGTGTAGCCCCATTTAACAAAGCGCCCCAAATTTCCCAAGTTGAAAAATCGAACCCATAACTGTGCGCTAAAATCCATCGGTCCTCAGGCTTAAATGAAAACAGCGTATTTGTCCCCTCGAAAAGGTTCAATACATTTAAATGATTGACTGCGCAGCCTTTGGGTATGCCCGTGGTACCCGAGGTATAAATTAAATAACACGTATCGGTGAGCTCGCTATTGCTCCGATTGAAATTAGCATGCTCGCTTCGTTTTGTAGGGTCGATTATCCGTCCGTTGAAGCTTGGGTTTAGATCTGAAATGATCACCTCAATTCCGGCATTTTCAATAATAAATGCGCGACGATCTTCTGATACCGTGGGGTCAAGTGGAACGTAAATCCCACCACATTTTAGAATTGCGAGAAATGAAATAGGTATGGAAGCTGAATAGGAAGTATGTACACCCACGCAGGCACCTTTGTGGATGTTTAACACACGTGCTAATCGGTCTGACGCGTCATCTAATTCCCTATAATTCAAGACGCATCCGGTATGATCTTCTACGGCAATATGCTTTGGGAAGTGTTGAACCATTTCTTCCCAACGTGCAAGTATGGAGTGTAGCCGTGGTTTATGCGGAGTTAAACGTAGTTTTGGTACACTGTTTATTGTGAGTGCTTGAACGAACGAAGTGCAAATTTCAACGGCTGCAGCTCGGTCAATTTTCTCAAGATTCCAGCAAAAGTTAACGGTGAGGTTATTTCCTTTAGGACTTAACACAATCGTTAGTACATAGTGTGGCTTGGAATAAAAATAGGCTTCAATCTCGGAGTTAAGGGTCGGTTCAACAACCCAACAATGATCAAACGCATTTTGTGTATAATGGTCTTTTACCCAACCGGTCGCTTGCGCTTTAATTGCTTGCCTTGTTTGCGCTAATTGTTCAGGGCTTAGGTCTGAATGGATTCTTATCGGCCACGTTTGCACGAAATATCCCAAGGCTGTACTGGATTCAATGGATGCATCCCTAGCAGAGAACACCTCTCCAATAATGATTTCCTCTAATCCCGATGCTTGTTGTAGATACTTTAGCCATTCCAACATAAATGTTTCATAAGACACATTTTGTAATTCAAACGATTCCCTCACATATCCTTTTTCAGGCACTGCAGGAGGAGGAACTAAACGCTCCAAGCTGAATGGAGTAAGCTCAATTTTTTCAGCTCCTACGGATTGTGTTTTCGGATTCCAATCCGAAAAAGTGAGGATTGAATTTGAGTCCAGTGCGGACAAGGCAAGTTGAACTGAAATTCCATCAAACAAGAGGTGATGATATACTAAACAAAAACACTGTCCAATCCCTGTTTCAACGAGATATATATGGAATAAGGGTGGTTTTTGCACATTAAAGGTATGGTCTTGCGCAAGAATCCAAGAATTTACTTGGGAAACATCCGTTAATTCAGGCTTATTTGCTAAGGTTATTGGGTAAATTGAATTTTTTAATCGAATTCTAAGGGGATTGGTCTGCTCATAGAAGTAACAATCTTTTAGACGTTCAATGGAATCAATCCAGCGCTTGACATCACCTTCGCTTAACCGTTGATTCGTTAACTCTAGTATAGCATATTCTATATAGCTATAGGTGTCATTGGTTGATTGAAAAACCAAAAGGCTTTCCTCGATGGGGGTCGTTTTAAAGGCTTTTTGTATATCGTCTTTAGAAAAATTCATTAGCGGTTCAAAATTCCAAGGATATCATCCATGTCAATGTCATCAATATTGATTTCATGCGATGAGTCACGTTCGTCTTCCGAATTTTCTTCTTCAAGTAAGGTTTTTATAAATGGCTTGGCCATAACTTTTTGAGAAGAAATTACAATTCCATTAATCGTAAGCTCATTACAAAGAGAAAGCAAATCTATACTATTCCATCCATATGCAAGCAGAGAATCTTCCGAATCACCGTGTGTTTTTTCAAAAGATTTTAAAACACGGTAAACGTTCTGTTCTTTTTCTGTTGCATTAGGTTGCCATGGTTTCTTGGATTCTCGTTGGATTGGAATCTGTTTACTCAAGGTTTTCTTATCGATCTTTCCATTTTGATTTATAGGCCAAGAGGTATTAAATTGAATAAGATCTGGTTGTTGGTATGGTGGAATATGTTTGGATAAATATGCCCTTATCTCGGGTTCGCTTAAGTTAAGTTCATGCAGTAATACACTCACGCCGTCCATTTCAAGCACACAACATTGTGTTAATACTTCGAGTGAAGCGATTAGATATTCTATTCGTCTTGCCGGTATTCTTTTCCCATTTACTTTAATGAAGTCATCTTGCATCCTTCCAGAAATTATGAGTCCATGGATCGGATGGATGAACGCTCGGTCTCCCGTTATATAGCTAAGTGTTCCGTCTTCATGCGCAATGTATCGTTCTGATTTCGATAACGGAGTGCCAACGCACGCGCCTGAAATGTGTAATTCTCCCCAAATACCCATCGGAACGATATGTCCGTTTGGTCCATGAACCGTAAATTGCTGATCACCGAGCGGAGCTCCAAGTGGAAATTGATGATTCATTTCAAGAAGCGGGTATAGCGCAGAGTCAATGCTTACTTCGGTTAACCCATAGCTGTTATAGATCTTAATTCCTTCCAACTTCGTAATTGCTTTATACAAAGAATGCGTCATGGCTTCTGAACCACAAATTAAATGGCTTAACCCTTCCAGTTTTGGATTGTTTTTAAGGATGAGTTGTATAAAAGAGGGCGTGGATTCAAGATGGCTAACTTGATGCTTCGTGATGAGTTGATTAATGAGAAGTGGCGATAAGCGTTCGCTTTCTGTTGCAAGAACTAAGGTGCTTCCGAGAAAAAGGCTTCGGAATAAATCTCCGAAAAACACATCAAATCGCATGTCTGCAAGACTAAGATGTACTGCGTTTTCATTAATGTTTAAGCGATTTTTCCAATCAAATAATAAGGTTTCAATACCCGCTTGCTGTATTAAAATTTGTTTTGATTCTCCGGTACTTCCTGACGTTTCAGCTAAATAAAGAAAATGGCCTGCAGGCATTTTAACTTCTTTCGGTTTGGTAAAAGAAATTATTCCGCCATGTTTCCATTGCTTAAGGATCATTACAATGGTCTCTATGCTTCTATTTGGTGATAAAAATAACATAGGGGATTCCTTTGGTTCTGTGCTTATTCGTTTTTTGAGTTCCCCGAATGTTATTTTTTCATCAGCACATATAATCGCTGTTTGATCATCATTTGCCTTATCAAATAGACTCCAAAATTCAATGTTGTTTTTTTGATCCTTACTTAATTTAGCCTCGGGTAAATTTAGTTCGGGCTCTTTGCCGTCAAGCAGTGCTAATACGCCATGCAAATAAGCGTTTACGAAGCATCGCCAAAACGATAAATCGGCAAGGTCCGTGCGCACGTCGAATGAAAGACGAAGTGACTCTTCTCCAAATTCCAGGACATGCATCGAAATAATATTCTCATCCACTGAAGTGGGGAGAAAAGTAAAGCTTGCCTGAAGTTCGTCGGTATTTTTCTCATACGCTTCTTTCTGATATGAAAAGAGTGCATTGAATGCCGTACGTTTTCGCTCCTCGGCTAACCATGTTAATAAAGGGTATTCTTGATTTCTAAAACAGTTTTTTATTACGGCATCCAATTCGCTTATTTTGGAAATCGGCACGTGGCTGACGGGAAGAAAATTTACGCGCGTCAAAAAATCCTGCTTCGCAATTTTACCACTCCTGTTACGCAATGCCATTCCGGTTTGGATTGGAAAACCAAGATGGGTTTCAATTCCATCAAGGTAATGCTGAAAACAACCTAATAAAAGGGCAGAAAGATTCAGTTGCAGTTCCTTACAACGTTGAGATATTTCTTTTTTTCTGTTGGGTGAAAGATTAAATGTAATTCGCTCTATTGGACCTAATCCCATTGGTTCAATGGGTTTTAATATGCCTAAATCAATCCTATTTGATGAGATTTCAATACCTGCCTTATTTTCTGATGTTCTTACAGGTTCTTTTCCTTCATAAATACCCTTGAGGTCTTCCCAAAATAGTTGAAAACTATGCGCATCAGCTAACACATGATGCAAACAAAGTTTGAGCGTTATTTGATCATTAATTTGGTAAAGATTGATGGCCCATAAGCAACTAAGGGATAATTCGGGTCCTTCAGTTTTATTGAGATTAAAGATTCCCCTTTGGTTTTTATCAATAACCCAAGACGTCAAGTCCTCGCTTAATTTTAAATAGGGCCAAATACGCTCTTTTAAAAGTAAATCAACAGATTGGGCTAGCCGATCAAATGACGCATGTTTTATTTCAGCAATTCCAACCAATTGATTGCTCAAGGAGCTTCCGAGGGCTTGTTCTTGGCGAATAAATAATTCTTGATATGGAAGCACCTTCATGGGGAGCATCGTTATTTATTTCAATGGATTAATATAAGCGTACCAACCCTTTACTTATTTTTTGACCCTTGTAGCTGCACTGCAACCAATAGGTGCCTCCAGCGATTCCCGTGGTTTCCAAGGTGAATGGTGAAGGAGGCTGCTGGATTTCCTGCAGTAGCCTGCCCGCAGCATCATAAAGCGTAAAGCTAAAGGCCTCGTTCTGTGGAATGTTGTGCGTGATGATTGGATTGTTCACCGATGGGTTGGGTTGAATACTTACCTGTATTTCTCCATCTGTAATTTGAATTTGTTTGCTTGATTCACCCATACATCCCAAGGTATCGATTACGGTCATGTGCACCTCATAAATACCTGGAGTTGCATAAATATGGCTCACGGTCTGCCCACTGGCCAAAAAGGTTTGATCGCCGAAATCCCAAAGGTATTGGCTGTTCGTACCGTTATTACCAGCGAAAATATAATGTACATCACCTGCTACGTGCAAGACTTGAGTGAAGGTGGAATCAGGTGCAGAGATGCTCACCGTCATTGGAAGTGTGCGTTGACAACCAAAGCCATCTTCCACTCTTAAATTATAGGTTCCCGGGGTGCTTAACGTGATGGCTGCAGTTTCAGGTCCAGGAATCCAATTGTAGGAGTAACTCGGATTGTAGGGAGCGGTGTAGGTTATTCCTTTACAAACTGCAGTGTCAGAAGGAATTACAAGGTCTGGAAGCACGGCGCCAAAAGGAGACAGTTCATTATCAATCCATGTTAAGCGCTTATATAGAAATACTTTCATGTTCTGAACTTGTGCCAAATATGTGCTCGCCCCCAAGGTTTGCCAAACCGCAAAATTTCGGTCGGCAGGCCCTTGAAATAAGGGAGCAGAAACGCTATCAATAAAGGCCATAAACCTCGGAGTTTTCAATACATTTTCCCTCAAACTGAACCAACGACACGCCAATTCATGTCGATAAACGGAATCTGAATACAACTTCGACCACCAAAATGGAAAAGGCCAATAGGGGTGCGTGTTTTCCCAAACCCATCCCGAATTTGGATCATTTGCCATTGCACGGTCATAATCCCAGGGCGGACCGATACACAATTTATTGCCGTCTGTATCTTTTTCTTTGTACATGTACGTACTCCTGCCATAACTGTCGTAATTCATGCTGAATTCATTCACTATCAAGAAATCGATAAACGTTCCCACATCAATCCACTTGCGATATCCAGACGAATCGTTTGTATAGTTGATGCCATTCAGTGCATTTTCAAACGAATCCACATAGGTTTTGATATAATTGGCTTGAACCGGAAGGATGGAATCGGCCTTGGGATAGACATATTTAAATTCTACGGCATGTGGCGAGGTAGCGCTATTAATCGGTGGATATACAGAGTTCCAAGCTGCCGGATCGCCGTTAATGTTCATTTCTATGATATATCCACCCGTTAAGTCACTTCCCGTTGTATCCGCTGAGGTAAGTTTTGCAATATCCAAGCGGTTATTGTCGCGTTTCACTTTTTCGGTCAAGGTATATACGCCAATATATGTGCCGTCAAGAAAGATTTCACATTGCCTTGTTCGCGGAGCATATTGTCCCATTCTTCGAGAAAATTCGTAAGTCACGGTATTAATCAACAAGGAATTATCCAGGTATTCTGCCTTGAAAATCCAGTCGTTTTCTGCCGGCATGCCTAACAAAGAGGTATCAATCTTGTTTCCAATCGCATCTACCAAATCAAAGTCGTAGTTTTTCTTGGGATACCCAGGACCACTAAATCCTTGCCATTCCGTCATGATGGTCCCTTCATAACTGTAAAGGGTGTCTGCAGTGGAATTAAGTTGCCCAGGACCATTGTCAATGATTTCCATAGTAACGGGCACCTTAACATCGTTGTTAATTCCATTGTTTACAGTTGTTAATTTCACGATGGGTAGTACCGAGGTCATGGCACCCTCATACGTGATTGAAAAAGGAATGCTCGCAGCACAAGCAGTATTCGCTTTTAATCCGATTTTGATGATGTACGAAATACCTGCGGTAAGTAGGGGGTGAAGATCTGCTTGCAGCCCGCACAGCACATTGTCATCGTTGTAATAAAGTGCACCGGTCGCTGAACCATTGAAGGCGACATTAGCACAATTGTTATACATCCAAATTCGCGTATCACAGGCGCTCAAGTTACAGGTTGATATCGCGTAAATCCCTGTAGTATCGGGAGTGAACGAATAATAAATGTTTTCTTGAGGAGAAACTGTTACCCCGGTATCAATTGGGATTGGATTTTCACAGATCGTTCCAGGTCCACAATTGAACGAATGTGAAGCGGTGCTAGCGAATTCTCCACCACTTGCCACTTGCGTTCCATTCAGGGTAATCACATAGGATCCCAAGCCATATCCGCAGCAAATCCCGTCGCCATAGCTGTCATGAATATCAAATCGAATGCAATCGGCTGAATCAACACAAACGACGGATCCATTTACATTTCCGTTGGCCACTTCATTCCCGTTGCTATATAAATTCCAAGTCGTTTCTCCAGGGTAACCATCGGGAACAATGGTGATTTCAACGGGCCATTGACCTGCAGGACATTGTGCCATGAGTGTTGTCGCACAAAACAGTAAAAGGAGTGAAAAAAGAATACGGTAATAAAAGGTCATAGGCGAATCTGTTCAAACAAAGATATAGATAATTAAACTATTGTTAACTTAGGGCTCCCTAACCTTAATTATATAGTAGATGCGTTCTGTTTTTGTCGCTTTTTATCTTCTGCTTTTTATGAGTGCTTCCGTTTTTGGTCAAGAATGGAAAAGAGCATTCGAACGCCCAAAATGTTTCATTGAAAATCTGGGGCAATTCGATGAATATGAAAATGAACACACAGGACAAATTCGATATGCTGCTGATTTCGGTAAGGCAAAGGTGTTTTTTGGAATTACAGGAATTAGCTATGTTTTTTTAGATGCGGAAAAGGGACTTAAATCTGAAGTATATAATGCACCCATTACTTCATTGGAAGATCACAAACAATGGGAACGACGGATTGGAAAATACAAGTATACCCACGACGAACTAAATGTCCATTTCCCGAGTGCAACGAATTCTGTGCTAGTGGCTAGCAACCCACGGTCAGACTATTTTAGCTATTCTTACCAATCTTCTACAAGGGCAATAGTCAATAAAACCAATGTCAGAGGATTTGATGAGCTGGTTTATAAAGACATAGCGTCAGGAATAGATTTAACATACCGTATTCATCCGGAATCCGGCTTGAAATATGCATTAATTGTACATCCAAAGGCTTCAATTGCTGATTTTCGAATGATTTTTGATCGCGATGTTAGTCTGGTAAATCAAGAAATCCAGATCAACACCCTCTTTGGTGATTGGATTGATCATGCACCGATTTCCTTTTACGAGTTTGCTGATGATGCAACCATTCCTTCTTCATTTAACCTCTTGGATCAACGGACTGTTGGGTTTAACTTGGGTAAATATGACCAAGCACAAACGGTAGTCATAGATCCATGGACTCAACTTCCAAGTTTTGCAAGCAATTGGGATTGCGTATGGGAATGCGATAAAGATGCAGCCGGGAACATTTATGCAATAGGTGGGGTGATGCCAATGCAAGTACTTAAATATAATGCGGCTGGAGCGTTACAATGGACGTACAATACACCGTATGATACCTCCAATGTGTGGCTCGGAACCTTTGCCGTAGATAATTTAGGTAATTCTTATGTCACTGCTGGTTCTACGG
Source organism: Flavobacteriales bacterium (assembly GCA_947460825.1). Lineage (GTDB taxonomy): Bacteria > Bacteroidota > Bacteroidia > Flavobacteriales_D > Crocinitomicaceae > UBA952. The sequence goes on from CANHHA010000002.1 coordinate 46,576, forward strand.
CAGCGATTCAGAAAATAAGTCCGGCTGGCGCACTGGTGTGGAATAATGCGAATCCCGGTGGATTATTCAGTAACGATGAGTTTTGGAGCATTTCGTTTAATTGTGACCAGAGTATGTTGGTGGTGGGGGGTACCGGGGGGTCCGGTTTGAACTTAACGGCATCGATTTACAACATTGACATCGCTACCGGAAATGTGATTTCCAGTGCCGATGTGGCGCAGGGTAGCACGTTTGGTTTTCCTCCTTCGGTGCAAGAAGTACGCGCCATTTGTGCCTCCCCGAATGGGAAATATTATTTCATGACACAAGATACCGTGGGGGCTTTTAATCAAAATTTTAATGCTTGTAATGGAGCGCCGCTCTTTTATAAAATCGATAACAGCTACGACCTTGGGTATAAATGTGAGAATTATCGATACGATAATGCGGGAATATGTGCTATAAAGGCGAATAACTCCTTTTTTTACACGCAAAATGGATTGAATGTGGTCAAACGAAACCTTCAGACCGGAGCGATTCTTACTACATCAATTATTCCGGGTGGAGCAAATACCACCGCGCTGGGGGATTTCTCGGTAAGCAATAGCGGAATTGATATCGATAATTGTGGTAATGTATACGTTGGTTCATCCACAGCGGTAATTAAGTTTGATGCCAATTTAGTACAATTAGCTACATACCCTACCACCTTTAAAGTGTATGATGTGCACGTCACAACGGCAGGAGATGTTGTGGCTGTGGGAAGTACAGGGACCTCTTCAAGCAATGTGCGCACAGGATACATTCAAACCTTTGCTGCCGCAGCGTGTGCACCCATGTCATCTGCCTGCTGTGATGCTTCGATTTGTCCGGTTCAAAATGTGTGTATTTCGGATGCGCCCATGCAATTAACGGCAGCTACCCCAGGGGGAACTTGGAGTGGCCCGGGCGTTAGCGCCACCGGGCTTTTTACACCCGCGAATGCCGGGGTGGGTTCACAAACCCTTACCTACACCTTAGCGTGTGGGTCAGAATCCACTACCATTCTTGTTAGTCCATGCCAAGGCTTAACGGCATGCTTGGAAGCCAATGGGTCTGTTAGCGTTTCCGGAGGAGTTGCTCCGTATGCTTGGGCATTTTATCAAGCAGCACAAAACACACCGATTACGAATCAAGGAGAATGTCAGAGTTGCGGATACACCTGGTTTTTTGGTCAATGTTTAAACGGTGTTGTTCCGGTGAATTCCTGCAATTCTCCTGCTCAATGGGTGAATTTTGCAAATGGAACGAATGCGACACCACCTGCTGGGGTAGCTCAAGTTCAAGTAACGGATGCCGCTGGGACGGTGCAAGTATTAACCCTTGCAAATTTATTGCCTTGCAGTCCGAATCCTTGTCCTACGATTACGGTTTCTTTGTCAGGAATTTCCGATGTAACCTGTTATGGACAAAGTGATGGCGAAGCAACAGCATCCGCTACTGGAGGAACGGCACCGTACACCTACTCGTGGATGCCGGGTAATCTTACGGGGGCAACCCAAACCAATTTAGCGGCAGGAACCTATACAATTACGGCTACAGATGCCATGAATTGTACCGGGGATACCACCCTAACAATTACTCAACCGAATCAAATCCTCGTGAATGCGCCAAACATTACAGGTACGCAATGTGGAAGTTCCACTGGATCTATCGAAGTTACTGTAACGGGCGGCTCCGGGAATTACACCTATGCATGGAACCCAAATGCTGGGGTAGGGACATATATCCAAAATTTAGCTGGGGGATCATATTCCGTGGTGGTCACCGACCAAGCAACCGGATGCAGCGCCAACGCTACCTATATCGTTCCTAGTTTGGGTGGACCAATCTTGAATAATCCGAATGTTACCAACGTGCTTTGCGCAGGAGAAACAACGGGTTCTATTACGGCCAGTGCAGGAGGTTCTACACCTCCGTATCAGTATCAAGTAAATAATGGCCCATTTCAAAATTCAGGCGTATTTGCCTTCTTGGCCTCAGGACAATATACGATCACTGCAATGGATGCCGCGGGCTGCGAAAATTCCTTAACGGTTACTATTACCGAGCCCGCTTCGTTACAGGTGTCCTTGCCTTCGACCGTATCCTTATGCCTTGAAGATTCTGTTGAATTGTTTTCAACGGTAACCGGAGGCGTGCCTGGGTATACCTATGCTTGGAGTACAGGAGAAAGCAATCCATCAATTTGGGTTCAGGGGGTGCAAAACGAAATAATATTACTATCGATTACAGATGCCAATGGGTGTGATAATGATGCCTCCGTGGGAATTGAAATTATTCCATGTGGCAGTATAGTCTATGATATTCCCAATGTCTTTTCACCCAACAATGATGGAACGAATGATCAATATGGGATTTTCTCTGAAAATGTAATTAGTCAAGAAGCGATTATTGTTAATCGTTGGGGAGAGTTAATGATTCAATTAAATCAAGTAAATCAACTTTGGGATGGGACCTTACCAACCGGTCAATTAGCGAAGGATGGGGTTTATTTCATGAAGTTCCGGCTCGTTGGATTAGGGGGAGAAGAGAAAGAAGGACATGTATTTTTTCATTTGGTAAATTAACGTGAACAATGAAGAGGGTTAAAGAGTTAAATAAGAATATGTGTTGTAAAATCTTTCTCTTTACGCTCATTCTTTCTTGCACAGGAATTTTTATGTCGCAAGATATTCATGAGCTTGCTCGAACTGGAACTGTTGAATCCGTGAAGGCCTTATTAGATAAGGATCCGTCTTCAGTAAACCGCCTGTCAGAGCGTGGTATTACGCCCTTTGTATTGGCATGCTACCGTGGAAATAATGACGTCGCAAAATTGCTTGCACAGCGTGGAGCAGATATTCGTTATTGTGTGGCTGAAGGCTCGGCACTTTATGGAATCATTTTTAAAAACAATCTAGAAATGCTTTCATTTATCTTGGATCAAGGAGTATCACCCGATGATACCTGTCAGTTTTCACAATTTGGTACTCCCTTACACATGGCCATGAGCATGAAACGCTATGAAATAGTAGACCTCCTGCTTTCCAAAAATCCGAACCTGAAAATTCCTGATCAGAAAGGCCGTAGTATACAAGAATTATTATTGTTTTATCAAGACGAACGTCTAATCGCTATCTTTACATCACATGAAAAAAATTAGTTCATTTCTTTTATTGGTTGTTTCCCTAACAGCCTTTGCGCAAACCTACACCACGGGTACCGTTACATTATCTAGCACGGCTGGATTGGCAATGTCTATAAAATTAGATGTCGGAGCAAATGTTACCATGACTTTAATAGGCCCTTCGGCCCGTTGGTATGCGGTGGGTTTTGATGCTGGTTCCATGGCGGCAGGCACCGATGTGGTTGGGGTACACAGTGCAGGGGCATTAACGGCCTTTGATGCGAATCTTACCGGTTACAACGCGCCAGCTACCGATGCACAACAGCATTGGACCATTAGTTCAAACGTAGTAGCTGGAGGGGTTAGAACGGTAATTGCAACGCGCGCGCTAAATACTGGGGACGCAAATGACCATGTATTTACAGCAGCTCCGGGTTCTATTTCCTTGATTTGGGCCCGAGCAAGTTCAAATACCTTTTCTTATGCTTATCATGGAAATACAAACCGTGGGATTTCCTCAGCCACATTTACCTTGGTTCCGGTTACTGCACCTCCTACAGGTAATTCACCACAAACAGTGTGTGCAGGTGCAACGCTCAATCAGCTCCAAGTAACGGGCTCATCCATTCAATGGTACGCCAACGCTTCTGGAGGAAGTGCCTTATCCAATGCAACAACCCTTATAAACGGTGCTACCTATTTTGCTTCGCAAACTGTTTCAGGACAAGAATCACAAACCCGTTTGGCGGTTACCGTAAACGTAATTAGTGCGCCAATAAACGCGCCGCAAACTGCAAACTTCCCTCTGAATATTTGCAGCAATCAAAACACGATAGCACTCAACTCCATCAATGTACAAGGTGCCACAGGCTACCAATGGACGATTAACGGGGTGAATTCAACTACACAACAACCTTCGTTAACGATTACTCCTCAAGCTGGAGTTTCATTGATCAACATTCAGGTTACGGCAACGAATGTTTGCGGTAATGGACCAACATCTTCCGCACAGGTTCAAGTGTTTCCAGCGTATACTGTAAATCAAACCTTGAGCGCTTGTGATTCCTTGAGTTGGAATGGTCAGGTTTTAACACAATCCGGGAATTATACCTTTCAGGGACAAACCCTCTCCGGATGCGATTCAATAGTGACCTTGCAATTATCCATTTTATCGAATACTCAAACCAACTTGCAGTTTTCACAATGCGTTCCCTTGACCTTGAATGGACAAACGTATAACCAGAGCGGTACGTATCAACAGATTTTACCAAGCAATCTCGGGTGTGATTCCATACTGAATATTCAATTCAACTTAACGCAAGGAGATACGGTGTTAGTGCCGCTTAGCAGCTGTGATTCGGTAAGTATTGGTGGACAAACCTATAATAATTCAGGCATTATTTCCGAGTTACTAACGAATGTAAATGGCTGTGACTCCTTAGTCCTGTGGGATGTAGTCATTAATTCATCAGCGCCTTTAACGATATTTGACACCACCGTTACCAGTACGTTTTCATGGAATGGTCAGGCGTACTCAAGTTCAGGTTCTTATACACAAACATTGAGCACCTTCACCGGCTGTGATAGCCTAGTCACGGTTAACTTGACCGTTTCAACCGGTGGTCTCACGGAGGATGAATTTAAATCACCATTTCCGACGGTGTTGCATCGGGGAGAAGAACTTATGTTACCCTATGGGAATTGGGTCTTGGTAGATATGAATGGACGTGCATTATGGAAAGGTACCTTAGCGGATCATCGATTGAGAATGGATGTGGTCCCAGGAATTTATTTCATTCGAAATGAACGGAAAGCAGTACAAATTATAGTCATTGAATAGGTATATGAAACGAGTATTATGTAGTGGATTTTTGTTTTTATTGCTAACAGGGACTTATGCGCAACGAACGGTCCAAGCGAAATTTGGAGATACCTTAACCACGCATTGGATTGGTGTTAAAATCACCTTGTCAGACAGCGTATTTATCGAAATTGACGGTCCTTCAAAAAGTTGGTTTGCCTTGGGCTTAAACACGAAGCGTATGCAGGCAGGGGTGGATGTTCTTATGGTTCCTGCGTGGAAAGAGGCCTTTGTTGATATTAATCCCTACGATGCTGTTCTTACCGGATATGCACCGCCCAAACGAGACAAACTTGAACATTGGGTTATCAAATCTGAAGAAATGAAGAATGGTCGGCGGATATTTTCAATGGCTAGGGCACTTGCCACGGGAGATGCTCAGGATTTTGATTTCACCCAACTCGCAACAACGGGTGGAATATTAGATGTGATTTGGGCAATGGGCACGGAGAAAGGGAACGAAGTGGAATATCACGAGAATAAGCGCGGCAAGAAATCACTTACATTCAACTAGTATTAGTTATTCAGTGCAATTGATTTTGTAGTTTGTTTTTAAGTGATTTTTTACGCAATCAGCTCTTCGTCCTGAATATGGGTGTGTGCTCAGTATAGCGCTTAATTCATCCGGTGTATCCCCTTCAATTGTTTTCATTCGTTTCCAAAGCGATATCGTATGGCAGGGCAAATAATTGCACCGATACGCCAAGTCTATTCCCCACATGTCACAATGGGCTTCATTTTTCTGGTTAAATGAAAGCGTTATTAAGTTGGCTACAAAGACAGAAAAGCTCCCGAAATGTTTTCCTATATATTCATCGTAGGTTTTGCTCTTAGATATACCTTCCTTGATATGGCCTAATTCATTATGCGCAATTTCATGTGCCAAAATACAGGCAATTTCATGCTCATCCTTACAAAAGTCAAACATTCCTTTGGTGAAGAATATTTTTCCTCCCGCGGTAAAAGCATTTATCATTGGATCGTCGATATAATAGAGTTTATAATTAAATCCCCTACCAGCTTGAATCTGTTTCTTTAATTTGCCGAGAATCGCTTGTAGTTGGTCATATGCCACACCTGAGTTAATGAACGTATATTCTTTTTTACATTCGTCAAGTACCTGAACACCTGCATCCACTTCATCAGAAAATTTAGCAGGTACTCCAACCGTGGCAATCAGTTCCTTTTCCATATCTCCCAACCAATTGGTTGTTTCACTGTCGAGGCATGAAAAATCATAGGTGATTTTTTTGGGTTTTCCAGTTTGTGCACTCGTTAGGTGGATATTGAGCAGTAATAGAGCTAGAATATATGGGATTGACTTTTTCATAACAAGTCGAAGATATAACATATTGTATTCTTACAACCTAAGTGAAGGTAAGAATTACAGCATGAAATTACAATCGTGATTCTTATTCGGTTAATTTATGACGTAAATCATAGGTTGAGTAGTTTTAAAAGCCAATGTTTGTTTAAATTATTAAACGAAATACCCATGGAAGAAAACATTTACAAACAACACGATGAAAATACAGACTGGATGAATCGAGTAGCATTCTACAAAGATGAAATCAAGATTTTACAAGGACTTTTATCAGAGATTGCCAGCAAAAATAACGGCGATGAAGCTTTAAAAGGGGTGGAGCATTACCAAAACCAGTTCATTGTGCAACGAGATAACTTGGATCAATTAGCGCATAACATTCGTTTGAATGAGCAAAAATTGCAGAAAGAAGTAACCGATAATCCAGTGGCTGTTGATCACAGAAAAATGGAATACCATCAAGTAGCGAAAGATTTTATTGAATATTTCGATAATAACTTTAAAGGTTTGAGAACTGATTTCAAGACCTTTTCATCGAAATGGATGTAATGCTATTGCACTAGGAGCGCCTGATGCTTGAATATCCCACGTTGGAAATCAATATCAATGCGTCCGAGAAACAGTCCTGCCCAGCCCGTCTGATTAATCAAGACGGGTTTTTTATTGGCATTTTCCATGATTAATGGGTTTTCCATAAACGTATGGGTGTGCCCTCCAAGAATCAAATGAATATTTGAGGTCTGCGCAGCCAAAACCTTGTCTGAAACTTGCGTACTCGAATAGTCAAATCCCAAATGCGATAGACAAACCACCAAATCACAGCCTAAATCACTCAGCAATTGCGCCATCGAATTGGCGCGCTCTATGGGGTCGATATAATTCATTCCCGCCCAACACGCAGCAGGGGAGAGACCGTCTAAATTTACTCCAATACCGAAAAACCCGATTTTCACACCTCCGCGTTTCAGGATGTGGTATGGTAGCGTTTGGTTAGCCAAGGTTGTATTTCTGAAATCATAATTACTGCATACAAAAGGAAAGTTTGCAGCCCGTTGCGCATGCTTGAATCCCTCCATACCAATGTCGAAATCATGATTGCCCATGGTCGCTACGTCGTATTGCATAGCCGACATCAACTTCATTTCTAAAACCCCATGATATCGATTAAAATAAGGCGTGCCTTGAAATATATCTCCCGAATCCACTAAGATTACATGTTCTTCTTCCTTTCGTATTTGCTCAATTAAGGCCGCTCGTTTCGCTACGCCACCCATTCCTGGGTATTTTGCATGATTAAGCGGGAAGGGATCAATGTTCGAATGGGTATCGTTCGTATGTAGAATGGTGAGTTTTTTTCCCCTGCGTTGTGCGGATGCACGAAGTTCAAAGGAACTGCTTAGTGCACCTAAACTCGTTAATCCGGCTAATCCTACAAATGCTCTTCGATTCATGGGATAAAGCGTTTTTCTGAATTACTTACTAGCGTTCCCTGCCGTTTAACTGCTTCGATAAACACGTCGCGAAGATTCTTCGGCTTGAGATGGTATGATTCCGGTGTTAAGAAAAAGGTCATTTTATCACCACCTTGCGCCAAATAATCTGAGGTGATTACCCAAAAATGGGTGTGCGTTTCATTTAAGCCTTGTATAGTTAGCTTGCCTTTTTCAAAACGAGCGTTTGCAAGTGGAACTCCTTTAGGCTGATTTTTCATGAACGTTTCCATCGCTTCAATCCGCGATACGGGTAATCGAACCCAAGCTACCGAATTATCGAAGGGCATGAGCTTAAATAAATCACCAACCGTAATTGGACCCTTGTTTAGGCTCGCACGTAACCCACCGGCATTCAGAATACAAATCACAGGTTCCGAAAATCGTACGGTCTGGGTTTCTTGCAAAAGTAAGGCATCAGTAGCCCAATTCATAAGGTTTGAACAGGGAAATACCACCTCGAAACTGGTGTCAGCTGTGCCTATGATTTCTCCCATTTGAAGGGCTAAGGAATCGCGGTACGGGACAATGAATTGCTCGATTTGTTGTACTGCTTGTACACTCGTATCAACACGAATATTCTTTGACGTCGATGAAACGTGTGCTTGGTAGGAACAACTCAGGGTTCCTGCAACAACAAGTATACAGAGAACCAGCTTAAACATTACTCTTTAATAAAGCTTCCGCGTGTGTTGCCAAGCGGTGTGCTCACTTCAATCAGGTATTTACCAGATGTTAAGTCGTTTCCGTTAACGATAAGAACATCCTCATTGATTCCTGTAGAGGATTTAACAATACGACCACTTAAATCGGTAATGGTAAAACCAGTAATAGTAAGACCATTCACTTGAGCATATACCTTGCCGTTGGAGGGAACAGGAAATACTGATAAATTAGCGGCTAATTGCTCTTCAATCCCTACGTTACATGAAGTTTCTAGGTAAGACATGTTGTTAAAGTTTACGTGGCATGCAAAATTCACAGAATCAATGTATGGATTTCTGTTTCCTTGAACGCTGAAGATATATTCTTGACGTGCAATTTCATAAGAATCCGGGAGGTCAGCAAAATGCCACGTTTTTAAGGTAGCTTGATCCTGGTTGGCTGCAATTCCCCAATTCAAGTTGTTTTGCATGTTGTAACATGTGGCTTGATAAAAAATCGAACGGGCAGCATTTCCTTTTTGTGCAGCTCTGGGTTCGTAACACATTTGAACTCCGTTGTAGCCTACACTTCCTTCTAGATAAGTGAACAATACATTCCCAGTGATATCCATCAACGGAAGGTTACTCCGATAGGAGTTTGCATTCGCTAAATTAGTAGGGTAGAGGTTGTGTTGGTCTGTATATTCCGGTTGTTCCGGACTATCGCATGGAAAGGTTGGCATCCATGAATGACAAAAGGTATGCTCTCGAGAATATCCGGTAGCGGTCCAATCAAACGGATCGTTAAATACTTTGTTCTCCCCTGAATATACGCAGGTCACGAAAGATTGTCCGTTGGTAGTGTCTGATATTTCAAATTGGTTCATTACCGTTTGCTTGTAATTGAAATATGAAATGAAGGTATGTGGATTAATCAGGGTAGAAAGATCACTCACGAAGGTAGGGGAGGTAGAATTTATACTTGAATAATAGTTTCCTATGTTTAATCCAGTCGTTGTTGCGTTCCCTGTGGCTGGCGTTGTTGTTTTGTAATTCTCAAATCCAGCAGGACCATTAAAGGCATAGACTGAAAAATAATACGGTTGATTGGCTCGAACACCGCGTGGTACAAACGAGACAGAACTTCCAGTATAAGCTACTTTAGCATTGCCAATGATATCCCCTCGTTGGTAACTCGTCCCATCCATAGGAGTTCCCGCAACTGGTGCATTTTTCGACCACAGTACGAGATAATTTTCAGCACCTGTACCTGCGGTATATGAGCCTGCTAGCGTATACGCTTGAACATTAGAAAACGTTAAGTTCGTGGGGTTTGACGTAGGTTCCGTGGCTAAGTTATCGAGACCAACAGCTAATAAGGTAATCACATACGGATTCTCATCATTGTCTGTATTTGAAATAGTCAAGGTTGCTGTTCTTGACCCATTTCCTGTGGGAGTGAAGGTTAAGGTGAAATTTCCTGAACCTAATCCGGCAACAGTTGAAACATTTAAGTTGGTTGTAAAATCAGCGGCATTGGGGCCAGATAGGGTAGTACCTGTAATGCTTAGGTTAGCGATTCCACTGTTTTCAATAGTAATGACATTGTTTGCAGTATTTCCAATCACGTAACTGGTGTTGTTTAATGCAGTGGTACCATTGATCTTAACGTTGATTTCAGTTTGTGGAGCAACATAAGGGATAATATCTGAGGTACTTCTTGGAACGATTTGATAATTCGCATTGAATTGACCAACAAGTCCTGTGATAGTAACTGGTCCTGCCGGTATGGCACTTCCGTCAATATTTGTAGTTCCGTTGATTCGAACATCCAAGGTATTGGCTCCGTTGGTGATTTGCACGGTACTGTTACCAGCAGCAAAGTTTCCACTTTGAACAAAGGTCACATTTTCAATACGAACAAGCTGCGCTTCTAAGGCTTCTCCTACACTGGTAATTGGAATTACCTGGGGTACATTTGGAGTTACTGGACCATGGTCTGTAAAGCTGCTTGTTGGCGAAAGTTCTAATAAGCCACTGAAATCAAACAATACACCGGTAGCGGTTACAGAATCCCCCGTAGTTAAACTTGAAAGCGTGTTTCCATAAATAGCGATTCCCGCTGTTCCATCTTGCAAATAGCGTATCGATCCAAGTTCCGTTCCGTTAGAAACCACTCCTTTTACGGTTACCGTAGCACCAATAGACATGTTTCGTACTTGCTGAATGGTTTGTGCGCCGAGTGTTAAGGTGCTTAAGGCTGCAACGAGGGTAAAAATTTTCTTCATAATTAGAATTGATAAGACAAAGATACATTAAATCGCAACCCTTGACCAAACATCACAGCGGATGAGGTTGCATCAAAACTTTGGTTACTTCCGTTCAAGTTGTTGGAAGCATCCGAGATAAAGGCTTTATTGAGTAGGTTGATAATGTTTGCTGACAAGATGAGTGCATCCTCTTTGAGTTTGAATCGATAGCCAGCATATAAATTAATTAAGGTGTACGAAGGCATCATCCAAGACTCACTTCCCCCGTTTGCCCCTTGCAAAGAGAAGGGATTGAAATCTGAAAAATAGCGGTCGAAGTATTGGATTTGACCCTTGAAGTATAAATTCCTAATGGGTTCATATCTGATTGTTGCTGACAAGGCGGTTTGCGCGGCATCTCCCACATGAACACCCTTGGCATCAAAGGTATATTCTAGCGAATCGTATTGTGGAATGACAATGGTTTTACTGGAGTTCCAGAACCAATCACCCATAGAGAACATGAATTCGGAAGATACTTTCTTGGAGATTTCCCAGGCTACATCAATTTCACCCCCCACGTGCACCGCATCCATACCGTTGATATTCACACGTATGGTTTCTGTAGGATCATTGGGATCGGGAACTGCTACCCCATAAGGGAAGGGTTTGTTCTTCCAATTGGTTGCATAGGCATTGATATTGACACCAAAAGTCCGGGTTGCATATGAAAATCCTTGTTCAAGTGCTAGAATTTTCTCATTGTTAATCACCCCAAAAAACTTGTTGTAATTATTGTCAATTACATTGGAAAACATCGGAGTTCGATTCAGGTAACCAATGTTTATGAACACACTGGCAAATTCACTTAACTTGACACTGGCTCCCGTTTTAAAGGTAAAGCCAGGAATGAATTTCCATGGGGTCTTCACGTAATCTACCCCCTCAGAATAGCTGTGATAGGTTTGACCACCGTATGTTAATGTATCGCCATACCCAAACTGTAAAATGGTGTCTCCGAGATTCAGTTCACGCTTTTGAAAGTAATCGATTCCACGATACCCATTTCCGATTCCCGTTAGATTTACAAAAGCACTTACGGTTTTGGTCTCGTATGAAACTTGGGAAAATGCCCCTAACCAAGACACCAAGCCATCGCGGTTTGCGTTGAACAGATTCTTCGCGATTTTATCTCCCACACGTTTCATGGGACTAGCCGCATTCTTGTCGGATAAATCCACGTAATAATCTCCTCCGAGCAAATCTGTCACTTCTTGATAGTGCGAGCCTTGATAGTATCGAGCATCTAATCCTCCTGATATTTCAAACCCTTTTTTAATTTCATAATTGGCTTGCCCCAAATAGCCCACCCAAAAGTGATTATTTACGCTGGATAAAATGATTTGTGAACTCTTAATTTCTGTGGCAGAATATTGCGCATCGATGTTCGGTGAACCAAACAGTGGATTCACCTGATTGGTCTCCACCATTTGGTCCCAATCAATGTTCATGTTGGAATCTCGAATGATGGCAGATGAATTGTAAATCGCAGTACCCCCACCACGACCGATAGACAAGTATGCGAGGTTGGAGATGGAAAGTTTCTTGTTGACCTTCCAAAAATCTTTGAGGGTGATTTGAGGTTTGTTGTAGTAATTCAACCGTTCGTTCAGTATTTCTTTCTTACCATCTACCGTACGATACCCCCAGTGTTGATTGTATTGTAAACCTAGGTCTGTTAAAAAGGAATTTGTATCTATGGTTACTCCGAGTTCTTTTGCTTGATCTTCACTCCAATATTGGATGGGTTGACGAAACGACCGCTGACCGTGTTGCTGTGGGGCAGAGAATCCTGAGAGGGTAAATAAGTGTTTGTCGAATTGCTTAGAAATTTTTAAATAGCCAAAAAAACCTTGACTTGGGGTGCCATCTACCCATCCTGTGGCTTGCTTATAACTGGCTGCAGCGGTAAGACCCCAACCTCCTTTTAGGATTCCTGTATTATAGGCAATCGAGGTGCGCATCAAGTTTCCGGTACCGTATTCTTGTTTTAAACTTCCGCCCTTTTTATTTCCAATTCCTTGAGTTATGATGTTAATGGTTCCACCAATCGATGGCATAGCAATTTTAGTGGCACCCAATCCACGCTGCACTTGCATGGTCGCAGTAATCGCATCTAATCCAAACCAATTCGACCAATACACCCATCCGTTCTCCATGTCGTTCACCGGAACACCGTCGATCATCACCCCGACGTTACGTTGGTCGAAGCCACGCACATTGATTCGAGCATCACCGTCTCCACCGCCAGACTGGGTGGCATATACCCCCGCAGTTCCGTTGAGCAACATCGGTAAATCTCTCGAGCCCAACTCCTCTTGAATTTTTTGCGCACTAATCCTGGTGACTGCAATCGGAACTGGACCGTCTTTGACAATGTTACCGATTACACGTACTTCATCAAATTCAAGACTGCCAGACATGCTCAGGTTGATGACCTGCTCAGGTTTGGAGATTTTTACATCTTTTACAATGGTATCAAATGAAATCAGGGTTACCGTAAATCGGTAATTTCCGAAGGGGATATCCCGAAATTCAAAGGCTCCGTTAGATTCTGAGAGTGCACGGCCTACTACAGCCCCGGTATTTAGGGATTTGAGTGCTATTTTGGCACCGCTTACGGTTTGGCTGGAAGAACCTTCAGTGATTTTCCCGGTAATACGGGCTTTCGCAGTTTGTCCATAGGATAATGAACAAATGACCCCTAAAAATAAGCTAAGGAAGAATGAACGTTTCATAGAAAAAAAATCCCGCCGAAGCGGGAATGCATTATCGAATGATTACTTTTCGAATCTCTGATTTACCGTCTTTGGTGGTAATGTTTACGAAATATACACCGCGAGCCGCATCAATTTGAAAAACCACCAACTCTTGGTTGCTTATTTCCTTAGTTGAAAGTACTTGTCCGAAGGCATTCAGTACTTGAAAACGCTTAATGTTAGCAGCATTCTTAATATATAACGTACCTGAAGATGGGTTAGGATAGATGGAGTACGCCAACTCATCCATGTCGTTCACCGATGCAGGATTGCACTGACAATCGTGCGTTCCTAGGGAGTTCCAATTTCCGTCTAAGATTGGGTTTCCACTTCCACCTATTACTGGATTTCCATTTTGATCTAATCGAACAATTACCGCAGGAATAGTATCCCATTCTAATAAGGGATCAAAGAACGCTACTTGCGTGATGACACCTTTTTGGATGCTTGCCTTACGAATCATGGAATGATCTTTCGTTACTAATACGCCTTGACCGTTGTTGAATGGAAATGCAGTTGCCCAAGCGCCATCGTTTCCTGCTGAAGCTCCAGTTTCGTTCGCAGGATTTTCTCCGATTTTAGCAAAAATATCAACCAACGCAAATCCCGGAACATTCGCGGGACTAATAACCGTGGCAGCATTCGCAGGAAGCGTTCCTTTTGCTAAAACTACCGCATCATTGCCGTTCCAATAAAATGCATTTGATGTGTTGTACACGGGGCTGTAGAACCCATCCGCACGAACTTGCAAAGAATCCCAAATTGGAGCTTCTTGTCCGGTACCTGCAGTATCTAATTTCTCCAACACAGCAACATAAACATCATGCGCTTGTACCGTTCCCGATAATTGAACAGCATTCGCAACCGTTGCGGTACTAGAACCGTTAGAATAACGAACTACGAAATACCCATTTAGGTTAATCGCCTGATTCGTTGGATTGTATATTTCAAGGGCTTTATTGTTCGACCATCCCTCCACATATTCTGAGATGAATAATTCGCTACAATTCGTTTGGCTGAACGATAAGGTAGCGATAGTAAGAGCAAGTAAGGTAAAAAGTTGTTTCATAAAATCATGTTTATTGGACAAAAATAATGGGTTTTTTTGAATATTCCCTAGGTGTGGAAGGTTACCATTCTGTTAATTTCAACAATCAGCGGAAATATGTTAAATTCGCATCAAATCAAATGTATGAAATACACACACTTCTTCCTAGTTTTATTGGTCTTTACGGCAACCCTTGCGCAAGAAATTACCGTTGAAAAAATTTGGAAAAAATATGAATACCGCACGCAAGGAGTGGATGGTTTCAATTCATTGCAAGACGGCGATCGCTATACTCAATTGGATGATCAAGGCAATTTAGTGCTAGCCTATATCTCCAAGCCAAACGAGGCGCCAAGTGTGCTCATAGACGCAAAAGTTTTAACCTATAAAGGAAAACAGGTAGTCATTGAAGATTATAGCTTTGATAAATCAGAGCGTAAGATTCTCATTATGACATCAATTAACCCGATTTATAGAAGAAGCTACCATGCTGTATATTATCTGTATGATTTGGATACCAAGGTACTGAAGGCCTTGGCAGAGGAATACAGTCCACAAACCTTGGCTGAATATTCTCCCGATGGAAAAAAGGTTTCTTTTATCCACAAAAACGATCTGTATGTTAAGGATTTACTCACCGAGAAAATAAACCCCATCACCACCGACGGTAAGCGCAACAAAATCATTAACGGTACCACCGATTGGGTGTATGAAGAAGAATTCTCCATCACTAAGGCCTACAGTTGGTCGCCCGATTCAAAGTATATTGCGTTTTTAAAGTTTGTCGAAAAGGGAGTGAAAGAATTTGGAATCGATATGTACGGTGAATTATATCCAGATCGATTCGAATACAAATATCCGAAAGCTGGCGAAGATAATTCCAAAGTTACTGCGCATTGGGTGACGGTTTCTAAGCCTCAAAAAATAAACCCTATATCGCTTGGGAGCTATGAATACATTCCAAGAATCCAATGGTCGAATGTCTCCAATCGCCTCTTATTACAGACTATGAATCGCCACCAAGACAGCTTGCGCTATCACATGGTGGATTTTACTGTCGGAAAAAAACCGGTTCAACAGATTTTGTATACAGACCAAAGTAATACGTATGTGGATGTGAATGAGTCCCTGCATTTTATGCCCAATGGCAATGGGTTTTTCTTTACTTCGGAAAAATCAGGGTTTAATCAACTCTATGCCTTAGATTATTCGGGCAACCTTAGTTCAATTTCTGACGGTGAATTGGACTTGATTGATGCCTATGGTGTGAGTCAAGATGGTACGCATTTTTACTTCACACGTTCCCAGCAGCTTGGGATTTCTAAAGTGCTCTGTCAAATTAATGTTCAAACGAAAGAGGTGAAAATATTGTCGCCCTTGGAAGGTTGGATGGACGCCTCCTTCACACAAGGGATGAAATATTTTGTAGGAACTTATTCTGATGCCAATACACCACCAGTTTATGGGTTATATAACGGCAATGGATCTGTAGTGAAAACAATGGAAGATAATGCGGCGTTAAACAAGGTTTTATCTAGTTTAAATTTGAGTAAGAAAACGTACCGGACGATTAAGGTAAATGGCACCGAACTGAATGTTTCTATTATTTACCCTTCGAATTTCAACGAATCCAATAAATACCCGGTATACATGAATGTATATGGTGGGCCTGGGCATAACGAAGTAACCAACCAATGGGATGGTAATGATTTTATGTTTCACCAGTTATTGGCTTCAAAGGGGTATATTGTAGTAAGTGTAGATCCTCGAGGTACACAATACCGTGGGGCTGCATTTAAGAAAGCAACATACCTGCAGTTGGGTAAATTGGAAGTTGAAGATTTTATTGGCACGGCAAAATATTTCCAAACCCTTCCATATGTTGACGCGAATCGCGTGGGAATTATGGGGTGGAGTTATGGTGGCTTTATGTCTTCTTTGGCCATGACTAAAGGCGCAGATGTATTTAGCATGGGAATTGCAGTAGCTCCGGTTACCAATTGGAGATATTACGATAACATTTATACCGAGCGTTTCATGCGCACTCCGCAAGAAAATCCGGCGGGTTATGATACCAATTCGCCGATTAATCACGTGGATAAATTAAAAGGCAAATTCTTGTTAGTGCATGGAATGGCCGACGACAATGTTCATTTTCAAAACAGTATCGATATGATCAGTGCCTTAGTTAAGGCAAATAAGCAATTTGATTTCTTTGCATATCCAAATAAGAATCACGGGATATACGGTGGCAATACGCGAAATCACTTGTTTTCAATGATGTACGACTATATTTTAAAGAATCTGTAACGGCCTTGGCTTAAACGTCCCGAAAAAATGTTTAAGATTTTAAAATAATCTAATCTAAAACTCGATTTTGTTTAGTATTTTAGGCGGAAAATTTATTAGAAACACTTTAAACACACCATGAGCGAAATTGCGAAAATTGAATTAAACGGAAAGGTATACGAATTGCCGGTAATTGTTGGTACTGAGAATGAAAAAGCAATTGACATTTCAAAATTGAGAGATCTTACCGGATATGTTACCTTAGACAGTGGGTACAAAAATACAGGAGCAACTAAAAGCGCCATTACCTTTTTGGAGGGAGAAGAAGGGATCTTACATTATCGCGGTTACCCGATTGAACAATTGGCTGAACGTGCTACTTTCTTGGAGGTATCTTTTCTACTTATTTATGGCGAATTACCCTCTGCAACAGAGTTAGAGGCCTTTGAAAACAGTATAAAAAAGCACACGCTCGTTCATGAGGACATGAAGCGTTTTTTTGAGGCCTATCCAGCCAAAGCCCATCCAATGGGTGTATTGTCTTCCATGATTTGCTCGCTATCTACGTTTTACCCGGAATCATTAGACCCGAATAGAAGTGCTGAAGCGAAAAACCTTACGATGCATCGTTTAATTGCAAAATTACCCACATTGGCCGCATGGTCATACAAAAATTCGATTCGCCATCCATTCATGTATCCAAAGAATCATCATGACTACGTCAGTAATTTTATGTACATGATGTTTGCTATGCCTACGGAAAATTATGAGGTAGATCCGGTGGTCGTTTCTGCGTTAAATACCCTGTTGATCCTTCATGCAGATCATGAGCAAAATTGCTCCACATCTACCGTTCGACTGGTTGGTTCAGCGAATGCGAATTTGTACTCTGCTGTTTCGGCTGGAATTTCTGCCCTATGGGGTCCGCTACACGGAGGTGCCAATCAAGAGGTTATAGAGATGCTAGAACAGATTTCGAATGATGGAGGAAATGTAGATAAGTGGGTTGCAAAAGCCAAAGATAAAGAAGACCCCTTCCGTTTAATGGGCTTCGGTCACCGCGTGTACAAGAATTTTGATCCAAGAGCTACCATTATTAAAAAGGCCTGCGATGAGGTGCTTAATAAATTGGGAGTGAACGACCCATTGCTTGATATTGCTAAGAAATTAGAGCAAGTGGCACTGGAGGATGAATACTTCAAAGCAAGAAACTTATATCCAAATGTAGATTTCTATTCAGGGATTATTTACAAGGCCCTCGGAATTCCAACAGAAATGTTTACGGTAATGTTTGCCCTTGGACGACTTCCGGGATGGATTGCTCAGTGGAAAGAAATGACGGAGAACAAAGAACCAATTGGACGTCCTCGCCAGATTTATACGGGTGCAACAAAACGGGACTATGTTTCACTAGATCAGCGCTAAGAGCAGGCTATAATATTCCAGATAATTTGAAAAAGCGTAAGATATTCTTACGCTTTTTTTGTGTCGTTTTCTAGTGCTGCAGCCTTACTTCCCGCAAAGGTGTCATACCGTCGAAAACTGCAACGCAAGTCGCCATTGAAAACGTCGTATTTTTTACTGGGTTTTAATCCAATGGATTTCCATCCTTCTTCGTTGCTGCTAATAATCCAGGCAGGAATCCCTTGCATTTTATGCTTCAACCAAGAGCCAAGTTCTTGATACATCGCTTCTTCTTCTATCGTAATTCGCTCATCATATGGCGGGTTACAGAGTAAGAATTCAATCTCAGCATTAGGTTCGATGGATTTGAAATCAAGGGATTGTACCGTCACAAAACGGCCAAATGAAAAACCACGTAGGTTGCGTCGAGTTTTTAAAACCATCTCATCAGAAATGTCAGACCCTCCGATCTTACACGGTAACTCTTTAACGATCCGCGGGGCCTCATCCATGATTTCTTGCCAAACGGTTGCATCGAAGGTATTGAGGTTTTTAAATGCGTAGTGCGAGCGTTCGATGTTTGAAGGAATACCCGTGGCCAATAATGCCGCCTCAATTAAAAAAGTTCCTGCACCGCAAAACGGATCGTAAAAGGCTTGTTTTCGGTCCCAACCAGAAAGTCGGATGAGTGAGGCTGCCACTACCTCATTAATCGGTGCGATTCCTGTAGCAATTCGATACCCGCGTTGAAATAAGGGTAATCCACTGGTATTTAAGGATATTACTCCTTCAAAATCGGTTAAATACAAATCTAAGCCAACCTTTGGATGTTTTGTGTCGATTGATGGTCGCTCTTTGTTTAGTTCTTTAAAATGATCTACCACGGCGTCCTTAACTAAGAGGAAAGGGTAGTGGGTGTTTCGGATTTTCTTGGTTTGTATGGCTCCACGCACGGCAAAGGTATTCCGTTCATGGAATAACTTAGACCAATTAATGCTGAGCGCGGCGTCATAGATGTCTTTTTCATTTCTGAAAGGGAACCGCGTGATTTCAACTAAGACATTAATCGCACAGCGACTGTATAGGTTTAAATAGTAGACATCTCGCCATGAACCTACTAAGGAAACCGCACGATTTCCCTTGCTCAAATCGGTGTATCCTAATTCTTGGAGTTCCTCCATGAGCACCTCCTCGAATCCGTAAAAACACTTTAATGTTATTGTTAATTTTTTGTCACTTTCTAGGGTCTGATTTGTCATTGACACTGTATTGCGTGTATTTTTGTACAAATGAACAAACTTTGACGGGGATACGCACCATTTTATTTTTAATTTTTTTAAGTGGTGTATTGCTTCCATGCTACGCCCAGCAAAAAATCGGAGTGGTCTTAAGTGGCGGTGGTGCTGCAGGCTTAGCGCATATTGGGGTGCTTAAAGCACTGGAAGAAAATCACATCCCCATTGATTATATCTGTGGAACTTCTGCCGGGGCCTTAGTGGGTTCAATGTATGCCTGCGGGATGTCACCAATGGAAATGGAAGCCTTTGTGACCTCACGCGCCTTTCAGTTAATGACGAGTGGTGAAATCCCATCTGGAAGTAGATTCTTGTACCGCGAAAAAGACCCAAATGCGAGCATGTTATCGCTTCCATTTAGTCCAGATTCCTTGCTGCAGACCTCGATCCCCATGAATATCATTCGCCCGATTTATTTGGATTTTGAAATGTTAAAGCTCATGGGGCAAATCGGAGCTTCTTCCCACCGTAATTTCGATAGCTTGCTCGTTCCGTTTCGCTGCGTTGGAAGTGATGTCATTAATAAGAAAAGCGTGGTGTTTAGCGCTGGGGATCTTAATGCAGCCGTGCGTGCATCAATGACCTATCCGCTTTATGTTAACCCAATAAAAATTAATCAGGTCATTTACTTCGATGGTGGACTATACAATAACTTTCCAGTGAATGTGATGTATCAGGAATTCAGTCCAGATGTGATCATTGGTAGTAATGTGTCCGACAATACGCCCATACCGGATGAACAGAATTTTATTGGGTTATTGGATCACATGACCCGAACCCCCACGAATTACGCGATGCCCTGTGCTCAGGGAATAATTATTTCCCCAAACATTACGGTAGGGACCTTTGATTTTGGAGATGCTAAACAGGCCATTCAAGAGGGGTATGAACAGGCCTTACTTTATATAGATTCGATTAAACGGCTGATTCCAAACGAAACGGATACGGTGGCTTTAAAAGCAAAACGAGCACTATTGAATGCGAAGAGTCAGCATCGAAGAATAAGTTCAATGTCTACTGAGTTTCATGGAAAACGTTCAATTTCCTATGCCTCTCAGGCATTGATTCGATCTAGAAAAAAGGAGCAAATGACTTGGGAAAAATTTGAGAATCGGTATTTTCGGCTATACGCCGCAGAACAGGTTGATTATTTATTCCCCACCTTAAGTGAAAAAAAGGACTCTACATACCATTTGAACTTGTACGTCCGAAGATCAAAACCTTTGTTACTAAGTGTAGGGGGGCATCTGTCTTCCAGGCCTGTAAATACAGGATACATCGGCCTTACCTATCGCCATATTGGCCGAACGGCTACTTCGATTCACGCCGAAAGTTACTTTGGGAAATTTTATGGTTCGGCTAAGGGAGAGCTTTCCCTCGATATACCCGGCGTTTTTCCAGTATCCGCATCCGCATATTTCGTGATGAATCGATGGGATTATTTCAGGAGTTTCGCTACGTTTTTTGAAGACGTTAAACCCTCTTTTTTGGTCCAAAATGAAATGTACTACGGTGTAAAAATAAAACATCCCATCTTGAATAATTCCAAGGCTGTATTTGATGTGCGCTGGTTTAATTTGGAGGATGACTATTACCAGACACAGAATTTTTTAAGCACCGATACCGCAGATATGACCTTGTTGAATGGAAGTTTGCTCTCCTACGAGATTACTGATAATTCCCTAAATCGGAAGCAATTTGCAAATGAAGGACATTTCCTGACCTTTAAAATTAAGTATTTAACAGGCTTGGAACGCACGGTTCCAGGAACAACTGCCCAATTCGATAGTACGGTGTCGAAACAACATGATTGGTTGAATATTAACATGGAAGGCCAATATTATTTTTTGACGACCCCGCATTTTCATTTAGGAATCCATGGGAAGGCCATGTTTAATTCTCAATCCTTATTCGCCAATTACACAGCAAGCCTACTTTCCATGCCAACGCTAAATGTGATTCCGGATTTGGAAACTTACTTTTTTAAGGAATATCGTTCACCACAGTTCTTTTCTGTGGGGGCGAATGTAGTGGTTCCCATTACAAAAGGCTTGGAATATCGCTTGGATGTTTATTATTATCAACCCTTTTTGATCTTGCAAAAATTAGACGATGGTTCTATACAATACTCTAAACCGTTTAAAGGAGAAACATGGTTGGCTTCTACCAGCCTCTTGTATCATACGCCATTGGGACCAATCCGTGCAACGCTCAATTATTTTCCGAAACAAGCTATTCCTTTGAATTTTCAGATGAGTTTCGGATATGTCTTGTTTAACGAGCGAGCAGTTCGCTAGAAGCTAAGATAAGAAACAATCATACAGAGAGGGTGCGGCAATGTATTCGTGTAAGCTCAAAAATTACTCTTAATTAACAAAAGTGGTTGTAAGCTAACGTCAAAAATCGAGAATTCTTAAAATTCCCTTCCATTTTGATACTAAAACCGATAGATTTTAATGGAGTGGAGTTTGTTAAATTTGATCATTATGTTTCGTTTACTCTTAAATTATTTATAAGTGAACTAATTGACAAATAGCTGTTTAAGCATTAAATTTGTTTCAAACAACATACTATAAACTTATGAATTTGTTTAGACTATTCGTGATAATTTGCTGCTATTCCAGCATTTATTCTCAAACTACACCTCCTGCTGGTGCTATTGCAGCCAATCCAAATACGGTGTATTATGCGGGCGGAAGCTGTACTTTCTACGATGCTCAGTGCAACCAATTATTGGCAGTTCCCGCCGGTGAAGCATCATGGTCATGTTCACCAGCACTAGCGGCGTGTGTATTGGTTTCGCCAGTCGCAGGCGGATATTATGAGTTCCCTCATTATGGAAACAACATGCCTCAGATAAATTTTAACCGCTACATGAATCCATTTTGGAATTGCGACACCATTTACAACGAATTAATGTTGTTGGATGGAGTAGGTTCAAGTGCGAATTTAATGTTTGAACCAGCCCAAATCATTTCAGTCAAGAACTACAATTACAATACGTCCTTTACTCAAGGAGTCGATTATCAGCTGAATGGAAATACCATTACTCAGATAAGTCCCAATGTATCCACTTCGGTTACCACTACCTTTGGCAGCGGATTGGAAAATAAACAGCACAGTTCGTGGACCAATGTTACGTATATTCCAAACCGTTCAAATTGGAATACCAACAACAATTTCACCTATCGAGGGCAACAATTGCCCAAGACAATGTCAAAATTGCAGAGTCAACAGCCCTTAACTATTCAGGCAATTGGTATGTCGATTACCTGCGGTTTGAATGTAAGTGGTTTCATCGGCGATCCGAATAACTTTCAAGCTAATTTCCCTTATATGCATAGTTACATCGATATGCTTGGCACAAAACTCAATCAGGTTTTTGGTAATAATACGAGTATGCTTAACAGCTCTTGCGGAGGTAAAACGATTGCGTGGGTCGATAATTATTGCGAGCCGTTGGTTAATCCAAACAACCCTGACTTGGTGATCATCGACATGGGAATGAATGATATTTGGGGAACATCAACGGCCTCATTTATGAACAGCTTACAATCAGCAATGAATAAAATGAAAACCCATAACCCTGACGTGGAATTTATTTTAATTTCGAACATGTTGCCGGATGTCAACGGAATGGGGGCTCCTGCGAACGGTGCAATGGATATGTACGGATTTAGAGCAGCCATGTTGAATTTGGATACTGTAGGTACCGTAGTGTTCGATATGACTTCGATGAGCGACACGATTTATCAGCGCAAAGGAGCCAATCACTGTACAGCCAATTCCCTTCATCCAAATGACTATTTGGCACGATGGTACGCTCAAGGGTTATTTGAAATATTCAATGAGCCGCAAGGGGCAACACTTAACGAAACAGCATTCGGTCATATTGAAGTATACCCCAATCCAGCTTCTGGATCATTTACCTTGGATCTCGGTAAGGTGATTCTTCCAGCAACTATAACTTTATTTGATTTGAAAGGAGTAAAGGTATTCGAAGTAATACAAAATGAAATAATTAGAGAATATGATTTAAAAGCAACTATTCAATCAGGGAATTATCTACTAAAAATCGCAAATGGAAATCAATCGTCGGAAAAACTACTTCAGATTCGATAAATTATTGCTAGTAACAATTGTTCTTGTTACTTCCTTTGAAGTACGAGGCGCTACATATTATGTAAGCCCGAACGGAAACAATACCAATGGTCTAAGTCCCAATAATGCTTGGAACTCAATTACATCAGTGAATAATTATATTTTTTCTCCCGGTGATTCTCTGTTGTTTGAAGGCAATTTCAGTTATACAGGTAACCTCGAATTCGATGCGTTGGATGCGAACAATCCAAATAACCCTTTTTATATCGGTTCCTATGGGAATGGAATTGCTACGATTCAAACCCTTACTACGGCAAAATGTGGTTTCAAGGCGACCAATACCCAAGGATTTATTTTGAAAAATTTGATGTTCCAAGGACCAGGTGTTGCAATGGCATCTAACAGTGACGGGGTTTTATTCTACACCGACTTACCAGCTGGTTATCTTAGAAATATTCAGATGAATAATATTGAGGTTTCAGGATTTGGATATTGTGGAATTCGTTTCTACTCCAATTGGTCAGCATCGGTTAATTCTGGTTTTCGAAATGTGAAAATTGATTCTTGCACGGTTCATGATTGCCGCGAAAATGGTATTGTGAGCATCGCTTATGATACGCAGAATTCTACCAACTACCAACATTACGGTTTCCAGATCAAACATACTAGGGTTTACGATATTACTGGGTATTCAGCGAATTCCCATAAAGGAAGTGGTATTGTTTTATCGCAAATCGACTCTGCGTTAATTGAACGATGTGTGGTATACAATACCGGAAGCTTGAACACCGCCTGTGGGGGACCTGGAGGTATTTGGGTCTATGCAGCGAACAATATCATTATTCAGTTCAATGAGAGCCATCATAATAAATCAGGATCTGGAAACGGATGTGACGGCTTAGGTTTTGATTTGGACGGCGGAACAACCAACTCCGTATTGCAATACAATTACAGCCACGATAACGATGGTGCGGGAATTTTATTAGGTAATTTTCCAGGTGCTCGACCTTGGGGAAACAACACAGTACGTTACAATTTTAGCGTAAACGATGCCAGAACCAACAACAGTTCGGTTACCCTTTTTACCGCACCTGGAACGGAATGGTGGGGACTCACATTTCATAACAATACGGTCATAACCTCATCCTCTAACACGAATAACTATCCTACTTTTGGAGCGTTTCAGATGACCGATTACGGTAGCACCATGGCAGGGATTCAATGCTACAATAACCAGTTCATTACTGATGGATTACCTTTGATTAATGTTCCCGCGACCTTTTTAGGCGATGAACCAAGATTTATCAATAACCTGTATTGGTCCAATGGTCAAACACCGGAGTTTTTTTATGGAGGTTCTTATAACTCATTGGCTTCTTTCCGTACCGCAGGGAATTATTGTGAAAAATGGTTCAACAATGATTATGGAATAGTATCCAATCCACAGTTAACCAATTTATGGAACCCTGCATCTACTTTGAATCCAAATCCAACAGAATCCCTTCAGAGTTATCGCCTTACTTCAAATTCACCTGCTATTAACCAAGGCTTAGATTTGTTGACCACGTTCGGCATTGGTAACGGTTTCATGGATTATTTTTGGCATTCACTCCCATTAGGCGCAGCCTATGAGATTGGTGCAGAAGAAGGAGTTTTTTCACAAGTGGGTTTAGCACAAAATGGCGATTTAAACCAGTTTAATGTGCTTCCAAACCCCGTAAGGGCGAACGCTGTTTTTCAGGTGTCAAACCCCGAATATATTCAAAAAATTTCCATTTATGATATGCAGGGAAGGGTTCAATATTTGAACGGTAAAGCGTTGGATGTTCCCGTGAAAGCAGACTTCGGAAATGGTTATTTTTTCCTAAAAATTTCAACCAAATCAGGGCAGGAATTAACCTTGCCTATACTCGTGATCGAATAACATCACCCCACGAATATACGAACTCGATTCCACTAAATTTTCAAGTGAGTTTCGGGTATGTGCTGTTTAACGAGCGCGCAGTTCGCTAGAAAAATTAATTTTGCATAAAATTTATTGAATGAAGCCAATTATCTGTGGTATACAACAAATGGGAATCGGCGTGCCGAATGTCCAAGAAATATGGGCCTGGTATAGAACCATGTTTGGAGTAGATGTCCGAATTTTTGAAGAGGCCGCGGAAGCGCCCCTAATGACCAAGTATACCGGTGGAGTAGTGCACGCACGCACCGCAACACTCGCGCTTAGCATGGACAGTGGAGGTGGATTCGAGATTTGGCAATACACCAGTAGAAATACAGAAAAACCAACATTCGAGGTGAAGTTGGGGGACCTAGGCTTATTCTCCTGTAAAATTAAATCGAGAAATGTGCGTGAATCATACAAGCACATGAAATCAAACGGTGCGAAGGTTCTCAATGAGCCTACGGCAACGCCAGATGGTACCTTGGCCTTCTTTGTGGCAGACCCGAATGGTAATATTTTTCAAGTGGTGCAGGGGCTTGGTTGGTTTAGCAACACAGGCCATCTTTCGCATTGCGGTGGTGTAGCAGGTAGTATCATTGGTGTTTCCAATATGGAAGCATCGCTTAAGTTATATCAAGACGTCCTTGGATATGAATCCATTGTGTATGATGAAACAAGGTCCTTCGATGATTTAGGTGCCTTATCCACTGGTGTTTTTAGAAGAGTACGCTTAATTCACCGAGAAGACAGAAAAGGACCGTTTGCAAAACTGCTCGGACCAACTTCGATTGAACTGGTGCAATCCATGGATCGCAGCGACGTAAAACGAATCTTTGAAAATCGCTTTTGGGGAGATTGGGGCTTTATCCATTTGTGTTTTGATATCCAAGGAATGGATGAATTAAAAGCACGATGCGAAAACGCAGGCTTTCCATTTACCGTAGACAGCTCAGATACCTTTGATATGGGTGAAGCAGGTGGTAGATTCTCGTACATCGAAGATCCCGATGGCGCATGGATTGAATTTGTTGAAACCCACAAAGTCCCTGTAATTAAAAAATTGGGTTGGTACATAAATCTTAAAAATCGCCCAGCGGGTAAGTTCCTTCCCAAATTGATGCTTAAAGCAATGGCCTTTAATCGGGTGAAATAGCGAGGGGGACCTTAAGACATCCTTAAGACATCCTTAAGACATCCTGTTCTCACCTTTGAGGGGAGATAAAGAGCGGTGACTTTCGTCAGAGTCATCAGACCTAAATCCCCCTTCTTCGCTCCGCTCCGCTCCGGCGGAGGGGGAAGAACAAATTCTTAGTTCCACATTACTAAAGTCCCAAAGTCCAATTAGATGTTAAGACTTAAAAACATTAAGGCATTGCGCACCCTTCGATACATCCTTCGGACTACTCAGGGTGCGTGCAAGTGGCAAAAATTTCGGTGGTTAATGAATTTCTATGGGTGCGCCCTTCGACATAATTCGACAGACTCATCAAGAGCTGCTCAGGTGCCGCACTAGACGTAAATTATTTATTTGAGTTAAAGCGGTCCCTGAGTAGTCTAAACGACGTATCGAAGGGCCGCTTTCTAGGCACTTGAATCCCAAAGTCCAATTAGATGTTAAGACGTAAAAACATTAAGGCATTGCGCACCCTGAGTAGTCTAACAGACGTATCGAAGGGTGCGGGTAAGAATACAGTCATCTCAACATCCTAAAGTCTTAAAATCCTAATGTCCAAATGCCCGTTTATCTACTTCCCATAGCGCGCATTCACGATCTCATACACCACATGCTGAATGTTTGTGCGAATGCCCATATCACGTAGTTTCCAATTGTCCTGACTCGGATGTACCCGATTGGATAAAAATACAAACACCACCTCATTCTTGGGGTCGGCCCAAGCCAAGGTTCCTGTAAATCCGGAATGACCAAAACTCTGTTGAGAAGCCAGTTCGTCACAGGTTCCGCCACCGTTTGGCGAAGGCCTGTCAAAACCAATACCGCGCTTATTTCCCGGATATTGAGCGCTGGTAAAATAACGAACCGTTTCCTTGTCAAAAAATTGCTGTCCTGCATATTGTCCGTTGTTTAGGAACAATTGCATAATACCGGCCAAGTCCGTAGCATTTGAAAATAAGCCAGCATGGCCTCCAACTCCGCCCAACATGGCAGCGCCTGGGTCATGCACATGACCTTGCAATAACTGCTTTCGAAAATATTGGTCGTTTTCCGTTGGGACAATTTGGCTCTTGGTGTAATATAAAAGCGGTTTATAGTTTATGTAACGAAGTCCCATGAGGGAATAGATATGCTTACGAACGTATTGATCTTGTTTCTCACCGGTGATTTTTTCAAAAATAGGTTGCATGAAATAATAGCATAAATCAGAATACACATATTTCTTTTCCTTTAACGGATTGCGTAATATCCGAGCGTACATGCTGTCTTTATATGCCGTTTTTAGAAACAATTCATTCGCTACTTCTAACCCGTGTTCTTCATCCTTTGATTCATTATACCACGGCGCTAATGGTTTCTCCTCGGTTAAGGTACGTTTGTAAAATGGAATAAAGGGTTCCAGTCCTGCCTGATGGCACATCATCTCCCGTATAATGATGCTTCGGTATGGAGTTTCTCCCGTTACTTCTGGAATATATGCACCAAGCGATGCATTTAAGTCCAATTTCTTTTCATAATGCAACTTCATGGCTATGAGGGTGGACGAAGCAATTTTTGTGATCGAAGCAATGTCATATACGTCCTCATTCTCCACGTTTTTTGACGTGGATTCATAGGTGAAATTCCCGAAGGATTTACGATAGATTATAGAGCCTTTAACTGCTACTATAAGTTGACATCCCGGATACGCGCCCGAAGTTATCCCGTTTTTTGCCAATTGATCGATGCGGTTAAAGTCTGAGCTTCGCATCTTTAATTCTTCCGGAGTACTAAAGCGTAATCGACCATTCACAGGTACTTTTATTCCTGTTCCACGCTTAAATACCCCAAGACTTTGTCTTAATTTCCCTTCAATTGGAATGGCGCCCATTACCTGTTGAGAAATCCGATCTTGCATGTGCGTGTGATTTTCAGGGGCCATCAAAATCCCATCGAACGTACTTAACAGCGCAGTCATCTGTGAGGGAATCTTGCCAAAGGTCAAGACGATTCGTTCCTTAGCAGCAGGAACGCGCTTCAGGGCATCCCATATCCAAGCATCAATGGTAAGCGAATCCGGATGCACCGGATGTAAACTTAGGATAATGCGTTCTGCCTGTAGGGTGTCTAATTGAGACAGATCATCCTCGGCAAATACTTGTATGAACCGTCCATCCGAAAACCGTTTAATTCCTTGATGTAACCCATCGGAATTACCACCCAGGCTAAGGTAAACGGTCGGAATTGTAAGGTCGTTTATCGGTAAACACTGGGTGTTTTTTATACAAACCGCATGTGTGTCGATGGCTCGCATGAGTTCATCATATGCTGTTATACCCTGAAATGGCTCACTTAACCATTGATTTTGCGCTTGCGGTTTAATCGGAGCGTCAAGGCCCTTCCATGCAAATACACCAATTAATGCAATACATGCAACAATCAAGGTCAACAATGTTCGCTTTTTCATGACTACGAATTTAATCATTCTATTCGATTGAATACGGTGTTAAAAGTGTATTTCTGACACTATCTAAAACATACAAAAAAACATAGACATCTCACAATTTATTTTTCCACAGAAATATAGAGGCTATGTTCGTAAATACGGCATCTTTTAGCCTTTTTTCTCCATGCAATTCTCGTAGCTTTGTCAACTAATTTCAATAAAAACGCCTATGTCGAAATTTGGTACGCTCGGAACACATTCCGATTTAACAAAATCCCTAGGATTTGAAAACGCCTCGGCAGAATATTGGAATTTAGCACCAGACGAATTGGTTCGTGCCACACTTGAACGCGGTCAAGGTAAATTAGCTACTAACGGCGCTCTGGCCATTGATACAGGAGGATTTACTGGAAGATCACCGAAGGATCGCTTTATCGTTAAGGATGCGCAAACAGAGGAAGCAGTATGGTGGGGTGCTGTCAATATTCCATTTGCCATAGATGCCTTTGATCGCTTGTATGATAAAATGCGCGCATACGCGGAAGGTAAAGAATTGTTCATCCGTGACGGTTATGCCTGTGCTTCTCCGACATACCAATTAAATCTTCGGGTTGTAGCAGAATATCCGTGGTCGAATTTATTCGCATACAACATGTTCTTGCGTCCCTCCGCAGAAGAATTGAATACCTTCGATCCAGCATGGCATGTCATCTGTCTTCCCGGTTTTTTAGCAGACCCTGCTGTAGATGGTACCCGACAAGCTAATTTTGCGATTCTGAATTTTACGCGCAAAATGATTTTAATTGGCGGAACCGGATACACCGGAGAAATCAAAAAAGGAATTTTTTCCGCCTTGAATTTTATTCTTCCGCACCAAAAGAATGTGCTTTCTATGCATTGCTCTGCTAACATTGGTAAAGACAACGATACTGCGATTTTCTTTGGTTTGTCAGGAACCGGAAAAACTACACTTTCTTCCGACCCGAATCGCCGCTTAATCGGTGACGATGAGCACGGTTGGGCGAACGATGAGGTGTTTAATTTTGAGGGTGGTTGTTACGCTAAAACCATCGACCTGAGTCGTGAAAAAGAACCTCAAATCTTTGATGCCATCAAGCCAGGCGCCCTACTAGAAAACATTGGCTTCAATGAAGGCACCAACGAACCGAATTATGCCGATGGATCCATTACAGAAAACACCCGTGTTTCTTATCCGATCTTTCATATCGATAACATCGCGCGTCCTTCTATTGGAACGGCACCTAAAAATATTTTCTTTCTAACCGCCGATGCGTTTGGTGTGTTGCCTCCCATCTCCCGCCTAACTAAAGAGCAGGCGATGTATCACTTTATGTCAGGGTACACCGCGAAAGTAGCAGGCACAGAGGTTGGAATTACTGAACCTACCACTACCTTTTCAGCCGGATTCGGCGCAGCATTTCTTCCGCTTCATCCTGCAAAATACGCGAAACTGCTCGGTGAAAAATTAGCAGGGACTGATATACGCGTGTGGTTAATCAATACCGGTTGGACCGGTGGAAGTTATGGGGTAGGGAGTAGAATGAAACTTTCATATACTCGAGCCATGATTACCTCAGCCTTAGAGGGTAAGCTTGATTCGGTGGATTTTGAAACCCTTCCAATGTTTGAATTAGCCATTCCTACGTCATGTGAAGGGGTGCCTTCGGAACTACTTAACCCACGAAATACATGGGAAAATAAGGAGGAATACGATGCTACGGCAGAACGACTTGCGGAAAAGTTCTTAGCGAACTTCAAGAAATTTGAGGCAGAAACAGCGCCTGAAATTCTTGCTGCTGCACCTAAGGTGTTAAATTAGTCCAGCAACAAAACAACATAGAGCCCTGCGCAAGCGGGGCTTTTTTTATTTTTGTAAAAAAACCAATTGGACCATCTCCATTATCTCGAAACAGAAGCCATAGAAATTTTACGCGAAACTGCGTTTCAATTTGAGCGTCCCGTGCTACTTTTTAGTGGGGGGAAGGACAGCATATGCATGGTTCATTTAGCGCGCTTGGCCTTTGCCCCGAATCCCATTCCCTTTACCTTATTGCACATTGATACCGGTCATAATTTCACGGAAACCTTGAGCTTTCGAGATGAACTTGTAGATACCATGGGTTTGTCCATCGAAGTTCGATCCGTAGTTGAAGCGATGCGCAAACGTGAGATTCCCGAACCAAAGGCGAAATTCCCCTCACGGAATGCCATGCAGAGTTTTGCTCTCTTGGATGCTATTCAAGAACTGAATATCGATGCCT
The DNA here is from genome assembly GCA_947460825.1 of Flavobacteriales bacterium. GTDB lineage: Bacteria > Bacteroidota > Bacteroidia > Flavobacteriales_D > Crocinitomicaceae > UBA952. The sequence goes on from CANHHA010000002.1 coordinate 78,056, forward strand.
GTATAGGCGGTGGGCGACGGGATGAAGATAAGGCGCGGGCCAAAGAACGGATATTTTCCTTTCGCGATCAAGAAGGAACTTGGAATCCCTTGAGCCAACGTCCGGAACCTTGGAATATGTTAAATGGCAGAATAAATCCCAGCGAAAATGTGCGCGTATTTCCACTTTCGAATTGGACCGAACTCGATGTGTGGCACTATATACAGCGAGAACAAATCGCCTTACCAAGCCTATATTTTGCGCATGAACGCTTATGCCTTGAACTGCCGGATGGCGCCTTGATGGCGTATAATCCCTATGTGCGCTTAGAGTCAACGGATGTATTGGTAGAGCGTAGTGTAAGATTTCGAACCATCGGTGATATGACCTGTACTGCGGCAATTCCGAGTATGGCAGGTTCGGTGGAAGATGTCATAGCGGAATTGAATCAAACTCAACTTTCGGAGCGAGGAGCAACCCGCTTGGATGACCGGATCAGTGAAGCGGGAATGGAAGATCGAAAACGACAAGGATATTTTTAAGTGAAAACGAAGATGAGAATACTGAAGGTTTTTACATGCGGTAATGTGGATGATGGGAAAAGCACCTTGCTGGGTCGCTTGCTCTTAGACAGTGATTCCATTTCTGTAGATATCCTACATCAGCTCACGGAGCAGGGGGGAGGTGTGCCAAACCTTGCCTTGCTAACGGATGGCTTGCGTGCAGAACGAAGCATGGGAATCACCATCGATGTAGCCTATAAATTTTTCACTACGAAGCATACGAAGTATATTCTAGTAGATACGCCCGGGCATCAGGAATATACCAGAAACATGTACGCGGGGGCCTCGGAATGTGAGGTAGCTGTGGTGCTCATTGATGCGTTGAAACCCATCGAAGCACAAACGAGAAAACACCTTGAAATCATGGAAATGCTTGGGGTAAAGCACTTGATTGTTGCGGTGAATAAAATGGATGCCGTTGGCTTTGAACAGGCCGTGTTTTTGGAGCGACAATCCGAAGTGAATGCGGTCCTTAACCCGCTAGAAAACCAATACCTGCATTGGATTCCGATTAGTGCCCTAGCTGGAGAAAATGTGGTAAAAAGTACCCAGGCGATGCCGTGGTATACGGGTCCAAGCATCCTTGAATGCCTTGAATCCATTCCCGCCTTAAGCGATACACACAGCGCCATGCCACTTATTGAGATACAAGGAATCTACAAGGGGTCGGCCTACGGGACCGTGCTGCAAGGAACAATTGATCTTAAAAACATTTGGCATCGCGGAACTCAATCCTTGGAAATGAAAGCGTGCTATGTGAACGGAATCCCAGGTGCTGTTGCAATGCCAGGAGATCAAGTCACCATGCAGGTATCTGATATTAATGGAGTGGAGCGCGGTCAACAATGGGGCGTAGAAGCACCATTACAAGGTACTGAATGTATCGTGGAACTGTGTTGGATGGGGGCTGCCATGGAGCCGGGCACCTTGGAGTTTATACTACGGAGAGGTACGGCGGAACGCATGGCACGAGTAGACTTTCCCAAACACATCAACCCGAATGATATACAGCACATTAACATGACGTTATCCGCTCCCATCGATGTGCTCATGGAACGCATAGCGGCTAAAAAAGAGCGTATTATTCTGATTGACGCCCAGACGAATGCCACCGTGGCTGCAGGAATTATTAAATCTATCGCATGATAAAAGCAACAAGCGTAGATCAATATTTATTAGACGGTTGTGGACGCTGCAGCAAAGGAGGTACGCCTTCTTGCACCGTACATACCTGGCACTCAATCTTAGTGGCCATGCGGGATTTAGCCAAGGAATGTATGCTCACCGAAGAAGTTAAATGGTTAGTTCCTTGCTATACCTTAAATGGTAAGAACGTCCTCATGATTCATGCATTTAAGGAATATTGTAGTATCCTGTTTATGAAAGGTTCCTTGTTAACGGATCCGGAAAATATACTGCATCGGCAGACAGAACATGTAACCTCGGGACGTCAATTGCGCTATACGAACTTAGAAGACTTTTTAGCACAACGTGATCGAGCTAAAGCATTCATTCTGGAGGCTATTACATTAGAAGAAGCGGGAAAAAAAGTTGAAAAGCGCACAGAAGAAGGGCCAATGGTGGAGGAATTGAAAGAAGCCTTTGCACAGGATGAAGCGTTTAAGAACGCATTTTATCAACTCACCCCAGGAAGGCAACGCGCGTATTTATTGCATTTTGCGCAACCCAAACAGGCGGAAACACGGGCTTCACGCATTGTAAAATGTATGCCATTGATCATGCGGGGCGAAGGTTTGCACGATGCCTATCAGAACCGAAAAAAATAGAACATATGAAACTCATACTTTTGACATTTTTGATGCTGGCCTTCCTAGGATTTGGCTTGACCATTTTTCTTGGAATATGGTCGTTTAAAAAGAGAATATCTTGGATTAAATCGTTCATTTTTATTGCATTATACGGGATTGCCTGTATTGGGATATTGGTCCCTATGATTGAGCGTAGAGCCCCGAAATTAATCAAGCGAATTCCTATCGTACGAAGCATTAAAAAAAGCGAATCTAAACGAAGCTGCGATTGCACTTGGTCATCCCTTTTGCTGAAAAAAGACGATTATCCAACGAAGCATAAGCCTGCAGCGCAACGCATAAGCAATCAAATGTACATTCGAAATGAAGCCTTGAGGAATAAATGTATTAATAAAGGTCGCTTAGTTCCAGTGGAGGAAATGGAGGGGTTTGGCATATCCGACCTTGATTACAGCACTGCCCATTTAACACCCTTGGCAAAAAAACGCTTATACGAGTTAGGTAAGCGATTTAGAGCGGGTATTCAAAATCCGGATGAAAAAAAGAGTTATTTTATGGTGAGTTCCATTACGCGAAGTCAAGTTCAGCAAACTCAAATTTGCGAGCGATACCCAAATGCATGTACAAAAGACCATTCGCCTCATTCCTATGGTGTTGCATTTGATATTTACAGGTTACATAGCCGGTATAAAAACTGTAATGAAGGCATGAAGGCATTAGAAAAAGTACTTCAAGAAATGCAGAAGGAAGGAAAGATTCTATTGTGCGCAGAATCAAAATGCATTCATGTTACGGTGTGTGGGTAAGCCATCACCTGTGATGGTCAACTGGCTTATTTTAGCAGGTTGTCTATGATTTTCTTGAGGTAGGCGACCTCTTCCTTGAGCGTCTCAATTTGTTGTTTGTACAGTTCCCGTTCCTCGTTATTGAGCGTATTATTTTGAATAATTAAGCCATTTCCTGTTTGGTTGTGCATGACATTGAACACCATGCTTTCATTGAACGCAATTACTTCTTCTGGTTTCATACCCAATTCACCGGCAATGCGTGCTAACTTGCTGTAGGTGATTTCCGTTTCTCCCAATTCCATTCGGCTGTATGCACTTTGAGTAATACCAATTACCGAAGCCATATGTTCTTGCGTCAGATTTTTGAGTTCCCGAAGCTTCTTAATCTTGGTGCCGATGTTCAAGGTTTCCATGGAATGTATTTTTTACGAAGATAGGAATCTTTTGCAAGGCGACATAAATTATGTACTTAGCGTATAAAATATGGTAAAATCCATTAGCTTAAGGATTTAAGGCATTGTACTTTTGTTTTACGTAATTATTCAAATTAACGCTAACATGACCAAGAATTTAATCCTGCCCTTGTTTTTCGCATTAACATCAACCTTATTTTCTCAAAATTTAAATTGGGTAAGAAAGGTTACAAGTTTTGGGTTATATCCGTATACTGTTAGTATTAATGATGTATGTACTGATGATAACAATCGTCAGTATTCAATCAGTTATGGGGATAATTCGGCCAACTTTTCTTTTAACGGGGGTCAATTAACTGCTCCAAGTATTTATAAGTGCGGTTCAATTACCAAATCTAATGACCAAGGTAATCATGAATGGATTAAATTTTTTAGTCCCGTAAGTGCAAATGGTTCTTGTATTCCGCAGAAGATTTTCTATCGAGGTGGGTACATATATATTGCAGGATTAAACAATGGAACAATCGATATGAATCCAGGAGCACAAGTGAACTCTTTATTTGGATGGTCAACTCCTTTTATTGTAAAGTTGGATACTGCCGGGAATTTCGTTTGGGCTAAATCATTTGGTGAAGTTAATACCAAAGTTAATGACGTTAAAGTTGATGGTTTCGGTAATGTATTCATAACAGGCTCAATGAGTACAAGTTTTTTCTTTAATGGTGTAAATCAAGTTTCTAATGGTAATGATGATGTGTATTTACTGAAATATAATAGTTTAGGCCAAGAACAGTGGTGTAAAACGTTTGGTTCAAATTCAGTTAATTTTGAACGCGGAAATTCCATCGCAATCGATCAAAATAATAACATCAATGTTTGTGGATACTTTTCGGGAACTGTTGATTTTGATCCAGGTTTAGGGAATTATCCGCTAATTTGTAATGGTCAGAGGGACGGGTTTGTTGCTAGATATGATTTAAATGGAAACTTTGTTACAGCAATTGATATAGGAGGAAGTGGAGGAAATAATGAAGCTAGATTCAATGGTATTGAGGTTCATAATAACTCGGTGTATGTTGCAGGTCTTGTTTATGGCACCGTAGATTTAGATCCAGGGGCTCTTACCAACAACATAACGGTGCAAGGTAGCCAAGGTATTCTTATGAAATTTGATGATCAACTTAATCCCATTTGGCACAAACTAATCCTTTCTAGTAATAATGCATCCGAAATCTATAAAATTCGAATAAAATCCAATCAATTATATATATCTGGGTTAATGTCAGGTACCACTGATTTAGATCCACATCCAACCAATTCGTTCACATATACACCAGCGGCGACTTATAACTACGGAAATACGTACATCGTAAAATTAGATTTAAGTGGTAATTTTATTTGGGGTGCAGGTTTTTTGAATACCCCTACCGGTGGTATTTACAACAATAATAATATCCCATATGGCTTAGCAATAACAAACGATGGCGTTTACATTGCAGGTGAATTTACTGGACCAGTAGATTTTAATCCGGATCAAGCACAGACTCAAATTGTACATCCTGCATATACACCACCTGGAATTGGAATAACGACAGGTTATTTAGCTAAGTTAACCAATTGTGTCCCATCTAATACAATTATTGAAGCCATCGCTTGTAATTCCTATTTTTGGGCGCAAACCAGTCAGACCTATAATTCTTCGGGGCAATACCATGACACGTTACAAAACGTTAATGGATGTGACTCTATTATTTCATTGAACTTAACGATTAATGCTAATGTACAGGGAGGAACTACCGTGCAGTCAGCATGTGATTCGTATACATGGAATAACCAAGCCTACACACAGTCAGGATTATATACTCAATTATTATCAACGGTTAATGGATGTGATTCTACCGTTACCTTGGATTTAACATTGAATTATTCACCTACGCCTCCAATAGTTACATTAAGCAATATTTCTAATTTGAGTACACCCCTACAAGGAAATGCGACCTATCAGTGGTTCCAATGTTCGGACAATTTACCTATTCCAAATGCGGTTAATAATACGTATATCGCTTCTTCAAATGGCTTGTATGGAGTAATTGTAAGCAATGGATGCGGTTCAGATACATCGCAATGTGTTAATGTTAGTACCATTGGTATCAATGAAGTATCTGGCCAAATGATCATTTTCCCTAATCCAACCACGGAAACCATTGAAATTAAATTGGATTATGCTGAAACACAACATGCAACGTACAAAATTGTGGATGCTATGTATCGTGAAATCCAAATAGGAGAATTACACAGCAATAATGGAAAGATTTTAATTCCTATTGGATCAATTGCCTCTGGAAATTACATTTTGGTTGTTGAAGGTGTAGGAGCTTACAAGTTTGTTAAGAATTGATTGATAAGTATCAGTATGTTTTGTATGGGATTAATTGTTCAAACATTCAGGATTGCACTAATAAAAAGCTTATATGGAACTATGACCATAAATATTCAGGTGGGGTTGTTGGCAGTCCCTCAAAGTTAATAGAATCATTAATGCGTGAGGCAAGTAATAAGATGCCTTTTTCAATGGAATAATAAAACTAGATTAAATGAAAATAAAAAAAATAGTCTTAATTTATATATGTGTTTTTTCGGCATCATTCTTTGCTCAAACCTTCCCCATTGATTCTTCTCGATTTTATAATTCCAAGGAAGGGTGTAAGGTCTATAGTCTTTATTTTGGGGAGGACTTTGAATTCTCATGGAACGGGGGGTGTAACAACGGGTATGCCAATGGGAAGGGTGAATTACTTATTTTAAACCAGGATTCTGAAGACCAAGAAGGCACGATCAAAGGAGTTTTTACCAATGGCGTTCCAACAGGTCTGTGTGTAATAACTACCTCTTCGGAGTCTGTAATTGAAGTTCCTTTCGTGGATGGAAGAACTTGGGGTTCTGGTACGGTTACCTCAAAGAATGGTAGAAAATATAATGGAAGTATAATCAACCTGAAGCAACACGGAGAAGGGGTGATGATTTACCCCGATGGAGCGGTATTTACGGGGGAATTTAATGATAATGACCTTTGGAATGGAAAAGTTATAACCTTAAAAAAAGACACCATTTATTTTCAGTTCGGGGAGGAAGTGAAGAGGCCGCCAAAAGTTATTTCATGTACACCAATATTAAATAAAGAACAAACAGAATATTTTGATGCGGATTGGAACCGCTGTGAACAGGTAAACGCTACTTATTATCGCAAAATAACCTATGTTGATGAACATATGGCAAAAGGACCAGTGCGCGATTATTATATAAATGGTAAACCTTCTAGAGAAGCGCATCTTTTTTATGTCGATTGCAAGGATATTTCTATGGATATGTTGGGCGTAGGGACTTACAAAAGCTATCATTCTAATGGTAACCTTCGTTTTGAAACTTATGTGAATCATAGGGGTGAATTCGAAGGTAGAACCATTTCATATCACGAGAATGGAAATTTTAATATGATTGGAAACAACAATGAATTTGGTGAATGGGATGGGCGTTGCGCATCGTTTGACGAACAAGGTAAGTTAATTCAGTATCGGGTTTTTGAGGATGGACAACTTGTTGACGGTAAATATTATTCCATAGATTCAGAGGGGAGCTGGCAGTATAATGACGTATACAAGTACGAGAATTTTGAGGCGGATGAAGCCTTTTGGATTGATTATAATGAGATAGGGGATAGGAAATTTCCGAACCAAATCCTTATGAATGACAGATTGTTCATTCCTGTTAATAAGGGTGAACGTTATTTGCGTACGGTGCCGTTGAACGTGGACAAGGAGGGTAAATTTGCCTTGTATTTGGATGCCTCTGCTTTAAAGAGTCAATTAAAAAAAGGAAGTTCATTCGGTTTAATTTTCGACTATCGTTCAGAAGGATATTATTATTCATTTGAGGTCAATAATAAAGATGAGGTGAGACTCATAGAATATAAAAACGGTAAAGAAAACGTATTCTTCTCGTCACAACTTGAGAAACAATACAAGCTCTTGAATAAAGGCAAGGAGTCTTATTTGTTTTCTGTTAGTTTCACGGCAAGTAAGGTTTATTTTTATTTGAATCAACAAGAAATCACGAGTTATGAAAACGTGAATGATCTGGGTGATGAGTATGGTGTAATCGCTCGAGGTGCACTTGGATTTGGTTTAACCTCCATTGAAACAATAGAGTATTATGATAAAGAAACATCCGATGATTATAACAAATTTGTTCAGAAAAAAGTCATCAATTATAACCCCAGTGAATATGACGGGAACGGCAGTGGGTTTTTCATTTCAAGACAAGGGCATATCGTGACTAATTATCACGTAGTGGAAGAAACATCAGAGTTGTTTACTAAACTCCTAATCAACGGGAATGTGGAGAAACTTCCGCTTAAGGTTGTGGCCAAAGATAAGGTGAATGATCTTGCTATTTTAAAGGTGGATAAAGCAGGGTTTGACTTAGGAAAAGATATTCCGTATGGTTTTGAATACAATACCGTAGATGTAGGTGAAGAAGTCTTTACCCTGGGCTATCCAATGGTTGATGTGATGGGAGAAGAATTGAAATTTACAGACGGTAAGATTTCAGCCAAAAGTGGTATTGACGGGGATATTACTACCTACCAAATTACAACACCGATTCAATCAGGTAACAGCGGCGGACCCTTGTTTCAAGAGGAAAGCGGCAACATAGTGGCTGTGGTTTGTGCTACGTTGAATCGCGATATGTTTAACGGCGAGAATGTGAATTATGCCATCAAATCAAACCTGCTAAAAACCTTAATTGAATCCTCAAGCGACCCCATAAAAATAAATACGGTTCCAGCAGCCAAAGAGATGAAACTCTCTGACCGAATTAAACTGTACCGGGAATTTATGCCAATCATTTTCTTTAAGGAGTAGACGGACTAATCTACGGCCACTTCTGTAACTAAAATCCCTTGCTGAATTATCCTTTTGTCTATGCATTATTTTACACCTACCCATGAAGTTTATCTTAATCATTGTTTGTTTTTCATCGGTTGCATTCTTCGCTCAGTCAAAGAAAGAAGTGCTATATAAACAAAACCTTCGCATTGATAGTTTAACCGAAGCCCCTTCAGATTCAAAAAGATGAATTTGCTGCAGCAGAGCGCCGTTTTGAAAAGAACAATGAAAAAATGAAGCTCATCGATCAGCAAATAATTTCATGGCACGACCAGTACGTTAATCCCTATCATGCCATAGATTATCACATGGCCATGTGCCCAAAATCTATAAAAAAAGATCCCGAACAATTAATAGCGTACTTTTTAGAGGTGGCACAGACCGACCTCGAAAAATGCCGTGCCGTTTACACTTGGATAGCCTATAATATCAAGTACGATGATGTGGCGTATAATAATAAAACAGAATCATTTACCGATCCATTTGATATACTTAAAGAGCAAAAGGCAATGTGTGGTGGTTTCTCTGCGCTATTTTACTTTTTGTGTTCTAAGATGAATTTAGAAGTTAAATCGGTGAGTGGATATTGTAAAGGGTACCAATACAGCATTGGAGAGGAGACAAATTCAAACGCTACGCCTACAATTAATCATGGATGGAATTTTGTTAAAATTAAGGGCGAGTGGCGCGCCTTTGATGCTACATGGGGTTCATGGTCAGCTAAAACAACCCCAAATGGATTGATGAAATCTGTTTACGAATTCACCGATGAATGGTTCAATTGTAGTCCGGAAGAATTTGTGTTTTCTCATTATCCGGAATCCCAAGAAGATCTCCATTTAGAGAAGCCAATTAGCTTAAAATCTTTTTTCAAGCTACCTGAAGTGAACATAGGTGCCTTTAACATTCGGTTACTTGATGCCCGTGAAACCTTAACCCTATGTACCACTTCAACTGTTAATTCTTTTCCAAAAGTTTATCCTTTAAGCACCTTTGTCAAGGTATTAAATGCCCCAAAATCTGGGGTGTTGAAGGCAGGAGAAACCTATTCCTTTGAGTTTTATATTCCTAGAGCTAGTAATGTGTATTCATACAATGGTGATGATATGACTAAGCAGTTCAAGGAATCTACAGATGGCTCTGTTTTTACGTGTATTGTAACACCTTCGATTAAGGGAGAGTTCAGTATTGCGGTAGAATATTATAATTCTAAAAGTATTTTAGTGTTATTAAAGTATGAAGTAAAATAAATTGAAATGGATTAAGTTTCTAAATCCCCTCATTGTACGGAAGCGTAAAAATATTCTTTTCCCGAATACTACCACAAAAATTCCCAGAGCAATCTTCAATCCTAAACATTTCTCCCGCCTCATTGTTGTATTTTATTAATTATCAATAATTTACAATGTTTTTTACCGAAAAGTTTAAATCGCGCTTTGAATTGCTCACGCTTTATTTCGGTATCAGTACGTTTATTATTCACGCGGCCATCATTTTTTTCCTGAAATGGGGTTGGTTGGATTCAACGTATTTCCCTAAAAATCTTTTCGGAAATCCATTCTCGGCACTATTTTCTCCCTTTAGCTCCCTATTGGTTTATGAGGTGTATTTATTGATTTATTTATTTATTACCTGCGTAAAAGCTACACCAAAAGTATTTCCAAGCAGTTAGAAATCATGGCGCTAATTCTATTGAGAAACTGTTTTAAAGATGCCGGTAGCCTTACCGATGGTACGAATGTACTTTTCCAAAGTGAGTTGATTAAAGACCTTACCGGTTTTGTGCTTCTCATGTTGCTCGTATGGGCCTTTTATTACCTCGATGCAAAACGCGTGGATTTTAAAGTTCAACTCTCGGAGCGATTTATATTACTCAAAGACCGCATGGCCGTTGTACTGATGGTAGTATTTTTTGTGCTCTCCATTTATTCATTTAGCGACTGGGTCATTGGACTGTTTCATTATTCGAATTCTTCTGCCGTGCTGGAAGACCCATCGCACATTTTTTATAAAGAGTTTTTCACCCTGCTCACCTTTGCCGATGTACTTTTGCTCCTGAGCAGTGCTAAAAACCTCAAAAATACCGTGTTGATTATTCGGAATTCCGGGTATGTGTTAGCCACATTTTTATTACGAATTTCCTTCTCCCTCCATGGGTGGGAACGTATTTTTATTCTTCTATTGGGTGCAGCCATGGCCGTCTTTATGCTTTGGATCAGCCGCAGACAAGTATTTCTGGAATTAAAAGAGGAGTAAGGTTCATTCCCTCATTTCTTGGCGTTCTTCTTCATGCAAAACAGCTTCTTACCACACTCAGCATGTTTACTTGAATCCGCTCTTCATCTGAGTCATTGCGTTTTAAATCATCGAAGTGTGCTTGACTTTGACTCAATATCCACACCCGTCAAAATTCGATCAGTTGACGTTAGTGTTAATTTTATATTAAATGAATATGAATTCACCTTGAGTCATACCTTTTAAAAATCCTTGATTTTATTTACCTTCGCGCTAATGATGAAACCACTATTCGTACTATTTTTTACTTGTTCGACCACCTTGTTCTTTGCGCAATCTTACAATTTCTACTTTGGGAATATTCACGCGCATTCCGGATATTCAGATGGAAACAAAGACAGCCTAACGTCGGGGATGTATACGCCTTATCAAGATTTTCTCTACGCGAACGAGTCTGAACACATCGATTTTTATGGCATTTCAGAACACAATCACAGCGCGGCTGGAATGGCGAGTAAACAAAATTATTATAACGGAGTAGCCGATGCAGAACTTGCAACCATCGAAGATACGTTCATTGCCATGTACGGCATGGAGTGGGGGATCATCTCCCAGGGAGGGCATGTCCTTATTTATGGATACGACAGTCTAATTGGTTGGGAGAATAATTTATACGATGAATACGTACAACCCACCGATTTTCAAGGCTTATGGAATGTAATCAATAGCAAACCGAATTGTTTTGGATATTTGGCTCATCCATCGGCTGATGATTTTGATTCTTTATTAATTAAACCGTGGGATTTCAATGCCGACCAAGCGGTCGTAGGAATGCCGTTTCGAAGTGGTCCTGCATTTTCACAAAACTTTACCTACAGCAATCCGTCTACCAGTTCGTATTGGTCGCGTTACACGCAATTGTTAAAGCAAGGATATCACGTTGGTATTGGTTTAGACCACGACACCCATTACAGCGTGTTTGGTCGTTCCCAGCAGGGGAGAATGGGCTTATTAGCTCCGAACCTCACGAAGAATGATATGATGTATGCCTTGCGGAAAATGCATTTTTATTCCACCGACGATTGGAATTTCAGACCGGATTTTCGCATCAACGAGCAACCGATGGGGAGCATCATAGAACAGGCGGGTAATCCAACTATTTTTATTGATTGCATCGATTTAGACCTCTCTGAACCGATTAATTACATTTCCATTTATTACGGTGTCCCAGGCAGTGGTATTGCTGCAACCCTGCTCACACAAGTTGGCGCACAAAATACGGTGTCTTATAATCATCCCATTCAGAATGGAGAAACGTATTACTATTATGCCCGCATTGTACAGCTGGATGGCGACGAGATTTTTACTTCTCCCATTTGGTATACGCGCAATGACGGTCAAACGGAAGTGGTACCCGCTGTCCATTTTTCGGTGCTATCAAATCCCGTATGTGTGGGTGAACCGGTAGAATTAACCTACGACGGCACCGCAGGAACCAATTCCTATTTTTGGTCTTTTTCTGCTGGAGTAACTCCTGAATATGCTACCCAAGCGAATCCGCAAGTAAGCTTTACGCAAGCGGGAACCTATCATGCAACCTTGTATGTGGAGAATAGTGCGGGATCTGGATTTTATACCATGCCAATTACGGTAGAAGGTTGTGCCGGGGTACTTGATCACGGCTTAGGCTATAAAATTTATCCAAACCCAGCAACAACGCAACTCACCATTGAAGTGGATGCTGAGGCAGCCATTGAAGAAATCGCATTAATGGATGCTATGGGAAGAATGGTCTTGCGTCAATCCCTTGAAAATCAAGGAAAAAACACCTTGGACATCAGTTCCTTTCCATCTGGAATGTATGTAATTCAACTGCTCGGATCCACGCAGCGCATTACCGAATCGCTCTGGATACAGAAGTAGGAAAAAACGGTAAAATAGGGTAATACCTAGATTTTATCTATTTTGCCTACCTAAATCGCTACCTTTGATTATGCGTTTTAAGGTTGTTTTTTCATATCTATTTTTTGCATTAGTTTCATTTTCTCAGCGGGTTGAGTTAAAAACCATTGACCCTATTATGTGCTTCAATGATAATAACGGGGAGCTTACGGTAATTGATGATACCAATTGGATTCAAACATATTCCGTACGAGGTAAATTAATTTCAAGAACGAGAATTATTGAAAAAGCAGTAAGTATCACGGAACTGAAAGAAGAATTCACTCCTGTATTCATGCATAAAAAGTTGCATTTTGTGGAACGTGGGTGTGGTAGGGTGTTACGTTTTCACCAAGGGGTGTTAGAGCGGATTGACCACAGTTTTTCACATCGAAATCAATACGGTGCCTTAGTTGTAGCATATCATGACACCATATATTGCGTTGGGGGTTATGGTTTTTTTACAGTTAAAGATCATGTAACCTACTTCGATGAGGGGCTTGGGCAATGGTTTTTGAAAAATAATTCATTTAAAATTCAACATCAAATTTTGGAGCCATTGTATGTGAAAACTAGAAATTCAATTTCTGTTTTTGGTGGGTTAAAGGTACGGGAGATGTTGAATGAAAAAGAATCTAATGAAATTAATGGTAAGGTGTTAGAGTTTAATTTTAATTCAAAATCGTGGAGATATGTAGGTAAGCTAAATGAACATTTACTTGATTACATGCATGGAAGAATTTTCACAAATGGACAAATATTAATTGCAAGAAATGAAATTCTTTTATTCAAATTTGGTAAAAACAAAGTGCACATAATTCCTTTTGATAAAACGACCCATCATCTTTATAAGTTTCAAGGTAAGATGGTTGTAAATCGCTTGGTTAGAACCACAAACAACATTTACGTTAATTTTATTGATTTTCAGAATGAGGTCGATTTCTTAAAAGCAAATTCAAGTAAAGTCATTCCATTATTTGCAAATCAAAACAATAGCAAAAAAGAAAATCACGACTATATTATAGTTTTTGTTGTCCTCCTTGTGGTTTTACTTTTGCTATTGTTCGTATTGTTTAGATTAAAACGTAAAAAGGCTACCTCGGAGATTCCTAATGAAGTGCATGATCTATTACAAATTTGGATAATGAGTGCTGATTTTTCGATAGAATTATCGGATATTAATGAGTTGGTAGCTTACGATAACCCAGAGTTGGAAACCTTGAAAAAACGTAGGGAGGGTTTGTTAAAGCGCCTAAAACAATACATGATAGAGCAACATAAGTTTGAGGAAGATGAGGTGTTTTACACAGCACTTAGTCCACGAGATAAACGCATCAAATTATTCATTCTCCATCCAAAAGTGGTGAAATGGTATAATAAGGTAAAATAGCAATATCCTCAGGTTTACCTTTATTTCACAAGGTTTTCATGTCTAATTGTAGGACTTTCGCTCATTGAAATTTTAAAATTCGATGATATGAAAATCAAAATTCTTATAGCTGTTATGCTATTTAATTTATTTGCTGTATGTAATGTTGTCATTGCTCAAATCCCGACTTACGTACCTACCAACGGATTGGTAGGTTGGTGGCCATTTACGGGCAATGCCAATGATATAAGTGGAAATGGAAACAATGGTACCGTTAATGGTCCAACCTTAACAGCTGACCGTTTTGGGAATGCAAATCAGGCGTATCGTTTTAATAATTTGAATGATGTAATATCTTTTTCAAATACAAATCCTCCACTATCAAATAATCAAAAAACAATTTCGACTTGGATTAAACTACCTTTTCAATTTAATTACAGTTCATTAGCATTGGTTAAACATGGTACACCTTATTCTAATGGGTTTGATGTTGCAATTGATCAAAATAATAGTGCATATGGTATAAATAATTATGCTGTAGTATTCATAGCCGGATCAGCTTCTATTTCATTTATAGCCAATCAAGCTGAATTGGGTGGTTGGACTAATTTAGTTTCAACCTATGATGGAACGAATATTCGGATATATATGAATGGGGTACTTAAAGCGTCCCAAGGTTATAACGGAAGTTTGAATTGTAATAATGGGATAGTAAATTTCGGTTTATGGGACAATCCTACTGCGCCAAATGTTCAAGTTCGAGAGCTTGACGACATCGGTATTTGGAACCGAGCTTTAACACAGCAAGAAGTTACTAATTTATACCAAGCTTTTGCTGCCCCACAAGCGAATATTACCACCCCCAACGCTAGTATCTGCGCAGGCCAAAGCGCAACGCTTACTGCAACGGTGGCTAATGCGGGGACTTCATGTAACACAGCTGGTTTGCCACCTACCTTGAACAACGGGCTTGTTGGCTATTGGCCCTTCTGCGGAAATGCCAATGATGCTTCTGGAAATGGTAACAACGGAACGGTGAATGGGGCAACACTAACTGCGGACCGCTTTGGGGCAGCGAATCAATCCTATAGTTTTGATGGAGTAAATGATAATATTCGGGTCAATAATAACGCCCTATTTTCCTTTCTTTTAAATTCAAGTTTTACCTCGAATGTCTGGTTTAAAATCCAAACTTTACCTAATGGAACAAAGTTTTTAATAAGTCAAGGTGATGGTGACGCACAGCATCAAAATCGTCTATGGGGAAGTTATTTAACTCAGAATTCTGTTAACAATTGGTTTAGAGGTAATAATGAACCTAATCAAGTGTTCAATACGCATCCATCGCTGCAGGTTAATGCTTGGAAAATGGTTACCATGGTACGTGACTTTAATAGTACCATAAAAATGTACATAGATGGGCAGTTGGTTGATACTGATGTGGATATTGCCGGGATAGCTAGTCCATTCAATCAAATTCGAGATATTTACTTTGGCGCACTGTATGATGCATACAATGCCCAGCTTACTGCATTTTTAAATGGACAGTTAGATGACATCGGTATTTGGAATCGTGCGCTTTCAGCACAAGAGGTGAGTGAATTGTATAATGCGGGCCAAGCGACCTATTTATGGTCTAACGGGGCAACTACGCCAAGCATCACTGTAACTCCAACACAAACTACTACCTACACCTGTACCATTACCATGAATGGGGCTAGCACTGCGCAATCGCAAACCATTACGGTGAATGCCATTCCGACTGTAAGTGCTGGACAAAATCAAGCCATCTGCGCAGGTTCAACGCTTACCCTTAGCGGTTCTGGCGCATCAACTTATACATGGAACAACAACATTCAAAATGGTTTGCCTTTTACACCGCTTTCAACCCAAACATACACGGTAACTGGAACCGATATCAACGGATGTACCAATACGTCCCAAGTACAAGTCGTTGTAAACGCACTTCCTGCCGTTAGCGGGGGACAAAATCAATCGGTTTGTGCTGGTGCTTCTCTTGTACTAAATGGAGCTGGTGCGCTCACTTACACGTGGAATAATAACATTCAAAATGGTGTCTCTTTTATTCCGAATACAACACAAACGTATACGGTCATTGGAACCAATGCCAATGGATGTCAGAATTCAGCACAAGTACAAGTGACGGTTAATCCGCTTCCAACAGTTGGTGCTGGTTTACCAATTGGTGTTTGTAGTGGAGCTTATGTTGTACTTAACGGTAGCGGAGCCCAAACCTATGCTTGGAGCAATGGAATACAGAATGCAGTGCCCTTTGTTCCTGGAAACACCCAGGTTTATACCGTTACAGGAACGGATGCCAATGGTTGCACAGATACAGATCAAATATTGGTCACGGTTAATTCATATCCTCAAGTTAGTGCTGGACAAAATCAAACTGTTTGTGCAGGAGATTCGGTTACCTTAACTGCTTCCGGAGCGCCATCTTATACTTGGAGTAATGGGCTTGTTAACGGGTTTTCCTTTGTTCCAGCCAGTACAACTACGTATTCTGTCATCGGAAATTCAAATGGTTGTTTGGATACCGCCCAAGTAACGATTACAGTAAACCCATTACCAACGGTGAGTGCAGGTCAAGCACAAACTGTTTGCGCTGGCTCCTCTGTGACCTTAAACGCTACAGGTGCATCTACTTATCTATGGGATAATAACGTTCAGAATAGTGTAGCTTTTATTCCAGACACAACACAAACATATACGGTAACTGGAACAGATATAAACGGTTGTGAAAACACAGCGCAAATAACAGTAATTATCAATGCTCTCCCAACAGTTAGCGGAGGACAAAATCAATCAGTTTGCGCTGGTGCAACACTTGTTCTAAATGGAGCAGGTGCGCTTACGTATACATGGAATAATAATGTTCAAAATGGGGTAGCATTCATTCCGAGTACAACACAAACGTATACGGTCATTGGAACGGACACAAACGGTTGTCAAGGGACAGACCAAGTGCTTGTAGAGGTATTAAGTCCTACAGTTTCGGAAATAAATGAAGTAGCATGTGTTGAGTTCACATTGAATGGCCAAAGCTATACACAATCAGGTACCTATATTCAAAACCTTTCTAATGTTGCCGGTTGTGATTCTACACTAACATTGAATCTAACAATAAATGAGTTACCATCGATTCCGGTGATAAGTTCTTCAAATGATAACATACTTTCAATTAATGCTCAAGCCAATGTCACCTACCAATGGATATTCTGTAATTCAGGTCTTTCCATAAATAATGCCACCGATACAATTTATTCACCGACAGTGAATGGAGTTTATGGTATAGAACTTACTAACGGTTGTGGTACAGTATCCTCAGAATGTGTCACTATTAATAACATGAATGTACCTGAGCTTATGAATGAGATTTTAGTTTATCCAAATCCTTCTCTGGGTTTAGTTTATATAGAAGGATTAACCGAAACATCTATACCATTTAAACTACAGGATGTTACAGGAAGAGCAGTACTAGAAGGAATGTTTAATACATCGAGTTATGTGCTTGATGTTACCCGATTGTCTTCAGGTAATTATCGTATACTCATTCCTGGATATGGGATATTTTCTTTGGTTAAACAATAAGGAATTCGGCTGTTCTTCTTGCAACTGCAAGTATAGAAGCTAATTTAAATCACTGGGTGCGGATTTAAATCCGCACCCAGTGATTAATTCCACCCAGTGAGTTCAGTTTTTGATTTAGTTTATTTCTAACCATTTCCAACCTTTTCAGTCTTCCAGTTGTTCTATTCCTAAACCACCCCTATGAAACGTTTCTTAACATGGCTCTTCGTTGGAGCAATTTTGTTGATTGGGCTTAACTCGTTTTACATGTCACGAATAGAAAAACCAGCGTACACTGTAGAACGTGTGCTTGAAAATAAAGTAGAAATCAGGTCCTATTCGGCCATGGTTGTAGCCAAAACATCCCTAGGAGGAGCATCCTTTGATCAATATGGTTCGCAAGGATTCCGCAGCATTGCCTCATACATCTTTGGAAATAATCAAAACAAGCAGAAAATTGCCATGACCTCTCCCGTTATTATGGAGCAAGGATCCGAGGCAAGCATGTATTTCGTGATGCCAAAACAATACGCAAAGAACGAGTTGCCAAACCCGAACTCCGCAAACGTGAATATCACAGAAGTAGGCGCAAAGCGCTTGGCTGTTATTCGCTTTGGTGGATGGGCCAACGACAAACGCATTGAAAAACATCAGCTTAAATTGAAACAAATTTTGGATGAAGCCAAGATTTCTTACAAGGAACCATTTTTATTCATGGCTTACAATGCGCCGTGGGATATCATTGCCAGACGCAACGAAGTGGCTGTGGAGTTGTGATGTGGGAGCGAATTTAAATCCGCTCCCAGATACACGTCTTTGGGTGTGGGTTTAAACCCACACCCAAAGAATAATCATATTTCAGCATTCATTTCCCTGGGTGTGGGTTTAAACCCACACCCAGGGAGTAATCAAAATCTAGTTATTTCTCATGATGAGATTTTTGATTTTCAATGTATCTTTTCACAATCGGCAATACGCCTTTAGAAACGCTAAAGACTGAAAATCCGCGCTGCCAAATTACATGCTCGTTTTCATAGTGATGGTTCAAATGATGAGCACTACTTCCTTTAATTTGTTTCATAATGTCAATGACTTTCAGCTTAGGATTTAACTGAAATAAACAATGAACATGATCAGACATTCCATTTATGGCATAAGGCTCACATCTCAATTTTATTAGTTCTTTCCTTAAATGATTATGCAGTTCATGCTCTATTTCAGAAGTAATTAAGGGCATTCTCCGCTTAGTTGACCACAAAGCATGAATGTAAATTCTCGAAAGGGATTTTGACATATAGAAATGTTGTCAAAAACGAATAAAATCTATTTTATTGTAAACAATGGGTGCGGATTTAAATCCGCACCCATTGATTTATCACCCCCTCACCGGCAAGCGATAATAGTGTCCGTTCAAGCGGATGAATGCAAATGAAGTTTGAAGCGAGAACTTTATGGCGTCCTTCGTTACATCCTGTAGCTTCAGTTCAAGTACTTTTCCCGAATAATCAAAGGCCATGATGTCGAATTGGTTTATGTTATTGCCTTCAATGTGCCATTGATGTCCATCAAGGGCTTGGATGGAAATCTGCGATTCAAGCGATGAAATCGCATTTGCTCCAACGGTTATTTGTAATGAATCTATGGCTTGTCCACATGGACCTGTAGCTGTGCAGGTTACCCAATAACTGCCATTTGCAAAGGTATGTGCTACTTGGTCTCCAGTGCCTGTTTGGTTATCTCCGAAATCCCACGTGATCTGATCGCAATGGCTGCAATTCGCTTCAAAAAGATAGCCGCCAGGGATTCCTCCCACTTGTGCACTGATTGCTACGTTCGTTAAAGAATCCGGATGGGTTAGCATCCATGTATTCATACTATCGAGTACCACTAAGTTCGCAGCATCAATCAAGTATTGAGCCGTAACCGCATCCAGCCCTGCCGTAAAGGCTAAATTTGGTGTAATGGCTTTATGGAATAAGGAAACGTAAAAAACAGAGGCCGCTAAATACGTACCCGCCACTGATGGATGTGACCCATCTCCAACATACAACTGAATGCTGGGTTGTGTGTCTCGAATATGTCGCCATGCTGATCCCACAGGACTTACCGAAGCCATGCTTGAATCAGCAATGCGAAGGTATGCATCCCGTAATCGCGCGTTCATTTTGTGAAAGGTGTTGATGCTATCCCATTGCGGGTCACCAACTTCTCTTCCCCAAGTCATAAAGTAATTCACCTGTGCACATTCATGGTTAGCGTATACGGAATCCGCGAGTTGCATGGCAAAAGGTATGGATTGCGTGTTAACTTGCCCAAAAGGAAACGACGGTTCTTGACTTTGTCCTTGAATCACCACATAATCCCACGCTTGTGCATTAATTTTTTGATAAGTAACTTGATCTTGGGCATGCATTTGAAAGGTATATCCGCCGTTAGTTTTTGAATCTACATTCACTTGATCACCCATCGCCGCTGCGAGTTGAACGAGCGTACCAGGCAGGTCATTCGCATAGGTGTAGCTGTTCCCAATGAATAGTACATTTAACTGCTGCTGAGCGAATCCAAGCGATGTAACGAAGAGGATGAGTATTAATAAAGGCTTTTGCATATGCTATTTTTTTCTTCCGTAAATTTACAAAATGAATCCTTTTGTTCACATCCGATTCCTCGTTTTAATAAGCGCCTTGTTTGCCTTGAATTCGTATGTGGCTCAATTTCAATTCAATTACAACGATTCTATTCCCGTTATTAAATTAGGGAATACCCTCAAGTTTCCATGGGCAGGAGGCATTAACTATGCGCAATTTTCTGAGCTGGATTATGATTACGACGGTGACATGGATTTGATTTTATTAGATCGAAGCAACGACCAAATCCGGGTGTTTGAACATCGGATTCAAGGAGCTGCTCATTCCTATAAATTCAACCCCTATGGCGATGCCTTGTTTCCTTCAGATGTGCGTTATCGGATGTTTCTGGCCGATTATAACTTGGATGGGAAAAATGATTTGTTTACCTATGGAATCGGAGGCGTCAAAGTGTATCGAAATGCTGGCAACAGTGGGGTAGGGCTGCAATGGGTGCTTGAAAAGAATTTGCTCTATTCAGATTATAACGGCATGTTTATGGGACTCTATGTGAGTTCTGCAGACATCCCAGCCATTGTAGATGTGGATGGAGATTCAGATTTGGATGTTTTAACCTTTTCGATTGCTGGAGATCATGTGGAGTATCATAAGAACATGTCCAAAGAACTCTATGGTCATTGCGATAGCTTGGTTTTTGTACTTAAAAACAAATGCTGGGGAGGATTCAGAGAAGAAGTTACTTCTAATGCCATTACCCTGTTCGATACAGGGAGTTTATGCACCACGGGAAATGTGCCCAATCCGCAGTTACCGGTAATCACTAAACCCGAAGAAGTAGAAAAAGCACATGCCGGGTCTACCTTGTTGGCGCTTGATTTAGACAACAGTGGCGTGCTTGATTTATTGATTGGAGATGTAGCCTATGGAAATTTGAACAAGTTGATGAATGGTGGAACTAACCCGAATACGAATTCGCAGATGGTCTCAGTAGACCCCGATTTCCCTTCAAATTCTGTGTCCTTAGACCTCCAACTGTTTCCAGGTGCGTTTTATTTGGACGTGGATTTTGATGGGAAGAAGGACTTGCTTTGTAGTCCGAATGCCAAAGGCACTTCTGAGAATGAACAAAGTGTATGGAAATACAAAAATCAGGGGTCACTTACCTTGCCAAATTTTATTTATGAAACCGATGCTTTCCTTCAACGCGACATGATTGAACATGGCATTGGATCCGTTCCGGTGTTTGCCGATGTGACCAATGATGGCCTGCCTGATTTGTTTGTCGCTAATTATTTTGCATATAAACCGACGCTATTAACCGAATCTCGAATCGCCTACTATAAAAATACAGGAACCTTAGCAAACCCGGTTTTCACCTTTGTCGATAATGATTTTTTGAACCTCAGTCAAGCAAATCTTGGGTTTCGTATCATGCCAACCTTTGGAGATTTAACGGGGGATGGAAGGCCAGAATTAATCGTAGGATTAGAGGATGGTACTATGCGGTATTATCCAAATCAAAGTACAGGTGCTTCTCCGGTTTTTGGTCCCGCACAAACCCAATTTCAAGGCATTGATGTCGGACAGCTCGCAGCTCCACAATTATTCGATCTAAACAAAGACTCGCTGTTGGATTTAATCATCGGTGAAAAAACAGGAACACTGCAATATTTCCAAAATACGGGTACTTCATTGGTTCCAACGTTTACGTTAATGGATCAAACCCTTGGGGGTATTGATATCGTGACCGCTACTCCAGATGGATTTCCGCAACCGCATTTTTTTAGATGGCAAGATACTACGTATGCAATGATCGGTGCCTATGACGGAAAAATCCGCTTTTATGACAGCATTGATAATCACCTAAACGATACCTTTAACTTACGTGCCTTTCCTTTTCTTGGACTTGAAGTCGGTTCGTTTTCCTCAGTTGCAGTGGCTGATATCGATCACGACGGTCGCTTAGATCTATATGTAGGACAAGATTTAGGAGGGATTTTTCGATTAGAACACGAAGCAGGAAGTAATTTAAGTCAAACCGAGTTACTTGATCCTACCATTACCTTGTACCCGAATCCTACTCGGAATGACATTACGATTAAAGCATCGGTTAATTTGGGGAGCATCACCTTGTTTGATCTTTCAGGAAAATGCATACTGGATTACACCTGTGATTCTATGGACTGTACCTTACCCTTAACGGATGTTAAACAGGGCGTTTACCTCATATATCATGCAGGAAAACCCATTGGAAGAATCGTGAAACTTTAACGGGTTTTACGTGAACTTACTTCACCGAAATCCGATACATTTCTTGTCCGTTTAAAGTGCCTACTAATTCATCGCCTATAGCAATCGGACCAACACCTGCAGGGGTTCCAGTAAAAATTAAATCTCCGGTTTTTAGCGTGATGAATTTGGATACATACGCAATGATTTGATCGATGTTAAATAACATCATGGTTGGATTTCCGTGCTGCTTACGTACACCATTTTGATGAAACTCAAAGGAAAGTGAGCCAAATTCTTCATGGGTAATTGGAATCCATTCCGAAGAAACTACGGCACTTTGGTCAAAGGCTTTAGCAATTTCCCAAGGCAGCCCTTTGGCCTTGCATTCAGCTTGCAGATCTCGGGCGGTAAAATCAATCCCTAGTCCAACACTGCTATAATATTTATGTGCAAAGGCCGAATCAATGTGTTTGCCTACACGATCTATTTTCACCACTAATTCACATTCATAATGGATTTCATTGGTAAATCCAGGAAAATAAAAGACATCATCTTTTAAGACTGCGGTATCTGGTTTCATGAAGAATACTGGGGCAGTGGGAACTTCCGCGTTCATCTCGGCCGCATGATCCGCATAGTTTCGTCCAATACAAATGATTTTCATTTTTTATTGAATTTCGAGGAAAGTTGGTTGAGTTTATCCTGAAACCCAGCCTCCTTGGTATGTTCTTTAAGCGCTTTCAAACGATTCACTTCCGCACGCAAACAATCCTTGGTTTGAAAAGGAAAATCCGCATCTAACATCCAACCGTAATATCCGGGTTCCAATTTCATGACCGCTTCAATCGTTTTCCCCTTGTGCTTACCAAAGTTGTACATGATTTCACCCGCTTGATTCTTGGCCAACCTTCCAGCAAAATCTACAGCGCCCAAAGGGCTGTTGCTTGAAAATGCGGCGAGGGCTGGTATTTCGGGGGTAAGTTGGTCGTATCGTGCTAATTGTGCAAGAAATACATCCAAGGTAACTTCGGTATCGTATAACGCATCGTGTGCATTCTCCATGGGTTTGCCGCAGTAAAATTGATAGGCGGCGGACAAGGTGCGCTGTTCCATTTTATGGAATATATTCTGTACATCTACAAAATTTCTGCCCTCCATCGGAAAGGGATGACCAACGCGATAAAATTCCTCTACCATGAATGGAATATCGAATTTGTTTGAGTTATAGCCTGCTAAATCGGCATCGCCCATGAAGGCAATGATTTCAGCCGCAACCTCGGCTAATTTAGGGGCATCTTGCACCATTTCATTACTAATTCCATGAATGGCAGTGATCTCTTCAGGAATATGAATTTCTGGGTTGACTATATAATTCCGGGATTCGCGGCTTCCGTCAGGAAATAAGGTCACGGCAGCAAGCTGCACAATTCGGTCCTTGGTAAGTTGTGTGCCTGTCGTTTCTAGATCGAAGAAACACAAGGGCTTAGTGAGCGATAAGCGCATTATTTCAAGATAATGAACTCCGTACGACGGTTGGCCAAATGATCGGCATCTGAACACCTAACGCCATCTCCACAAGGTTTTAGTAATTCGCTTTCACCAAATCCTTTTGCCGAAATACGCTCAGGATTAACAACAAAAGATTTAATATAATTCATGGCCGTTTGAGCGCGCATGTCTGAAAGCCACTGGTTATAAATAGCTGGTCCGCGGCTGTCTGTATGCGAACGGATTTCAATTTTCAAACTTGGATTATCATTCATTACTTGAATAACTTCTTTCAATTTATTTTTAGAATAGTCGGTTAAGTTGTAACGGTCAAATTGATAATTAACCATGTACGGACCTATGAATCCTTTTTGTGTAGCCTCTAATTTGAAGTTCACGGTAAGCACGGAGTCTTCCAATAAATCGGTGTTCACTTTGAAAGAAGCATTTAAGTAGCCTCCTGCACTCGCCGATAATTCTCCCGCAATGTGTGACTCATATTCATAGGAGGCGATTAGTTCGCTTCGGTACATACCATTCGCTCCACTTATTGCCGTGGCCTTTTTCCCGTCAATGGATAGATTTACAGAGGCATTTGCAATGGGAGCACCACTTTCTATGTCCACTACCACTCCTTTAATTTCATAGGTAGGGAAAGGAACAATTTTAGAATCCTCATCAATGATCAGGACTTTTTTATTAATGATTTCAAACGATGCATCACACGTGGTATTGAATCGGTTGGTGTAAGGCTTGTTGGTCAACGGACCGTAGTAATATGCGAGTTCATATTCCTTACATTTTTCTAACGAAGCAACAAAAACCCCGTCGCGCATTCTTGGTGAAAGCAAGGTTTCTGTGGAATTTGCACAATTGGTACATTTCAGGGTAATATATGATTGTTCAGGAATTGGATTTCCTTTTGTATTTATGATTCTTCCGTCAAGCATCGCAACGGCAGAAGGGGTTTCGTTTGGGCTCACTTGGTAAACATCATACATACCCATAGAACTCAAACGATTGGAGCTTACGTATCCGGTAATTCCATCGCCAGTAACACTAAAATACACCTCATCTGAGAATGAATTCACTGCGGAACCTAGATTTGTGGGTTTTGACCACATTCCATTTTCATCTTTAGTAGATTTAAAAATGTCGTAACCGCCAATACTTTGCGCATTGTTCGAAGCAAAATAAAGTGTTTTTCCATCAAAGGAAATAAATGGAGCCATTTCATCCGCTTCTGAATTAATCATGGCCATGTTTTTTGCTTCAGCCCACGTTTCGCCATTTTTCTCGCAAACAAAAAGATCCCAGCCACCTTTTCCGCTCATGGCATTAGATACGAAATAGGCATATTTACCGTCTTGGCTTACGCTAAGCTGCATGTTGAACGGAGCAGATTTTTCTTTACCGTTATCCACGCTCAGTTTCACGGGTTTTGAGGGAGAAAAAACACCGTTCGTTAATTCGGTTACGAATACATTCGGGTTGTTCCAACTGGAGTAGTAAAGTACGCGTTCATTTGCACTGATTCCACTGATGAGTTCGTCAATTTTTATTTCGTTGACCGGAAACTCGGAGGCCTCTGACCAATTCCCTTTTCGATCCATGCTGGTTTGAAAAACATTTGCAGGCAATACATTAAACATTGGTTCTACATACCCTGCAGAGCCGTTATCGCTTAGTGGTTTCGCAGAGGAAAACAGTAAGGATTTTCCATCTGGAGTAATAAATGCTCCCGATTCATTGTATGGCGTATTCACTGAAGTCAACGCGATGCCTGCTTCTGGGGAATTGCTTAATTTTTTAGCGGTATTGATTTGACTTACACGAATCTCAGCCATTGGGATGAGTGTGGATCCTTTTTGGGTTTCTGATAAAAACTGATTGTAAAAGCCCAACGCTTTGTCTAAATTTCCTAGGCGGTGATGACATATTCCCAAGTATAAAAACACATCTTTCGGAGCGCTAGTTTCTTTTGGGGAGTAAATGTCATAATTGATTTCTGTTTTGGCAGCAGCTAATTCTAGGTGCTTGAGTGCTAATTCAGGTGATTTATTCATTCCTAGAAGAATAAACCCTTTACGGTAATTGTAATTTCCGTTTTTCGGTTGTAGGATTAATAGTTTGTCGGTAACTAAATCGGCAAAATGATAAAAATTTTCTTGAAGAAATCTCGAACACTCTGTAACAAGCTGAGGTTCTTCGGCAGATTTTATCATGGTTTTTACTTCAACCTCGTTCATCTGCGCGAATACGTGAAGGCTAAGAATGGAAAAAATAACACTTAATTTCTTCATAAATCGGTAGTTTTGAGCAGGTTAATTTAATTAAAATTTGCGATCAATATCAAATTGTTCAAGGTAATCTGCAACGCGTCGCACGAATTGGCCTCCCAATGCACCGTCAACCACGCGATGATCGTACGAGTGGGAAAGATACATTTTCTGACGGATACCAATAAAATCACCGTCAGGGGTTTCAATAACGGCCGGAACTTTACGAATGGCCCCCAAGGCTAAAATAGCCACCTGAGGTTGGTTAATAATTGGTGTCCCCATCACATTTCCGAAGGTACCAACATTTGTAATGGTGTAGGTTCCGCCTTGTATATCTTCAGGCTTTAATTTATTATTTCGTGCATTATTGGCCAATTGATTAACCGCTTTCGTGAGTCCAACTAGATTCAAACGATCGGCATTTTTAATCACGGGGACGATTAAATTTCCTGAAGGCAGCGCGGTAGCCATGCCCACATTGATGTCTTTTTTCTTGATGATGGTGGTTCCGTTAACGGATACATTTATCATGGGGAAATCCTGAATTGCTCGAACAACGGCTTCAATGAAAATAGGAGTGAAGGTAATATTCTCTCCTTCACGAGCAGAAAATTCTTTCTTCACCTTATTCCTCCAATGTACAAGGTTGGTTACATCCGCCTCCACAAAAGAAGTGACATGCGGGGAAACACTCTTTGACATCACCATGTGATCTGCAATCAGCTTTCGCATGCGATCCATTTCGATGATTTCATCCGTTCCAGAGGCTAGAACAGGAACAGGAGTTGGTTTTTGTTCAATCGGCTTAGGTGTTGCAACCGTAGGCGTTTCAACCACAGCTGCTTGATTACTTCGTCCTGAAATATGTGCTAGAATATCTTTTTTTGTTACCCTTCCCTCGGAACCCGTACCCAAAATGCTGTCTAATTCTGCTTGACTTAGGCCTTCTTGTGATGCGATGCTCTTAACGAGTGGTGAGTAAAATCGATTGGAAGAACTTACCACTGTGGTAGGTACAGCACTTGCTACCGGAGTATTTATAGTTGCTGTTTCCTTGGCATTAACAGGTCCTTTATCAATGGTTTGGGTGTTTTCTTTCGGTGCAGCGCTATCTGAACCGTCGGTAGAAAGAATGGCGATTACATCTCCAACTTGAGCAACTTCATCCTTTTGAAACAATTGTTTGATCAAGATTCCTGCAGCTTCAGAAGGGAGTTCATTATCTACTTTGTCGGTTGCAACTTCCACCAGCGGTTCATCCATGGCTACGGAATCCCCAATATTTTTTAACCAGTTTGTAATCGTTGCTTCTGTAACACTTTCCCCCATTTTGGGTAAACGAATCTCTATTTCTGCCATATTTATCTCCTAAGATGTTGCAAAGGTATGAAAAAGGGATTAAAATTCGCGGGTATTTTTAGCTTTGTTGGTCAAGTTTTCTAAAGGAACCAAGGATAATTCGTATATCTGTTAGAATACTGTAGTCTCTCGCATACAACAGATTCAATTTGTCGTGTATTACTCGTTCTTCATACATTATCGTAGGAACCGGAGTTAATACTCCCCGTGTTAACGCTGGAAGCTGTGGGTCTTTGTAGGTAGTATTTGTTGGAATAAACCCGACCCATGTTTTACTCCCCGCAATCACGTTAAAAATGTTTTCAAAGATTCCTCTTTTATCATGATAAATCCATACCATTAGCGGGGAAGAAAGCAGCAGTGTGAGTGCAATGGTAATGTCTAAAAACCGCTTTGAACGCAAGTTCTCGGGCCTGCTCAGTTTGTTGATATTCAACTTGTAGGTTTCTCCTGAAGTTTCGATGGAGTTACTGCCGATGATGAAATCTGCATCCGGTTGCGCAATTTTGAAATCTATGTGCGCTGATTTAATCGAGGTCATCCAATGAATAATTTGATGTGCACTTAAATCTTTCGCGCTAAAAATTATTTCGTCGTATAAATTTAAATTCGTCCGGTGTTCGAATTCATTCAGTGTGTATCTGGCCTCCGGATATGGCTGCTGAATCCACGTCCCGTGGATATATTCTACTTCATTCATGTGTTGAAGTAATAAGCGTTTAATGCGCTTAAATTCAGATTCTTCACCAACAATAAGAAATCGTTTCTTTCGAGAAGGGTTCCACCCGCTGGATTGTTTGAAGAGCAGATAGCGAATCAAGCGATCAAGAAAATTCCACCCTAAAAACCACAGGGAGCCAATGAGTATAAATAACCTTGAAAACTGTAATTCCTTTGGAAGTAGCGCATAGGCCATTAAGATCAGTAGCGTACCAACCAAGGTTGATTTTAATAATTTTAAGGGTTTAAACGGGGGGTCGAACGTTCCTGATAACAAGTTAGTTAGCGACCAAATAACCCAATATGAGGGAATCATGGCGTAATAAACAATCGATGGAAAGGAAATGTCGTGTGTTTTCCAGAATTCTGCTAGACCATACAATCCAAGGATTCCGATTCCGCCATTCCAAACCATAGGCATGGTTTTACTAGCGACTCGTTTTCCAATAGACATCGATGCCCGCACATAAATACCAATATGGATGAATACCGAGAAAAGGAAGGCGTAGTTTTGGGAAAAATGTTTCCGAGCGAAAATAATCATCGCGCGATAAAACACAAACACATAATTTACGGAGCTTTTTTTGGTGCTTTCTCCCTTGTAGTGAATGATGGTGGTTTCTGCCAGATACAAGTTTTTATATCCTCCTTGTTGTATGCGATAGGATAAGTCGATGTCCTCGCCATACATGAAAAACGCCTCATCGAGTAATCCAATCTGATCTAAAACACTACGCCTCAACCCCATATACGCTCCGCTTAATACATCTACTTCATGGTTCTCTTTTTCACTGAGATAACTGAGGTGATATCGACCAAAGCGCCTAGATTTTGGAAACATTCGGGCCAAGCCAAAGACCTTATAAAAAGCAACCGTAGGAGTGGGTAAACCCCGCTTCGACTCAGGGAGAAAACTTCCTTTTCCGTCTACCATTCGCACGCCAATACCCCCGATTTCAGGGTTTTTCCGAAAGGCATTTATCGTCTTTTCAAAGGTTTCTTCTTCCACTACGGTATCCGGATTCAACAACACCACAAATTCCCCCCGCGCTCGCACAATTCCTTGGTTGTTCGCTTTGGAGAACCCCACATTTTCCTCATTGACCAATAAGTGTACACTAGGGAATTTTTCGCGGACCATCGCCACAGAACTGTCACTGCTTCTGTTGTCAATGACCATAACCTCCGCCTTTTCAATCCCTTTGGCATTGTACACAGAAAGTAAACACTGTTCCAAAAAATAAGCAACGTTGTAATTAACGATAATTACTGTTAATGTTATGTCTTGGTTAGCATTCACGCTTTTATCGCGATGCAAGAAATTTCTATGATAGCATCCATGGGTAGTCGATTGATTTCCACGGTTTCTCGTGCAGGAGGAGTTTCTTCAAAATAGCGGGAATAAATTTCATTTACCGCATTAAAATTTGTCAGATCTTTTAGGAATATACTGCATTTTACAATGTCCGTCATGTGGAATCCTGCGGCTTCCACGAGGTGCTTAAGGTTTTCCATTACCTGGGTAGTAGCCTCCTCGATGTTTCCGTTCTTAAAGGTTCCATCATGCGGATTTAAGGGTATTTGCCCGCTGACAAACAATTGATTTCCCGCAATGATTGCAGGAGAATACGGGCCAATTGGCGCCTGTGCATTAGGTATATTTACGGATTGTTTCATAAAATTGCGCGTTTGATGCCCTATGAAGCTAACTTTGTAAAAGTAAAACAATTGAATAAAATGCGTGTACTTGTAGTAGATTTTTACGATTCCTTTGTTTTTAATTTGGTGCATTATTTTGAAGCACTCGGCTGCGACGTGGTAGTGCAATCCGATTCCGAGATTGATGTCAGTACCTTAGGGTTTTTGAAGGAATTCAATGGTATTGTGCTTTCTCCGGGGCCTGGCTTACCGCAAGAAACGCATGCGATGCAAGCCGTTATTACTTATTGCAGAGGGCAGATTCCAGTTTTCGGTGTTTGTTTGGGTATGCAAGGTCTTGGAATGGATTTGGGGGGAACCTTATACAATTTAACTTCAATTCGGCATGGCATGTCAACAATGATTCACATTCAAGACCATGATGGGTTATTTCATGCGCTCCCGAACCAAGCGGAGGTGGGACTGTATCACAGTTGGGCAATGAATGACCTCCACCCATCCGTTATTTCGGCGATGGATGAAGAGGGTGTAATCATGGCCATTGAAAATCACGAGACAAAACAGTACGGGGTGCAATTTCATCCTGAATCCATAATGACACCGTATGGCATGGAAATGGTCCGTAACGTGATATCTAAAATATTTTAGTAGTTTCGAAAAAAAATAAATCACATGAAAAAAATTATTTTACTCATGACTCTGCTTAGCGTAGTTTCAATAGGCTGGTCACAAACCAAAAAAACTAAAGAATATCACGGAGTAACTTTTTACACCGAAACAACCATCAACGAAGTTCCTGTAGTTATTAATGGCGCTGGGGTTCGTGAAAAGTATTTTATGGACATGTACGTTGCCGCCTTGTATTTGAAAAAGAAATCTACCGATGCTACGAAAATCATTACGGCAGATGAAGAAATGGGAATTCATCTGAAGCTTGTTTCCTCTATGGTTACCCGAGATAAATTTAAAACAGCAGTAACCGAAGGGTTCAAGAATGCTAGTTCTGGAAAAGCAACGCAGGAGGAACAGAAAAAATTTATGACCTGTTTGAGTGAGGAATTTAAAGATGGAGATAAAATTTACTTCGATTATGTGCCGAGCAAAGGAGTTAAAATATTCAAAAACGGAGACCTCAAAGGAACCATCCCTGGACTAGAATTCAAAAAAGCGCTTTTCGGGATTTGGTTGGGTACATCTCCTGCCCAAGAGAGTTTGAAAAATGAAATGCTCGGGAAGGAATAACAACGCATAACGAACTTTTTGCGGCCTCGTATGTTTTGAAATAAAAATCAACAGTATGCGAGGCCTTTTTATTTTATTATTTCTTTCTCCTTTAATAACCTTTGCTCAGAATGGCATCGTTCGAGGTAAAACTGTAAATTTAACGAATAATCAAGCCCTTGATGGAGTGAAAATATTAATTGTAGAATTATCTACAGGAACCGTTTCAGATGCAGAGGGGAAGTTTGAATTCACCAAATTGCCTCCGGGAATTTACACCTTTAGGGCCACCGCAACAGGGTATAAAGCTGCTTTTCAAAATGAAATTTCAGTAACGAATGCACGTAGCATTACCCTTGATTTCGCACTCGAAGAAATCGTTTCGGGCAAAGAAGCTGAAGAGGTGGTCGTTAAAGGCCCGAAATTTCAGCGCAATACGGAATCCCCGGTTTCTCTGAAAACATTAAATGCCACGGAAATTGAGCGTCTTCCCGGTGCGAACAGGGATGTAAGTAAAGTAATTGCAGCCCTTCCGGGGGTGGCTTCCCGAGCCACATTCAGAAATGACATCATTATTCGTGGGGGTTCTCCCGGTGAAAACAAATTTTACCTCGATGGCATTGAAGTACCCAACATCAACCACTTCGCTACGCAAGGTTCCAGCGGAGGTCCTGTGGGTTTATTAAATGTAAACTTTATCAATGAAGTTGATTTTTATTCTGGTGCTTTTCCTGCAAACCGAGCTAATGGGTTGAGTAGTGTTTTGGCCTTCAAACAAAAGGACGGTAACGAAGATGGTTTAATTACGAATTTCGCACTGGGTTCGAGCGATGCCGCTCTTACCTTAGATGGTCCACTTGGAAAAAAGGCAAATTTCATCTTTTCTGCTCGTCGTTCTTACCTGCAATTCTTGTTTGCGGCATTAAAATTACCCATCTTACCTACCTACAACGATTTTCAATACAAAGTAAACGTGGACCTCAATGCAAAGAATCGCATTTCGTTTATTGGCTTGGGTGCAATCGATCAATTTGCGTTGAATGCCGATGTAAATGATGGATTGACAGATACAGCACAAATTGCATACAATAAGTTTTTACTTGGAAATATCCCGATGCAAAGTCAGTGGAATTATACCGTTGGAATAAACTATCAACATTTCTCAGAACAGTCGATTCAGAATATCGTAGTTTCCAGAAATATGCTCAACAATAAAGCATACCGATACAAGGACCTCATAGAAACACCGGCTAATTTATTGCAAAATTATGCCTCATTCGAAGCAGAGAATAAACTTAGAATGGAACATACCTACCGTAAGAATGGGTTCCGTTGGAATGTGGGGTTTGGATATGAATACGCCCGATATCGAAACGACACCTATGCTAACGTTACCATTCAAGGATTTCCTGTGGTGATTGATTATACCTCGGATTTATTCTTAAGTAAATATGCCTTCTTTACTCAGGTTAGCCAGTCGTTTTTTAAGGAACGCTTAAATGCATCGTTTGGCTTACGCATGGATGGTTCAAACTATTCAAAAACAATGGCAAATCCCTTAAATCAATTATCGCCATCGCTTTCCTTGAATTTTCGAATTAATGAGTCTTTGGCTTTGAATGCCAATGTTTCTAGGTTTCACCAGATTCCTGCGTATACCATCTTAGGCTATAGAAATTCAGCAGGGGACTTGGTTAATAAACAAAACGACATCCAATACATTCGAGCGGATCATTTTGTGGTTGGCGCAGAGTACCGAACCAAAGCAAGTTCCAGGCTTACACTCGAAGGATTCTATAAAAATTATGACCGCTATCCGTTTAGTTTAAAGGATTCCATTTGTCTTGCGAACCAAGGGTCAGATTTCGGGGTGGTTGGAAATGAGGCCGTTAAAAGTATGTCTCAAGGAAGAACTTACGGTGGTGAATTCCTCTTCCAACAAAAATTGTATAAAGGGTTTTATGCAGTGGTTGCCTATACCTACGTGATTTCTGAGTTTAAAAATAAAAATGATGAGTATGTTCCAACCGCATGGGACAGCCGTCACATCGTTTCTTTAACGGGAGGAAAACGCTTTAAGAAAGGTTGGGAACTTGGTATGCGTTGGTTATTTTCTGGGGGCTCTCCATATACACCATATGATATAGAAACTTCAAGTTTAATTTCAAATTGGAATATTAATGGGGTGGGTTTACTGGATTACAGCCGCTTGAATACAGCGCGCGAAGCGAGTTTCCACCAATTGAATGTACGCCTAGACAAGAAATTATTTTTGGATAAGTTCAACATGAATTTCTATCTAGATATTCAGAATTTATACGGATACAAAACCAAAGTGGCTCCGATTTTATTGGTGGAAACAGATGCATCTGGCGCACCTGTGGTTGATCCGCTTGACCCAACACGCTACAAAACCAAATTGATTGAAAATACATCAGGGATTGTACAACCTACGATTGGTATTATTGTGGAATTTGCCACCAGAAAAAAGGCCTTGCCTAAAACGCTTAGTCTTTAATAATACGCGAAGGGTAAGTTCGGACAAAGGCGGCTAATTCCGTTGATTTTTCAAAGCGAATTTTTGCATATTCGGCAAATTCAGGAGTGAGCATAAATGCATCTTCCATTTTTTTTCCATATACGAAAACAATCATGCTTCGTTCCATTCGCAATGCAGTGTTTTGCTCAAGATTGTTTACCAAGCCTTGTAGGTAGTGAGTAAGGCTTTCTTGATACAATGCCACCCATTTGGGATCACTACCAAAATACGCATCCCAAGCGTTAAAATTTGGATTGACATAAGGAGCGTTTATTGTCGAACGGTTGATTTCAGGAGTAACGCTTGTTGTAGGCAAGCGATGCTGTTCCGCTTGATCAACGGTTCTAGGTGATTTTTTGAGGGGTTTCACCTTGGGAGTAGGCAGCGCTTTTTTATCTATGCTTGAATCAATTCTTGCTTGAGATTTTGGCGTGTTTTGCACCTTAGGTTCTACGTGGTTCTTGCTGCTTGAATCATTTTTATGGTTGCTTGTACAAGCCGTAACTAATAAAAGTGCCAAGCCCAAAATATACCGTATCATACAATCGATTTAAATAGTTTTTTAGATTTTCCTTACTGAAAAGTAATGCCTATCTTTGCATCCAAATTACAAATAAAATGGCAACGAATAGAACTTTTACAATGCTCAAACCTGATGCAATCGAAAATGGTCTGATGGGCAAAATTATCGACATGATTATTCAAGATGGTTTTACGATTAAAGCGATGAAATATACGCGTTTAACTACGGAGCAAGCCAGTAAATTTTATGAAGTGCACAACGAGCGTCCATTCTATGGCGAACTGGTAGAATACATGACCTCTGGACCAATCATCGCTGCAATTCTTGAAAAGGAAGATGCGGTTACTTCTTTCCGTAAACTAATTGGTTCAACAGATCCAGCGGAGGCAGCAGAAGGAACCATCCGTAAAGCATATGCGGAAAGTAAAGGAAGAAATGCTGTTCATGGTTCAGATTCAGATGAAAATGCTGCGATTGAAGGAGCGTTTCATTTTGCTGCGAATGAGATTTTCTAATTCGAATTAAATAACTCTTTAAAGACCACCTTGTGTGGTCTTTTTCATTTCTATGAAAAATCTAGAAGCGACCGAAAAACGCAGAACCTTTGGGATCATTTCGCATCCCGATGCCGGTAAGACCACGCTAACTGAAAAGTTGTTACTTTTTGGTGGAGCGATTCAAACCGCTGGAGCTGTAAAAAACAATAAAATCAAAAAATCGGCTACCTCGGATTTCATGGAAATTGAAAAACAGCGTGGAATTTCCGTGGCTACCTCAGTGATGGCGTTTCAATACCACGGAAAGCAAATTAACATCCTCGATACTCCCGGACACAAAGATTTTGCCGAGGATACCTTTAGAACCTTAACTGCCGTGGATTCAGTGATTCTGGTGATCGATTGCGCAAACGGGGTGGAGGAGCAAACCAAACGTTTAATGGAAGTTTGTCGCATGCGAAAGACTCCCGTCATTATTTTTATCAATAAACTTGACCGCGACGGGAAGGAAGCCTTTGACTTGCTCGATGAATTAGAAAAAACCCTAGGTATTCGGGTGTGTCCGCTCACGTGGCCCATTGGCATGGGGGATCGATTTCAAGGGGTGTACAACATCTATCAGAGGGGATTGAACCTATTTGCTGCGAATAAAACTAAGATATCCGAAGAAGTGGTTTCTTTTGAAGACATTAACAATGCGGAGTTAGATGAAATTATTGGTGAACAACCTGCCGCAGAATTGCGCGAGGAATTGGCTATGGTGGAGGGTGTGTATGATGGATTTGATAGAAATTCATACTTAGCTGGGGACGTGGCTCCTGTATTTTTTGGCTCCGCAGTAAATAACTTTGGTGTAAAAGAATTGTTGGATACCTTCTGCGAGATTTCTCCCTCACCGCGTGGAAGAGAAACGGATACGCGCTTTATAGAACCATCTGAAGAAAAGTTTAGTGGGTTTGTTTTTAAGATTCATGCAAACCTTGACCCAAAACACCGCGACCGTATCGCGTTTTTGCGGATCGTATCCGGTAGATTCGAACGGAATCAGTTTTACTATCATGTCCGTTCAGATAAAAAAATGAAGTTCCCGAATCCAACTTCCTTTATGGCTCAAGATAAAAGTGTGATTGATGAGGCGTTTCCTGGGGATGTAGTGGGTCTTTACGATTCAGGGAATTTTAAAATAGGAGATACCCTTACTGAAGGGGAGAAAATGATGTATCAAGGAATTCCAAGTTTCTCACCAGAAATCTTCCAAGAATTGGAGAATTTAGATCCATTAAAATCTAAGCAGTTGGACAAAGGGGTTCGACAGCTCATTGATGAAGGGGTGGCGCAGTTGTTTATTCAACAACCAGGTAATAGAAAGATTGTGGGAACCGTTGGTCAGTTACAATTTGAGGTAATCAACTATCGATTGATTCATGAATATGGGGCAAATTGTCGCTTTGTACCGAGGAATTATTTTAAAGCATGTTGGTTAACATCTGATGATGATGCCGAAATCGAGCGCTTTAAGCGAGCAAAATCTAACCATATGGCGATTGATAAAGATGAAAACTGGGTTTTCCTTGCAGAAACGCCCTTCTTGTTATCCATGGCAGAACAAGATTATCCAAAGATTACCTTTCATAAATCTTCGGAATTTAAGTTGCAGCGTAACGACTAGATTTCTTTCAGAATAATTCGATTTCTTCGAATTTGTATGGCTCCTTTGTTTTCTAATTGCTTTAACAAGCGGGAAATTACGACCCGAGATGAATGTAGGTCATCTGCAATTTCTTGGTGGGTATGATGTAGTTCTAGATTCCCCAATAACTTAGCCTGATCCGTTAAATATTTTATTAAGCGTTCATCCAAGCGCATGAAGGCAATTTCATCAATAGTTTCCATGAGCTCAAGCATTCGGGTATGGTAGGATTGCAGAATGTACTCGCGCCAAGAACGGTATTTATCCATCCACAATTGCATATACTCGCTCGGAAACATGAGTAGGAGTGAAGGCTCCATCGCGGTAGCCTTAATTTGAGAATCCGTTCGCCGTACGCAACATTGTAAGGTCATTGCACAGGTATCACCGCCTTCAATGTAATATAACAATAACTCATCACCATCGTGATTCTCACGCGATACCTTAATTGAACCGTAAACCACGATCGGGATCATTTTTAATTCATCACCTACATGGATAATAATTTCATCTTGTATTGTTTCACGAATTTTGGCAATTTTACTCATCTCCTCAATGAGTCCCTCTTCCAAAATATACCCGATGGTATCGTGGAGCAGTTGTTTTTTATCTACTAGAGGGTGCATTGGCCTTATAGCTAAAGAAAATATTTGCCCAAATTACTTTAGAAAGTGCATATAAATACGGACCTAATCCAATGAGCGCGATAAGAATCAAGCTGATTTGCGTCCAAACGCCAACGTTATCAAAAAACCAGGTGCAAGATGCCCAAATGCTTACAAAAATAGCCACTCCAAGGCCATATGACACATACATGGCACCATAGTAAAATCCGGGTTCTGGCTTAAGGTTTAATCCGCATACTTCACATTTGTTTTTCACTTCTCCCATCGTGGAAAATCGGTAAGGGTTTCCAACCATCATATGAGATTCCTGACATTGCGGACAGGTCATAGTAGAAATGCTGTAGAGTTTGGATCCTTTTTTCATGATCAATTATTTCTGCGAAGGTACGCATTCATAAAACTACATTCGGTAACCTATGTTACCTTAATGGCGTTTTTGCATGAAATTCTTTGGTTAATTCAAGATAGGAGTCGCTATACGTTCCGTCTTGATTTCTTAGCGAAAAATTCGTTTCAATTCTTGAGCTTTCATGTTTCGTATAGGCGCTAATTACCCGAACGGCCTGTTGATGTTGATTCAAAAGCACAAGCTTCATTGATTCATGGAATTTATCCGCACGTGTAAGCCCTTCAATTACATGTTCCTGATTACTCGGGTAAATCATCCAATAGGTTCCATGAGTTGATAGAAGCGAATAACAAGCGCGAATCCATGCTGAAAATTCTTCCGAAGTACTGTGTTTTTGTAAGTTATTATCAGGAGATGAGCTGTTGTCAGTGAAATAATAGGGTGGATTACTAACAATTAGATCAAAATCGGTTGTTAAAGGCGCTAATAAATCGCCTTGGATTACATTGATTCGTTCACGAAACGGACTGGATTCTACGTTTTTAGAACATTCATCGGCCGCTTTTTCATCTAATTCAATGCACGTAATCCGGGCCTTGGGATAGCGTTGAGCCATCATAAGCCCAAGAACGCCACATCCAGCGCCGGCATCTAAAATTCGTTTTGGGGATTCATGCTGCGCAAGTGCACCGAGCATCATAGCGTCCGTTCCAACGGGAAGGGAATATTCGTTCTGTAATATACTAAAATGCTTAAAGTGAAAGGTCCGCAATGCCTAATATGCTTTGGCAATTATTACGCGCTGTACAGAAGGCTTTCCAGTAACCATACACGTTCCTGCTTCGCTTGGTCCATCAAGGGGAATGCAACGAATGGTTGCTTTCGTTTCGTTTTTAATTAACTCTTCTGTTTCCGCCGTTCCATCCCAATGCGCTAAGAAAAATCCGCCCCCGTCAATGCGTTGCTTAAATTCTTCATAGGTGTCTACACTAAAAGTATTCGCTTCACGATGTTTTTTAGAACGTTCCAATAAATTGGTTTGGATTTCATCAAGCAATGCAGTTATATGTGCTACCACACTATCCAGAGCAATCGATGATTTTTCTTTGGTATCTCTTCGTGCAATTTCAACCTGTCCATTTTCTAAATCCCTTGGACCCATGGCCAATCGAATGGGAACTCCTTTTACCTCGTATTCATTGAATTTCCAACCCGGACGTTTATTGTCGTCCCCGTCAAATTTGAACCGAATCCCTAGGGATTTTAATGCATTCCCGATGGACTTAAAGTTTTCTTCAATGAGGTGAAGTTCCTCTTCTGTCTTATATATCGGAATAGCAACTACTTGTATTGGGGCTAGTTTTGGAGGTAGTACCAAGCCTTCATCGTCGGAATGTGTCATAATCAAGGCGCCCATTAATCGGGTACTTACCCCCCAGGAAGTCGCCCAAACGTAGTCTAGTTTACCTGATTTATCAGCAAATTTCACGTCGAACGCTTTCGCGAAATTCTGACCTAAAAAATGCGAGGTTCCTGCTTGTAAGGCTTTTCCGTCCTGCATCATGGATTCAATACAAAGGGTGTCCTCTGCGCCTGCAAATCGTTCACTGGCTGTTTTTCGGCCCATAATCACGGGCATCGCCATGTATTCTTCTGCGAAAGTGGCATACACGCGGAGCATTTGATTGGTTTCTTCAAGGGCTTCTTCGCGTGTGGCATGAGCTGTGTGGCCTTCTTGCCATAAGAATTCAGCGGTTCGAAGGAATAAGCGGGTACGCATTTCCCAACGCACCACATTTGCCCATTGGTTAATTAAAATGGGTAAATCTCGGTACGATTGAATCCAGTTTTTGTAAGAATTCCATATGATGGTTTCAGAGGTTGGTCGAATGATTAATTCCTCCTGTAATTTTGCGTCTGGGTCAACAATGACGGTTTTCCCATCATCAGACATTTTCAAGCGATAATGCGTCACCACTGCGCATTCTTTGGCGAATCCCTCCACGTGGCTCGCTTCTTTACTTAAATAAGACTTAGGAATTAACAAGGGGAAATACGCATTAGAATGCCCGGTTTCTTTAAACATACGATCCAAAATATCGCGCATGTTTTCCCAAATGGCATACCCATAAGGTTTAATAATCATGCAGCCTTTTACATCGGAGTGTTCTGCTAAATCGGCACTGTATACTAAATCATTATACCACTTAGAGTAGTCTTCTTGTCGCGTTGTTGCGTTTTTTGCCATAGCCTTAAAATGAATGCAAAGGTAAGATTTCCCTTGAGCCTATTCGGATTGAGTGCGTTGAATCTAGATTAATTGAATAAAAACTGCTCCTTGGTGGTTTTGAATCCTTCCACAAAAATGGTTTTTATGGTATCACTGGAAGGCGATGTTTTAATCAAGTAAACCTTGCAATCAACAGTGCTACCACCGTAGGAACCGGGCTTTATGTAATCACCAAGGTTAAATTCTGCTAAACCGTTCACATCGGTAAATTCGCTCATCACGAAGGGGATTTGTTGCGAAGCTTGCGTTACCCCATCAATAACCACTTTGGCGCTTATTTTAGGTTGACCGTTGTACCCAACATATACGCGAAGAATGGTGTCATCTTGTTTGTTGCAGCCATTCATAAAAAAACCAACAGCTAATAATAGAAAGAGGAAAATCGGCTTCATGCGGTATTTATTTGAATCAAAGATAAGTAACTTCCTTTGGTTATACAAATGTTCTTACATTTGGAACGTATGAATTCACTAATCGATTTTTTCAAACACATTCACCCGGTGTGGGCCGCGTTGATTGCAACTGTTTTTACGTGGTTAGTAACGGCAGCGGGTGCGGCCTTGGTGTTTCTTTTCAAAACGATGCATCGCGGCGTATTGGATGCCATGCTGGGATTCACAGGTGGGGTTATGGTGGCAGCGAGTTTTTGGTCCTTATTGAACCCGTCGATTGAAATGTCCGAGAAGTTATATCCGTCCATGCCCTGGATGCCAGCCGCCGTTGGCTTTCTTACAGGCGCCTTATTCCTGTATTTTTTAGATAAAAAAATGCCACACCTTCACCTCAATTTTAATGAGGATGAATCAGAAGGCGTTAAAACACAACTCCATAAAACCACCTTATTGGTGTTGGCAATTACCCTGCATAATATACCGGAGGGCCTGGCCGTTGGAGTCTTGTTTGGTGCCGCTGCCAATGGACTAGGTGGCGCAACAATTGGAGGTGCAGTAGCCTTAGCAATAGGGATTGCCATTCAGAATTTTCCGGAAGGATTTGCGGTAGCCATGCCCTTGCGTAGGGCAGGAGCAAGCCGGTTTAAATCCTTTTGGTATGGACAACTTTCGGCTATTGTTGAACCAATCGCAGGGGTTATTGGGGCACTCGCTGTAATTTATATTCAACCAATCTTACCGTTCGCACTGGCGTTTGCCGCAGGGGCAATGATTTTTGTGGTCGTAGAAGAGGTGATTCCTGAAACACAACGTGACAAATACACCGACTTAGCGGTGCTGGGTTTTATAGGGGGCTTTGTGGTGATGATGATCTTAGATGTGGCCTTGGGGTAGAAGTAAGGACTTTAGGACTCAAGGATTTTAGGATGCAAGTGCATGGAAAGCGGCCCTTCGATACCTCCTTCGGACTACTCAGGGACCGCTTTAACTAAAAAAAATAATTTACGTCTAGTGCGGTACCTGAGCAGCTCGTGATGAGCTGGACTCCCCTGAGTTTATAAAAGGGTCGAATTATGTCGAAGGGCGCACCCATAGAAATTCAATAATCACCGAAACGCTCAATTTTCAGGATTGAAGCCCACCGAAATTTTTGCCACTTGCACGCACCCTGAGTAGTCCGAAGGACGTATCGAAGGGTGCGTAATATCTTAATGCCCTAACATCTAAACGTTCTAACGTTTTTTGCAAACTATCCACAAATCGCTTCTTCCGTAGCTTTTAGAATTTCGCGTACTTCTTCCAAGGTTGGCGCTTCAGCATAAGTTCTTAGTACAGGTTCAGTACCTGAAGGACGAATCATTACCCAGCGGTCGTCATCAAAGAAATATTTGAATCCATCGGTGGTTTTCACATCACGCACCGTATATTTTCCAAAGGATTTGTAATTGTTTTCTTGACAATTTTTGATGATCTTTTGCTTTAATTCTTCGGTAATGTGTAGGTCGTTTCGCTCGAATTTAAAAGGGCCTACGATCTCATAAACTTCTTCGATCAACTCATCAAGAGTTTTACCGGATTTCGCCATGAATTCCCATAGAATAAGTCCCATCCAAATGCCGTCGCGCTCAGGGATATGACCTTTCACCGCAATACCTCCAGATTCTTCACCGCCAATCAGTACGTCTTCTTTCACCATGATGGCCGCGATGTCCTTGAATCCAATTTTCGTTGTGGTGTGTTCTAATCCGTAATGTTCACACATCGTATAAACGCGTGGCGTAACGCTAAACGCAATCGCAACCTTACCGCTCATTCCTTTGTATTTCACTAGGTAATGGATCAACAATAAGATGATGTGATGAGAGTCGATGAATTCACCGTGACTGTCATACAATCCAATGCGGTCAGCATCTCCATCTGTAGCTAATGCACAATCGATGTTTCGATGTGTTTTAATGTACTGCGCAAGTTCTTGCAGGTTCTTTCCAATCGGTTCCGGCGCTTGCCCCATAAACGAAGGATTTGGTTCGCAATGCATCAAGGTGGTTGATGGAAGTACTTGTGGAATAACCCGTTGACCAGCCCCGTACATCGCGTCATACATTAAGCGTAAACCGGAAGCTTGTATAGCAGGTAAATCGAAGCTTGCTTTTACGTGGTCAATGTATTCTTTTTCCAAAGGAAGCACATCAATCAGCCCTGATTTTAACGCGTTATCCACCGAAAAACTTGCGTAGTCCACACCGCAAACATCGGGGATGATTGCTTCAATCTCATTGATTTTTTCAGGTTGTAGCGGTCCACCAAATTTAGCCTTTAATTTAAATCCATTATACGATGGAGGGTTATGACTTGCGGTAAGGATAATTCCAATTTCACATCCGTGTTTCTGGGCACCCAAGGAAATCATGGGCGTAGAAACAAATCCCTGAGCAATATACACCTTGATTCCTTGTTGAACCAATACTGCAGCCGCTGTATGCATGAATAATTCACCGGCAAACCGGCAATCGTGTCCGATAACTACGGAAGGATTTTCAAAATGATTTTTGAGCCAAATCCCCGTTGCTTCGGTTACACGCGCTACGTTTTCAACGGTAAAATCTTGTGCTATAATTGCACGCCAACCGTCTGTTCCAAATTTAATTTTCTGTACCAAAGCTTATGCGTTAAAGTGAATAAATGTTTTTGTAATGATCGCTATACATTCATCCATCTCTGTCTCCGTGATAACCAACGGTGGAGCAAAGCGAATGATATTTCCATGGGTAGGTTTAGCGAGCAACCCGAATTCTGCTAATTTCATGCAAAAGTTCCATGCCGTATCGCTTTCAGGGGTATCGTTTATGACAACCGCATTCAGCAAGCCTTTACCACGAACTAAGGTGAAAATTTTGTGTTGATTTACGAGTTCCTGCATGGCATGACGGAATTTCTCCCCCATGCGTCGTGCATGCTGCATTAGGTGTTCATCGATGAGCACATTCAGTGCTTCGGTTGCTACCGCTGCGGCTAAGGGATTCCCTCCAAACGTTGACCCGTGTTGACCAGGCTTTATTACATCCATAATGGAATTGTCAGCAAATACGCCAGAAACGGGATAAACCCCACCGCCTAATGCTTTACCAAGAATGAGTATATCAGGTCGCTGGTATGTTTCTTGTCGTTCACAACGTTCAGTGCACGAACAATTACCGCATACGGCAAGCATACTTCCGGTACGTGCCAATCCGGTTTGGATTTCATCCGCAATAAATAGGGTATTTGTTTCGGTACAACGTGTTCGAATTGCTTGTAAAAAATCGGCGTCAGGCACGACCACACCAGCTTCGCCTTGTATGGGCTCTATTAAAATCCCGATGGTGTTCGGTGCGTTAAGGGCCTCCGTTGCTGCTTTGATGTCATTGTATGGGATACTAATGAATCCGGGCGTATGCGGACCAAACTTGTCTTTTGAATCGGGGTCAGAGGAGAAAGAGATGATGGTGGTTGTTCTTCCATGGAAATTTCCGTCACAAACGATAATATTTCCTTGATTTTCTGTAATTCCCTTTACTTCATAGGCC
Organism: Flavobacteriales bacterium; assembly: GCA_947460825.1. Classification (GTDB taxonomy): domain Bacteria; phylum Bacteroidota; class Bacteroidia; order Flavobacteriales_D; family Crocinitomicaceae; genus UBA952. The sequence continues at coordinate 121,677 of CANHHA010000002.1, forward strand.
CATTTTCTAGCCAATTTAATCGCTGTTTCTACCGCTTCTGCACCGGTATTCATGGGAAGGAATTTGTCATAACCAAAGGTGGCGTTTAAAAATTCTTCAAAAGGGCCCAATATATTATTGTGAAAAGCACGCGAGGTTAGGGTTAAGGTCTTTGCTTGAGTAATTAATGCATTGATGATTTTGGGATGACAATGTCCTTGATTAACAGCAGAGTACGCGGATAAAAAGTCGTAATATTTCTTTCCGTCAACATCCCACACGTGAACTCCTTCTCCGCGTTCAAGTACCACAGGAAGTGGGTGATAATTGTGTGCGCCATATTTATTTTCTAATTCAATATAATTTTCGACACTTTTCGACCTTAGCATTTCATTCATGGGGCAAAGATATAGAATTAAGTACTTTTTATGATTGTCGCTTTATTTTAGTCTAATTAAAAATGTAATTTTGTGCTGTGATTTCTAAAAAGTGTAAGAAGTTTTCGTTTTTCGTTGTAGCATTAACTATTTTTTTTAATGCCTTTGGTCTCTATGCTACTATAGCGACTGAATCGAATACAGGTTTACTTTCTCAAAATTCTTTTGTTTTTTCGAAAAACTCAAATAAAGTTCAATTACCTGTTCAGGAAAATGAAGATTCAAATGAAGAGGATACGGATAGTGAAGCGTTGGATATTGACGCCGATGATAATTTGGACTCCGACAATGAATTAGCACATTTCATTCTCAAAAGTGCGTTTTTTGAATTTTCCGTGGGGATTAATAACCCTTCAGTAAGCCGCTGGATAACCAGAGATAAAGGCTTTTATCATTCCTCACCCCTTTATATTCGTTTGCATAATTTCCGGATTTAAATAATCTCGATTCTTTTCGGTTCTGCCGAATTTATGAATTGTTCATTATTTAAATCATATTGGTCATGGAAACAACAGTTAACTTCGACTTGACTGGCGCAATACATCGTATAAAACACTATTTACCTGTTCAGGCGCCTCTCAAAGATTTTATACATCATAATACTTTACATGCTTTTCAGCAAAGCTCTTTCCATGATGCCTTGAATCGTGCGAATGAAATATTTGGCTATAAAACCTACTTGCAAGTATCGGATTATCGACAATTGTTCGAACAGGGGAAAATAAGCCAAAATGCACTTGATTACTCATTAATTGAGCACAATTCAATCCACATTAAAGAAAAAGTATTGAATGAGATTTTTGATGAGAATGTAATTCCCCGCATCGAAAATGTGCGAAAACATTGGAAAGCATCTTTTCACATGGATATGGATGCCATGGTGCATCCTCTTTTGTTTAGAATATTAAGCAGTTATTTAGATCAGGGGATTGCGAC
>CANHHA010000003.1 GCA_947460825.1 Flavobacteriales bacterium
AAGAACACCTACTTTCCTGGAGCGAACGACAATGCGAGTGGTGTGGCCATGTTACTGAGCTTAGCAAAAGAAATACAACAACAACCCCTGCAAAACCACCATGTATTATTCATAGCTTTTGCGGGAGAAGAAATTGGACTTGAGGGCTCGCGGTTTTTCATCGATCAACACATCCTGGGTTCAGATCAAATTTCCTGTGTGCTAAATTTGGACATCATGGGTAGTGGTGAAGAGGGGATTACGGTAGTCAATGGGGCCATTCACAAAGCACTGTTCCAACGGCTTCTTGATTTAAATGAGCGCACTCAATCGGTCCCGGTAATTAAACCGAGGGGGAAAGCTGCAAATTCTGACCATTATCCATTTTCGGAGGCTGGAATACCTGCCATTTTTATTTATACCATGGGGCCTAATAAAAACTATCACGACATACATGATAAAGCAGCCGCGTTAAGCTTTGATCGATTTGACCAATTGCATTATTTACTGCTCCGGTTTATCCAATCGTTTTAAGTAACGGCTTTGTTCAAGAATTTGGATAAACAGTGTTATGAAGAACACTGCTAGCGCCCAAAGCACCGGTTTTACAGACCAATTTCTTGCCATAAAAACAAAAAGAAGGGTTAAAAAGCTGAATACCTGAAGCGTCATCAGCGAAAGCGCCGGGATAATTATTTCTCGTTTTTTGCGTGTAAAAACGCGTAGAAAACTAATGAGATAAAAAGATTGCAGCAGCATATTTACGGTTAAAACCGTTTTGAATTCCTCCCTTCCAATCAATGCGAGCATACTCGAGATACTTAAAACCCAAACAAACCCCATTACAAAATACATGCTATGGATTTAAGCGGTTTAGGGTGCGAATAATGTAGACCATAGAACCAATTACTCCAAACACTAAACCAGTCAATAACAGATAGGGTGTCTTAAATTCAAAATACGCATCTCCGCGATACCCAAGATATCCAAAAATACCCATGAAGGCAATCATTTGAAAGCCTAACGAAGAATACTGCATGAATTTATTTGGCGTATTAGAAGGATCGGGATTAGTCATCTAGTGATACGTCCGCCGTAAATGTGGTATGTGCCGAGGGTGATTTCATCACACAAGATCCCTCAAAAATAGCTCCTTCTTGGATAATTAATTTGGTGGTTTGAATGTCTCCGTTAATTCTGGCCGTTTCATTCAGGGTTAACAAACCTTCCACCGTGATTTCTCCATCCACGGTACCGTTGATCTCTGAATTCACACAAACTAAGTTTCCACGTAATTTGCCTGTAGAACCTATCGTTACTTTTCCGGAACAGGATAAGTTTCCATTCATCTCTCCCTCTAACATAAAATTAGAGTCAGAAACAACATCCCCCGTTAATTCGGTTCCAGTAACAATTCTATTCGTCTCGGTGCTCTCCTCGTACTGGGAGGTGCTATTAAAAAAGTCTTTTCTTTTTAACATTGAATCAGTAGTTAAGATCGTAAAATGTCTTATATCCTTCAAAGTTATCGGATTCAATCAACTTTTTCAAATTTTCTTGACTAATTATTAAGATTTTATTATTTTGAAAATCTCCTAAAATATCTATGGAAGCCTTGTAAAGATTAAGGTAATCCATAGCCAGTACGCTACTTTTAAAGTCGGCCACAAGGACCATTTTTGTTTCTTTAGTACTTAACGCACTAGTTACTTTCAACTTATTTTTTTTAAATGATTTGGTGGTAAAATCAGAAACGGAAGCTTTTAACTCATCGAAATCCTCCTCTTCGTCTAACAATACCATAATGAATTGGGTTACAGTGTCATTGTAGACGAAAATTCCATTAGATTTAGCTACATAAGGCTCAAATACGGACACCCCTTTTTCTAGTATGGTGAGTAATTCTTTGGCTCGAATGGCTTGTGGCGTCCCGGGTTTTTCTTCTATAATATTGGTGAGCCTTGGAATCAATGAACTTTTATCATAGGTTAACTGTCCTTTAGCCAACACATTTAATAGCAAGTATTCTGCGCGATATGCATTTGATTTATCAGCTTGAACCACCTTTTCAGTGAGGTCAAAGGCCAACTGGTAATTAAGCATCTCATATTCGTGAAGTGCGATTAAGTACTCCTTTTCTGCTTTCACTCTATTTTCTTTTAGCTTTTCGAAAAACGCAGGATCTGACAAATAATTTGCCGCGTCAGATTTCGGATAATGTAATAAAATATGTGTCTTGAACGGCTTCTCTTTCCCGGAGGACTCGTTGATTTTGTACAATTGGTATGCTGCTGATAAATCTGTTACATTTCGTGTTTCTTCCGATAAGATACGTTCGAATTGTTCGGAGGCCAAAGAAGGCTCTTCCAATAAATCTTTGTATAAAGAACCTGCGGTGTAACGCGCATCGATTTCACGAAGAACCGATGCTATATAGGCACTGTCACTTAGCGGTAAACGATTTCTCATAGTTTCCACATCCAAGGTATCATCCTTTGCGCTTGCTGTTTGGGTAGCCGCTGTGGAATCGCCAGTTGGATCAACCGCGAAGGGGTCGGTGGCCATGCTAAATTTCGAAGATCGACGCCAATCATCTTCGTTTATGCGATCTCCCCATTGTTTTCTAAACTCATCGTAACCCTCTTGTTTTAATTTGGGATTATTGAACACCCATTTATCTCCTGCTCCAGACGGTGAGCCTCCTTGCGCCTGCTCTTGTAACGCGCGCAATTTCGCGGCTTCTAATTCTTTACGTTGTTGGGCTTCTTCCTTTAATTGTTTAATTACCTCTTTAATGAATTCAGTTTGCGCTTTGTTATCCATTTTAGCAATGCGCTGCACGCTATCTTCATGGCTCGCGATTTCCATGGCAGATACTAAATTCGCCAATTTCGAGGCCTTTGTTCTGATGAGCTCACCATTGGGGTACCCTTCTGGCATGTTAGTCGCACAGGAATCATAATATTTTTGAGCGGACAAATAAGATTTTTCTGTGTACGCTAAATCCCCTAGTTTTTCGTAAGCTAATGCTTTTTGCCGCTTATTCTTTGTGGAATAAAATGCCGCCCTGGTGAAATAGACCTTAGCCATAGAAATATTCCCTCTGGAGTATTCCAATTGAGCCTTAGCGAAATAAATCTGGTCTTTATACCCTGCGTTTTTTTCATCCCTCAACATTCGTTCTAGCATCTTTACATCGCGTTCCGAAGTACCCAAAACTGCACAGGTCAATTTCGCATTGAACGTAACGTCGTATGTCGCGGCAGGAGAAATTGCATGTTTAAAGGAAATCAACGCAGAATCAACGCGATTGCTGCTCAAATAAAGTTGACCTAATATAAAGGAGAGCCTCGATTTCTCCCGTTTGGTTCTGCACGTATTAACTGCCATGGTTAGCGGAAACAATGCTTCTTGTGCTTGTTTTTTACGCATAAACAAGTCTGCCCTTGTTTTATAAATTTCAAATTGAATCTCATCATTCATCTCTGGCTTGAAGTCATCTGCATTTTTGTCTTTTACTTTTGTTTTACTAAACTTCTGAAAAAAGGACTTCTTTTTTTGCTGCAAGGCCTCAACTTGAAGTTCATCCAGGATGGTAAGTGCCTCTGTTAACCTATTTTCTTCGATATAAATTTTTGCAATCCACAACTCAGATAAATATTTCGATGGATCTTTTTGAAAAAATCGTTTTACAAATTGAAAGTTTTTGAGTGCTTTATCAAAATCGCGGCGATAATAATAGGCTTTGCCGATGGTAAGCCAATTTTCATCTATCCAAGGATTATATTCGGCCTCTTTAGGGCTATCCGCAGAGGGCATGGAATGGTTTCGTATCACTTTGGAGCACTTAACCACCGCTGTATCGATGGCTGCGTGCATTGATTTCGATTCCTCTTCACTGGGAATCGGCTGAATACTCAACCACTCATAAAAGTCATCTTTACGATTTTTCTCATAACTATTGGTTGCCATGGTTAGCAACTCATTCGCATTGAAATACCCATTGTATTTCGCGGTCATTCCATGATACGTCCGGTTTAAAAAGGCATCCTTGTTGGTTGAACAAAACACCAAGAAAATCGGAGATAATAACAGTACTGCCTTGATGTATGGATATATTATTTTCTTCATTCGTGCGCGCGGGAGAACGTAACTTCCCGCCTTTTATTGTTTCTTAAGCAATGTTGGTAAACACTTGTTGTATGTCGTCATCGTCTTCGATTTTATCCAACATTTTCTCAATGTCTATGAGTTGTTCTTCAGAAAATTCAACCGGTGATGTTGGGATGCGTTTTAAGCTGGATTTTTGTACTTCAATTTGCATGTCTTCCAATGCTTTCGCAAGGGTTCCAAAAGACGTGTAATCCCCATATACGATAATGCTATCCGATTCTACTTCAATGGATTCACAGCCGGCATCAATGAGCTCCAACTCTAACATTTCGGGATCAAGGGAGTCGGATTTACCTATTTCGAACACGCTTTTTCTGGCGAACATGAACTCCATAGATCCATTAGGCACCACACTTCCTCCCGACTTATTAAAATATGATTTGACATTTGCAACGGTTCGTGTGGGGTTATCCGTGGCACATTCTACATAAACCAGCACGCCATGGGGACCTTTTCCCTCGTAATTAACTTCTGTAAACGACGCGATATCTTTTTGCGCCGCGCGCTTGATTGCCGATTCAATGTTGTCTTTCGGCATGTTCTCAGACTTCGCATTCTGAATCGCCGTGCGCAATTTAGCATTGGTTGTTGGGTCCATCCCTCCTTCTTTGGCCGCCATCGTTATGGCTTTACCTAATTTAGGAAATATCTTGGACATCTTGTCCCAACGTTTTTCCTTTGCTGCTCTTCGGTATTCAAATGCTCTTCCCATAGTCCTGTGATGTGATACAAAGGTAAGACAATCCGCACAAATTTTCAAACAAACTAGTACTGTGTCAATACCGCTGTGATGTAATTCAATACCGGTTCTTTTCCACTTGCAGAGGTGGCGGAGGTGGTAAATACGGGTGGGATTTCCTCCCACGTTTTCAACAGTTCTTTGTTATACTTGGCTAAATTCCTATTTAATTCTGCACTGGAAAGTTTGTCGATTTTGGTGAACACCATAGCAAAGGGAACTTGGTTTTCACCGCACCAATTGATAAACTCTAAATCAATCTTTTGAGGGTCTAGCCGAGAATCCAAGAGTACAAAGACCAAGGTAAGCGAAGATCGTTTTAACAAGTAATCGGAAATGATTTTCTGAAACTTATCCCGCTGGTTTTTAGAAACCTTGGCATAACCATATCCAGGAAGATCCACTAAATACCATTTTTCATTCACGATGAAATGGTTTATAAGCTGTGTTTTCCCTGGGGTTCCAGATGTTTTGGCTAAACTCTTATTGCCCATTAACATATTAATCAGGGAAGACTTTCCAACATTTGATCGCCCGATGAATGCAAACTCCGGAAGTTCTGTATCGGGGCACCCTTTGTAGTCAGCACTTGAAATGAGGAATTCAGCGGTTTTTATTTTCATGCTCCAAAGGTAAACTTTAGATTGGGCTTGAACAAAATTGTTGTTCTCTTGTTTGAGAGTTATGGCATTCTATAAAATTCGAGACGTTGAAGTTTTAACCGGTATAAAAGCACATACCTTACGCATTTGGGAGCAGCGGTATGGAGTTCTTGTTCCGGAACGGACTGAAACTAAAATTAGAACGTATACCGACGAAGAACTTGTATACCTCTTAAATATTCGAATTTTAATTGACCATGGCATGAAAATCTCACGACTGTCTGAATTTTCGCCCACAGAGATTAGAGCCAAGGTTGCTGAAATCAAGCTTAAAACACCAGCGGGCAGCGCCCAAGAAAAACTCATTGTATCGCTAGTTGAAATGGACGAGGCTCTTTTTCACAGCACACTAAATGAACTCATTCATGCAACGTCGTTGGAAGAAACATTCCGGCAGTGTCTAATTCCTTTTTTTGACCGAATTGGTATTATGTGGCTTAGTGGATCCATTAATCCAGCCCAAGAACATTTTATTTCGAATTTGGTGCGTCAAAAAATTGTTTCTGAGGTAGACAAACTAAAAGTTCCTGAAGACCGTGAGAACCCTGTTATGTTGTATTTGCCAGAACACGAATGGCATGAAATAGGTTTATTGTTTTATCATTATTTATTGCGGAGTCAAGGCGTTTACTCCTTGTATTTAGGTCAGAGCTTGCCCTATGAGTCCGTGGTATCAAGCATTGAAAAAGTTCATCCTCGATGTGTGATTAGTTCTTGGTTGACCTCTGTAGAGGAGGGATTCATGCGCAGCTATTTTTCTCAATTACGCCGACAATTCCCAGAATTATTAATTATTGCGGGCGGTGCTCAACTTGGAATTCACCATGCATCAATCAATAATTTGGTTACTCCGTTGCAGCACGCAGAAGATTTAATAAAAATGATTAAATCACCACATTTACAATCTTCCCAGGTACAATAATAAATTTCTTTGGCGCTTTACCCTCGAGCCACTTTACAGTTTCGGGTTTAGATAAAATAGCCGCTTGAATTTCCTCGATTGTCAGCACCATTGGTAATGTTACCTTAAAACGCATTTTTCCATTGAAAGATACAGGGTACTCATAATCAGATTCAATCAGGTAATCAGGATTAAAATCCGGATAAGCAGCCTCATATAACGAACCAGGTTCATGGCCTAGTTTCTCCCAAATTTCTTCCGTGATGTGCGGCGCATAAGGGGAAAGTAAGATCGTTAGTTGTTCTAAAATTTCGCGATAATTACCTTTTGCCTCTGTCAATTCATTCACACAAATCATAAAATTGGAAACCCCCGTATTAAAAGAAAAACGGTCTAAATCTTCTCGAATCTTCCGAATGGTCTTGTGTAAGATTTTAAAGTGATCCTTAGTTGGTGTTGTTTCATTCACTTCAAATGAACCATTGAGGTGAAATAAACGCCAATATTTTTTCAAAAACCCATGAACTCCCGTTATTCCTTTGGTGTCCCATGGTTTACTTTGCTCCACCGGACCCAGAAACATTTCGTACATCCGTAGGGTATCTGCTCCAAACCTATCGACTAACTCGTCCGGTGTTTGGACGTTATATTTAGACTTTGACATTTTTTCTACCTCGTACCCGCACAGGTAAACTCCTGAGGGCTCTAATAAAAACGTCGCATCCTTATATTCACTTCGCCAAGCTTTGAATCCTTCAAGGTCCAATTCATCGTTATTTACGAGTGAAATATCCACATGGATTGCTGTGGTTTCATAGCCGTCTTTCATTCCTGCACTCACAAAGGTTTGTTGTCCAACGACCCGATAGACGAAGCTACTTCTTCCTAAAATCATCCCTTGATTTATCATCTTCTTGAATGGCTCATCAAAAGGTACCACTCCAATATCGCGTAAGAATTTACACCAAAAACGCGCATACAACAAATGACCCGTAGCATGCTCTGCTCCCCCCATATATAAGTCAACATTGCCCCAATAGGAAATCTTTTCAGGCGATGCTAAGCATTGGTCATTAGTTGGGTCAAGATATCTTAAAAAATACCATGAACTACCCGCCCAGCCTGGCATAGTAGATTTTTCATACTCATACACCTCGTTAAACTTCCAATGAGTAGCTCTACCAAGTGGCGGGTCACCATCTTCGGTAGGTAAATATTTATCCACTTCCGGTAAATCTAAGGGTAATTGATCTGCAGGAATTAGGTAAGGGGTATCTCCTTTAAAATATACTGGAATTGGTTCCCCCCAATAACGCTGACGACCGAATACCGCGTCACGAAGTCTATAATTTATTCGTTTTGATCCATACCCATGTTCTGCAATAGCTGAAATCATTCGCTGAACACCCTCCAAAACTGATAATCCATCGAGGAAGTCAGAATTGATTATAGTTCCTGTTTTCTCAGTCCAAGCGCCCAAGTTAAAATCATGAGCAGCGGAAGGCCTTATAACTTGCTTGATCGCTAATGAAAAATGGGTGGCAAATTTATAATCTCGTTCATCATGTGCCGGAACTGCCATAACTGCACCTGTTCCATAACCAACCAAGACATAATCGCCAATCCAGATTGGAATCGGTTCTTTGGTAAAGGGGTGGGTGGCATATGATCCGGTAAAAACACCCGATATCGTATTTACATCGGCCATGCGTTCGCGCTCGCTTCTATTCTTCGAGGTTGAGACATAGGTTGCAACAGCAGCTCGCTGTTCATCTGTCGTTAATTGGTTTACCAGCTCGTGTTCTGGAGCCAAGGTAAGAAACGAAACCCCAAACAAGGTATCAGGTCGCGTGGTAAATACTTCCATGGAGCCCTCATGATTTAGCAAAGGAAAATGAACGGAAGCCCCCTCGCTTCTGCCAATCCAATTTCGCTGAGTCTCTTTAATGCTATCAAACCAATCGAGGTGATCCAATCCATCCAGTAATCGTTGAGCATAGGCGGTTATACGCATACTCCATTGCTTTAAAAGTTTGCGTTCTACGGGATGACCACCGCGTTCAGACAATCCGTTAACCACCTCATCATTCGCCAAGACCGTTCCCAAGGCAGGGCACCAATTTACATAGGACTCTCCAAGGTATGCTAAGCGAAAGTTCATTAATATTCCCTGTTGTTTTTGGGCTGTAAAAGTTACCCATTCGGAAGCTGAAAATGGAGTGATTTCAGTTTCTATTCCTCCATGCAAAGCGCTCAATGAAGCTGCCGATAAGCCCTGTTGCTCAAACTCCTTAATTAACGCATCAATTGACTCGGCTTTATTCGTTTTTGGATTATACCAACTATTGAATAATTGGATAAAAATCCATTGTGTCCATTTATAATATGCGGGTGAGGACGTTCGAATCTCTCTGGACCAATCGTAATTAAATCCAAGTTTATCTAATTGTTCGCGATATCGCTCTATGTTCTCTTGGGTAGTTTTAGCTGGATGCTGACCCGTTTGTATAGCATATTGTTCTGCGGGCAGACCGAAGGAATCATACCCCATTGGATGAAGTACATTGAAGCCTGTATGTTTTTTATACCTCGCAAAAATATCCGAAGCAATGTATCCTAAGGGATGTCCTACATGCAATCCAGCACCAGATGGATAGGGAAACATATCTAAGACATAATATGGAGGTTTTGTTGAGGTTTCTTCAACGCGGTAGGTTTGATTAATCTTCCAGAAATGTTGCCATTTCTTTTCAATCTCTTGAAAGCGATATTCCATGGGTGAATTTATAGCACAAAGATACGAAAAGCCCTTTTAAGGATGATCAAGGAGATTCCCCAATGCAAACAATAATAAGCCTGGATCTAATGGGAGTATCATTGGCTGTTTCCAATTTTTCATGAGCATAAACCAAGAAAAGAGGCCAAAAAAAGCCACCCCTAAGCCCCAATGAGGCACCCACAACCAGGTTAGGGCACTGAGTAAAAAAATGAAACTAAGTAACATCCAGCGCAACACATACCAAGGAATAACTTGTGGTAACGTACCAAGCGAAGGAGGGTCTATGTGGCGATCTTTAACATCGGAAGAAATGGCTAAAACCATGAACAGCAGAAAAAGAACGGCTGCTTTTATGAGCCATGAGCTCCCCCCGGTCTCTTTCCATGCACTGATCATGATTAAGGTCCAACTCAGTGCAATAATCGGTGTTTTGATGCGCGGAATCTCTCGTAGCCAAGGATAAAAAAAACTTAATAAAACCAAGGGAAATAAAATAAGAAATGGAATCTTGTAATGACTAAGGCTCAGAATGAGAAAAAAGACGAGCGCTAAACTCAAATAAATCCATATAGTTCTGGGTGTTCTTGGAATTACGTAATATATAAACACGGAAAACCCTATGGCTAAACAATACCAGGGATCGGAAGTTTGGTCTAAGGAATATGCAAATAAAAAGGCGGAGAAGCCTAAGAATAGTGAGTCAATCTTGGATTGCATGAAAAATTTGATCAACAGTAATTCCCGAAATACACGAGCACTCCTGTTGCAATGCACAACGCGGGCAGAACGGGTCTTTCACTAATGCCATGGAGCGCATCCCTAATGGTTTCCAGCGACCTGGATGAATTGGTGTGCGGACGGAAAAAAGACCAATGGCCTTTATATTCATGAGCCCTGCCAAATGAAGCGGACCCGTGGAGCATGCAACAAGGGCATGAGCATTGCTAATCAAGGCAATCAACTCACGCAGCGAACATTTACCACATAAATTTTCAAGCCCCGGAATACCCTCAAAAGCATCTCCTATTCGGTCTCCTTCCGACGCTGTACCCGTAATTAATATGCGTAAGTTGGCCTGAGAGAGCACTCGGGCGAGCGCTGTGTAACGCGATAACGGATATTCTACCGCACTTCCTTGCGACAAGGGGTGTAACACAACATATCCAGCATCGAGCGTGCTCATTACTTTGGGAACAGAAAAACTCGATTCCACAGCCTGAATTGCTTCAAAAGAGGGAAGCGCGTGAAGGCCCAATGGTAAAAGCAAATTAAAATTGAGTTGCGCTTCGTGAAGTGATGAGTTTTTTCGTGTAAATGGCACTCTGATATTACAGGTAAACCAATGAAACCATCGATGGCTTGTTCCAATTCTGTAGGGGATTCCTGCTTTCCTTGCCCATGAAGCAACCTGTTTATTCGGAAAAACGTGAAGAATCACATCGCCTTGAAGTAAGGTGTTTCGAGTTTCATCCGATGCGCTCTCAAGGTCCTCTAAGATTAAAATCTCATCTACGGGATTAAAACACTGAACCACCTCGTTGGTATAACGTTTGCAAAGAAATACAAGTGTAGATTGTGGAAACTTAGCTTTAATCCAACTGCAAAGTGGTAAGGTTAGTGCCACGTCACCAATGCTATCGGTGCGAGAAATAATAATTCGAGGTGTATTAGTTATGTTCACGTTTCAATCGTTGGACTTCTTTGTATTTAAAAAAATTGGAGGCGGCGCTAATCCGAGCAATATGAAAACCCGCCATCCCGTCTAAAAACCCAAATTTAAATAGATACATAGCGATAAAGCGAAAAACGGCACTCAATATTGGTTTACCCCAATACACTTTTTTACCCTCAAGCACATACTTTGTTGCAGTGAGGGAAGAATAGTTGTCTGCACGTTGTCTGTGTTGTTCGTGCGAGTAATATGAATAATGATTTAAATGCCCTTTCAACAAAACTGGGGTAATATCCGCAGGAATCATTAGTATTTCGTGAACAATATCGCCTTCCCACCCATAGTCCTTAGGGAACAATCGAATCTTAACATCTGGATACCACCCTGAATGATAAATCCAGGTTCCACAATAATTGGTTAAGCGATTAAGGGAAAATACTCCGTGGGTAAACTGTTGTTTTAACGCTAGTATCTCGTTGGATAATTCTGGGGAAATTTCCTCATCAGCATCAATAGACAGAATCATATCGTAGGTAGCCTGTTGATTTAGGCGATTTTTCTGCTGTGCATAACCCAACCAAGGTTGGGTAAAAAACTTAACCCCTTTTTCCAAACAAATTTCTTTGGTGCGATCTACAGACCCCGAATCCATTACCAAAATTTCATCTGCTATATCGCTCAAAGAATCTATACAGCGTGCAATGTTTCGTTCTTCATTAAGTGTGATAATCGCTGCGCTAATCTTCATGGGTTATTTAACTCGAATTCGGTCTCCCACGCGAATCATATTTCCTGCCCCTGGATTCAGTTTTTTTAATTGCGCAAGGGAAAGCCCATACCGTCCTGCTATTTTACTTAAGGTGTCGCCCGCCTTTACGGTGTAATATTTTTTGGGAATCACTGGTTTTACCGGATTAACGGGTGCCGGGGTAATCGTATTTATCTCCTTTAAGGTAAGGCGCTGCCCAACATACACATTGGATGTTTGAAGCGCATTCCATTCCATTAATTGATCGGTAGAGACGCGATACTTCTGAGCAATGGTAGTGAGGGATTCCCCTGCCTTTACCTTGTGAAACCCATATTGCCCCGAGGATGAATCGGGCAAAGAGGCTTGTACTTCCAGAGCGCTCGTGTCAGGGGTGAAGGGATTTATTGCTTGGGTGGGATTTTCTATGACGTACAAAGAATCTTCCGCACCAACCAGTAATAAAATTTTATCCAAAGGACCAGTTACACAGCGTTTTTTAATGGCTGCTGGTATATACTCCGTTTTATAAATCGGATTTAAGTCTTTAATTTGTTGAAGATTCCAATCTAATGCATCGGCGATGGTCTTCATGTGTAATCCGCGTTTCAAGCACATCGTATCCAATTGAGCATTATGGATTTTTGCTGGGGCGGGCATCAAGTTATGTTCTGCATGGTAGGTCATAAGGTATGCCGCGGCAATAAAAGTTGGCACATATCCTTGGGTTTCACTCGGTAAGCTAGACCTAATCGCCCAGTATGAGCGTTGGTTTCCCGAGCGTTGAATAGCTCGGTTTATCGTACCGGGCCCTGCATTGTATGCCGCCAATGCTAAATTCCAGTCGCCATAAATACCGTACAATTTTTTTAATAACCTGCATGCAGCATCGGTTGCTTTTTGAGGATCCATACGCTCATCGATGTATGAGTTTTCTTCAAGCCCATAATACAATCCGGTTCTATACATGAACTGCCACAAGCCAAGCGCCCCCGCCCGAGATTTCACTTGCGGACGCAAACCACTTTCGATACACGCTAAATATTTTAATTCCAACGGCAGGCCATATTCGGCTAATTTTTCTTCAAATAAATCAAAATAAAGGGCCGATCTTCCCAATACAATTTTCACAAAAGACCGCCTGTTTTCAGCAAAAAACCGGATAGAAGATAGGGTAATAGCGTTACAATCAAAACCAAAAGGGCTTTGATTATTCATTTGATTTAATCGAGTGCAATATACCTCATCGCTGAATAGAGGTACGGTTGCATGCTCATAATTAAGGGCTTTAATGATTGAATCCGAGTATTTTGTGTTTGCATAATCCGCGTAGAAATAATTCAAGGACTGTTCTACGGTATTTAAAAAATGATCGGGGTTGAGTGTGTCATTTGGATTAGTTAAGTAGGGGTTTTTCTGGCCAAATCCATAAAAGGATAGCACGATGAATAGATGCCCAGCGGCAATCCTAGGCTGTAGTCTTTTCCACCAATTCCGTTGCATAGAATAATTCTTTTTCCCGAAATAGATCGGTCATTAATTGAACACCAAATGGCAAGCCATTTGAATGTGTTCCGAGCGGGACACTGATCGCGGGATTTCCCGTTAAATTAGCATGCACCGTAAAAACATCTTGCAAGTACATTTCAATCGGATCCTTAACCTCACCAAGCTTAAAGGCCGTGGAAGGCGTTGTAGGCATTACCAAACAATCTATATGAGTAAATATTTCACGTGTCTTATCTTGTAACAATCTTCTCACTTGCTGACCTTTTCTATAATAGGTATCGTACTGCTCATTGGATAAAACAAACGTTCCGGTCATGATTCTGCGTTTAACTTCTTCACCAAACCCTTCATTTCTAGAACGAATATAGGTATCTTCTACCCCTTCCGCCACCTGCGATCGATGTCCATAATGTACGCCATCGAAGCGTGCAAGGTTGGAGGACGCCTCTGCAGTGGTCAGTACATAATATACAGGAACCACAAAATCCATATAAGGAAAGGAAAACTCCTCTACTGTGTGTCCCTCATTCCGAAGCGAATCCAATAAGGCATTCAAGGCGGATTTTACCTCCGCGTCTAATCCTGGGTGGTTCAAGTATTCGCTTAGCACACCAAAACGCATTGGAACTGTTAGGATTGCACCCGCATCGATTGGTTGTGAAGAACTTGTAGAATCCATCGGGTCTTTTCCTGCCATTATTTGGTACAATAGCGCAGCATCGTTTACATTGGTGGTGAAGGTTCCAATTTGGTCAAACGAAGAGGCGTAGGCAATCAAGCCATACCGGCTAATCCTTCCATAGGTTGGCTTAAGGCCGTATGTTCCGGTCCATGAGGCGGGCTGACGTACTGAGCCTCCGGTGTCGCTACCTAGAGAAACGGTACACAAACCAGCGGAAACCGCCACTGCCGAACCTCCCGAAGATCCACCAGGGACATAATCCGGATTAATTGCATTGCGTACTGGACCATACGCAGATTTTTCATTAGAGCTCCCCATCGCGAATTCATCACAATTCAATCGGCCCAAAATAATGGCATCTTCGTCAATTAATCGCTGTATGGCTGTGGCCGTGAATAGCGACTCGAAGCCTTCTAAGATGCGCGAGGAAGCGGAAACGTTATGGTTTATATAGCATAAGTTGTCTTTAATTCCCACAAAGGTACCGGCTAGTTTACCCGCATTCCCTTGCGTAATTTTCTCTTGAATTATTAGGGCTGCTTCACGTGAAGACTTTTCAAAAACCTCTAGATAAGCATTTAAATGTTTATTGGATTCGATTTGAATCAAATAATGTTCAAGTATATCCATGAGGGACGTACCCGACGCTACAGCCGATTTGTTTTCTTGAATCGAATTAAACATGGACTACTTCTCTTCGATTTGTTTTTCGCTTGAGGCAGTAGATTTATTCTCTTCGTTTTTAGAAGCGTCTTTAAATTCCTTAATTCCTTGGCCTAGGCCTTTCATAAGTTCTGGAATTTTCTTTCCTCCAAACAACAATAATACAATAAGCAGAATCAGAATGATATGACCCACTGAAAAAAGCTGTGCGTGTTGGATTTCTTGCATACTAAGAATATTTTGAAACAAAGGTACGGAATTCTAATTCAAATAGGCAATGCATTAAAGCTTTCTTGCAACTTCAACTTCTTCGTATGCCTCTACTAAATCTCCAATTTGGATGTCATTAAACTTATCGATATTCAATCCACATTCGTAGTTATTCTTGACTTCCTTCACGTCATCTTTAAAGCGTTTCAGAGATCCAAGCGTTCCGTTATGAATCACAATGCCATCACGAATTACCCGAACCTTAGCGGAGCGTTTGATGATTCCATCGACTACATAACATCCTGCGATGGTTCCAACTTTCGTAATATCAAATGTTTCACGAATTTCAGCGGTTCCCGTTACTTTTTCTTCAATATCCGGAGATAACATTCCCTCCATTGCCGCTTTAATTTCTTCAATGGCCTTGTAGATAATGGAGTAAAGACGAATGTCGATTTGTTCCGTGTCTGCTAATTTTCTTGCACCAACGGTTGGTCGCACTTGGAATCCGATGATAATAGCGTCAGATGCTGAGGCTAAGTTAATGTCAGCCTCAGAAATTGCTCCAACTCCTTTGAGTACTATATTTACTTGAATTTCTGGGGTTGATAAATTTTGTAAGGCATCAGAGAGGGCTTCGATCGACCCGTCTACATCCCCTTTAACAATAATATTCAACTCTTTGAAGTCACCAATCGCTAAACGGCGTCCAATTTCATCGAGTGTAATGTGTTTATTCGTACGAAGGCCTTGTTCCCTATATAATTGTTCTCGTTTAGCAGCAAGTGCTTTGGCTTCTTTTTCATCATCCAATACATGAAATTTATCTCCTGCACTTGGAGCTCCGTTGATTCCTAAAATCGATAGCGGTTGCGCTGGTCCTGCAACTTTCAAGGCCACTCCGAGTTCATCATGCATTGCTCTTACGCGACCGTAATGTCTACCTACAAGAACCACATCTCCAATCCGCATGGTACCGGCCTCAACTAAGATGTTGGTAACATATCCTTTTCCTTTGTCCAACGACGATTCAATTACTGTTCCAACCGCATTTTTATTCGGATTTGCCTTGAGCTCCAACATTTCTGCTTCCAGCAAGACCTTGTCTAGTAATTCAGGGATATTTATTCCTTTTTTCGCGGAAATTTCCTGTACCTGATATTTTCCACCCCAATCTTCTACCAAAATATTCATTTGGGATAATTGTTCACGGATTCGGTCAGGATTTGCACCCGGCTTATCAATTTTATTGATGGCAAAAATCATGGGTACATTTGCGGCCTGCGCATGAGAGATGGCCTCTTTTGTTTGTGGCATGACATCATCGTCTGCAGCAACAATAATAATTGCAAGGTCAGTGACTTGAGCTCCTCGAGCACGCATTGCGGTAAAGGCTTCGTGACCTGGCGTATCAAGAAAGGTCATTTTACGATTGTCTTTTAGCGTGACCGAGTAGGCACCAATATGTTGGGTAATCCCTCCGGCCTCACCGTCTGTAACGTTTGCGTTTCGAATTCTATCTAATAGTGAAGTTTTACCATGATCCACGTGTCCCATCACCGTAATAATAGGGGGCCTAGAAACCAATTCTGTCGGTAAGTCTTCTACCGTTAGCACGGCATCTTGAACTTCAGCACTAATAAACTCTGTTTCAAAACCAAATTCGTCGGCAACAATTTGAATTGTTTCAGCATCTAAACGCTGATTAATCGATGCGAAAATCCCTAGTGACATGCATGCAGAAATAACCTGTGTGGGCTGTACGCTCATCATACTTGCTAATTCTGAAACGGTCACAAACTCTGTAAGCTTGAGGATCTTATCGTCTAGTTCTGCAGCCATCATTTCTTCTTGACGGCGCTGGGCTACATTATCTCTTTTAATTCTTCGATTCTTGGAGGACTTAGATTTGGACCCTTGACCGGATAGACGAGCGAGGGTTTCTTTAATTTCCTTTTGAATGTCGTGTTCAGATATTTCCTTTTTTTCCACCTTAAAGGCACCCGGTTTCGCAGGTTGCGGTTTTGCTCCGGGAGAAGGCGTTTCTACCTTCTTTATGCGTTTCCGTTTGCGCTTTTCTTCTTCTGCGGCAGCACTCGAAGCACTAGATTTAGGACGCTCAACTGGTAAAACAATTTTACCTAAGACGGTAGGCCCTGTCAATACGGTACGTACGGTTTTATGGGTTTCAATCACCGGAGCGGCAGGTTTTTCTTCAACCTTGGGCTCTATTGGTTTTGGAGCCTCAATCTTAGGTTCCGGCAAAACAACTTCCGGCTTTTTCTTTGGCTTTAAGGCCTCCAAATCTATTTTTCCTACCACATTCACGTGTGGCTCATTCGGTTTTGGTTTAACGGTTTCGGGTTCCAAAACCGCACGTTTAATTTCTTCTAGATTAATATCATCTCCTTCCTCGTCCTCCGCTGGCTTTGGTTGAATGGGCAATGTTTCTTGGCGCGTATCTCTGAGTGAAATCGATTCCTTTTTCTCTTTTTGGGCCGAGCCTTTCGCCTGTTCTTTCAAGGTTTGGTCGGCTGCAAATTCGGTACACAATAACTGAAAATGCTCTGGGTCTAATTTCGTATTTGGATTAGAGTCAATCGTTATGCCTTTAGAGCCTAAAAATTCCACTAACGTTGGCAATCCAACATTTAATTCACCTGCTGCTTTTCCTAAACGAATGGGTTTCCCTGCCATAATATTATTCCCTAATGTATTTCAAAATTATTCAAATTCCGCATTCAAAATTCTGAATACCTCTTCAATTGTTTCTTTTTCTAAATCGGTACGTTTAACCAATTCTTCAATATTCATTTCAAGTACAGACTTCGCAGTATCACAACCGATGGTTTTTAATTCATCAATAATCCACCCGTCTATTTCATCTGCAAATTCTTCTAAATCAACGTCTTCCACATCCACTTCTCCATCGCGATACACGTCAATTTCGTAACCCGCTAATTTACCGGCTAGCTTAATGTTGTTTCCACCACGACCAATAGCTAAAGAAACTTGATCTGGTTTCAAAAACACTTTCACTCGTTTTTCTTCTTCATCAATTTCCATGGACGTTATTTTCGCGGGAGATAATGCTCGTTGAATAAGCAGCTGATTATTCGACGTATAATTAATCACATCAATATTCTCATTGCGCAGCTCTCTAACGATTCCATGAATTCGACTTCCTTTCATTCCGACGCATGCACCTACTGGATCAATACGGTCATCATAGGATTCAACCGCCACTTTAGCGCGTTCACCGGGCTCACGAACAATCTTTTTAATGGTAATTAAGCCATCAAATACTTCTGGAACTTCCAATTCAAACAAACGCTCCAAAAACTCTGGGGCTGTTCTCGAGAGAATAATCACTGGAGTGCTGTTTCGCATGTCTACTTTTGAAACTACCGCTCGCACTGTTTCTCCTTTTTTGAAGAAATCTGACGGAATTTGTTCCGATTTCGGTAAAATAAGCTCGTTGTGATCGTCGTCCATTACTAGGATTTCTTTCTTCCAAACCTGGTATACTTCTCCGGTAATTATTTCTCCTACGCGCTCCTTGTATTTCTTGTATAAATGATCTTTTTCTAATTCAAGAATTCGAGAAATCAGGTTTTGACGCAATGAAAGAACGTTTCGACGTCCAAAATCCATAAACTTAAATTCTTCCGTTACCTCTTCGCCGATTTCGAAATCAGGTTCTATTTTAATGGCATCAGAATAGGCGATTTCTGTATTTGGATCTTCCACTTCACCGTCATCAACGATCTCCTTATTTAGAAAAATCTGTACATCACCTTTCTCAATGTTCACAATTACATCGATATGTTCATCGGTATTGAACTTCTTTTTCAGCATGGCCCGAAATACATCTTCAAGCACATGTTGCATGGTTTGCTTATCAATGTTTTTAAGCTCTTTAAACTCGGAAAAGGATTCAACTAAATCAATACTATTCATTGGTTTTTATTTAAAGGATATTACACGTTTTATTTCTTTTATTTCTTTCGCAGGGATGGCAAATTCTTCTGCTATAAGTTCATTTTTATTCTTTTCGTTTTTAACGATTCGTTCTATCGATACTAAAAAACTATCGGCACTAAAGGACTTTAATGTCCCTTCAATTTGTACTCCGTCTGTTTTTAGAAAGGTCAAACGGCGGCCTGTATTCTTGACAAACTGTTTGTGATGGCGTAAGGGTCGATCCATACCCGCAGAGGAAACGTTCAGTTCAAAATCCACGGTTTCTCTATCCAGGTTATGCTCAACGTTCCGTGAAACTGACATACAATCCTCAATAGAAACACCGCCCTCTTCTCTATCCAATTCAATACTGATCACATTTCGCGTTGAAATAGATAATTCCACAATAAAAAGCCCTCTATTCAATTCCTGAATACGCTCTTCCGCTAATTTTAACACTACCTTTTTGTCAATCATAGTAAAAAAAGAGGGGACTGTCGTCCCCTCATTATCATTTAACCTAATACAAAGGTAGGTTAATTATAAGAAACTTCCAAATCAAAAATTCGCATTAATTTTGAGGCATGTTAATTGAACTCAACGACACCATTCTATCAGCAGAAATTTTCAAACGAAAATTTGTCTGTGATTTAGCATCTTGTAAAGGCGCATGCTGCGTTGAGGGCGACGCGGGTGCGCCACTAACTTCAGAAGAAGTAATCCAAATTTCGGAGCACCTTGAGTACATCAAACCCTACATGCGCCGGGAAGGTCTTGCGGCAATTGAACGTAAGGGTGTTTCCTACCTGGACCAAGAAAACGAACCTGTAACCATGCTTGTGGATGGGAAGGAATGTGCGTTTGTGTTTTTTGACAAAAATGAAACCGCCTTATGTGCGATAGAAGCCGCGCACCGCGCAGGAGCAATCGATAACATTAAACCCATTTCTTGTTCACTTTATCCCATACGTGTTAAGCAATATCCGAATTTTAAAGCACTCCAATTCGATGAGTGGAACATTTGCGAATCCGCATGTGCCTGTGGAAGTAAGCTTGAAATGCCTGTATATAAATTTCTCAAGGAACCCATCATTCGGGCATTTGGGCAAGACTATTTCAACGAGCTCGAACTTGTTGCCCCAGAAATAGAAAACATAGAGCCATAAAAAAAGCCCCAATGGGGCTTTCAATCATTAATGTTCTATTTCTCCTTCGGCTAAGGGCACATTCTGCGGAATAAAATCATCCGCTGCATCTGGTTTAGAGTAATCATAAGGCCAACGGTGAACAACAGGTAAGGCTCCCGGCCAATTTCCATGCATGTGTTCCACTGGGGTTGTCCACTCTAAGGTATTAGACTTCCAAGGGTTTTGTGGCGCCACCGGACCTCTATAAATACTGTAGAAAAAGTTGAATAAGAAAATGCCTTGACCGACAGCTGCAATAATGGCAAACACCGTGATGATCACATTCAAATCCATGATCATATTAAAGGACTCCGTATCGAATTCACCAAAAACAGAGTAATCATAATATCTTCTTGGTGCACCAGCAATACCCACAAAGTGCATCGGGAAGAAAACACCATAGGCGCCGACAATAGTTATCCAAAAATGTACATACCCCATGCGATTATTCATCATGCGTCCATACATCTTAGGGAACCAATGGTATACCCCTGCAAACATTCCAAATACCGCAGACATACCCATTACAATATGGAAGTGTGCAACAACGAAATACGTATCATGGACTGCAATATCTAACGCAGAGTCAGCCAAGATAATCCCTGTTACTCCACCTGTGATAAAGGTTGAAACTAAAGCAATAGCAAACAACATGGCTGGCGTATACACGATAGAACCCTTCCACAACGTAGTTATATAGTTGAATACTTTTACCGCTGAAGGAATCGCAATTAACAAGGTGGTAAATACAAACACACTGCCTAAGAAGGGATTCATTCCGGTTATAAACATGTGGTGACCCCACACAATAAAGGATAGGAACCCAATCGCTAAAATAGACCCAATCATCGCTTTGTAACCAAAAATTGGCTTTCTTGCATTGGTGGCTATAATCTCTGAAGACAATCCAAGCGCTGGCAATAATACAATGTATACCTCTGGGTGACCTAAGAACCAGAACAAATGCTGATATAAAATTGGTGACCCACCATGATTCGATAACATCTCGCTACCCACCATAATATCGGATAAGTAAAAACTTGTTCCTGCCATTCTATCCATCATCAATAGGAGTGCTGCAGACAAGAGAACAGGGAAAGAGAGTACGCCTAGGATTGCTGTAACAAAAAACGCCCATATAGTCAAAGGCATTCTTGTCATCGTCATTCCTGTTGTACGCAAATTCAATACCGTTACGATATAATTCAAGCTACCAATTAAAGAACCTGCAATAAATATCGTCATTGAAAACAACCATAAGGTCATTCCGAATCCAGAACCGGATACTGCTTGCGGTAGCGCTGACAATGGCGGATACACCGTCCATCCAGCCATCGCCGGACCGTTGCCTGTAGTTCCCCAATCTCCAGGGATATCAATTCCGAAAATCGAACCGTTCATCACGAACAACGAAAGGAACATAATCAGTGAAGAAAGGAAGAAAAACCAATAAGATAACATGTTTAAAAACCCAGATGCCATATCACGTGCACCTAATTGCAACGGAATTAATATGTTCGAGAAGGTTCCTGATAATCCACCTGTTAAAAGAAAGAAAACCATGATTGTTCCATGAATGGTTACCAATCCTAAATACATGTCCTCTTTTAATACCCCTTCAGGAGCCCATTGATCCCCTAAAAAGAAATTTAGAAAATCAGAACTTTCACCAGGCCATGCCAGCTGGATTCTAAATAGAATCGATAATAGCATCGCCACTAACCCCATAAATACCGCAGTTATCAAAAACTGCTTGCCAATCATTTTATGGTCTTGACTGAAAATATATTTAGAAACAAAACTTTCTTCATGATGATGCTCGTGGTGATCATGAGAATGTACATCGTGCGCTGTTGAAGCCATGTTTATTGAGTTTAAATCTTAATTAATTAATTCATTGCGGTTTTAACGGTATCCGCGACAGGATTTGTTGCAGGTGCTGCAGGAGCAGGGAAGTAGGTGTCTTTAAAGGTTTTGGTGCCTTTGCCTTTCATCCATGCATTGTATTCTGCTTCTTCCAAAACAACGACCATCATCTTCATTTTATAATGTGCTCCACCACAAATTTTATTACACATCAATACGTAATGAAACGTTGGAAGATTCTTGATTTTTCGCATTTCTGCAGTAGTAGTGTTTGGTGTAAATTTCATACGCGTACCATATCCCGGAACCGTATTCATTTGGGTTCTGAAATGCGGGAAATACGCGGAATGTATGACATCTTTGGATCGAAATGAAAGCTCATAAGGCTTATTCACACACAGGTACAATGTGTCGCGCTGTATGATATCATCGTACACGTGCTTATCTAAAGCTACATTGTGCGTGGACTTCATTTGATTAAGCAAGCGAAGTAGGCGTTCTTTGGTGCCTAGATCTTTTCTCAGGACGTTCACCAAGGAGTCGGTAAGTACGGTATCTCTATTATTTAGTGTTTTTTGGATATCTAAAATACCTCCTGCTCCATGTCGCATTGCCTGTATCGATGAATCAATGGTTGCTGCAGTCATTAGGCCTAATTCGTTGGTTCCCGTGATTAATTTATAATCTGTCCGCCCTAGTGTGTTGTCACCGCCAGAATATCTTGCTGTCCAGTCGAATTGCTTAGAGTACAATTCAAGGCTGATGGCGTCTTTTGGTGAAGCGCCGGTTACATCGTTCCACGTTTGCAATCCAAGAATTATTACAACCGCTAATACTGCTGCTGGAACTACCGTCCACAACATTTCTAGTTTATTGTTGTGCGGGTAATAATATGCCTTAACTCCCGGGCGTTTTACATACTTAAATGAAAAATAAAACAGCAAGTAATTAGTTATAAAGAAAATTGCCGATACCAGCACGAGATTTAAGTTGAGTAACCAATCGGTCGACTCTCCCTGTATTGACGCAGCGGGTCCTCTGCCGGTCCAACCATATTTCAACATGAGGTAGATAAACCCTCCAAACTGAATTACCATAAAGGCAAGCATCAGCTTTGCGTTCAAATAATTGTCTCGCATTGGAATCTCATGTTCATCATGCTTTCTCAACTTGGCTGCTAATTCATACACTCTAACAAGTTGCGCAATAGCAATCGCACCTATTACAACAATCAAGATTATAATCAATTTACTTTCCATTTCTTCCGCTTATTATCGTTAAAATTCGTGATGTATACTTTCATCCAAAAACGGGTGATTAACCGGCGTTAGAGGCGCACTTGCTAAGTTTTTAAACAAGATCAATATGAAAACACCCGCCATAACCAAAGGCAATCCAATTTCTAAAAGACCAATATTCCAATTAGCCCCAAGGGAACCTCCGGAGACCATAATAAACACATCTAACCAATGGCCTATTAAGATAACCAAACCAACGAACATGAGAACCCCTGTATCGCGTTTAGCGTCTCTTGACATTAAAATTAACATCGGGAAGACGAAATTAATGAAGAACATTCCGAAATATAAATACTTATAGTTTTCTGTTCTCATTACATAATAAATCACCTCCTCACCAATGTTTGCATACCAAATAAGCATGTATTGTGAAAACCATAAATAAGACCATAAGAAGGAGATTGCGAAGATCCATTTACCAATGTCATGAATGTGAGAATCATTCACATGTGGTAAATACCCTTGTTTCTTCAAATAAATGGTAGTTAAAACAATAACGACCATTGCGGATACCCACATCCCAGCAAACGTATACCACCCGAACAAGGTACTATACCAATGTACGTCAATGGACATCAACCAATCCCAGGCAGACGTTGAGCTAAATACAGCAAAGAATACCAAAAACGTAGCCCCCTTGCGATAATTTTTAAAGTGGATTTCGGTTCCGCCCACTTGATCTTCAAGTAAAGAACGCTTTCTGAACCCTCTCAAGAACAGTAAGTACACCGTAAAATAGACTAGGGTACGAAGCCAGAAAAACGCCATATTTAGATATGCTGACTTCCCTTGAATGAGCTCATCTTCGGCTACCGTATGAGCGTCCATCCAAGTGTAAATATGAGCGCCCTTCATAAAGGAAATAGTCAGTAAAATCAATCCGAAAATTCCAATCCCGTAAGGTAGAAACAAGGCAACGGATTCTATAATACGCTTCACTACGGCATACCAGCCGGCTTCGGTAGCATAATTTAATGCCAAGAAAAACAAGGCTCCCAAACCAATCGCCATAAAGAAAAAGGCATTGATTAAGCCGTTTGTCATTAAGCGTGTTGTGAAGTGTGCCTCTCCGATATTAGTTATTATTCCAACAATAGCTAATAGCGCCCCAACTCCGATTAAACCGAACGCTGTCTTTTTTGCTTTTTTAGTGATTGTAAATTCCATGATCTTATTTTTGTTTTGTTGTATCTGCAACTGCCGCAGTACCATTCGCATCAAATTTGCCGTAATCTGGAGACTGAAGGCTTCGGATGTAGTGAATAACAGTCCATATTTCTTTTTTATTCAAGAGGGATCGGTGAGCACCCATCATTCCTTTACCGTAATAAATGGAATAAAACATTTGACCGTCTGATAAGGCTGCGCGTTCCGCGTAATTGGGAACACCATTGTAGGCACCAGAGGTTACCATTGGACCATTCCCGTCTCCTTTTTCACCGTGACAATGTTGACACATCGCCGTAAACAATTCCTTTCCTTTCGACAGTAGGGCCTCTGCATTTTTCGCATTTAACGGAATCATACTAGCATCAGCCGCAGCAGCCGTATAATGATCTTCTTTCGTTAACAAATCGCTATACATCCCATGGCTCGCTTTAAAAGATTCGTTTGCCAATCTAGCATACGGCATCATTAAACGAACTTCTGTGCTGTCTGTGCCCACGTAAGGAATAGCGAAAGCAGGTGGAGTCATTGCAGTAAGGCGTGTTTTTTTGGATTCATCTATCCGGCCTCTAACTTCACCATAATCAACATATGCTTCTACGGCAGGAGAGCGATACATATCCGGCATGTATTCTAACCCGGGGCTATCTGCGTTGGAGGTACATGCACTTAGCACAAATACGCTTACCGATAACATTCCAACAATTCTCAAAAAGGACTTTTTCATTCGTATTCCTTAATTCTTATTCAATAATTTTTTTATCTAGCTCAACGAACCCTGTATCTTTCAATAACTCGTCAAGTTTATCCTCGGTTACTCCATGGTTTTCTGACAATCTGATTTCCATGACAAATTTATCATCTGTGGTTCTTGGGTCTGGATTTTGTGCCGGCATACCAGGAAGTGTACGATTTAACAATAAGTATGTGATTGCCATCCCATGTGCTGCACACAACACCGTAAACTCAAAAGTAATAGGAATAAAGGCCAAAACATTTTCAGCGTATGAAAAGTTTGGTTTACCACCAATATTCATTTTCCATTCCACAACCATGAAATAATACATTCCAATGGTGGCTAAGGCTAGGCCGGTTAATCCATATAGAAAAGCCATTATTCCCAAGCGAGTGCCTTTAACCCCAATAATTGGGTCGATGCCGTGAATAGGAAACGGGCTGTATACTTCGGAAATTTTAACTCCATTTGAGACTAATTTTTTAGCGCTAGACTTTAGCACATCGTCGTCTCCATACATTGCATATATTACTTTATCTGACATAATCCGATATTAATGATGTTTGTGATAATCCGGTGACTCTTTGTACGACTGGCCTGAGCCTTTCAAAATTGTTTTAACTTCATTTAGCGCCAATACTGGGAAATAACGCGCAAACAACAAGAAAAACACAAAAAACAATCCAATGGTTCCTATATAAACAGCAATGTCAATATGACTTGGGTAATGCATGCTCCATGCCGCAGGAATATAATCCCGGTGAATCGACGTAACAATAATCACATAGCGTTCAAACCACATTCCGATATTTACCACAATTGAAATGAAGAAGGTAAACAACAAACTTCTACGCAATTTTCGTATCCACATGAGCTGAGGTGAGATCACGTTGCAAGTCATCATCGACCAATAAGCCCACCAATAAGGTCCAGTAGCACGGTTTAAAAAGGCATAGGCTTCATACTCCACACCAGAATACCAAGAAATAAAAAGTTCTGTAATATAGGCTGTTCCAACAATTGAACCGGTCACCATGATTACAATATTCATGTACTCTACGTGCTTGGTATGGATGTACGCCTCAAGATTCATTGCTTTACGCATCACCAATAAGAGGGTTTGAACCATTGCGAATCCAGAGAATACTGCACCCGCCACAAAGTAAGGTGGGAAAATCGTAGTATGCCAGCCTGGAATCACGGAAGTTGCGAAGTCAAAAGATACAATCGAGTGCACAGAGAACACAAGCGGTGTAGCTAATCCTGCTAGCACCAAAGAAACCAATTCGAATCGAGTCCAATGTTTGGCTCTACCTGACCACCCAAAAGATAGGATGGTGTACATGCGTTTTGCGACTGGTTTTTTAGCCCGGTCACGTATTGTAGCAAAATCAGGAATCAACCCAATGTACCAGAACACTAAAGAAACAGACAAATACGTAGAAATCGCAAATACGTCCCACAACAAAGGCGAGTTAAAATTCACCCACAATGATCCAAAATGATTCGGAAGCGGAAGGACCCAATATCCGACCCAAAGCCTTCCCATGTGAATTAACGGAAACGTTCCTGCCATAAATACAGCGAAAATTGTCATGGCTTCCGCCGACCGGTTAATCGCCATTCTCCATTTTTGACGGAACAATAAAAGTACGGCAGAAATCAAGGTGCCTGCGTGACCAATACCAACCCACCATACAAAGTTTGTGATATCCCAAGCCCAACCAATGGTCTTATTCAAGCCCCAAACGCCAATACCGGTGCCTAACAAGTATAGTATCGATCCCACACCGTATAGGCCAACAATTAATGCGATTGCAAATAATATGTACCACATTTTTGGTGCCTTTCCTTCAATCGGCCTGCATACATCTTCCGTTACATCGTGGTATGTTTTATTTCCAAGAATTAAGGGTTCCCTTATTGCTGCTTCCTTTTGCATTGCTCTTGCTTTTAATTTCTTTTAATATCTTAGTTTCTTACCTTCACTTTATACCATACATTCGGTTTCACCCCTACTTCTTCCAATGCCTGATACGCTCTATGGTCTGAAGAGCTCGCTTTAACTGCTGAGCGGTCATCATTCCAATCCCCAACAACAATTGCATTTGTTGGACACGCCTCAGAACAAGCGGTTGCTAATTCACCATCAATCACCGGACGCGCTTCTTTCTTGGCGGTCAATTTAGTGCTTTGAATTCGTTGAACACAGAATGAACATTTTTCCATGACACCACGGGTACGAACCGTAACGTCCGGATTGAGCACCATACGGCCTAAATCATCTTGAGCTGGGTTTACTTCGGTAAACTTCTTATAAGACGGGTAATTAAACCAATTAAAACGACGAACCTTATACGGACAATTGTTCGCACAATATCGTGTACCAATACAACGGTTGTACGTCATCTGATTTAAACCTTCATTGCTATGGGTAGTTGCAGCAACCGGACAAACCGTTTCACATGGCGCGTGATTACAATGCTGACACATGAGTGGCATATGCACAACGGCAGGATTCACTGCTGCTATTTCAGCTTCCGAATAACTAAAGTCGTCTTTATTTGCCTTTTTACCTACTGAAGATTCTTCTGCCGAGGCATAGTAACGGTCGATACGCAACCAATGCATTTCACGGCCCCTTCTAACTTCATCCTTACCAACTACCGGAACATTATTTTCCGCTTGGCAAGCCACTAAACATGAACCACAACCAATGCAAGAGGTTAAATCTATGGTCATCCCCCAACGATGTCCAACTTTTTCAATTGGATGGGCATTCCATAAATCAAACTCCTCTAGGGGAGCCTCTTCGTGATGGCCGTGCTCATTTAATCGTTGTAGTTTATGTGCCGGATTAAAAGATTCTTTGTCTCCCTTTAAAAAGGTAGACAGGGTTGTTTCCCGTACAATGGAGTCTCTGCCCATCACTGTGTGATGAATTTGAGTTGCTGCAATCAAATACTCGCCGTCAACCTTCGCGATGGCTGCAGTAGCTGAATACGCAGGCAAGGCATTAACTTGAGAAACAAACGGGAACACATTTAAACCAATGGCTTTTCTATTTCCTTGCTCATTTAAATCATAGCCACCATATTCTTTCGTTTGATAAGCACCACGACCAATCGCTTCACCATTAGCCCCTCGACCATAACCTAGGGCAATACCCACCGTATTAAAGGCTTGTCCTGGCTGCGGATAAACAGGTAGGGTTAGTTTTTGTCCGTTCACGGTAACGCTAGCCATGTTTAATCCATGCTCCTGGTCATAGGTCGTTACAAATCCCATTTTCTCCATTTGAACTGGATTCATGGTAATATAATTGTCCCAGGTAACCTTAGAAATTGGATCTGGCAACTCTTGTAACCACGGATTACTCGACATGGCGCCATCTCGGATCGCCGTTTTTTGATAGAAAACAACTTCCCAATCACCGCTTTTAGTCGTCGCTGAAGAAGAAACCGCTTTGTAAGTATAGGCAGAAGCCGGTGCGTTCACTGCACCACAACTGTTGTGTGTTAACATTGCGAAATCAGGAAATCCTAAGATTGATGCTGATGCTTTAATTGCATCATAAGCTACGGTAGAATCCTTTCCATTACGAGCTGCAGATCCTGCCCATACCAACATTGATTCTAATGCTGCATATGTATCTCCCAGCGTGCGTATTGTAGGCTGAGCTACTGCATAATGGGCCGCTTTAGGCATAAAATCATTCCAACCCTCAAGCAGGTGATGATCTGGGATAATGTAAGAAGCTACGGATGAACTTTCATCTGCGTATCTCGCTGTAGATACATACATTGTTAAGCCCTCTAATCCCTTACGTAATTTTTCTCCGTTCGCCGCTGTATACACTGGATTTGCACCCAGGTTAATTAACACGTCTGGACCTTTACCGGAAATAATTGCATCAAAAAGTTGGCTAGCCTCTTTATCATTTGACTGGTAAAGCTTCACATCATTGGATAAGTCGATAGTTGTTCCATAGGCCTTCAACTGATTGTTAATGGCATTCGTTAGTAATTGTTCAGCCTCATTATTAGCGCCACAAACAACTAACGATTCATTTCTGCTTGACTTAAGCGCGGCAATCGCAGCGTCAGCCACCTTTTTCGATTCACCAGATAAAGCGCTAGAAACAAAGGTAGAACCGCCAATACTTTTAAGTATATATGCTAATACATTGGCTGATTCTGATGGTTTAATCTGAGCTCTTCCGTCAGCATTGGAACCTGTAATTGACATTATTGACTCAAATTGGAAGTGCTTAGACATTCCTTTTCCAGGAACCCTATTTACCCCATATTGAACCGCATATTCATTTGACAACAACCATGTACTTAAAAAATCTGCTCCAACACTCACGATGGTTTTCGCCTTCGAAAAATCATACGATGGTATAATTGCAGCACCAAAATTCTGTTCATTCGCTTTACGAATAGCACCATACGATATTCCGTCGTATTGAACCCTCTTAACTTTAGAAGTTCCGTTAATGGCGTAAGCAGCTTCCAAAGCAGCAATTGCAGTATTCATTGACGGACTAATAATTGTAGGAGAGAGCACAACGATGTCTTTCGCCGCTTTGAGTGCAGTAACAATTGCTTTATCCGCCTTATCTACCGAGATATTCTCATCGATTCCTTTAGCTCGGACACCGTTTAGTCTTTCACTATCGTATAAACCAAGTACCGATGCAATAATTTGAGGGTTTGTCCCTCCTTTGGTGAACCCAAAATCTTTGTTCCCTTTAATGAATATTGGACGTGCTTCTCTAGTTTTAACCAGGATACTTGCATAGGATAAGCCATCATAATACGTTGAAGCATACCACGTGGCAACTCCGGGAGTCACATCTTCCGGTTTGTTCACATAAGGAACAACCTTGGTCACGGGCGCCTCACAAGCCGCCAACGTTGCAGCGGCTACGGAAAACCCTAAAAATTTAAGGAAATCACGACGGCCTGACGAAGATTCAGCCAATTGATCATCCACTAAAAATTGCTCAACGGCATGTTGATTCGGAAATTCGGAGTCCCGAAGTTGCTTAAATTCAGGCGTTTGATTTAATTCCTCAATTCCTTTCCAATATTTCTTTGTTACTTCCATAACTTGTTTTATTCGCTACTGTAAATTAATAGTGACATTTAGCACATTCCCAACCCCCTAATTCGTTGGCTGTAAGTTTCCCATCATTTGCAAGATATTGCTTATACAGGGTCTTGTTCTTTTTTAAGCGGCTATGTATTTCATCATAGTATCCATTTTTGCCATCTCCAATTGTTACTTCCTTCGCCCCGTGACACTCGATACACCACCCCATCGTCAGGGTTGCTTTGGTTAATTTAATATTCCCTTCCACCTTATTTAATTCTTCAATTGGAAGTACCTTAGCGGTTTCTTTCATTTGCGTCATATCTCCGTGACATTGCTTACAATCAACACCCCCTACTACTACGTGTTGTGAATGGTTAAAATATACATGGTCGGGCAACACATGCACCTTATTCCACACCAGTGGTTTTCCTTTAGTATTTCGATATCCCCCTGCTGGACCAAATTTAGTGTCCCAACCCGCAGCAGCATAAATCTTCTTGATTTCTCCAGCAAACGGCTTACCATCACCGCTGATTTGTTTATGGCAGTTCATACAAACATTTACAGATGGCAATCCTGCATGTTTAGACTTGGTAACCGAATTGTGACAATATTTACAATCAATTCCGTTCTCTCCCGCGTGACGTGAGTGTGGGAAAGCAACAGGTTGCGACGGTTGATAATTTTCCATCACATTAATTGAATACAAACTTTTGAATACCACCACCAACACAGCTATTGTCAATACTAAACCTACTAATCCAGTTAACCCACGATATTTCCAAGCTGTTGTTTTAAACTCTTCCCAGTATGTTAACTCGTTATATTTCTCATCGCCCGTAGTTGCTACTTTCAATTGTCGTCGCACTCCGCCAACACTTAAAATAATAACAACAAATAGCACTGCAAGAACAATCCAGATGAAACCAAGACCGCCCTCTTCCTCTTCGGTTACTTGAGTGGCATTTGGATCTTGAGCCCCTCCGTTTGCCCCTGCCTTCGCCGGATCGTCCTTCGGCTGAGCATCTGCATAATCCAATATTTGATTTACCTGGTCGTCTGTTAAATCCGTAAAAATAGACATTTGAGAGCCGCCATATTCCTTAAATACGGCCGCTGCTCTTTTTGAAGCACCGCTTGCGCGCAACGCCGCATTATTTTGAACCCATTTAATAATTAAATCTCCCTCTCCTGCATCCGCCCAACGTTGGCGTGCACCAGACAACATCGGGCCCGTGCCGTTCTTATGGATTTGGTGACAACTGGAGCATTTTGATTTAAAAAGGGCCTCTCCTTGAGCGAAAAGGGTGTGTTGTACAAAAAAGGTAACACACAAGAAGGCAAACAACTGTAGGGTTTTCGCCATTGTAACTTGTTGAATATTAGATATTTTCATGAAACTGGTTTCTAAATTCTAGGTTTAAAAAGCATTTTATTTTGCTTTTCGACCTTGCAAATTTACATGAAAAGAGAAATTTCATGACACTTTGATGACAAAAAAAGAGCATCAAATTTAATTTATAATCATTCTAAATAAGCTGGGGTGGTCGCTGATCAAGTCTTAAGAAATTTATACCTTTGCTGTATGTTGGCAATTCGAGTATCATCCTTTATCCTGATTCTGTCCGTTTCGAGTCTTTGGAATAACTGCTTAGGTCAATTCATCCCACATGAGGACCCCCTTATTGAGAAAACGATAGACAGTAACCGGACCTACCGAAATGATCTTCCAGGATTCCGAATACAATTGGCTTTTGATACGGACAAACCACTCATCGACTCCTTGAGGTTAGTATTTGTTGGCTTATACCCTAAACAGGACGCTTACATTGCTTTTGAGGCGCCATATTTTAACTTAATGGCGGGAGATTTCCGAACAGAGATTGAAGCGGAGGTATTGCGAAAAGAGCTTTTAGGACTATTCCCTTTAACCATCATTCAACGGGCAAGAATTAAACTCCCTCGGATAGACTAGTTAAAAATGATTCCAGCCTTGTGCTTTCAACTCGTGAATTATTCCGGATTGATCCATAAGTTTTGCTGTTCCTTCTTCATCCGTGTAGTAGCCGATGGGTGTAAAATGCGGATTTCCTTTGAGTTTATCAAAATCTTTTTGCGATACAGAAAAGAGCAATTCATAGTCTTCACCCCCATTCATTGCACACGTTAAGGGCGATATATTGAACTCAGTTGCCACCAACATGGTGTCTTCTTGGTAAGGGATTTTCTCTTCGTGAATCACACAACCTAAGTTGTTTGATTCGCACAAATGGATTAATTCCGAAGCCAATCCATCTGAAATATCAATCATAGAGGTTGGCACCACCCCCAATTCATCCAACAATTGAACCACATCTACCCTTGCCTCCGGCATCAACTGTTTTTTTATCAAAGGATCATAGGGGGCTAGTTCTGGTTGAATATTCGGGTTCGCCAAAAACACACTCTTTTCTCGTTCGAGAATTTGAAGACCCAAATAGGCGCTGCCCAAATCGCCAGAAACCATGAGGATGTCTTTGCTTGAAGCACCCCGGCGATATACCACCTTATGTTTTTCAACTTTTCCAATCGCCGTGACAGAAATCATCAGTCCTTTCGATGAGCTGCTCGTGTCGCCACCGATTAAATCCACTTTGAAAAAATCACACGCACCACGGATTCCATCGTATAGCTCCTCAATTGCCTCCAAAGGGAAACGACTTGAAAACCCAATGTTTACGGTAACTTGTTCCGCAACACCATTCATGGCATATACATCTGAAACACTCGCCGAAATAGCTTTAAAGCCTAACTGCTTCAGGGGGACATACATTAAGTCGAAATGAATATTTTCTATAAATAATTCGGAAGAAATTAGCGTAAATGTGGTCTCATCGCGATAAATCACTGCACAGTCATCACCAACCCCAACGATAGAAGTGGAATTATGAAGCGCGAAATCAGCGGTAAGATGCTTGATAAGTCCGAATTCTCCCAGACGCTCAATGCTATTTTTTTCTTGGTCTTGATTCATAAGAAGCGTGACAACGGCAATTAAATTAAGTAAAGTGATATATAAAAAACAAAACCCTGATTGCTCAGGGTTTAAACGTTGACCCACTAGGGCTCGAACCTAGACTCTTCTGAACCAAAATCAGACGTGTTGCCAGTTACACCATGGGTCATTGGGTGCGCAAAGTTAGGAACTTTATTTAATTTTCAAAAAATCCATTTTGAAATTTATCCTTGGAATTTTCACTCAACGCGATATATTCCTAAATTCGCATCTACATATTATACTTGTTCTCATGAATTTTCAAAAGCTTAATGCCTTAATTGGTTGGACTGTATTTGCGATTGCCACCAGTGTTTATCTAATGACCATGGAATCAACCGCCAGTCTTTGGGATTGCGGCGAATACATTACTGCTGCCTATAAACTAGAGGTTGGTCACCCTCCAGGGGCACCCTTATTCATGGTGTTAGGGCGATTATTTTCTTTTTTCGCAGCCCCTGAATCGGTGGCGCTTTGGATTAATGCCCTTTCGGCTATTTCTAGCTCACTGACCATTTTATTTATGTTTTGGTCCATGAGCATTTTACTAAAAAAACTGGTGCTAAACCAAAAGGGCTACATAAACACTGCCGACGGAATCATGGTAATTTCTGCTTCTGCTATTGCGGCTTTAGCGTATACCTTTTCAGACTCCTTTTGGTTTTCAGCGGTTGAAGGAGAGGTGTATGCGATGGCTTCCTTATTCACTGCGGTTATTTTTTGGGCGGCGCTGAAGTGGGATGAGGAGATGAATCTTGCTGTCGATGGGAATTCAGCACCAAACCGTTGGATTTTAATCATTTTCTTCATGCTTGGCTTGGCTGTTGGAGTTCACTTGTTGGGAATCCTTGTGGTTCCTGCGATTGGTTATCTGGTGTACTTTAACGTTTCAAAGAAAATAACTCCGTTATGGTTGGTTCTTACCGGGCTTATTTCCGTGCTTGCCTTGGGTTTTATACAAGAAGGGATTATACCCGGATCCATTGCACTTGCAAGTTCTTTTGAGGTAGCGTTTGTAAACTCATTCGGATTGCCTTTTTACAGTGGAACCTTGTTCTTCTTTGTATTATTAATTGGAGGATGCATTTTCGCAATACGATATGCAAGAAAAAAACAACGCACCATTCTTTACAATGTAATCATGGGTTTAACGGTGTTACTTATCGGTTATGGATCATTTGCTGTCATCGTTATTCGTTCCAACGCGAATACGCCGCTTGATGAAAACGACCCAGAAAACTTGGTTACCCTTCATTCCTACTTAAAA
Organism: Flavobacteriales bacterium; assembly: GCA_947460825.1. Taxonomy (GTDB): domain Bacteria; phylum Bacteroidota; class Bacteroidia; order Flavobacteriales_D; family Crocinitomicaceae; genus UBA952. The sequence continues at coordinate 34,336 of CANHHA010000003.1, forward strand.
CGCGAACAATACGGTTCCAATCCGATACTTTTTGGGCAATATTGGAATTCTTTTCGCTTAAATGAAACCTTAAATGAAAATGGTCAGGCCCAACTAACCTCCAAAGATGGTTGGGGAGACCTTTCGGCATATTACCTACGTCGGTTTGTAGTTCAAGAAGGAGAGAGCGATGTGAAAGCATTCGTGAAGAAAGCGGATGCAGAAGCGTGGATGAATACAAACAAAGGGGCATATACCTTAACAGAAAAGTATTACGAAAGCAATAGCTCAATCCGTATTGGGGCAGAACCAGCGTATGCACAATCCACCTTCCTTCCTCGAATGTATGCAGAAACACCGCAACACATCCAAGGGTATAAAGAATGGAGCGGTTATGACCCAGCAGATGGGGCTAATGATGAATTAGGAAGAGACGGAATGCGCCTTCCAACCATGGGTGAAAACCTCACTTACCTCTTTCGATATCAGGTGAATTGGATGTATGTTCGTTATTTATTGTGGAATTTTTCTGGGCGGCAGAATGACATCCAAGGTCATGGAGACAACCTGCGTGGAAATTGGATTAGTGGCATAGATTGGGTGGATGCACCAAATGTTGGTCCGGCGGATGCACAACCCTACTACACCTCAGAAAACCCCGCACATAATCGGTTCTTTTTAATTCCCTTAGCCCTCATTCTATTGGGTATATTTTTTCACTTTTATCGTGCGCCAAAGGATGCGTTTGTATTAACCTTAGCCTTTTTGTTTACCGGGTTAGCGATTGTACTCTATTTGAATCAAAAGCCGCTTGAGCCAAGGGAACGGGACTACGCATACTCAGGTTCTTTCTATTTCTTTGCAATGTGGTTGGCGTTTGGCGTGTATGCCCTGTATGATTTTATAAGCACCTTCGATAAAAAACTTTTGATCAAGCTCTCTTATTTCTTAGGCGGTGGCTTGGTATTGTTTTTAATTACGGGTTATGGCCGCATGGGGTTTGTGCTCCTCTTAATTTTATCCATGTTTATAGGGCTCTCGTACCTGCTGCGTAACATAAAACTGAGTGGCAACGCTCCCGTTATTGTAATCAGTCTTTTGGGCTTACTAGCGCCTATACTAATGGGCACACAGGGTTGGGATGATCATAACCGCAGTGGAAAAACTTCTGCACGCGATTTAGCATACAACTATTTGAATTCTTGTAAAAAGAATGGCATCTTATTCACCAATGGAGATAATGATACCTTCCCCTTGTGGTACTTACAAGAAGTTGAAGGGAAACGAACCGATGTTCGTGTATGTAACCTTTCACTCATGGGAACCGACTGGTATACCAATCAGATGAAAATGAAAGCCTATGATTCAGATGCGCTACCTATTGAATACAGAGAAGATCAAATCTTAATGTTCGCAGGAAATACCGATCAAGTGTATTTCCTTCCTTTGCTAGAGCTTATTGGTCTAAGTAACGATGAAGCCCTGTTGAGAAAAGTTATCGACATGAGGCTAAAGAAAAACAAGGCCGTTGCGTCACAAGTCGTTAACTATTTTAACGGAAAGATGGGTGCTTTACGATCTTCCTTTTCCGTAACACAGCCTGATTTACAGATTGCGTTCGATAAAATCTGGAATCAAATCACATCTACCGATACGGTAAATCTATCCACGAATATTCTTGGGAAATTCACGGGAATAAACCAAATCTTCCAAAGTGTACAGCAAGGTTCAATAAAAATTGAAGACGGTGGGGCAAAAGAATTACAAACGCTCTTTGATGAATTTGAAAAGCCTTGGATGAGTGTTGACCTAAAGGATGCCATGGAATTTGTTCACCAAGATGAAAACTTCATCGTTGATCGCGATGGAAACCATATTTATTTTTTCCCTTCTAGTAAATTTTATTTGCCGGTTAATACAACCAATGCCTTAGCGTCGGCAGTTATATCGAAAGGACAGGTAAGCCAATGTGCCAAGGAGATTGAATTTGCATTTAATGAAGATCAAGACCGGTATTTAACTCGTGATGAACTTATGATGATGGATATTGTAGCCAACAATGACTGGAAACGAGGTGTTTATTTTTCAAGTAATCGCGGGTCCTCGTTCTCTCTAGCCTTATTAAATGGTGGATGGGTAAAACAAGTAGGGCTTGCGTATGTCTTGAGTCCGTTAAAAACGGCCATTACAGATTTCTATGATCGAAACGAAATGCACCGAACTATTTTCAATGTATTTCAATATGGTGATATGGCTAACCCATCGGTACTAACCGATTACTATGCCAGAAGACATACCACGCAATACAGGGCTAATTTCCTGATTTTAGCGGAGCAATTTTATCTTCAAAACAATGCCAAAAAGGCCATTAATCTGCTAGATAAATCGCTAGAAGTAATGCCGGTTGGGACGGTGATGGATTTCACCGAAGTAAACGCATGTGACCCCATGAATATGTTAACGTATAATCAAAACAACCGCGGGTACATGTACGGTGGTCAAGAAATTCGCGCAAAATGTAGTGGAAACCTAAATGAGCATGTCCAACTTTATTATTTATGTAAAGCCGACGGCAAAGGAGCCGCCTTGGGCAATAAACTTATGGACCAATACGAAAGCATTCTTAATTTTTACGAATTCACCGCTGCGGAGATCAGTACAAACGTTCAAAATACCGCAGATTTATTTGCTGTTACCGATGCCATCTTTAAAATGTATTCCACCCTAGAAGACCCTAAGGTTGATGCGGAAAACAGTGCGTTTGGTAAGCGATTGAAAAAGAGCCTGGATCGTGTTTACAAAAAAATTATGCCGAGTATGACTTCAAAATTGATTGCGCTCGGAAATGACGCTGGAGAAGATGCTAGAATGGGCATTGGGGTGTATGGCCAACGGTACGAATCCTTGATGGGGAATTTAAGAGCCATTGGTGAACATTACGGCTACTTACCTAAAACAGAGGCCCCAGCGTCAACGAACGAGACCCCGAATACGACGCTCCCGATGATGCAATAAGATGTGGTGGGTTATTTGGCGATATACATGGATGAAATTGCTGTTCCCTCAATTTAATTGGGAAGTAAAGAAGAGTCCTCACGTGTATCTCACCTTCGATGATGGCCCACATCCAATCGTTACCCAAAAGGTCTTGCGTATTTTAAATACATATGGCATTAAGGCTACCTTTTTTTGTGTGGGTAAAAACGCCCAAGCTTATCCTGAACTCATTGAGGCGTTAAAAAAAGAAGGGCATTGCATTGGCAATCACACCTTTGCACATGAAAAAGGATGGAAAACGGGTAGAAAATCATATTTAAGGTCTGTTGATGCGACCGGCAAAATTTTTGAATCAAGACTGTTTCGCCCTCCTTACGGTAAAATAAATCCATTTTGCATTCGCGCAGTAAAGCGGCGGGGATATAAAATCATTATGTGGTCGTGGCTGAGTAGAGATTACAATCGCAGCATTAGCAACCAACAAATCATCGTTGCTGCCAATGGAGTTAAGGCCGGCGACATCATGGTTTTTCATGATAGTCAAAAAACAGAAGACCGCATCGAAACGCTCCTGCATGAAATTATCCCGATGATCCAAGCTAAAAAGCTTACATTCCGTACCTTTATGGACCTATGACGACCATTTCCAAAAAAAATAGACCCACATACTTCTTAGCCCTTTTGTCTACCTACATTGTGCTTCAATTTTTATGGTGGGGATACATGCTTATTATTGAAAACCCAAAGAAGGCAACGATGGTAATTGGCGAGGGTAGTGTTTTTCTACTCATACTCATCTACGGAATTTGGAGGTATCAATTAAGTATGAATCGTGAGTTATCATTGCACCAAAGGCAATCGAACTTCCTTCTATCTGTAACCCATGAATTAAAAACACCCATATCTTCGGTGCAGCTCATCTTACAAACCATCATTAAACACCAATTAGAGGGGGAACAAATACGTTCATTTCTAGAAAAAGCGCTGGATGAAAATAAAAAATCGGAATCATTAATTCAAAATATGCTGCATGCCGCAAGCATTGAAAATCAACGCATCGAATTATTTAGAGATGTGATCGATAGCCTTGAATTCAGTCAGTCCCTTGAAAAGCAATTGCACGAAACTTATCACAACACACCATTTGTGATGAGCTGTCCTAGTATATTCTCTTTTGAAGCTGATCGCTTTATGCTTGAGCGTGTTGTAATTCAATTAGTCGACAATAGCGTGAAATATAACGCCACCAATGTACATATTTCATTCAAGGAGGGCGGCTCCGAATTCAGTATCACTGTGGCGGATAACGGCAGTGGAATCAACGAGGCTGACCGACCTTTTATTTTCGATAAGTTTTACCGTTCCGGTGATGAAAATAAACGCGAAAAACCTGGAACGGGCCTCGGACTTTATATCGCCAGTCAATTTATTGAATTACATCATGGAAAAATCGGTTTTTCCGAGAACGAACCGCACGGATCCATCTTTACTATAACACTGCCAAAATGAATAAAAAGGTAGGATTAATCATCCTTGATGGTTGGGGAATTGGTGATCAATCGAGCGCAGATGCGATTTATCATTCGAACACCCCTTACATGGATCAGGTTTTATTGAATTACCCGAACAGTACCCTAATCGCCTGTGGCGAAGCTGTTGGCCTTCCCGCAGGACAAATGGGAAATTCAGAGGTTGGACATCTAAACATTGGGGCGGGAAGAATTGTCTATCAAGAACTCTCACGCATTAACAATGCTATACAGGACCGAAGCTTCTTCAATAACCAAACCTTACTGGATGCATTTGACTATGCGTCAAAGAACCACTGTAAGATACATTTACTAGGCTTAGTTTCGCATGGAGGGGTTCACAGTGCATTTAATCACCTAGAAGCCTTGATTGACCTGTGCATAGAAAAGGATGCAAAAAAGGTATTCATACATGCCATCACCGATGGCCGTGACTGCGATCCACAATCCGCGATTATCGATTTTTCGGCACTTGAGCAGCGTTTAACCCGGAACGTAAAAATCGCGTCCGTCATCGGGAGATATTATGCAATGGATCGTGATCGCCGTTGGGAACGGGTAGAGAAAGCATATAAGCTCTATGTAAGCGGGGAAGGCACACGTATTGAATCTGCCACTGAAGCCATCCGAAAATCATATGATGACGGCATTACTGATGAGTTTATCAATCCCATACTTTGTGATCAAGAGGGTTTAATCGGACCTGGAGACGTAGTAATTAGTTTCAATTTCAGAACCGATCGCCCGCGAGAAATAGCGGAAGTGCTTTCTCAACGTGAAATTGCTGGTTTCGATATGAAGCCTTTGGAGTTATACTATGTAACGATGACTAATTACGATGATTCATTTTCCAATATGCACATCGTTTTTCAAAAAGACCATTTAGAGCAAACCTTAGGCGAAGTATTAGCTACTAATGGTAAAACTCAAGTTCGTATTGCGGAAACTGAAAAATACCCTCACGTAACCTATTTTTTTAATGGCGGCCGAGAAGAGAACTTTGAACATGAAACACGGTTAATGATTAATTCTCCAAAAGTTGCCACCTATGACTTACAGCCGGAAATGAGCGCAGAAGAGGTAACATCAACACTGATTTCACATGTGAAACAACACGTTCCTGATTTCTTCTGTCTAAATTTTGCGAATCCGGACATGGTTGGTCATACCGGAGTTTATGATGCTATCGTAAAGGCTGTAGAAACGGTAGATAAAAACCTAAAAGAAATCATTGAGACCCTGCTTCCGCTTGGATACGCTTTTATGGTCATTGCGGATCACGGCAATGCCGATTACGTCTTAAACCCGGATGGAACACCAAATACTGCACATAGTTTAAACAAGGTGCCTTGTGTTTTGATTGGATGCGATAATGAGGGGTTAACAGATGGCCTCTTGGCAGATGTTGCACCATCCGTTTTAGCACTCATGGAATTGCCTCAACCCGCCCAAATGAGTGGAAAATCGCTGATTAAAAAAGGGGCCTAAGCCCCTCGTATTATTTAATTCCTAAAATTTGCTTTGCCTGGGTATCGTTTGGATCAAGACCGTAAACGATCTGGAAATAGTCCAGCACTTTAGTTTTGTCTTTTTCAGCAGAGGAAGCGTAATAGTTTCCCATGTAGCGAGCTGATTCAATGACCATCTTCTTGTTGGTGTCTTTTTTACGGTCATCGCCAACCACTACCTCTAACACTTTCGCATAATGTGGTTTAGCCAACCAACGCTCATTTTGTAAATCCATTTGGTAATTACTTCTCGCTCTCCATAAATAAGCAGGTGCATAATTAGGCGACATCGCCGCAACTTTACCAAACAAGGTATCTGCTTCTATAAAGTTCTTTGGTCCAGCATAATAACATTGGCCTAAGTTATATACTTCAGCCAGCGTTAATTCTACTAAGGCTTGTCGCTTCAAATACATTTCAATGGCCTTATCATATTTTTTCATTTTATAATAAGACTTGGCAATTTCAAGAGTCAACTCTTTTGCTGCATTTTCATTCATCCCTGCTGCGCGTTCCCATTCTAATAAACCAAGTGAATCCTGCCCAAGTTTCATTAACAAGGACCCTCTGATTTTGTAGTCGATAAAGTTAATGTTTGCCGCTGGGACCAACGTAAAAAAACGATCGCTTGCATCTAGGCCATATTGTGCGCCTCCTTTGTAATCTTGACATTCTGCATAAGATCCAGCCAACATTCGCTCCGTATAAAAATTTCGAAAACCCGCTTGGTTAATGGTATTAACCTCACCGATTACTTCACAATATTGCTTTGCAGCAAACATGGCATTCGCATATCGATATCTTGATTCAACGTTGCTGTTTAGTGCAAGGTATTTTTTCCAATCTTGAATCGCAAGTTTCATTTTATCAAAGCGCATGAACATCTCTGCACGTTCGCGATACGCAGGAGCAAAGGTTGAATCAATTGCGATTGCTTCTTTGTATATTTTGTTAGCATCATCATAATTCTGGGCAGCTTGATAAATGTTCGCAACACGAAGTTTACCACGAGGTGAATTCTTATTAATATCCAATACGATGTTATAGCTTTTAATAGCCGGACTCGCGTCTTGCGGGGTTTTAGCGTACAATGCATCCCCTTGAAGCAAGTAGTTGTCTTCATTGGATGGGTCTTTAGTAATTGCTTCCTGAAGCAATGTCAAGGCTTGATCAAGGTCTTTATTTTCAGACTCGATATACATTTCTGCAATTCCACGAATTACTTCAGCTCTTTTGATGTTTGTTTTCTTTCCTTTGGTAAGTTCCATTGCTTTCAAAACTTCAGCTTGAGCACCCGTCTTATCTCCTTTTAACCAGAGCACACGGAATTTACCAATGAATGGCATCGGCGTAAGTTTATCCATCTCATATCCTTTGTTCCATACAAGAATTGCTGAGTCCACCTCACCTTTCTCAAAGTAACAATCGCCATAGTAAAAATACACATCGCCATTGGTTGGTTCCTTGGCTACTAGCGCTTTGAAATCAATTAAAGCGTCGGCATAGCGCTCATTTTCTGTTTTTTTGATTGCTTCGCTCAAGGTCTGCGCAAACAAACCACTTACTGAAAGAAATAGCGCAGAAAATAATACTGTTGTTTTCATGATATAAAATTTAAAACTCACCTACAATTGCTTTGCCAAAGTTACTTTGGAATTCGGTTAACGCAAAGAAATTAATAAAAAATTACTGTGTTGTTAATTGGATTAAACGGACCGGGGCCTTGGCTGGCACCAATTCAGATTTTTGTATAATTAACTGCCCTTTCTCTCCAATCATAAATAAAACAAATCCTGTATTTAATCCCGATCGATTTCCTTTATTTATCATCCACATTTCTCGATGTAATGGATACTCTTTTGTCCAAATTGTACCTGCAAATGGTTGAAATCCTTCTTCTCCGTCATGTTGGCTTACGTGCATTACGTTGACGCTATCTAGAAAATTCATTACTTCAAAATCCTCTTGATCTGAAATCCAATTAACACCAATTACTCCTATGGCTTGCTTATTATGTTTCACATAGTCGATTACTTGCTCATTTGAATTCAGTGCGTATACATTTTTTGACAAGGTTGACTTTCCAGATAATTTGGTTAGGTAGTTAAAATTAGCTGAATTCACTTTGTCAAAAACAATTTTTACTGGCCGACCACTCCCCTTCCATGTGGCACCATCAGAGGATATCCACGCCTTAAGTCGATCCAAAGAAATTGAAGTGTCTGTGTTATCTGGATGTATGATAAGCGCTACTGCGTCATACGCAATTAAATCACTCTGAACCTGAACATTTTGAGATTTCAAGAACTTTTTCTCTTTGTCTGTGAAGTCTCGAGAAATACAAATAGTTTTCACTTTATTATCAAAAAACGCTTTGACAATATCTCCTTCCGGAAGATAGCTTGGCTTAACTGTTGCTTTAGGGAACAAACTTTGGAACGTATAAATACTTGTGGTAAATAAGGGTTTGTATGAATCCTCCAAAAACACTTCAATGTTGCCTCGACCGTGCGTATCAGACTGATAAGCGAGTGGGTTTTCATGCGTTTCGCAAGCGGCAAGAGCCAAGACTCCAATTAATCCTAATATTAATTTAATCCCCATGCTGATTGTTTTTAAATAGTTTGATTGAGCGAAAGACACGAAATACAGAATACAGCACTAAGACGGATACCAAAACCCCTCGCTTCCAGCCAAAAAGTCCTGGTAATTGATCGGTAAGGGCAATAAACAACGCTAAAAGCATCGCTGCAAAAACGACGGTTAAGCCGATGGCGGCATTGATTATTTTAAAATTCATGATATAAAAAAATCCCCAAATTTCTTTGGGGATCAAATGTATGATTACTGATTAGTTTACTTCAAACTTAACCGGTAAAGTTACCCAAGTTCGTACTTCACGGCCAGCATTTTTACCGGCTTTCCATGAAGGCATTTTCTCAACAACTTTTACCGCTGCTTTATCACAAGCCTTACAACCAGCTAACGGAGTAGCTATAGATACATTAGAAATTCTCCCGTCTTTCTCAACAACAAATCGTACGGTTACACGGCCTTTGATCCCTAAATCGATTGCTTCCTGTGGATAATCAATGTTATCATTGATAAACTTAGCCATTTCAGCAAAACCACCTGGAAAATCAGCCTCTTCCTCCACGAATGTCTCAATCGGATCCGGCTTAGTATCGATTTGTTTCGGCGTATCATCTGTAGGTTGTGGAGGATCAAAATTCTCATCACTTCCATCTTGTGTTTTATCACCCGCCTTAGTGTCTTCTAATTGATCTTGTGTAGGAACGGGATCTGTTACCGGATCATCTTCAATTACAGGAGGAATAAATGCGGTCATTTTTTCCAAGGGTGGTGGAGGCGGTGTAGTTGGCGGAGGGGGCGGTAAATCCTTTGGTGGGGGTTGAACCGTCCACGTTTTATCGCTTCCCTTTGGAGCATCAACATCTTGTTTTGGTAGGTTTCGGATAATAAACATGGTCAATGAACCTAATACAAAGGCAAGAATCATACTTGCCATAATTAAGGTTAACCGCTTATTGTAATTTTTACGCAGCGCATATGCTCCGTAGGCCTTATTTCTGTGTTCGAAAACCAAATCATTTCTTACGTGGGAGGTTACTAACCAACCTTTGGCGGAAAAGTAACTAAACAAAGAGTATGTGGAAACTAATCCTACAATTACCCAAACTACTGCTAATTCCATGGCCTTACTTTTTTAATTGGGTTTCTAATAATTTAAGTTCTGCCGGAAGCATGGGTACTGGGGCAATTACGCCAATTTCTGCGATTTTAACCTCATCAATTAGATCAATGAAATTCTTACATAGGGCCTTGTCATCGGTTTTTACTAAAACTTTCAAGGCTTCTGGTTTTCCTTTCAATTGTTCTAACTCACGCGTGTAGGTTGTGTCTGCCATTTGTTTTGCTTTCACCTTCTTTACCATTCCCTCCTTACGAAGTAGAACGTAAGAATTCAAATCAGCTAACACCTTTCTAAGGCCTGAAGCGCTAAAATTTGTTTCTGTCAATTTTGTTGGACCATCTTTACCCGGTCTATCGGCTGAGTAAAACTCTCCTGTGTAATAGAATATTTTATCCTTAGATAAAAGGAAGGTAATTCCATTATTTAATTTAGGGGCATTCACATCTACAGGCTTATCCATTTTTGCTGGATAGGCCAAGCTCATCACTTTCGGTTTGCTAAAGGTAGATGTTAAAACGAAGAACGTAAGTAGAAGAAAAGCCAAATCTACCATTGGCGTCATATCAACACGCGTTGATGACTTCTTCGCTCTTTTCTTCCCTTTGTCGTGACCACCGCCACCACTGTCTGCTATTTCTGCCATGGTTAGTTGGGATTATTGGGATTAAACTCTGAAGAGGTGACAAAGCTTAGGTTATTCAAATTTAACTCACGGAATACATCGATAACTTTCTCGGCCTTTTTGTATACAGCCTTTCCGTCTGCGCGTATGATAAACTTAGGTTTAAAGTCATTTGCATCTGGAGATAGTCCTTTCTTCTTGGCTTCTTCATACGCGGTTTTTCCCGTATTCAATGCTGCTGCTTGGCTGTAGGCTATCCAGTTTTTAAGTTGGTTGTCCAGCGAATCCAATGGAACACCCTCTGTTTTGAATTCCTTTCTGGCCTCACCAGCAAGATTAATGTAAGCGGGTAATTCTTTCATGGTACAACCAAAAGTTGACATGAGGGAGAACTTTTCTATTTGTTCTTCATTGAACGAAACTTTATAAAGCGAAGCCATATTGCTCAACGCTTCTTTCCGTGCTTCTGGATCAGTAAGATTAAAGTACACTTTTCCGATTGGATCTATGGTCACCATAATCATGTTTTCAGGAATCACTTTATCCGAAACACTGGAAGCAGTTTCAACGGTTACTGGTTCGCTCGGACGAAATGAAGCCGCCAACATAAAGAAGGTAACTAACAGGAACGCCAAGTCAACCATTGGCGTCATGTCAATCGACGGAGAACTCTTGGGGATTTTTATTTTTGGCATTAGTAAATGCGTTTATTAAATCCGATTAGTTCTTAGCAGAAAAATCTTGTGCAATCGTAAAGCTAGCCTCATCAATGCTGTAAGTCATTGAGTCGATTTGCGTTGAAAACACATTGTACATGATGATCGCTATCGTAGATGCGGTAATACCAAATGCCGTGTTAATTAGGGCCTCGGAAATACCTGTTGCAAGCGCTGCGGTATCTGGCGAACCGTGTGACATCGCCGCGAATGAACGAATCATACCAAGTACGGTTCCAATCAAACCGACTAAGGTTGCAATAGTGGCGCACGTTGATAAAACCGAAAGGTTTTTAGAAAGCATTGGTAACTCAAGGGCGGTTGCTTCTTCCAATTCTTTTTTCAATGTTTCTAGTTTTTGCTCTTTATCCATAGAAGTGTCAGACGAAATATGGCTATATTTTTCCATACCCGCTCGAACCACATTTGCTAAAGACCCTTTTTGCTTGTCACATGCAGCAATTGCTCCAGCAAAATCCTTGCTATCCATAAATCCTTTGATTTGAGCGATGAATTTGTCTGTCTTACCTTTTCCGTTCGCTAACAACAAGGTGATTAAACGCTCGATAGAGAAAATAACAATAATGATGTTTATTGCTACCAATCCAGGTACAATAAAGCCTCCTTTATAAATTACCCCTAATAAATTCCCTTCCATTGGCTCTCCTGCTGGATCGTTATCTACGAAGTTGCTCGGATCACCGAAAACATACTTAAAGATTAATATTCCTGCAACCAAGGCAAAGGCCATAGCTAAAAATGCAACAATCGCTGAAAATCCTCCAGCGGTCTTTTTTGCTCCATTGTTTTTCGTCTTACTCATGATGAACTGTTTTTTTAAGTTTAAGTTTGTGGGCCAAATATAAAAAAAGATTTTTGTGTTCCCAATTAATAAAAAAAAGGGAACAGAATCTTAACATTGAATTTAACTGTAAAACACCGATTTGGGATGTTTAATTACCTCCGAATTCAAGAAGTCAAAAACCTTATAAATTATGCTCGCCGATGGAAAATGTAGGACCTCTTTGAAATAATAATTTATAAAAAAAGCCCGCCTTCACGGGCTTTCTGAGGTCTCGTCCGGATTCGAACCGGAGTAAACGGTTTTGCAGACCGGTGCCTAGCCGCTCGGCCACGAGACCAGTGTGATGCAAAAGTATGAAAAACCCTATGATTCTACAAATACTTATTGTTTAATAAGCTTTACTGAATAGAATCGACCGTTTTGATTAATGGAAATGTGATATAATCCTGGAGGACTTGGCACGAACTCATTGTTTTCTCCATTCCAACTTATTTTTGACACATTGTTTCCGGCCTCAGCAGATAAATCTTTAACTAATTTACCTTGAGTATTATAAATATATATTTTAGCGCCATCCGTTAACGGTTCATTAAACTCTAAGGTTAAGTTACCGTCGTTTAAGGGATTGGGATAAATTTTGACTCCAGCGGCATTTATTCCCGGATATTCTGATAAGCTTGCACTGACCAGTTCACTTAGATTATAATTCTCGTCGCCTGGTTGATATAATAAATAGTGATAATAAACAATGAACATTTCATCGGTTGTATTTTCTCCGAACTGTACATTCTGTGGTGGTGTATTCGGGTTGAACGGATTGTTTGATGTATTATCAAAAACCGCTTCACCTTTGATTTTATATCCTGCAGGTATCTTCTGCAAATGAGAAAAGGTATAAAACCCTTGCCAATGGAAGTCCCAATTCGGAATATTTATGTGTTTAAGGGTATCTAGGTTATTTGGAGCCAAGGCATAGGACTTAATGGATTGACCTAATAAGTGCATGTGGGGCATCACGGACAAGGCAGAAACCGCTATTGGAACACCGCCATTGTTTGGATATTGTGCGGTCAAGGTAGTAACCTGATTTGCCGGTAAATTAAAATTATAATCGGCAATAATTGGATCGGCAGACACTTGCCTTATACCCGTGGTTCCTGGTGGGTAAAAATGCAAGATAACTTTAGTGCTATCTAGCATCCCCGAACTGCCATTCGGATAATGCATGGCAAAATAAATATTGGAGCCTGGTCCAATATCTACACCAAGTTTCAATGGCGCTGCAGAAGGGAAAATCAACGGTGCAGCACCCGGAACATAGGCAGATAGGAGCTTGGTAGACGCGGAGCTCGGACTTGAACACAACCCACTTGTGTTGGTAGATTCAACCCCATTATGGTCAATATACACCAATGCGTGGTGAACAATTTCCATGTTGCCGGGAATTACCTCTACCGCTTTAATAATTCTTGTTTCTGTTAGGTTCGTGGGAACGGAAAAACATACGTAATCATCCGATTGAATCGATGCATTTGAGATGTAATTCGGCATTTTAACCATGAGGTCTCCTGCCCCCAAAACAGAACCAGCATTATACACTGGAGGAGGCGGTGTTTGCGTTGAATTTCCCTCAGGAAACCCATTATTGAGCCAATTCAACAGTGTGGTCTTCTCCGCAGCCGTTAGTGCTCTATCATGCAAATATTGCTGATAATTATTGTCCGGTGGCCATGGCGGCATTTGATGTGCTGCGCCAGGTGAAATAGCCGCATAAATTGATGCCGACATCGGTGACGACTCTTGATATGTCGTTAATGAAAACGGTGCAATTCCGCCTGCGTGGTGGCATGAAGTACATTTATTATAAAAAATCTGGGCTACTTCACCACTCCAAGTTTGAGCAACCCCCACCGTGGAAAATGCACAAAAAAACAAAAAGCATACTGTTTTCATAATGAACAATTAGACGGATTCTATGGAAGTAAATTAACGAACAATTACTGATTTAGTTCCTGATTTTCCATTTGATAATAGAATGTTAACCAGATAATTCCCTGGGTTTAACCCGGTTAAATCCAATGCTACTGTTGTATCTTGGGTTTTGTGGCTAACGATAATACGACCTTGTAAATCCATAATGATTAGTTCATTAAATAACGCTTCATGCGCAACAAGGGTTAAGTAATCCGTAGCGGGATTTGGGTATAGGGATACGTCCATATCTGCCAGCTGCTCGTCTATTCCAGCAAGACAAAGCTCATCAACGGCGGTTCCATCACAATACAAGGTTGGATAAAGAATCGCTTGTTGTAATGGGGTATTGGCAAGTTGAAGCGGTGTTTCATTACACCCTAACTGAGTAACCAAGAAATCACGAATAAACCATTCCGTTGTATCCATGTATGCATTGTTTCCTATGTATGGAACATGACCTGCTCCAGGGAACGTATAAAATTCACTGGAAACATTTACTGCACACGCACGCTCATGAAGCATTCTGCTACCATCCAAATACATTAATGCCGTTCCTGGATTTACTATTCCCCGATTATATTTTACCGTACCATCCGCTGTGCCGTGAATAGACACCATTGGCACATCGCCCGCTTCTAACCAACTATACTGTGCCAAAGCACCACATAAATTTATTACCCCTTGAACCGAAGTAGAATAGCCTGGATTGCCGCTATTTCCATCTAAGCCGCCCAACTGATTAATCGTGGCTTGATTGAGGTAACCAGATATCTCACAAATATTATCTAAATAGGCAACATGCAATGCGGTAATTGCCCCGGCAGAACTGCCTCCTACATAAATTAAATTCGTGTCAATGTGATACGTATCTGTAGTTTGTTTGTCTTTATAAAAAAAGCGAATTGCAGCTTTTAGATCTTGCACCGCACGAACGACCGCTTTTACCGCATTCGCTGAGTCAATAGGGAAAAACCCGAGTCTGTAATCAATGGAAGCACAGGCATATCCCTTGCGCGCAAAACGCTGCGATAATGCCGTCATGTCTTGGTCAGTTTTTGACCCTCCTAAAAAACTACCTCCATGCACCCAAATAATAAGTGGCCGGTTAAGCTCAGAATCACCAGTAGGCTCATAAAAGTCCAATTTAAGTGAGTTATTGGCCCCCGAAAATGTGGTATTAGCCCCATAGGTGATATTACTTGTTAAGGTGTGATTAGGGAACACCTCAGTGGCATAGCGTCCGTTTTGACAGGGCTGAGCCAATGAATTTGTTACTAATAGTGCAAACGAAATAACTAAATAAGCGTATAACTTTTTCATAGGTTAAGGTTAAGGGAATAAAATAGCATTATAATTCAATGCGTTAATTAAAGGAATCTTAGCGGTAAACTTTTTATTAACGGCTTTTATAAATTCATTAGATAACAGGGCATTTCCTCTGGGATTCAAATGAATTCCGTCTAAGGAAAATGCGCCTCCGGAAACAAACTTTGCAGAAAGAGAAGCACCATTATAGGTAAATCCAGTGGTTAATTTCTCGTAAAAATCTCCTGTTTCTACCAAGGCAAAACCGTAGGTTGTTGCTTTTTGCCTAATTACCGCATTAAACGCTTCAATTCGAAGTTGAATTGTCGCAAGTTCATCTGTTGTAAGAACAAATTCATTTCTAAACGGAAATATGGAGCCCATTTGATTACATTTCACCGAATCTAAGGGAGCGGTTAAAAGTATTTTCTCACCGGGAACAGCAGGTCTTACCCCGAACATTCCGGCATTAGGATCTAAAACCATAAAAGGATTCGCGCCAACCACAAATGAAATTCCAATGGGATTATAAATTTGATTTAATGAGGCGGCCTTCTCTGCGTCTAAGGTCAACCCGTTATAAGGAATCGTATTAAAAAAGGGCCAATCGCTAATGTTGGGAATGGTCGCTATTACTGCTTTTACATTTTGGGCATACAGCTGCTCACACAATTGAGTTAAAGATTCTTCGAAGCCAACGCCAGGAAAGCCAGCAAGTGGAGACATCGGATTTTGTGTTGCGCCGCTTCTTGCATACGGCAACACATCCTCGATTCCTAAATAAATGCTACAAAACGTAGGATACCCTCCATCAAAAATATTCTCTTGAACGGATGAATAGTTACCTGAACCTGGGAGATTAAATTGATCCTTTGACATTCTTGCGAAAAATGCATTGTGTTGAGGAAGATTAATGTTGCCAAAAGCCGTTGAGACCATATCAATCATTCGCAAGTCTGGCACCCCAAAATTTGTATGTTTTTTCAAGGGATTGTAAGCACTTGATAAGAATCCTGCGGTTTCCCCTTGCAGACTGTATCTGACCGGAGAAAGTGAGCTAATGCCTTGACAGTCGGTTTTATAACCCAAGATTAATCGTGAAAGTCCATTAACGTTTAACCCAATGTCTTGATCGGACATCCACGGCATTTCTATCGCTGGTGCGCCCACCATCATTAACTGTTGTTGAAGAATCGCGCCTAATGAATTTTTTTGACCCCCTAAGGACAATCCGTCATCCATATAACCGGCGGTATGCCCATCGCCAATCGCAATAAATTTTGTAAAATCAGCGGTTCCTGCATCAACTACATGGGTTGGTGCTTTCGGTTTACACGCCAACAATAAAGGCAATAAAAAAAGGATATATAAATACTGTCTTTTCATTACCAATTATAATTAATACCAATGCCGGGAGCCCAGGCAATCGTGGTAAATGTTCCGCTTAATTGTGTTTCCAAATTTGTATCCGCTCGTGTTATTTTTGTGGCATAAATCGATGCGTCGAGACTAAAATGCTTATTGAATTCATATGAAACGCCCGAGGTAAAATAGGCTCTATTGCCATCCGGAGTTTCCGGTGTCACATAACCTGTTGGCACAGGAGTAAACCCGAATCCGCCTCCAAATCGAACATTCAAGACCTTGTCTTTTGCCAAGATAGTATATTGTATACCTCCTCGAAAAGCAAAAATATTCCTATACATTCTTGGTGATTTGGTGTCAACAAGCGAACTCGTATTCGTTGCATAATCAAAGGCCAAGGTGTCATAGGTATTCCACCCAACATAATTTATATCTGCCACGATGTTCCAAGACGCGTTAGGTTTTACATTCAATCCGAGGGTTGTTACTGAGGGCAAAGCAAGGGATGCTGAAAGCGTTCCATTTGGGAAATTCGGCGCCAACCCTTCGGGTACGGCAAAAGCAACTTGACCATCAGATACCGACATGTTAATTCCGGATCTATAAGACAATCCAGCACTCAAAAAGCCTCCAGGGTTATAATATATTCCGAGGTTATATCCATATCCCATGGCCGCACCTGAAATTTCAGCGTGTCCAAAAGAACCATCGTTAAACTGGACCGGTAAATCTTTTTGAAGGTTAACCCTTCCTGGTGAAAAAACGAATCCTGCCCCGATACTTATGTTGTCTGTTATTTTAAAAGAGGCCGTTGGCTGAATATGAAATACTTTCATGGAAAGTCGTGTAATTGCAAAGCGTCCTATCCAACCCGGCTCATATTGCACCGTGCTACCGAAAGGTGTAGTAACGGATAATCCATAAGCTAGGCGATGAAATCGCTTTGGCTTTACTAAGGCATATAAATTAAGCGGGGTGCCCACCGGATTCTCTGTTCTATACATTTCATTGGTGGCCGAATCCACATACATTACATTTCCGAAAATCGGGGTGCTTGCGAGGTTCACTTGCGACGTTGAAACGAAGGAAGCGCCTGCGGGATTAAAGAACAAGGTGGATGCGTCTTGCGTCAAGGCTGATCCTGCGCAACCCATTCCCTGTTGTTTTTGGCCTTGAAAATTTACCTGAAATCCTTGGGCTTCGGCTAGATTTAACCAGAACACAAGGAAAAAAAAGCCCCCAACGATTAGCCTGTTTTGGTATCTCATTCTTACCAAAGATACAACAAAATGTTAATTTAATGTTAGAGGTCGCTATTTGAATTCAGATCTTCTTCGAGAAAACTAGCGATGTGGCGGCGATCTTTTTTAGTTGGTTTACCGGTGCCGAATTGTTGGTAAGCCCTTTGAGACGCCAAATAATCAGATAATTTCTTACGTTCTTCCTCTGGTGTTATGTCTTCAATAAATGAAATTACCAAGGGTGCCCCAATTCGTTTATCCGTCAAGGAGAGGATGCGATAGGAAAACCATGCGTTAGATTTTTGCAAAGAAAGAATGTCCCCCACCTTAATTTCTTTTGCTGCTTTAGTGTGAACATTATTACAAAGCACTTTCTTTTTTGAAATTAACTCCGTGGCTTGAGAACGAGTTTTCGTTAGACGAACACACCAAATAAACTTATCGATTCTCAAAGGCATTCCTTGCTTTTTTAGTTAGCCCTTGGTAAACAATAGCATATGATTCTGTAATTAATTCAAGAACTAAGGTGATATCAACCTGTAAGGTATCTAATCTAAGGGTAATCCAATGATTTTTGTTCATATGAAACCCTCTTGACATCCAATCATGGGATTCCAATAATTCTGGAATCTGGTCCGGTTTAGACTTCAGGGTAACCGCATCTTGCGAGTTGATATCTATTAACAAAAACATTTTACCACCAACCTTAAACACCAATGTACGTTGGTCAAATGGAAATTCCTCCGTAACATGAGGTAAAGAAAGTGCTGTCGTTCGAATTAAATCGAAGGTCATTTAGATATGTACAAATTCAGGACAGTCTTTTTGACCAAGCATTCTCAACATTTTCCCATGTGCCTTCAGTGCACTAAAAAATGTGCGATTCGAATGATAAGGGATATTAAACTCCATTGCTGTTTTTTTAACAATTTCTGAGATTCCACGATAATGCACGTGACAAATCGTTGGAAAAAGGTGGTGTTCTACTTGAAAATTTAACCCGCCAACAAGCCATGTAAACCATTTTGATCGGACGCCATAATTTGCTGTGGTTAATAACTGGTGTACTTTTGCGTCCGCCTCAATGTCACCTGATTCCCCCGGCTTTTCAAATGAAACGTTTGGAATAACATGGGCAGGCTGAAAAATAAGTGCTAATATGGTCCCTGAAACAATCTGCTTTATTACAAAACCAAGGAGTACATAAGGCCAGAACACAGGAGCGAAAACCAATGGTAAGACCAAGAAAACAATCGCATAAACTAATTTTCCGGCGATTATGCTTGCCCAGTGAGAGACTAACGACTTGCCTTGGGAACTCACAAGGCCCATTTTACCGTAACGGTGGGCTTGTTTGTAATCTTTTGACGCGAACCACATAACGGTCATTAACGAATAGAAAAACCACGCATACAGGTATTGATATTTGTGCACAGGTCGCCATTCGGTATGAGGAGAAAAACGCAATAACTTAACAGGCGCATCAATGTCTTCGTCAAATCCCTCCACATTGGTAAAGGTGTGGTGTAATACATTGTGTTGAATTTTCCAATTGGTTGGATTTCCACCCAATAAATTCAATACCGCTCCTACAAATTTATTTACCTGTTGACTAGAAGAATATGCGCCATGATTTGCATCGTGCATGACAGAAAGGCCGATGCCCGCCATGCCAAGGCCAGAGACAAACCATAACAACAGCGTTAATCCAACGCTTTGAGTGTAAAACGTAAAAACAAAGGGAACAAAATATAAGGCCAACATGAATACGGTTTTGATAACCATATTAAGGTTGGCGTGTTTAGAAATATTGCGCTGAGAAAAGTATGCCGCCACCCGCTCATTAAGGGCGCGGTTGAACTCTACGTTCATATTTCTTGCGAATTTCGGGGTTTTAAATGTTTCTTGCATGGTGTAAAGGTAAACTATAAAACAATAAGCTGTATTAATCTCTCTTTTTCTTAGTCTGAATTGAGGCTGTCGAAGTCACCATATTGCTTACCACATCTTCCCCGCCAATTAAAAAATCAGAACGATTGAGGGTGAACGTAGTAGTAATGATTAACGCTGAACCGTTGTTCGAAGATATAACAATCGGCAAGGAGAAAAGTTTTGATATTCCTTTGGATGTTATTTTTCCATGGGCAAGGATCTCCGTTCCCGCAGTAACTACTGAATCACTGAAAAATGTAATACTCGGATAAAGGGAAACATCAAAAAAATCAGCAGACTTTGCATGTTTTGTCATTCCTGGTATTTCCAAATCCAAAGAATTTACATCAATAATTAAATCAAATCCACTTATCGTGTTGGTTCTTGGATCAACAGAAACCTGTCCTTTGACCGAAGTAAATTTTCCCGAAAAGTCTAGGGATTGAAGTTCAATAACGGACTTATCTTGAATGAGGTAGGTTGTTTTCGCGGAACCAATAGTTGGGGTGTTTGGCTGAGCAACAAAGACGGCAAAGAACAAGGCAACATAAATTCCGCAGAAGGCCTTAATCATAGGGTTAATTCTTTACTACTTCTAAATCCGCTTCTAATTGAATTTCGTCAGCAACCACAGCAACTGGCATATCTTTCCCAATGGAAAAATCAGAACGTTTAATTTTACCAGTAATCTTAAAACCAGCCACATCTAAACCAGCCCGGTTCTTCGCGTATCCATTATGGGTGGCGGTAAGCATTACTTCTTTGGTAACTCCATGCATGGATAAATTTCCCGTTAGCAGATACTTTTTACCCTTAACTTTCTTGCAAGAGGTGGATTTAAAGGCAATGACTGGGTGTTGACTTACCGCAAAGAAATCTTCCGAACGCAAGTGATTGTCTCTAGCCTCTAGTCCTGTATTGATGGTGTTTGCATCGGCAACTAAATCGAAGGTAGCGTCGGCAAAATCTTTGTCATTGGCGGTAGTAACATTACATGATACTTTATCAAAGGAGCCATTCGCATCGGAGATTCCCATGTGAACCACGTTGAATCCAAGGCGAGAATGCGCGGAATCGATTCCCCATGAAGCAGAAGAGATCATTTTAAACGAAAAAGCCACAACGGCAATAAGCAGAAATAAATAGGTTGATTTTTTCATGTGTTCTATGTTTTTTTTTTCAAAGTTACATTTCTTTAGAGTACCCAACGACTAACCTATGTCAATAATTTTAATGAAAAATTTCATGGATGATCATTCGGGTGTTGTTCACGTTAAATTTGGGGACGTGTAGCTCAATATATTCAAGCATTAAATCGAGGGCCTCCTTTAGGGCGCGTTTGTTTTCTTGTATGTGATTTTGAATGAGGCTATTGAAGGCCGCTGCTCCCGAAGTAGGATTGACCTGCTCATCGTAGTGAAATACCCCTTCATGCATATTAAAGACATTGGCTTGTTCAAGGGGTTCAGGTAAAATCCCAAGGACTTTCATCCATTGCGCTAAGAACACACATGGGTAGGCGTAATAATCCACTTGTTGGGCTAACTCATTTTTTAAAGACACCAACATGTTAAATGCCTCTTCATCCTTGTTTTTGTAGGCTATGGATTGATAAACAACATCTGCCATGAAATATCGAATGGCGATTACATGGGGGTCAAAATCTTGCGTATTGAACCACTCCATGGGAGTTGCATTCCTGAGGGTTCCTTGTCCGAACTTTGGAGTAGTCGTAAACTCCAACTCATACAAACCAAAAGGAAAAAGCGCTGCTTGTTTTTTCGATGGAAACGAAACCAATTCAAGCAGTCCGTGTTCTTTCGAAAAAAACGAATTCAACTGTGCTTTCGTTGAAAATGGGGAACGGTGAATAAAAAATGCCTGCGTTGTCTGATTCACCTGTTATAGCTTTTACCCTTTACGCACCGTAACGGTTACATTTGCTTGATTTTGCTCTTGTTTCCACTGATTTAAGGTGTTTTTAAGTTTTCCTTCTTTTGTTGGTTTTTGAGCTTCTGCGGGCGGATGGTTGGACTGAGTCTTGTCTGGTTTTGTATCCTTAAAGTTAATCTTCACAATTTCCTTGGTTTCTACCTTCGGTTTATACTCTTCTACGGCGGTATCTTTTTTGAAAACACCAAATTCTGACTTCAATATAGATTTAAGGGTTTCTTTTTCTTGAGCCCACTGTTCTTTAGCTTCTTGTTTTCTGCTTGACTTATCCCACTCAATGGTTGGGTTGTCTAAATCCCCGTACATGCGTAAAAATATCTTCATGCCTGTTTCATCATCGATCACTGTGCCAAATTCACTGTCTCGATCTGCCCCTAATAAA
The DNA here is from genome assembly GCA_947460825.1 of Flavobacteriales bacterium. Taxonomy (GTDB): domain Bacteria; phylum Bacteroidota; class Bacteroidia; order Flavobacteriales_D; family Crocinitomicaceae; genus UBA952. The sequence goes on from CANHHA010000003.1 coordinate 56,359, forward strand.
TCCCTAAAATCAAACTTCATCCGATAGTCAATTTTATTGTCGAAGGTGTGCGTTCCGCTTATCTCCATATCCATGGCGGATGATGCGATAAACATATTTGGAATAGTAATCACTCCATTTCTGATTTGAAGTGTGTTTTCAAGTGTAGAAAAAGCAATGTCTTTCATTTTCGATTGAAACTGATCTAAGTTCCTTTTTCCGATAAGCAATTTTCCAGCATTCGTTTTTAAGCTAGCGGCCACATCGTTTAGGGATTCGACATTTTTGAGGTGGCCATTAAACACCTTCATGTGCGCATTCACTTCCATTTGATTTAAATCAATTCCTCCAATTAAATTAAACGGCGCATAAAAATCAACTTCCATCTGAGCTCTTCCAGAAATTTGATTTGCATGAATTACATCTTGATCAAAATCATTCCATTCTTTGAAAAATGGAGCAAAATAAATGTTGTTCGATTTTAGATTCGTGCTGATTTCTAATCGTTCTGGAGTAAGCTCCTGGATTTCCATTGCTCCGCAGATATCTGCCCCGGCATTTCTGACGTTTAGGGAGGGGAAGGAAAGGGTTCTTCCACTGATTAGTACAGGACCCGAAACTTGCTCAAACGTATGGTTTTCATAGGTAATACTCCGCGCATTTAAATTGATGCGGCCATTAATGTTGTTCGGCAGCACAAAGGATTTTCCTTTAGATTCCTTTTTCTCTGCTTTAGTCGTTTTTCCTAGGTCTTCAACTAATATTTGGTGACTACTCACGGAACAATTTACCGTTAAATCCCCTGAATTAGCCACGTAATTAAACACGTTCTCAAAGGTGCCATTCATTTGCAGATCACTGCGATTAATCGCAAGCGTCGCGCCCTCTATCGTTAAATCGCTTCCTTTAAGTGTGAATTTCCCGTTGATGTCCTCAAAGGTTCTATGGTCGTTACGGGCCTTGAACCATACATTATACAGGCTAATGTCTCCGTTCATTTTTTTAACATCCACTTGATCTTCAACAACAAGAGCAAACTCTGAGTTGATTTTTGCAATCCCGTCCATGCGATGAATAAGGTCGTTTTTAAGTATTCGATTGGCAATACTCAAATCAATCGTACCCTTGGCCTTTCCTGTCACTTTGGGTATATTAAAGTTTAAAATGTCCAATGCACCATAAAAAGGCCCTGCGGGAGTTTCAAACGCAAGATGATCCATAATCAAATGGTCGTTGACAGGATTCCCATCGCTGCTGAAAGACCCCTTCATTCTTAAGTTTTTTATTTGCGTGTGTTTAACGGGTTCAATTAAGTGGCCATTGGCTATATTAAAGTTACAAGCAATATTCGGCGCAGATTGATCCTGTGTGCTGCCATAAACAAGTAAATCGAATCCCACATTTCCAGACCCTTTGTAACGGCTAAGTTCTTTTTCAGCTTCATCTAACGAGAGGTTATTAACTAAATCTGTCAATGTTAACGCTTCCGCTTTAACATCAAACCGCATACTGTCGACCCCATAATTTCCCGATACGGTAAACGGTATTTTAGCGAGTTTAAAACTTGTTTTAGGCAGTGAAAACGTTCCTTCTTTGGTGTTTACACTCATTAATAAATCCATGGTAACGGGTTTGTTTTTTAGCAATGCAACTTTTCCGGATTGCAAGCGATTAATCAACATATTACCCCGTGCATTTAATTTGAATGCATCTTGATTGAAGTCGCCAGAGAACAACATGTCAGATAAATTCGTAGTATAATATTGGTCGGATTTACTGTTTAGGTAATTCACTTGAAAATCTTTGGTGCTAACAGAAGATATTTTAACATCATATTTCGACTCCTCTTTTTCCGTGGAGGCATTTAAAATTAAGTAATTAACATCTCCGTTTTTAGCAGTGCGCACATTCAATTCACCTGCCCCTATTTCAATTACTTTAATGTGATAATTTTCTCTCCAAAGATCCATGGGGTTAAAGACTAGCCGAATTCGGTCAGACTGTAATAAGAGCTTTTTAGAGTCATTGGTTTTGAACGCATCATGCACTTTTACGTCATGTACGTTGATCGAAAGGTTTGGAAACGTACTCCAAAAGGTTAAATCAACCGTTGAAAAATACACGGGTTCTCGAAATTCTTTTCCTAACTCGCTTAAAACGAGGTTACAAATTTTATCTTGAAAAATATAGAGCAAGGACGATATTAAAATCACTAGCCCCGTAATAATTCCCAATGACCATTTGAGTACTTTAATAAATTTTGCTTTGAATTGCATCTGTTTGCTGTTGTGGGAAGGGTTAACGAAGCAAACACACAGAAGGTTACAAGAATTCTAGGTTACCGCCAGAAATTAGATTAATTTTTTGTTAATTTACCATAAATATAGACTTGTTTATATGAGAATATTGAACTTATTTCTTTGGGTTATATTCGGAGGGATAAATACTTACGGACAATATTGCACACTCGGTGGACCTTCTTCTAATGCGGACTCCAATGTGGAGTCTGTTATATTCAATGGGGTTTCTGGCAGTATAAATCATGTAGGATGTCCAAGTCAAATCGGTGTGGAAGTTTACCTAAACGAATCAACCACCTTAAGTGCTGGATCAAGTTATTCGCTCCAAGTTGATTTTGGGACCTGTGGAGGAAATTTCGCTGGTGCAGGTGCGGTGTGGATTGATTTTGATCAAAGTCAGACCTTTACCCAAAATGAAATTGTTGGAACTTGGGTTGGGACACCTCCCGCCTTACCGGTTCTATTTAATGTTTCTGTTCCCAACAATGCGCATAATGGAGCAACTAGAATGCGCGTAACGCAACAAGAGGCCGCTACGCTCCCATTAAATCCCTGTGCAACATTTCAATGGGGTTCAGTAATGGATTTTGGTATAACCATTATTAATGGGCTTGATTGTGGTGCATTCCCAGGAGATGATCTTGCTAATGCCATTGAGATTTCTTCTTTACCGTATCAAGATACCGTGGATTTGGCATATTGCTATGGCAATCAAAATCTAGTCTATGATTCACCTGATGTTTTTTATAAACTCCTACTAAATCCGACAATGCAACAGGTTAATGTAAATACCTGTGGATCTGATTTCGATACGTATTTAACCGTATTAAACCCACAAGGGATAGTAATTACATATAATGATGACCATGACATCTGTGCCCCTTCTTCCATGCTAAGTTTTGACGTCAATGATCTTGGGTATGTTTACATAGTCGTTGAAGGTTGGGGAAATGAGTCAGGTATAGCGCATCTTGAAATCACATCATCATATGCTGGTATGAGTGCATTAGAACAAAACAAGATTACTTTATACCCAAATCCTGTGCGTGAAGTGCTTTCAATAAGCGAACGCGTTGACGATGTAGAAATCACGAATCTTTTAGGTCAAACCATGATTGCCTCCTATGGTAAAACAACCCAACTTAATGTTACTGAACTTGAACCAGGTGTCTATACCTTACATTTCCAAATAAATGGCATAGCACATTCCGAGCGATTTATTAAACTATGAAACATTTAATCTTAATATCATTATGTGTTTTTTCACACGCGCTTGGTTCAACTTGTTGGGGTGGGATTTGGAATAAAAAAACCAGTATTGGTGGAACGGGAAGACACCGAGCCATTGGTGGAAACGCATATCAATTTGGGTATATGGGGTTAGGACATGTCAATGGAGCAGGCGCGGATATCTCATTTAGGGATTGGTGGCAATATAACCCGGGAACAGACAGTTGGACACAAAAATCAGACTTTCCCGTAGCAAATCACGGGGCGGTTTGTTTTAATTTAAATGATCGGGTTTACGTGGGCGGGGGATCTTCTCTCACCAATGAATTCTATGCATTTAACCCCTTGTTAAATCAGTGGACTCCAATCGCCAATTGTCCATTATCGCCGGGTGACGTGCAAGGGTTCAGTGCAGGGAATAAGGGGTATGTAATCTACACCAATCAGCTTGCTGAATACAATCCCAACACAGATTCATGGATCCTGAAAGCAAATGTCCCAATAAATGCAAGCAATTGGTCCTGCACCTTTTCAAATGGCACGAGTGGATTTTTAAAAGTAGGGCATTCCTTATATGAATATAAACCGAGTCAAGATTTGTGGATTGCTAGAGCTAATCATCCTGGACTTAGCACCGGAGGAAGTTATGGGTTTTCAATCAATGGCATAGGGTATGTCGCTTCTGGTTATGTGGGTGGATTATCTACTGTTACAGAAGAAGTATGGTCCTTTAATCCAGCAAATAATACGTGGACCAGGGAAGCCGATTTGCCCGGCTCATCTCGTCGATTTTTAGCCGCATTTTCTGTTGCAGAAAAAGGATATATCGGACTAGGAACAAATGGTATCAATTTGAATGATGTATGGGAATACGACCCTTCTCAAACGCTTAATTCAGCGGATACTAAACCAATAGTTATTTCACTGTATCCAAATCCTTGTTCGAAAGAATTGATGATTAATGGCATATATGATCAACTTGAATACAGCATTTATTCATATATAGGAGTAAAAGTGCTTGGGGGTCAAACAAGTGGGAGAATTGATGTTGACCACTTACCTCAAGGGACCTATTTTATTTTATTTAAAAATATAAAATATGTTTTCACTAAAGTGTAGGGGCTTCTTCGGTAGTATTGCGTTTTTATTTGCTTTTTCACCCGTATTAGGTCAAGAAAACACGTGGGTTAAACTCAATGACTTCATAGGTGGAAAGCGAGAGCGAGCAGTTGCGTTTAGTATCAATGGATTTGGGTATGTAGGCACGGGAACAGATACGGCAGAAGTAGTACGTGCTGATTTCTGGAGGTATGACCCAAGCTCCGATTCTTGGACGCAAATTGCACCCATACCTGGACCTGCACGAAGAGATGCTGTTGCATTTGAACTGAATGGATTTGGATATGTTGGCACTGGAATGAGCGACCATGTTTCTGCAAATGGCAATATACTATCAGACTTTTGGCGATATAATGCTATATTGAATGAATGGGATTCTATTGCCCCTTTTCCCGGAAACCAAGGCGGTGGCGTTTATTTCTCTACCGGTTTTAGTGTGGGGGGTAAAGGCTATGTTTGCGGTGGGAAAACCGGGAACAGCAACTATACCAGCGAATTATGGGAATATAAGCCAACCAATGACACCTGGTTTCAACGGGCATCCTTTCCAACGGGAATTCGCTACATGTTAAGTTCCTTTGCCATTGGAAACTTCGCTTATGTCGGTTTTGGAGCTACACAAGATGTGTATAAACGAGATTTATATCAATACAATCCGGGAAATAACCATTGGGACCAAATGCCCGATCTCCCCGGAAACGTACGAGGCGCCGCAACAACCTTCGTACTTCAAGATAAAGGATATGTTTGTGGAGGGAATGACGGTGGCTTGCTGGATGATCTATGGGAATTCAATCCCGTGAACGAAGAATGGACCTTAAAAGCATATTTTGGTGGCTCAGAACGAAAAAACACCATCGCATTTAGTATAAATAATGAATTTGCCGTGGTGGGATTAGGGAAAGGATATGCTGGTAAAAAAGAAAGTATATACGCTTATTATCCATCCTCCTATGTTGGATTGAATCCAAAAATTGCCGAAGAAATTCAAATTTTTCCAAACCCGGGTAGAACAAACATACAACTTCGAAATCTTCCTGCTGACTATGACCGCATTGAATGTGTAAGTTTTCAAGGATTAACTGTGTTTTCGACGAATAATATCCCCACTTCCGATGCATTTGAATCCTTGCCGTCGGGGTTATATTACCTTAAAGTGTACCATGAAAACCAAGATTTAATTGCCGTTAAACCCCTTTTAATAAATTAATGAACGTTAGATTATTTCTTTTCTGTCTTTTAGTTTTTACTTCGTTTGGGCAAGATTATTGGGAAGTACGAGACTCTATTAAAGGTGCTCCGCGGGCAGGTATGGCCACGTTTGTTCTTGGAAATAGAGGATATGCAGTGGGCGGAATTAAAATAGACGGAAGCACAAGAAAAATGTACTCCTATTCCAAACCACAGAATGATTGGGACGATGAACTTTCCTTAGGCGGATTAACTGGCGGTGGGTTGGAACGTAATTTGGCCTGCGGATTCTCGCTGCATGGAAAAGGCTATGTGTGCCTTGGGGAAGGACTCGGAAACACATTTATGAACGACCTTTGGGAGTTTGATAAAACCAATCAAACATGGACGCAAAAGGCCGATTTTATTGGTACCCCAAGAAGAGGAGCAACGTCTTTTGTAATTAATCATATAGCCTATGTTGGAACAGGTGAAGATGAGCAAGGTCTTTGCAATGATTTTTACACCTATTCGCCCATTGACAATAGCTGGGAAGCGATTGCAACCTTACCCGGTGAGGCACGAAGACAAGCGGTTGGATTTGAATTAAATGGGTACGGGTGGATTGCAACAGGTGATGCCGGAGTACTCAAGAATGATTTATGGTCTTATAACGTCGTAACAAATCAATGGCAACAGAAAAGCAACTTGCCCGGTAATCCCCGATTAGGAGCCGTAGCATGGAGTACGTCGCCAAGCGCCTATATTGCAACCGGACAAGATCCAACCGGTGCATACTTGAACGATGTTTGGCAATATAATTACTATCAAAACTCGTGGACACAACGGAATATTTTTATCGGAGGAGGCAGGGTAAACGCAATTGCTATGGTTATCAATGGCTCAGTATACGTTGGAGGGGGTTATAACGGATCCTATTTAGATGACTTTTTCACTTACAATGGGATCGCTGAGTTACAAGAAGAGGATATATTATTTACACTATATCCTAACCCAAGCGAATCATGGGTCAAAATTGATGGATTAGAACACCCAACTTCGTATTGTATCTTTTCCGCGACAGGAATGGAGCTGTTAAGGGGTAAAACATCAAGCCATGCAAGCATTTCCCTAGAAAACCTTCCACCTGGAGCTTATATCATTAAGTTAACGATACAAAACAGAACCGTATGTCGCTCGTTTATAAAACATTAATCCTATTTGGAATTCTACTCTTAGTTAATTGTAACTCTTCGGAAAAGAAGGGGCAGAAATCTGAAGATTCTAAGACAACAAAACCGACAGAACAAGCCCTTTACGCTACTTTTCAGAACGCGCACGGGACCTGGGGTTATGACTAATATCTATTTAATGTTAACTGTAGATTTTATCTTCATAATTTTGATATTACTTTTGTTAATTAGAAACGTATGGAATATTTATGACTACATTTCTATAGAAAATAGAATTCTTTCATATCGTAACAACAAAAATCAAAATAGTTTAGATTTGAATCCAATGAAGTACTTTTACCATCCCTTGGAAGACGGGTATAGCCTGGGTAGATATATGGGTAAACGTCGAAACACAGATAAATTAATTTTTGTAAAATCTACAAATTCAGGAGGAGATTATGACTTTGCCAGAATCAACCGGATAGACTTTAATTTGACACATCCTGATCAATTGATTCTAATGGAAGAAATACAAAAATTAGGTCCATTAAAGGATAAATAAAAAACATAAATGGAATACTTAACATAAATTAATTTTTAATACGATGAAATTATATGCTTTTTTAATTTACTCATTAATTGCAACTATTTGGTTTGGATTTGTTAGTCCTTTTTCATGGATAGCTGTTTTTATTTATATTTTAACCTTAATTTTTGTTTTTACAATTTCCTTTCAAGCGCGTTCTGAATCAACAAATATTGCTAGGATAAGTGAAGAAAACATTACCGTTAAACCTGCGACTAAACGAAAATTGTTTGCCGATTTTTTATCTCTCTTTACATTTTGGTTTTACTTTGAACCTGGATTTTATAGTTCTGTAGATACAAATTTAAGACCTGAATGGTTTTGGTCACTATTATGGACTTTTGTATTCTACTGCTTTTTCTTTTTAGCATTTACTATCAGAAATATTTGGAATATGTTTGACTTTATTAACATTAATAAATCAGTAATTACTTTTCGTAATAATTTTAAGAAAGGCACTATAGATCTGAGCGAACAAAAAGGTTTTTATCGACAATTAGAGGAAAAAACATCAGATTTATCTTTTCAAAAATTTTTAACAAGAAATAAAAATCGTCTTGTCTTTTGTCCAAGATCAGCTAATGAATCTATTAAAATTAATCTTCACGATTTTAATATCAGTCACATGGATAAAGACTTAATTACACAAGAAATAATTAAACATTGTAAACTAATTGAAACAGGAGATTATGAGGTTAATAGATTTGATTTTTGAATAATTCATTTTTACATCTTTCATCATCTGGATATAATGAATAGAAGCAGGTGTAATATCGATGCTTTGAAATACTCCAGAGAATGAACAGATTCCATGAAGTTTATAACTAAAATAATAACTTTTTTTATTTATTTCTAAATGCACAACGGGTTAATTTACCAAAAATATAGGCTAGCCTTGAAAGAATTACACCAAAAAACATTTCACCTGGAGCTTATATCATTAAGTTAACGATACAAAACAGAACCGTATGTCGCTCGTTTATAAAACATTAATCCTATTTGGAATGCTACTCTTAGTTAATTGTAACTCTTCGGAAAAGAAGGGGCAGAAATCTGAAGATTCTAAGACAACAAAACCGACAGAACAAGTTCTTTACGCTACTTTTCAGAACGCGGACGGGACCTGGGGTTATGATATATTATCTGCTGGAAAGGTGCTGATTCATCAACCAAATATCCCAGCAATCCCAGGAAATAAAGGGTTTGAATTAGAAACACAGGCCACGCAACTTGCACAATTAGTAGTGCGTAAAATTAATGCCGGTATTATGCCCCCAAGTGTTTCTAGCGAGGAGGTTCAAGGAATTATTGGGAATCCTAACTAAACGTGTAAGGCTCTATTACCCGTAGCACCTAAAGCCGCTTCTTTTAATGCTTCAGAATACGTTGGATGGGGATGGCAAATTCTAGCAATATCCTCTGCTGATGCCCGGAACTCCATAGCCATAGCCGCTTCCATGATCAAATCGGCTGCTCTTGCCGAAATCATGTGAACACCCAACACCTCATCGGTGGTTTTATCAGAAATCACTTTAATAAACCCGCTGGTATCCATAGACGCTCGAGCTCGTCCAAGCGCCTTGATTGGGAAATTCCCAATATTCACTTCGATTCCTGCGGCTTTCAATTCTTCTTCTGTTTTTCCGACAGAGGCAACTTCTGGCCAGGTATAAATCACCCCTGGAATTAGATTGTAATTGATGTGTGGTTTTTGCCCGGCAATTCGTTCCGCAACAAAGACGCCTTCTTCTTCTGCTTTGTGCGCCAACATCATTCCTTTAACCACATCCCCGATTGCATATACATTGGGGATTGCTGTTTGAAGATGTTCGTTCACCTCCACTTGGCCTCTGTTATTCGGCATAATTCCAAGTTTTTCAAGTCCTAATCCTTCAGTAAATGCTTTTCTACCCACTGCAACCAGGCAGTAATCTGATTCAAGTGTAACGGTATTTCCCTTTTTGTCCAAGGCAGTAACTAGGGTTTTCTCTCCGGTGTTCACTACTCCTTGAACTTGATGCTCAAAATGAAACTTTAACCCTTCTTTCTTAAGGATTTTTGCGAGTTCCTTTCCTATTGAACCGTCCATCATCCCCAATAAGGTGGGTGAATTTTCAATCACTTCTACTTCTGCACCAAGGCGGGCGTATACCGATCCTAACTCCAACCCAATAACACCTCCACCAATTACGATAAGTTTCTTGGGGATTTCGGGCAAGGACAATGCTTCTGTAGAGGTAATGATGCGGTCCTTATCTGGTTTCATGCTAGGGAAATAATTTGGTTTAGATCCCGTGGCGATGATTACATGTTTCGTTTGAAGTTCTTTAACTCCCTCCGAGGAAGTTACCGAAACGGTAGTTGGATTTACGAACGAACCGACTCCTTGAAATACTTCAATGTTATTTTTATCCATTAAGTACTTAACACCTGCGCAAGTTTGAGAAACCACATCGTTCTTGCGTTGTATCATTTGCTTAAAATCTGCCTTAACTCCGGTTACTTCAATGCCGTGCTCAGCAAAATGATGTGTCGCATTGTAAAAATGCTCAGAAGAGTCTAACAAGGCCTTGGAAGGAATACACCCTACATTCAAACAGGTTCCGCCAAGCGTATTATACTTTTCAATGATTGCGGTTTTTAACCCCAATTGCGAACAACGAATTGCAGCGACATACCCACCTGGACCTGAACCAATAATTACAACATCGTACATATCATTAAATTTATTCCACAAAATTACGACAAGCAATCTTAAATGTTCCAAAAATCTACTAGAATTAAGCAACCGAATTGGATTCTCATTGTTTTAAGTGCTGTATGCCAAAAGAAATACTTATTGCCGGTGCCGGCTGGTTGGGGGGTGAATTAGCGCTAACATTAAAAGCGGAAGGTCATGTTGTTTCGGTATTGAGCCGAAGTTCAGAGAAACGGAGCTACTTTATGGCCCAGCAGATTCCACTCATTGAGGTAGACTATGCTCACCTAGAACACGCTTCGTTAGACGACGAATCGAATAAAATCTTGTTTATCGGTATTCCACCAGGACCCGATTATTGCGCAATTATCAACAGTCTGATTGTGACGCTAGCGCCTTCTCACATTATTTTTTCAAGCGCTACGAGCGTTTATGGCACAACCCACGGAGAGGTTTCTGAAAACTCAGGCCTTGGGGGAAACAAGTCTTTAGAAGAGGCTGAATTACTAATTACGAATTCCGGAATACCTTTCAATATTTTACGGTTTGGTGGGTTAATTGGTGAGGACCGAAATCCAGCACTCTACTTTAGTGGAAAGCTAAACATTCCAAACGGTGGGGCGCCGGTGAATTTAATTCATCGAACAGAAATCATCGAAATTATTTGTGCATTGATTGATGGGGGCCAAACCGGAATATTCAATGTGGTACATCCATTTCATCCAACGCGCAAAGCATATTATGAGAAGCAATGCCTTGTTCGGGGATTGTTGCCCTGTGAGTTCAATTCCGATGGAACAGGTAAAATTGTTAATGGTTCTAAAATTAGCGACATCTTGAATAGACCATATCGTTATGATATTGAATAAATTGATGTGTTTTATCTACCTTTGGTTGACAACCATGAAACGGATTCTTCCTTTCTTAGTCTTTTCGCTCCTGACCCTTGAGGTTAATGCTTCTCATATTATAGGCGGTGATATTTACTATGATTATCTAGGGAATAATCAGTATAGATTTTACCTTACTCTTTATCGGGATTGTGCATCAACGGGTGCCGCCTATGATGACCCCCTACAATTAGCGATTTATAATGGGAATGGTGCATTGGCTCAAAATGTAAACATCCCTTTTCCGGGAAGCACCCCGGTTCCGTTAAATTTTAATAACCCCTGTGCCACTGCTCCAGGAGGAATCTGTGTAGAAAAAGCAACATATATCGTAGTAGTTACCCTTCCCCCTACACCCCTTGGGTATGATGTTTCTTATCAACGCTGTTGCCGAGGACCGAATGTAACGAACTTGATTAACCCAGACGATACGGGGATAACTTTGACTACGCATGTACCAGGAAGTAACTTAGGTAACGGGTCTATGTATCAAAATAGCTCGCCGCGATTTACAAATTATCCTCCGATATTATTATGCAATACAGAGTCTATTACGTTTAATCATGGTGCTACAGATCCTGATGGAGATGTATTAACTTATTCCTTAGTTACTCCGTACGCAGGTGCAAGCTCTGTAACGCCTTTACCTCCTCAAACTCCAGCACCACCGTATGCGCCAGTGATGTGGAATCCGGGCTATAATGCCACTACACCACTCGGTCCGGGCTCAGGAATTACCATTAATGCGAATACAGGAATGATGTTAGTTACCCCGCAAAATGTGGGCTTATTTGTAGTTGGGGTTAAGGTAACAGAAACACGAAATGGTATTGTAATCGGATCTACCGTAAGAGACTTCTTATTTAGAGTATTTGATTGTAATATTACCCTACAAGCATTATTACCAACCCAAGAACAACTTCCCACTTTTGTATCTTATTGTCAAGGGTTAACCGTGAACTTTGTAAACAACTCGTACGGTGGTTCTTCCTACGCTTGGAATTTTGGTGTGCAAGGGGTAACGAATGACGTAAGTAGTCAAGCTCAACCTGGATTTACTTACCCATCCCCCGGAACCTATAATGTCTCACTGATTGTGAATCCTGGACAGCCTTGTACAGATACTGCGTATATGTCAGTCATTGTTAATAATCCGTTTTCAGTGTCCTGGTCGAGCGAAGACTCTTTATGCATTATTGGAAATCAATTCAATTTTATTGGAAATAGCAGTGCTCCTCCTGGGATTGGCACCTATACTTGGGTGTTAGATAACACCGCGTCTATTCAAAATGCCTCTGGATTGGCCGTTCCAAATGTTACCTTTAACGTGGCTGGTTACCATTCCATCATACTTACCGGTGATAATGGGGACTGTATTACGTCGTTTAATGACTCGATTTATATCTTTGATGTGCCCACGGCGCTGGGTTCTGTACCACAAAATGTCAATTGTATTGGGTTAACAATTCCGTTTGGAAACAACTCTACCAACGCACTGAATACCCATTGGGATTTCGGGGTGTTTGGGCAGTCAAATGACACCAGTAATGCCCTGACGCCAGCCTATACGTATGCAAGTGCGGGCACCTATCAAGTTGTTTTAAATGTGAGTTCTGGTATGAATTGCAGCGATTCAGATACCCTAACAATCACAATAAATGAACCCCTAGTGTTATCCTATTCAAATACAGATTCACTATGCATCAACGGCGGCTTATATACCTTTGATGGAACCGTCAGTGGTCCCCCTTCCGCATCCTATTGGTGGGATTTCGGTCCAAACGGAATTCCGCAAACCGCAAATATCGTGGATGTTTATCCGGTAGGCTTTAGTCAAGCCGGGGTTCAGCCCATAACACTATACGGCGCATTTGATAATTGCATAGATTCAATACAGGGCAGCGTGTATGTCTATTTTGAGCCGAATATTGGCTTTACCATGATTCCAGGGCTACAATGTGTGCCGTTTTCGGCAACCTTTATTAATACGTCAACTGCTGACGGTCCGGCAACATATAGTTGGGACTTTGGTGACGGAAGTTATTCAAGCAGCCTTAACGGTTTTCACGTATATACCGTAGTTGGAAACTACAATGTTGGCCTTACCATGATCACGCTTGAAGGGTGTATCGACACCCTCAATTTGCTTCAGCAAGATTTAATTGCTGTTAATCCCTCACCGGTCGCAGCATTTAGCGTGAGCCCGAATCAAATAGATGTGTGCGATAATGAAGTTACATTTACCAATCAATCCCTTGGGGCAACGACTTACTCCTATATTTTTGACCATCGGGGATTTTATTCTGAGTTGCCGGATTTCACCCATGAATATCAAAATACGGGTACCGATTATCCGACACTCACCGTATCCAATGAGTTCGGTTGTAAAGATTCTACCCGAGAAACCGTCATGGTCTTTCCATTTTCGATCTATATACCGAATACGTTTATTCCCGACCAAGACGGAAAAAACGATGTGTTTAAAGCAGAAACCACCTTTGAAATAAATGACTGGGAATTTATTATCTATAATCGATGGGGACAACGCGTTTTTGAAACCAATAATCTAGCGGAAGGATGGGATGGAGTATATAATGGTAAGCCAGCTCAAGATGGCACATACACCTATAACATCAGATATCGCGGTTGTGAATTCCCCAGTGCATGGCAACAGCTTACGGGGTCGGTGCGCTTGTTAAGGTGATTACTTGCGCAATTTGAAATTTTGTCCCAGATAAACTTTCCTAACCTGTTCATCGTTTGCCAAATCCTCAGCGGACCCACTTTTAAGAATCTTTCCCTCAAACAACAAATACGCACGATCCGTAATGGAAAGCGTCTCTTGGACGTTATGATCTGTAATGAGTACTCCGATATTTCGTTTTTTTAAATCGGACACAATAGACTGAATATCTTCCACTGCAATGGGGTCCACCCCTGCAAACGGTTCATCTAACAGCACAAACTTTGGATCAGTAGCCAAGGCTCGCGCAATTTCTGTTCGGCGTTTTTCACCACCTGATAGGCGATTTCCTAAGTTTGTTCGGACATGATTTAAAGAAAATTCAGAGAGTAACTTTTCTAATTTTTCTTCCCGTTGGGATTTTGATAAATCCGTCATTTCTAAAATTGCGAGAATGTTGTCTTCTACGCTTAGTTTACGAAAGACCGAAACTTCTTGTGGAAGATAACCTATGCCTAATTGAGCTCGTTTGTACATCGGTAATTTTGTGATTTCCCTCCCGTCCAAAAAAACTCTTCCTTCATCCGGGCTAACCAAGCCTACAATCATGTAAAATGAAGTTGTTTTACCTGCGCCATTTGGCCCCAATAAACCAACAATTTCGCCTTGACTAACTTCAATAGAAACGCCGTCAACCACACTTCGGTTCCGGTAGGTTTTTCGGATTTGTTCTGTGTAGAGTTTCATGATTCGAAATTACTAAAAATTGAATGAGATTCGTCCCCTTACTCCAAAAGGACTGGTTCCTGGTACGTTGTGTGTTGCTCTCCACACAAAATCGACGCGGAGCACTTTGAATACATTTTCTAATCCTGCTGAACATTCCACATATGGAAGCTGACCAAACGACTTAACATAATCTGGTATTATTACAATGTCAGCATGTCTACTTGAAAGTGTCCCATATAAAACACGCGCAGTGGAGACGAATCTTAAGTTTAGTTTATTGATCCCTGGGATTTTATTAAAAAACAGTCCTTCCCAATGATTTTCAATAAAAGCACTGGCATATTTATCAGAAATAAATTCTAAAAAATTCATTTTATTATAGGATGAAAGTAATAACCAATACGATTGATTTCCTTCGTGAACTTTTAAAAATGGAAATGCCGTTGAACCAAAAACACACCCCATACTCGTGCCGTATCTCAATCTTCCCAGTGCACCAAGTTGTGTATAATGTTCTAACTGAAACTCTAGTTTTTGATAATTGTACATACTGCCAGCTATACCCTTCACGCCGATTACACATTGTAAGGATAAAATAGGGAAAGATGACCCAACACTCGTTCTATCAAATTGTCCGGATAAAAACTCTTCATCTTTCGTCCACCTTATCCTAGTAATTATTTCGGCCGTGGTTAAATTTCTTAGGGTATCAAAACCACCAATACTGAGATTAGGACTTAAATACGTGCTAATTCCTAAAGGGGTATAATCCTTCCAATCAAATCCCCCTAGGATTATTAAGTCTTTTCTAAGGTCCTTTTCTAAATTAAAGCCAATCTTCTTTACAAACGTTAATTTGTCAAAAGGAGCTGTATTTAATACGGTCGCGAAGGTGTTACCTAATTGTGCTGCGGTTGGTGATTGACCAATTTGCTCCAAATCATACGAAAAATAGGTAGACAACATACCCCGTTTCTTTGGGGTGATATTAAATCTAATTAAACTAGAATATTTAAACCGATCGTCCCCTATACCATAACCTATTTTTCCCCCAAGCTCTAAACGCTTTGAGAAGGCATTGGACGTCCTGATGGCCAAAGAAAGCCGCGTGTCTTCAACGGGATTTCTACTAATTAATGACGTGGCATTTCCTAATTCGATTTTTCCCAACGGATAGTATCCAGTCGAAGCAAAATAAGTTAAGGTTCTAAGGCTTTGGAAATAGGTTGTTTTATTTAATGTATCAATCATTTCTGAAATTCCACGTTCCGTTTTATTCAATGTTTCATGACGCAATGAATCCCACGCATCGATGTTTTGGGTTTTTGAGTTCTCCAGAAATTCAACCGTCGTTGATGTATTGTAAAAATCATCCGGTTTCAGTTCATTGATGATAAAGCGTTTCCGGCTGCTCGTTTTTTTTCCAAGAAAACCATAGATTTTGGTCTTCTCTGTTAACCGAATATCCAACAAAAGAATTTCCTTTTTTAGCATCCAAACCTCTTGTTCTACCTGTTCGAATTCTTGTTCAACATATAAATCTTGAATATAATTTAAATTCGCGCCTTCCGATATGTTTACTTTAATTGACTGAATTGCGTAGGTAGTATCATGCACCCACATTTCACCGTAAAACGTCAAGTTACTTGTGTTTTTCGGTTCAAATCTTAATTTATAACAGAATTTATTCCCGATGTATGTCGAATCATCAAGATAAAACCGATACATGGAACGCGCATAATTTGCAAGTGGACTAATAAAGGATTTACCGAATAAGTCGATTACATTCTCATAGATATTAATATCTAAGTACATGTCTCCGAGAAACTGTGCGGCCTGAAGATTTTCAACGCCGGTAATTCGGGATGCTTTAACAACTTCTCTTTTTCGTTTCGGGCGGTTCGCAAAATAAAAATCCGACACGGATTCGGCCAAAACTGCTGGCAAAACCAATGTTTGATTCGTAGAAGTATCCAAATAATCGAGGACAACATTTAATCGTTTTATAGGGCCTAAAGCAGAAAACTCTGACCCGATATTATTAATATCCACTTGAAACTTATTATACGCTTCATATTGATAGGCCTGAAGTTTTTCTTTATTATTTACAGGTTTATGGGCAATAATTTTTTTGTGCAATTTAGTAGAGGGGAATTCATCCGGAGGTAAAACAACAATTTCATTGACCTCCCTTGATACAGGACGAAGCGCTGCATTAACCTCTTGTTGAACCTCTTGTTTTAGCTTAATTCGAACGACCTTATAACCTAAATTATATATCTGTAAGGAATCAACTGGATAATACGTTTCGAGTTTGTATCTACCGAGGCTATCTGTAATGGTAGATATTTTGCTGCCATAAAAGCTAACCTTAACAAACGGGATCGGAGATTTTGATGCCTGTTCGGTAACCACACCAAACACAGAGGTTTTTTGTGCACTGAGGACTCCCAAACCAAAGGCAATCATCAATACGGTAAAAATAAGCTTATTCAATCGTATTCTTATTTTTACTTGTTCGCCTTGAAACCACTATCCCGATTTCATACAATCCAATAATGGGTATTGAAACAATAATTTGAGACAGCATATCTGGCGGAGTGATCACGGCAGAGATAATTAGAATAACCACAATCGAATGTCTCCTATATTTTTTTAAAAAATCCGGTCCGATCAACCCGATTTTAGTAAGGATAAAACTTGCGATAGGTAATAAAAAAAGTACCCCTGTATAAAATACCGTAGAGATTATGGTCCCCATATAAGAGCCAATCGTAAAATTATTCTCTATCTCGGGACTAATTTGAAATCCACCAAAGAACTGAACCGTTAAGGGAGCAACCACAAAATATCCAAAAATAATCCCAGAAAAAAAGCACAAACTCACATAAAAAACCAGGCCCTTTGCGGCACGAAGTTCATTCTTTTTTAATCCCGGTTTGACAAAAGCCCAAATTTGATAGAAAATATACGGGGCATTAATAATTAGTCCCCCCATTATGGACATCATCATTGCGTAGTTGAATTGTCCCGAAACGGTCATGCTCTGCATTTTAACCGAAGTATCTGCGACACAAACACCAAAATAGGTGCACAATACGCGGAACGTAATGAACTCTTTATCTTTTAGGGCTAAAAAAACATGGTTCATAACCCACTCCTGATAAATCCACAAAACCACGCCAACCAAAATAACTGCCACCGCAATGCGCACCAAACGCCACCTAAGTTCATCAAGGTGTTGTAAAAAACTCATTTGTTGATTTTCAAGCATGATGCAAATTTAGCTAAAAAACAGTGTGTTTATTTAATAAATCACGCTCAACGTAAATTGTTTACGTTCATCCGCGCGCATCTTTGTAAAAAAAGACATGAAAACAATAAATATCCGTGAAATTCAATTCAACAGCTTCAGCCAAAAAGCAATTTGCTTTGGTCAATTGAAAACTAAAAACCTGGCTGTTGACAGCTCAATCGAGCTTAGCTTTAGTGCATTAAACCGCATGTTGGGTATCATAGGTGGGTTTCTACCCCATGGTTCGGTTTACGATTTAATCCAGGAAGACACTCAAGACACTGAAACGTACTATCGCATCATTTTAGATAGGCATGAGATTCCTGCATTAGATTTAGAGCACTTTACTCAAAACGGGTATCCCACGTTGAAAATAAGTGCTTAATTACGGCTGAATAATTACCGTTTCTTCGTTGGTTTTTTCAGCCTCTATTTTAATAATCCCTTGACCTTGACGGTTTCCTTTGTAGGCCTCGATATCCAACACCGCAACACCCGCTTGACCCAATTGATAGATTTCATTGTAATTAAAGGTTGCAATTCCAGCGGCATTGGTGTAAGCCGTATCATAAACAACTACCTGTGAGGGGCAATTACATGTGGATGTTCCGTGCAACACAACCATGGCCTGTTCAACCAATTCATTGTTTTCATTACGTACCTCAATTTTTGCAATGGTATCCTCTTTTTTTACACAGGCTTGGATGATAACAAGCATTAAAACAAGCGATATACTTTGTATGATTCTTCTTTTCATGTTCAGGTTGAGTTTGGTTAGTTGGGAAGATATATAGTTTCAACAGCTGTTGTATGTATTCTACAACGAGAATATCCGGTAGCCGTTTTATTATTATGTTTCACGATGATATCAAAATATCCTGTGGTGTTTTCAGGGCCTGATGTATTGAAATATTGGTCCATATCAACCGAAGTAAACCCAGAGCTGTTGGTAAAGGTAGTATCAACGAATGCCCCTGTTTGCGGATTACTTTGCTGGTCTCCTATAACCACAACCTTAGCGCCGCTTATTAATTGATTGGAAGAAGACCGTACAAATACTTTTAAAATTGCAGGATCTTTTGACTTACAACCATTAGCGGTGATTAAAAACCCCGCCATCATTCCTAAAATAATTAATTTTTTCATATCGAATAGAATCATTCAAAAGTAACATATAAATTAGTGAAAGACAAAATATTGTAAAATTTCCATGCCCATTTGCCGACGACTAGTTGGGATCAGGGGGCGTTTGGAAATAAAAACATAATTTTGCATCGCTAATGCTTAAACCATTTTCTGCCTAAAAAAGTTACAACATGCGAGAAAAAATCGAACACGTGGAACGTGAAATTGCTGGAATTGTTATATCAACCAAGCAAGGTGCAGAAGCATTTCGAATTCAATATCTCGGAGCGAAGGGAGTTTTAAAAGTCTTATATCAAGAGTTCAAAACCATTGGAGCTGAAGAAAAAAAAGAAATAGGACAGCGGTTAAACGAGCTTAAACAACACTTAGAACAAAAACTTTCCGGAATTTCATGGGAGGAAACAGGAAATCAAGAGACAAATAACATAGACTTTACCCGACCAGGTAAAAACACTCCTATTGGTAGCCTTCATCCCCTCACGTTGGTTCGAAACGAGCTCATTCAGATTTTTTCTAAGATTGGTTTTTCAGTTTCAGAAGGGCCTGAAATCGAAGATGATTGGCATAATTTCTCTGCCCTTAATTTCCCGCCCGATCACCCTGCGCGGGATATGCAGGACACCTTTTTTATCGAATCAGCGATTGAGGGGCTTTCACTAAGAACGCATACCAGTTCGGTCCAAGTTCGTGTGATGGAAAATCAAAAACCGCCCATTAGAACCATTTCTCCGGGTCGTGTATACCGCAACGAAGCCATTTCGGCACGGGCACATTGTTTTTTCCATCAAGTGGAGGGTTTGTATATTGATAAAAACGTGTCCTTCGCCGATTTGAAACAAACGCTGGATTATTTTGCGAAATCACTCTTTGGAGAGTCCGCGAAGATTCGCCTGCGCCCCTCCTATTTTCCTTTCACGGAGCCAAGCGCAGAGGTAGATGTTTCTTGTTCTTTATGTCAGGGAACAGGCTGTGCGGTATGTAAACATACGGGGTGGTTAGAAATTCTTGGCTGCGGCATGGTTGATCCTAACGTGCTAGATGCTTGCGGGATTGATTCTACCGTTTATAGCGGTTTTGCATTCGGTATGGGCGTTGAGCGAATTGCCCAATTAAAATACAGAGTAACTGATTTACGCTTGTATTCAGAAAATGATGTGCGCTTTCTCAACCAATTTCACTTTTAATTTATGCGGTTTTTAGCATTAACCCCGAATATTTCGATCTCTCAACTCCTTGGACAAAGTTACGAGTCGCCACAACTTATCTTTAAACATTCTACGCGTTGTATTATTTCTTCGTTTGCGCTGAAGCGATTACACGCCTGTGCCGATGAGGAGTCAACATGTTGGGTATTGGATTTATTATCTCATCGCCAAATATCCAATGATCTATCAGATTATTTTCAAGTTCCCCATCAATCTCCACAGCTTTTCGTGGTCAAGGATGGAACATTATTAGGAAGCACCTCGCACGAGGGTATTGACTGTGAGTTTATTGCTGCATGCTATGAAAAATAAAACAACCTTACTCATCATTGGACTGCTTGGCTTAGTGGCGGGAGCATTTATCCTTAACACCTTTAAAAATACTGAAGACGACCGGCCGTTGGGACCCATATCCTACTTTGAAAAGGAAGGAAATCTATCCAGAATCTTTGGTGAATCCTTTGAAACGATTGCCCTCACCACGGAGGAGGGTGTAACTGTACGTATTTATTTAGACGACAGTCTACTTAACACGTATGCAAACGCCAAAAAACAAACAAAAATCAGCATACCGAAAGCCTTATTAACGCTTGGTGCTCACGCGCTTAAAATAACTGCTAAACATCATTCACTGGGGCAAACAGAAGATGAACGTGTCTTGTATGTGCTTTCAGACACTCCTCCTCAATCCTGGAGCTTAACAATACTAAACCAATTTCCACACAACGATTCCTCCTTTACTCAAGGCTTAGTTTTTTCTGAGGACAAACTATTCGAAGGGACAGGAGACCCACGGGGTATTGGGGCCACACTGATCGGTGAGGTTGCCTTAAATACGGGGGCAATGATTCGAAGAAAAGGACAGCCGGTTCCGGTGTTCGGAGAAGGTCTTACCATTGTTGGAGAGAAACTATTCCAAATTACATGGCAGAATAACATATGTTATGTTTACAACAAAAACGACTTTGAACCGATAAAACAATTTACCTATGCGGGCGAAGGCTGGGGAATAACCTATGATGGTACATTTTTAATCATGTCCGATGGCAGTGAGCGATTAACCTTTAGAGACCCCAAAACGTTTAAAGAGATCCGTGTCGTTCAAGCCTATACCCATGAAGGGGCTATCACCAAGTTAAATGAACTGGAATTCATTGATGGACTCATTTATGCAAATGTTTGGACCAGCAATCTCATTGCCGTTATTGACCCCGCTACAGGGAAGGTTATCGCTACTATTGATGCAACTCCTGCTGTTCAAAAAGGAAAGGGAAATGGGGAGGTGCTCAACGGAATCGCATACAATCAAAAAACCAAAAAAACCTACATTACAGGGAAATATTGGCCCAGCCTTTTCGAGGTGAAATTCAATGCACCTAATCGCGCTTTATAAACGGTATTTGAGTGGTTTTCTGTCCGTTTAACACGCGTAAATAATACCTTCCAGGAGACCAAAAGGTGTAGTCGATGTATTGAGTGCTTGCCGATAAATCGAGTTCCAAAACGGGTAAAAATTCGTTTTCCTTATCCGATTCATCGCTTTCTTTCTCAATAAACAACCTACATTTATTATTCCCTTGAGGAGAAAACTCAAACTTAACCTCCTGTAATCCTGTTGGAATAACCTTGATGAATCGAGCCTCTTCTAGGGCTTTAAACTTCAGCGTATTATTTGATAACTCAGGGATTTCCCATGCCCGTATATAATCGATTAAATACGCTGCCGGAAAGCCTGTCTTTCCATTTGGCCCCGGAGAAAACGGCCCATTATCCATCGCGAGCGAAAAATTAGCAATTAAATTCATCTCGGTGTTAAAGACTGCTTTGTGCTGAGCAACAAGGCGGTCATTAAAATAGAATAAAATCCCTTCCGGAGTCCATAATCCTGAAAAGGTTACCCAAGTCTCTGAAATGCGTTGGTTCGTTTTCACCCAATGACCAAAAGGTTTATCAATCAATCCAAATTGTTTTATTCGATCGCAGCGATTTGGACAGTGTATATCCACGTGGTAGGACGACTTTCGTTCTCCTTTGGCCTCCATTATATCAATTTCCTCATTTGGATTTCCGCCATATAGCCAAAATGCTGGCCAATACCCTTTTCCTTTTGGAAGCAAACAACGCGCCTCAAAATATCCAAAACGAAACTGCCTTTTACTCCAAGCGGCTGAAGTTAAACGCTTGATTTCTAGCTGGCCATTGCGCATTAATGCGGGGTTGCTTTCGATTTTTGAAGCATCTACCATCCAACTTGGAAAAGACCTCCATTCCGAAACGGTATCTACGGAAAGCGTGAGCACGCCATTTGTTTGGTTACACAAGGAGGGGTCGGTATAGGTCTTTGCGTCCAATGACAGCCCACCCCAAGGGTAGTAGCCATACCAACGGGATTGGTCTAAGGTTGACCCGTTAAAGTCATCATACAATGAAGGTTTACCCACATGCACCTCATCCGCTTCAATAATAAGCAACAAGGTGTCTTGACTATATATAAGCCAAGGGATTAGGTATAAAAAGAGTGATATATATTTCATCCGCGACAAATTACAATCAAAATTAGCAAACCCCGTTAGTTTACATTCCGTAATTTCGTAATAATGAATAAATATTGGTGCTTCTGGATAACATTACTCTTTTGGGGAGTACTATTCGGGCAGTCAAATTTTCAACAGCGCGAATTAACCGCGGGAATTTCACCACAGCGCCTAGATTCCCTGTCCATATTACCGGGAAGTGTTTTGTGTATTTATAAAACAGATACGCTTTCGAGAGACCTGTATCGCGTAAATTACATGGATAAAACTATTTTTTTTCGCCCCGAAATAAGCGGTTTGGTTCTGGTGAAGTACCTGCGTTTAACCACTAATTTATCCCCAAAACAGCAGCTTTACGATTCTCTTGTTTTAATTCCAAACAAAAACAATAACCTGTATACAATTCCTGAGGAAGCCGTTTTAATCGATCAACTTTTTGGAGGGAACGACATCAATAAACGCGGCAGTATTTCCCGAGGCGTGACCTTTGGAAACCGCCAAAACCTTGGAATAAACTCCACCTTAAACCTGGAGTTAACGGGGAAAATCTCTGAAAAACTAAACATTTCTGCCTCAGTCTCTGATGCTAACATTCCCATACAACCAGACGGAAACACAAGTAAACTTCAAGAGTTTGACCAGGTATTTATACAATTATATACCGATCGTTTTAAGCTCACAGCAGGAGATTTTTGGATTGCTAAACCCGAAGGATACTTCCTGAATTACAAAAAAAGAGGGCAGGGATTAACCCTAACACACGCATTGAATACTAGCCCGGAGAAGCAAATAAAACTCCAGTCTAGCATGGGCTTATCAAAGGGTAAATTCCAACGGCAAATCATTCAAGGAATAGAAAATAATCAGGGGCCATATCGGCTCATCGGTGCAGAAAACGAACCATTTATTGTTGTTTTATCAGGTACAGAACGGGTATACATTGATGGCCGGTTATTACAACGCGGGCAAGAATTCGATTACACCATAGACTATAATAGCGCAGAACTTGTGTTTACGGCTCGAAACCTAATAACCAAGGATGTTCGTGTCGTAGTAGAATTTCAATATGCAGACCAAGCATATACTCGCGGATTGATTCAACAGCATGTGGGTTTTACCACTAAAAGCACATCCGCTTGGCTGAATTATTATCAAGAGCAAGACCTGAAAAACCAACCCTTACAATTAAGCTTAAATGCCACAACAAAACAGCTCATTGCAAACGCGGGAGATAGTTTAAGCAACGCATATTTAAGCACCCTCGATTCCGTTGGATTTCAAGCCAACCAAAACCTGTATCGACTTATTGATTCCCTTGGCTATGATTCCGTACTCGTCTTCTCTGTCAATCCTGATTCAGCAAAATATCGCGCAACATTCTTATTAGTCGGCCCCAATAAAGGCGACTACCTCTTAGAAAAAACCACTGCATTTGGTGCTGTTTATAAATGGGTGAGCCCCGTTAGTGGGGTACCTCAAGGAAACTACATGCCGATTCAGCGGATTAACGCCCCAAAACGAAAACGTATGATTAGCGCAGGGATTCAACAGAAACTAGGAAAAAAATGGGCCCTAGAAACGGAGTTTTCCGCCACAGAATCTGCCATCAATTTATTCGCAAGTACAGACCGACAAAACGACTGGGGATTAGGAAATCGAACCAAAATAATTCGGCAAGGCACCATAGACCCTTTGCGTTGGAATCATATAACGAGCCTTGAATCGGAACTCCTTGGAACTAATTTCTCATTTATTGAGCCCTATCGAGCGGTGGAATTTGATCGCGATTGGAATATTAGAAACATGAATTTTATCGGCCCGCAATGGAATGCAAAACTATCTCACAAAATCCAACATGCTAAAACAGGTTCACTCAGCTTACAGGCGCAGTCTTTTACCGTAGGGTCGGTATTCAAAGGCACCCGGCTTTATTCAGACGGGGGCATAAAAAACAAAGGGCTTTCTGTTTCCTGGGATGCGAGTGTCTTAAGTAGTACGGGACTGGTTAACGCTCAATTTATTAGACACCGTCTAGATGCTTCTCAAACCATAAATCGGATTAAAATCGGCATTAAAGATGATCAAGAACTTAACCGAAGAGATGCATTATTTGGGATGAATTCAACAAGCTATGCATTTTATGACATTCAAGGATACCTTCAAAATGCAGACAGCAGTCAGTCCTTGTTAAAATTATTTTATCGTGAACGTTTCGATTGGCGTCCGGACAGCTCCGGTTTTGAGGCCGCAGCTCGCGGAACAACACTGGGCGGAGAAATTCAAATTCGAGATCGAAAAGGGGGGCAATATGACCTTGTTCTTGGACTCCGGAATTTAAGCGTGTTGGATAGCTCCTTACTCCAAATAGCGCCAGACCAATCCTTGGTTGGGCGCATTAATGTATCTAAGCGGCTTCTAAAAGGGGCTTTAACCTTTGACACGTATTACGAAGTTGGGTCGGGCTTAGAACAAAAACGAAACTTTATCTACCTGGAGGTCAATTCTGGGCAGGGGGTATATACTTGGGTCGATTACAACAACGATGGCGTAAAGGATTTAAATGAATTTGAGACGGCGGCATTCATCGATCAAGCCAACTATATTCGAATATTCACCCCAAGTAATGCGTATCAAAAAACCTATTCCAATGAATATAATCAAAGTTTATTTTGGCGTCCTGAATTGATTTGGAATAAAAAATCGGGGATTTTAAAGGGTTTATCACACGTTTCCAACCAACTTAGAATGCGTGCAACTCGAAAATTAAGCGCCTTAGATGTTGCCGCCCTTTTGAACCCGCTCAACGCAGACATCCTGAATAGTTCACTTATATCATCGGCATTTTCTTTAAGGAATTCCTTATATTTTTTTAGAACCTCAGCGAAAATTCATGGTCATTATATAATCAATAAAAACCTCAACAAAACCCTCTTAGCTACGGGATTTGACGCAAAGGCTATTGGATACAACGAAGTGATGTTGCGTTGGAATGTAACCCCATCCGTTTCATTCAAGACAGAAGGTCAACAAGGAGAAAAAACCTCTTCCGTTGATTATACCCAAGGAAGAAACTACCGTGTTCGTTATCAATATCTTCGCCTGGAGTGTTCCTATCAACCCACAACCAATTACCGGATTTCGATCGATGGTAAATTATCGTCTAAAGCCAACGACCCGATGTATGGGTCTGAGCAAAGCAACTCCAAAGAACTTGGATTAGAGGCAAAATACAATACCACACAAAAAGGAAGTATTCAAGGCTCTTTTAAATACCTTAATTTAACGTTTAATGGCAATCCCCTTTCTCCGGTGGCCTTTGAAATGCTCGAAGCATTGAGGCCGGGGTCAAATTATACTTGGTCTGTTACTTGGCAACGCAATGTTGGCAAGAATTTACAATTGAACCTTGTTTATTCGGGCAGAAAGCCGGCGGGAATCAATGTTGTACATAACGGTGGCATGGAACTGCGTGCTTTTTTCTAATTTTAAGCATGAAGCAAGATATACAAACGGCAGAGGACATTGAGCTTCTTGTTGATCATTTTTATTCAAGAGTGCTGCAATCAAGCTCACTTTATCCTTTTTTCAAAGACCTTAATTGGGATGCGCACCTTCCTAGCATGAAGAAATTTTGGAGATTCATCCTCTTGGACGAAGCGGGGTATACCGAAAATGTTACCCAAAAACACCTCCACATGCCGCTTACCAAGGAATTATTTACGGATTGGCTGTTGTTATTCCATCAAACTGTTGATGAATATTTTGAGGGTCCAAAAGCAACACTGGCCAAAACTCGAGCAACGCTCATTAGTTTAGGGATTCAAGGTAAAATGAATTTACTTAAAGACTAACTGAATCAAGTCGTTCCCATTGGCATAAATCATCAAGCCTAACAACAAGAAAAAACCTACATACTGCGCGGTCTCAAGAATTTTCTGTGGCGCTTCCTTACCTGTAATCCATTCGTACAATAAAAACACCACATGCCCCCCATCGAGTGCTGGAATCGGCAAGATATTCATAAATGCCAACGCGAAAGATAAAAACGCAGTATTGAACCAAAACACTTTCCAATCCCAAACCGGAGCGAACATATCCCCTATCCGTGTAAACCCGCCGACAGAAGTTGCCCCTTTTTTCGTGAACACAAACTTAAATTGTGCTACATAATCTCGTAATAGTTGCGTTCCGCCAAAGATGCCTTTTGACATGCTTTCACCTAAACTATAGTTTACCTTAGTTAAGGCGAGGGTGTCCTCTGTAAATTTATTTTGAGCCCCAAACCCAATGGTTCCCTCTGCAGTTACCTTTGTTTGAATCAACACCGTATCTGTTCCTCGTAGCACTAATAACGCAGCCTTCTTTGATCGTTTTGCATATAATGCCGTTTGAATGTCGTCGAAATACGTAATCATATCCCCATCAATGTTCAAGAGTTGGTCGCCTTTCTTTAAGCCCGCTTTCTCCGCCAAGCCTCCGGGGGTAATTGATTCAACCCCGTTGGAAAGCGCCCTAAACGTTGCAATAGACATGGCGCCGTTTTGAAAAAGTTCTTGATCAATGCCTTCGGGTAATTTTCGTTCAAGGATCTTCCCATCGCGGACAAGGGTAAGTGTTGTTTTGTTGCGCAATAGAAGTCCCCGGTTAATGTCGTCAAATGACGTAACCTCATCTCCATTGACTTTGGTAATTACGTCTCCTGAAACCACATCGTATTTTGCCAAATACGGGTGTACCGCCATACCAGACTTAAGGTTAGCCGTATTCAATTCAGCGCCACCCCAATACCATGCAATGGCCCCATAAATAATAAATCCTGCAATCAAATTAACCGTTACCCCGCCGATCATAATAATAAGTCGCTGCCATGGTTTTTTGGTTCTAAACTCATAGGGTTTTGCCGGTTGCGCCATTTGATCCTTGTCCATGGATTCGTCAATCATTCCGGCGATTTTAACGTATCCCCCAAGCGGTAGCCATCCAATTCCCCACTCGGTTTTATCGCTCCCATCTTCCCAATCTTTTGGTGTTTCTTTGGTAAACCAAGAAAATCGTTTGGTACCGTTTACCTTTCTGTACCTGAAAATTGAGAACCATGGATTAAAAAACAAATAAAATTTTTCAACTTTTGTCTTAAATATTCTGGCAGGGATGAAATGCCCAAACTCATGTATTGTTACTAAAAACGCTAAAGAAGCAATTAATTGGGCTGCCTTTATTAAGATTATTTGAATATCCATATGCTTATACTATATGGCAAAGATAACAAGGAATAATGGGTTCAGGGTGTTAATGTTTGTAAACGAGATACTTTTTAGGTCATTCCGTTAAAATTGAAAGATTGTTTTAAGAACTGCATTCGATTCCTTAATTTCGTTGGCTAACAATAATTCATGTCGAACAGCCTTGTCATAATTCCCACCTACAACGAGCGTGAAAACGTTCAACGGATGGCTCATGCAGTTATGGCGCTGGAAGAATCTTTTAATATTTTATTTGTAGACGATAACTCTCCTGATGGTACCGCCGAAATCATCTCAGGCATTATGGAGACATACCCGAATCGGATTTTTATGCTCAATCGCGCTGGAAAACTTGGTTTAGGCACTGCCTACATTGCCGGATTCAAATGGGCTTTAGCCAAAGAATATGCCTTTATTTTTGAAATGGATTGCGATTTCTCACATGACCCTGCGGATTTAATTCGTCTAAAAAGGGCCTGTGTGGATGGTGCCGCTCTCGCCATTGGATCGCGGTATTGTAAGGGTGGGAAGATTGAAAATTGGCCCTTCAGTAGGTGGTTGTTGTCTTATTTTGCCAACCTTTATGTACGATTGGTTTTGTGGATTGGGGTGCACGACTCCACCGCCGGATTCAAATGTTACACAAACCAAGCTCTTCAATCCATTAACCTAGATATTATTCACTTCAAAGGCTATGCATTTCAGATATGTATGAAATATGCGGTGCGAAAACATCAATATCCAATCACCGAAGTACCAATCACGTTTAAAGACCGGGTATACGGAGAATCTAAAATGAGTACAGGGATTTTTAAAGAGGCTTTACTCGGCGTTTGGAAAATGAGAACCATGAAATTATGAGTCGAACCATACTTCGGAATGCCCAGATTGTAAATGAAGGCCAACGGTACTTTGCAGATTTAAGCATCCGTGGTGAAATTATTGAATCCATTGGCGGTCAAATTGACCTGCCTTGTGATCAGGAAATCGATCTGAATGGGAACCTCTTAATCCCAGGATGTATTGACGACCAAGTGCACTTCAGAGAACCGGGCCTTACCCACAAAGCAGATATTTATACGGAATCGCGTGCAGCCGCTGCCGGAGGAATCACTTCTTTTATGGAAATGCCCAATACGGTTCCTAATGCTTTAACTCAGAGCCTTTTGGAGGAAAAGTATGCTATAGCAGCGGAAAAATCGATTGGTAATTATTCCTTTTTCATGGGCGTTTCAAACGATAATTACGATGAGGTGATGCGCACCAATTCTGAACATGTATGTGGAATTAAAATCTTTATGGGGTCTTCCACCGGTAATATGTTGGTGGATAATTACCATACCTTGGAACGCGTATTTGCAAATTCCCCCGCGCTAATTGCCACGCATTGCGAGGATGAAGCGACCATAAAACATAACCTTGCCAAGGCAAAAGAAAGGTTTGGATTGGAAATACCCATCGAGATGCACCCGATAATTCGCAGTCAAGAGGCCTGTTACCTCTCTTCTTCTTTTGCGGTTGAACTCGCTAAAAAAACGGGGGCAAGGCTTCACGTATTGCATATTTCATCGGGAAAAGAAACGGCCCTTTTCTCAAATACACTGCCCTTAAAAGAAAAGAAAATTACAGCAGAAGCCTGTGTGCATCACTTATGGTTCAGCGATGACGATTACGCCATGAAAGGAAATCTCATCAAATGGAATCCTGCCGTAAAAACACAAGAAGATCGCACAGCAATTTGGAAGGCGGTCCTTGAAAACCGAATAGATGTCATTGCAACCGACCACGCGCCTCACACCCTTGAAGAAAAAGAACAGAACTACCTAAATGCGCCATCGGGTGGTCCATTAGTTCAACACGCATTACTTGCCATGCTTGAAAAATCAATTCAAGGCGTGATTTCAATAGAGCGTATTGTAGAAAAAATGGCCCATGCACCTGCGGATTTATTCCGCATTGAAAACCGCGGCTATATCAAAGAGGGATATTTTGCGGATTTAGTGGAAATTAATCCTAAGCATAAAACAGCGGTTAGTAGAAACAATCTGTTCTATAAATGTGGGTGGTCTCCGTTTGAGGGAATCACATTCAGCCACGAAGTAAGCCGAACATTTGTTAATGGTCGTTTAGTGTATGAGGGCGGTAACATGATTGAAGGCAGCAACGGAAAACGTCTTTTGTTTAATCGATTATGAAACTAGCAGTGAGTGTCTTTTGCTTTTTTCTTTTGTTTGCTTGTCAATCCACCCATGGTCATTCGTCTGTGATTGAAGAAAATAAAATGATCGACGTTATGGCTGAAGTTTATCTCCTTGAAATGCATTATCAAAAAAATTATGGTGCTCCTGTCCAATACAAGAAACAGCTCGACCGTGCCTTAAAAATCCTTTTTTCCTCCCATGGAACTACGAAAGCTTCCTATGAAAAAAGTTTTGGTTTCTATGCCTCTAAACATGATAAATTCATACAAATGAATGAAGCGGTTATTCAACGATACAACACCATGTTACTCGAAAAATAGCCCGTCATCTTCTTGCATTTTCAATTGTTCAAGATGTTGAACCAGTGAAACGATTAGCTGTTGTTTTTGGTCCCCATCCACAGGTTGATTTTTAACATACTCTTTTAATACAAGTTCAGACTCCAGGAGTTGTTGCTCTTGAAATGGGCCTTCCATTTGTTCAATCAGGGTTAAACACTCCAGGGTGCCTAAATAATCTAATTGTACCGCTAAGGCCACAAAAAAAGCTAATTCACCACTAAAATCTAACCGTGTATTCCACAACACATTAACGATTTGTGCCTTAAGGTCTTTAAATTCCTGATTTGAGAGTAAATCCATCCATGCTTCCCGAGCTCCTTTTGCTGAAATAGAAGCCAACAACTCATAAAGCGCCTTTTTATGGGGCAATTCCTTATGCAATAAATAGCATTTAAAAAGATCAGGTAATTGACTTGTTTTGCCTTTTTCTTCCATTAATTCCACACCGCTTAGAACCGTTTCTAAGTCGGTGGATTGAAGCATTTCAAGAGGGGTAAGTTTAGTTGTTGACATACGGTTCGATTAATAGGGTTAGTTGAATAAAAGATGCTACCGAAAGTTGCTCTGGGCGCTGTGATTCAAACTCCTCGGTTAATATTACGTTCGGAAAAACGGCCCTAATTGAATTCCGTAAGGTTTTTCGGCGCTGGTTAAAGGCGGCTTTTACTACTTTAATGAAAAGTTTTTCATCACAACCTAAGGCGGTTCGTGAGTTTCTTACGCAGCGAATTACACCGGATTTTACTTTTGGGGGCGGATAGAAGGACCCTGGTTCTACAGTAAACAAGTAACTAACCTCATAGTACGCTTGCATCAAAACGCTTAATATCCCATATTCTTTGCTTCCAGGGGGCTCGGCAATTCTGCGGGCCACCTCTTTCTGAAACATTCCGAGAATCAACGGGATTTGATCCTTTGCCTCTAAACATTTAAATAAGATCTGAGACGAAATGTTATATGGGAAATTCCCCACCACACAAAACTGCGCTTCTTGGAAATACTCACTAAAGTTCGCCGATAAAAAATCTTGGCTATATACCTTATTAAACGCTGGATGTGCTTTTTTTAGATAAAGGATTGATTCCAAATCTACTTCGAATGCGCAAAAATCAATGTCGGTTCGTTTAAGAAAAAAATCAGTGATGGCGCCCTTGCCAGGCCCAATCTCCACTACGTTCATCGGTGTAGCAAAAACGGGTAAGGCCTCTGCAATTTTCTCACAAACCGCTGTATTGATTAAAAAATGTTGGCCTAAGTGTTTTTTTGCTTTAACATTCATGGGATGAGTTCTGAAATTAAATCCATAGTCGTTCTAAAGGCCACGAACTTACCTTCGTAACGAGCAGAATGGTCCACCTGTAATCGCGGTGCGTGGACCAAAAGATACCGTTCATAGTCTTCTTTACTTAAGGCCCAATAAAGTACTGAAAACGTACATTCATCTGCTTCATTTCCGTGTACCTTCGAGAGCACGCACTTGCTGAAGCACTTGGTTTGAAGGACCTCGGGAATGTGACACTCTTGCATCCAACAAACCCAATCGGATTCTATAGATGGGTCAATACTAACGGATACATTATACAACATCATTAGGGATTCAATTTAAAACATTGATATGGATTAGTAAAGGAGAACTCTTCTCCCCAATCTCCTCGAAATACTACAGCAAAGGATAAGCCTCCGCCAAAGGTGTAAACCTGCTGAAGTCCTTGATCGAAATTATAGTCCCACACATTAAAGGGTATGTTAACCGACCCTGAAAACTCTTTTCCGGGTAAAATAAGAACTTGTGTGCCTTTCATTAACTTACATTGTTGTGTAGTGCCTGAGCGTATCAAGAGGCTATAAACCGGCGAACTAGTTTGCTCATTAAAGGCAATTAAAAGTACGTCATAGGCAGATGAGTTCTTACAATTCAGGGTAGCTTTTCCATTAAATTCAGTAAGCGAAGTTGTGCCTTCAAGGATATTTTCAACGGTACTATCCTTGAGTGGGATAGGGTTGTAATAAAAGTCATTTAAACCCTCAGATAAAGACGAATAGAGTGCTTCTCCCTTTTTATTTACAAAGGCTTGCCTGATTTGATAAGCAAGCCCACTTGAATTTGAACTTAAGAAAACTGTTGATCTAAGGGGTTTATATCTTTTCAAGGTTGTATCGATAAAAACACGCTCCTTTCGTGTAAAATAAACAAGGGAAGAAGTCGGAGTGAATGGAGCCGAATCAACTTCCCTTGCAAACATCCAATTTACCGTAAATAAAACCGCAAACATTCCTAAGACACCTAAGGCCAAACGAAAGATCAATGGCCGATTCAATTTACTCTCCTTTTTATCCTTCTTTTGAATGTTTAATTGTCCCTTCTGAAAACGAATCCATGCCTCATCAATGGCTCCTTTCACGGCGACTGGACAAGGTATTGATCTTAATTTGGACAAAATAAATCCCGCCGTAGCGGATGAACAAAGGGGGTTGTTTATCCGCTGAAGGGAGCGTTCTATGAATTCAATACGCAAGACTTCCCACTCCTTTGGAAAGGCACGGTAAGCATCCAACTTACGGGGGGAGGAAAAATTGTAAACGGCTTGATTATAGGCGTTCTCCGACTGGATTGACGATGGAAAATCCCGATCGTTTTGCTGGGTTATTTGTTGTGAAATATGCGGCAATTTCATCTTAATTGCGGTTGAGTCAACTACACAGAAATAACTTACGTAATCTGTCAAGGCCCCCCAAAAGTCATCTTCTCGCGGGTTGAACACCGGTAAAAAATGTGCGATATAGCCTTTAAAATCTAACAACATTGAATTCTTAAGAAGCATCGAAGAATCCTTAAACCGGGTAATTTCTTTGCCTTGCAAAAATGACAATAAGAAGGGATTCGATTCAATCCACGCATTGAAAAGAGCGGTTTGTTCGGATTGAATCTGCTCAAAACCAATCACTTCATCAAGTGTACTCAAAGCATTACGTTCAGACTGAGTATAAAAGCGCATGGTCAAAGGTACTGATTTTTAATTCCAAGTCTTTTTGTTATCTTTGATTTAAATCTTTAACGAAACACTATGAAAAAACTATTACTTTCTTTTGCTGCAGTCGGCCTTTTAGCATGGTCGGTTGAGGCACAATCTTGCATTCCCGGTGCGAATTTTGTCGATTCAACGTTTGGTGTTTGGCCCGATACGGTTCAAAATCTTCCTCCTGCGGTTGTGAATGCATTTTATTCAACTGACCTTAACTTTAAAGCGCCTGCAGATGCTGGTGATGTTCCTGGGAGTCCGGCTAGTGGCGCGATAGAATCCTTTACCGTTTCATCGGTTACCGGATTGCCTTCCGGTGTAAATTATAGTTGTAATACCCCAAACTGCACCTATGTTGGTGGGGATAACGGTTGTGCGAATGTATATGGTACACCCACACAAACAGGGGTTTTCAATATTACCATCTCCATAGACGCTCAAGTTAATGTCGGATTTGGAATTATAATTCCCTACTCACAATCCTTCAGTGGATACAAAATCATTGTTGGGACCGCCGGAGTAATCACCGGGGTAATGGAGCCTCTTCATGCTTTTCCTAATCCTTCCAATGACATTACAACCGTTGAAGGACTAAATGGAACTCGTCTTACTTTGAACAATTTAAACGGTCAGGAATTGTTGGTTAAATCCATTGAAGGACTTTCCACAACTGATCTAAACATTGCTAACCTGAATGCTGGTGTTTATTTTATCAATGTATATGGAGAACAAGGGGTTGAAACAATAAGAATGATTAAAAATTAATTAGGGGAAATACCCTTAAAAGGAAAAGGCCGCTTTTGCGGCCTTTTTTATTATTCAATATGTTGTTTTACTACCTGATAAATTTCCAATGTGGTTTTGTCATAGACGTAAACCAATACATGCATATTGGCCGCATTATACGTTCCTACTAGTTGATTTGGTACGGCGAAACTATAATTCACATAGTACTTATCTCCGATTAGATCTGCGCTGATCAGCGTGCGGCCGAATGGTGTATTATTTAAATTTCCCCGGTGTATATCGCGGTGGATGTACGTTGAATTGTGTGAGTTATCACTCATTTTTTGATCGCCGACTAATGAGTCTTCAACCAAACAAGCAACAATACCTAATTCTGAAGATATGGTTTGGTCTAATTTCTCAACCTCCACATGTAAAAACGCGCCTTTAGTGCTCGGGTAATAGTTAAGGGCTGTTTGAATATTAACGTTCAGCTCATTTTGGGTAAGTACATTAGAAACCATTCCCGTCCATGCTACCGGGCTCTGAAAAATGACACCACCGCTATTAATTCTAGATACCGTTCCTCGAGGGTTTCCAATAAACCCGCCATCATTAATCCCGAAATATTGTCCGATTGCCAAGCCATCGGTCGTAGTAAAATCTAAGGGGTATTCCGGAAGCGTGACCGTTTGAAAATCACCAACTCCAGTGGGTCCGGCATGAATCGAAAGGGGGAAAACACGTCCGGGATTTGCTTCGTACAAGGCATGAGCAAGGTCAGCGGCGGCAGGACAATAAATACACTTATGCCCTGTAAAATCCTCTAGTAGGACATTTCTATTCACATTGGTGTTTGGCGAAAACTGTGGCCATTCATTCGCTAAATAATCCGACCAGTTACCGGGATACAACGTGGTATCCAATCCGTTTGTTGATCCCGGGGGATAGGGATTTGATACGTGATCACAACTTGCACCCAGGGCCAGAATTATAAAAAAGTACCATAACAATCGATTCATATCTTAAAAACTTTGAGTGAAACTTAAGGTAAGGCCATTATTAGCAGGAACAAATCGACAAACACCACCTACACAAAACAAACCAGCCCGTTGGCGGCCATAGGATAACATAACGCGTGTTGATTCATGAATATAGCCGCAGGTCACGTTTGGATAATTGACGCGTTTCGATGCGTCGGGGTTTCCGTAGTTGTATTGATTAAGGAAACTCACAAAATAGCTTGGAGAAACGGTATACTCAACCAACGCGGTAGCCCAATTCCCTTTATCATTAATGCTTCCATCGTCTTTCTTGTTTACAAACATTCCCTGAAGCTCAACGCGAATGTTGTGTTTTGAATTGATTTTATATGAGGCTTCAACAACGCCTATGTGAGAGGATATAATCCCCGTGGCATCGTTCGAAACTTTTGCAATATCATTATTAATGACAATGTTAAAATAGGATACCAACAGTAGGAGTTTCTTATTGATTCTTCGAGTAATATTTACGTTAATGTCTCTCCAATATAAACTATCGCTTTTGTCGAACAGGTGCGTTTCATAGGCAACGCGACTAGAATCTAATGGATTAATACCGCTGGTATGCTGCACTGGGCGATAGGTTGTAGATGCATTAACTCCAAGCGTAGTTCCGTATTTTCCTCCCAGTTTGGAACCTTTCTTGAGGGTATATAATAAATCTGCTTGATATGCCACCTCTCCCAACGGTTGTGTTGCATAGGGATATAGTGTAGCCACCAGATTGTAGGTGTGTGTTTTATTGAGTGCGGGAAGATAATTGATGAAAACGTCTTGAAGTTCTTTATTCCGATCTGAGCGATAGCTCATGTTATCCACCGATTTTGCAGATAAACTAAAGCCAATGCCTTTCTTAGAATAGCCAAAGTTTACTACCGCCGCGTGGCCAAAATTGTAGATTTTACTATTATCCAACGAGGGGTCTTGTTCTTTTTGAATGTACTCACCATCGAAACGAAAGTTCTTGTACTGTAATTTCATACGTCCGCCATAGGCACCTACATTTTCCGGCAAAATCAATTGGTCATCGTCATCTATTTGGTATTTACTGACAAAGCTTCCTCCTAGAATTACATCTAAAGGAAATGCGCTGAGTTTAGCAAAGGTTTCATTTAAATGAACATCTGCATCAATACCGCGCACGATACCTGCTGAATTAATGACACGACCTGCTTCAAAGGAAAGACGTTGCTTCCCGTATACTGCCTTAAGTTGAATGCCCTTCGTGGGTTTAAAAATAATACGTACCCCATCAAGTACATTGTCATAGCCGAGTGCGCGGTCTTCATAGGCTCTAAGTGCCAAGCCATTGCCAAACTGCTCGTAAAAATGCCCAACCGTTACATCTACTTTTGAATTCACATAACCCGCATAACGCATACCGAGTCCCGTTCCGTCGAATCGATTTGGATATCCTTGAATTCGTGGCAAATAACTCTCCAAGCGCATTCCTGCTTTAAATCCCGAATTTGTGTAGAAAACATTCATGTATGAATTAACTAAGCCTTTCGAGGGTGGCTGCAGGGCATTGATGACCGGGTCATCGTTCAAATACTGAAACGTGGATTCAATGTTTCCGGTAAAATTTCCTTGAGACCAAGAAAATTGACCCGTAAAAATGGTGATTAAGATAAATCCCCATTTATTCAATGCTAAGCTTTTTGATTTCTTCATACAATTTTTCTTCGTCTCCTGGCGCGTAATTGTTGTGTGTATAAACAATGTTTCCGTTTTTATCTAGAAGAAAGGTGTGAGGGACATTATTAACCCCCATGCTTCGTTTGAAATCGCCATTAGGGTCTAACAATACCGTATAATCCCATGCCTTACCATTTACATAGGTAATTACATCGCGCTTTGTTTTTTCATCATCGATAGAAACAGCAACCAAGGTTACGCCTGTTTCCGTTTGCCAATCTTCATACAGGTCATGTATCGCCATTAGTTCCTTTTTACACGGGGCGCACCAAGTAGCCCAAAAACTTATCACTACCGGTCCATCAAAACCAAATAAGGCAGTGTTCACTTCTTTTCCGTTAATATCCTTTAACAACACACTGGGCACTTTTTTTATAACCAAAGAATCTGTTTTAACCAATTGAGCTTTACCTAGGATTGGAAGGCTCATCAATAGTAAGATTAAAAAATGTTTCATAAATAATTTCGTTTTGCCCGGGATTACAAATACTTTGCCAATTCAAATTTACACGAAAAAAGAATAATTCTACGCTATCCATTTGGAAAGCGTCGTATTTTTATTAACTTTGAGAATATTGTTGATTACACATGACTAGAATTTTATCCCTCCTGATTTTAATAATCTCCACGGTCTCCGCTGTTGCGCAAGACAACCTCGTGATATACCTCGACGGACAATCCACAGACCTTTCTTCCGGGGGCGCACCACTGATGATTGCCGCGCCTTCTGAGGCCGCCTTTTCTGTAACTTTTAATGTTTACAATAATTCGGCAAACACGCAAAAATGGCGCATTACCCGGTCCCAAATATCTGTGCCCGCTGGATGGGCTGATGGCCTGTGTTGGGGACATGCAACGGATCCATTTGGGGGTTCTTGCTACTCAAGCACACAAATGATTGCTTCTCTATGGACCTCTCCGGGAGGAGCGGCTGCACTTTTTGACATCTTACCAGGAGAACATGGAAAGTTGAAGCCAGATTTTAATCCTGCAGACGGCATTTCAGGGGCTGGACACTATCGGTATTACATCACCAATACCTCTGGCCTAACGTATTTAGACTCGGTAGATGTTATTGTTGATTACGTAGCGGATGTAAAACCCATCAAAGACCCGGTTTCAGTTACCCTTGTTCCAAACCCAGCAGATGATTATATTCACATTTCAGTTAGTGGTTCAGAATCCTTTCAATTTAAGATTATAGACGCCATGGGTTCAACCATCATGCGTGATCAAGTAAGTTCATCAAAAAAAATAAATACTGCTGAGTTCAAAAGTGGCGTTTACTTCATTTCTTTTGAGGGCCAAGCAACCAAACCATTCACCAGAAAAGTAATCATTCGCCATTAAATGGCCGTACAATGGCTAAAAATAAGCACCGAGGTGCGCCCCATAAAAAATCTGAAAAACAATCAAGCGGTGGATATAGGAACCTATTGCTTAATGTGTTTGCAAAAAATCAAGGGGCAACATTAACCCACAAACAACTTTGTAATTTACTGTCCGCAAATACGCCGAACGAAAGGCAACAAGTATTTGATGCGCTGATTTCATTGGTTGAAAGACGGCAGCTAAATCAGCTAAACCACCATAGTTTTACCCTGCCTATTCAAACGCCCGAAGAGGGTATTTTAGAAATGAATGCCAAAGGATTTGGATTTGTTCGAATAGAAGGCTCCAATAATGACGTGATGATTCGCGAGGAAAACAAAGGCAAGGCGATGGATGGTGACCGTGTTCAATTCACCGTTATTAAAGATAGAAATGGAAAGCGGGAAGGGTTAATCCTTAATGTACTAGAGCGCACTCGAATGCAATTGGTTGGAACCATTCAGCTCAAGAACCACAAAGCTATATTATATCCGGATTCCGCAAAATTTGGGGTGCCCGTTGAAATTCCAGAAGGAAAATTAAACGGGGCGCAACAAGGAATGCGCGCTGTAGTCAAAATAACCGTATGGCCGGAACAGCGAAAAATGCCTTATGGAGAGGTTGTAGCGCTCTTGGGATATGCTGGCACGAATGATGCAGAAATGATTTCAATTCTCATCAATCAAGGGTTTGATCCGTTTTTTCCAGAGGAAGTGTTGCGCGAAGCAAGTATGATTTCTACGGAAATTACCGCGGAAGAAATCGAAAAACGACGGGACGCGAGATCAATTACCACCTTCACCATCGATCCAGTAGACGCAAAAGATTTCGATGATGCCATTTCCTATGAGCTATTAGCAAATGGTAACCTAGAAATCGGTGTACATATCGCCGATGTTGGACACTACATTCAAGAGGGTTCGGCATTGGATAAAGAAGCCTTAAAACGATCAAATTCCGTCTATTTAGTAGATCGTGTGATGCCTATGCTTCCGGAGCAATTGTCTAATGTACTGTGTTCCCTGAGACCCCATGAGGACAAACTAACGTTTTCCGCATTCTTTGAATTCAATGAGCATCAAGAAGTTATAAAATCGTGGTATGGAAAGAGCGTTATTCATTCCAATCGGCGTTATACGTACGAAGAGGTTCAAGAAATAATTGAAGGAAAAGAGGATACATATGCCCACGAATTACACACCATTAATAAAATCGCTAAGTGGCTTCGTGCTAACCGCTTTAAAAAAGGAGCGTTAAACATCGTCTCTGAAGAGCTTCGGTTTGTTCTTTCTGAAACGGGAGTCCCAATTGGCACCTTATTAAAAACATCCAAAGAGTCTCATCAGTTAGTAGAAGAATTTATGCTCTTAGCGAATCGATCCATCGCTTCATATTTAACCCCGAAAAAGGAACAGGCAGAAACCCATACCACCGTGTATCGGGTTCACGACTTGCCCGATATAGAAAAACTTGGTTTACTCACCATGTTTTGCGAAAAATTTGGATTAGAATTACAAATCGATCAAATCCAAGAGGCCGCGTTAAACCTCAATAAGTTATTAAAGGAAATTGAAAACGAGCCTTTCTTTTCTTTGATACAAGGCATGGTCGTGCGCTCTATGGCAAAGGCAGTATACAGCACAAACAACAAAGGACATTTCGGGCTATCATTCAAGGAATATACGCATTTCACCTCACCTATTCGAAGGTATGCGGACCTCATCGTGCATCGACAACTGTTTGAAAAAACCTCATCGGGCCGAGTTAACCACCGCATCACACTTGAAGAAATCTGTAAGCGAATATCCAGCAATGAGCGAAAAGCAATAGAGGCAGAGCGCGAATCGGTAAAGTATTTTCAGACCTTAATGTTGATTGACCATATTGGAGAGGCCTTTGAGGGGATTGTTTCTGGAATTTCTGAATACGGTATTTTTGTGCGCCTAAGCTCCAATAACTGTGAGGGAATGGTGTCGATTGCATCGATCACTGACGATAGATACTTCTTTGATCCTGAACGGTACGTCGTACTTGGAA
This sequence comes from Flavobacteriales bacterium, assembly GCA_947460825.1. Lineage (GTDB taxonomy): Bacteria > Bacteroidota > Bacteroidia > Flavobacteriales_D > Crocinitomicaceae > UBA952. The sequence goes on from CANHHA010000003.1 coordinate 96,778, forward strand.
AGCGAACAGGAAAAACGATTAACTTGGGAGACCTCGTAACGGTTATTGTTGAGGAAGTAAGCCCAAGGAAACGTCAGATCGACTTGGTAATTAAATCACATTAATTATTTTTCTGGAGAAAATGGATTTCCGCCAGAAACACGCTGTAATTCATGTCCTTTTCTGAACAATTTTTGAGTAACTGGCTTCCCATTTTTGCCATAAACAATGAATAGTCCGTCTTTTAAGCCATTCTTGTAGTGGATTTCATTCATTTTATTACCCCTCCGATCATTTTGATAAAACTCACCGTTAAGAAGTCCATCTTTAAAGGTTGAAACCACTGCGGGAACTACCCCACCGGGATAATAGTTAATCCATTTACCAGTCTTTTTTTCCTGGTTATATTTCCCCGTTTCTTTTATTGAAAAATCCACTTGAGAATATGCTTTGTAGTTGCCATGCTTAACGCTTTGTTTTGATTTAAACCCCATTGCGACTACGTCTTGAGATGCGTTTTTTAGCGTTTTAACGCGATAAGACACCTCTTCTTTTTTGCTTCCATTATTATAAAACTCTGTCCATTTTCCTGTTTTATTTCCCATTTTATATCTTCCAAAGAGCAGTAGTTTACCTTCGGGACTGAACGAATACCATGCGCCATTTAATTTGCCTTTTTTATAAAAAGACTGATTTTTTAATCGGCCATTCGGCCAATAATTTTTCCACTCTCCTTCTTCAAGTCCACGATCATATGCTCCCTCAAGTAACAGGGTCCCGTCCTCGTACCACGTTTGCCATCTGCCTTGTTTTAAATCAGCAGCATAGGTGCCTTTTTTAAACGGCGTGCCGTCTTTGTAAAAATAATTCCAATCGCCTGCTTTTAATCCATTACCAAAAGATGCCGTATATGAAAGTTCTCCCGAAGAATAATAAAAACGCCAATCGCCATGTTGTTTATCGTCCTTAAAATACCCCGTCATTTCGTCGCCACCGTCCAGTTTTCTCCAAATCCACGGGCCTTCCTTTTTTCCCATTCGATAGCTTCCTTCCGTCTGTAACACCCCGTTTTCATAATACACTAAATAGGTGCCATCAAGCGAATCCTGAATAAATCCTTGCTTTTTCTCGACATTGCCGTTTGCAAAATAAAACACCCATTCTCCGTGTTTTTTTCCTCCGATGAACCCACCTTCAATCGATGTTCGTCCGGATGCAAGCAATTCAACAAAGGGGCCATCTCTTAATCCATGATTAAACGCATATGATTCTTTCAGCCCCCCAAAGGTATAATATGTGTTCACTAGGCCTTTGCCAGAAAAAACCGTTTGCGTATGCAACGAGTCATTCTCAAAATACTCCAATAGATATGTGGTGTCATTCCTAACTAATTCAGTTTTCCATTTGGAAGCATTTACATTGTAATAATTCCATAAACCCTCAGGAGAGCCCAGCTGATAATTCCCTTGGATCAGCAAGATGCCTTGATCATCGTATTCTTTAAAGGTAGAATCCGGAACATTAAACTGAGCAAAATACTGTTGTTTAATTTGTTTGTTTGGAAAGTAAGTGGTTTGTTTGCCGTGCATTCGGTTTCGATAAAAATAACGCTCCTCTTCAAGCGTGCCATCTAAAGAATAAAAAAACCACCTCCCGTGTTTTTCTGTGGTTTTCGGATTAAATTCATCTACATAATAGGAACCTGTTGAGTGTATCCGCTTATTATTCGAATCCCAGTAAAGCTTGACCTTTGGACTTAGGTTTTCGGGCAGAATCTTTTGGCCTAAAAACGCAGGGTTAACCAACAATAATAGTAAAAATAAACCAAGGTATTTCATGTTCATAAAACTAAAAGGTATACTCACGTTACACTTACAACAACTGCCTGAGAATAAGAAAAATTCCCGTCCCCAAAAAAACGAATCCGATAAGGCTGTTTAACCCCCTAAGTAGTTTAACCGTTACTAAGGGCTTAATTTTATTGGCAACATAGGCTTTTAAGCAGTCTATGCCGAAGAAGGTAAGTAATATTATAGTGATAAATATCACAATGTGTGCGTCGCTTTCGTAAGGCGCCACTAAATCAAAGCCTTTAGCAATAATTGCCAGCCAGTAAATAACCACCCCTGGATTTAGAAGATTCAACATAAATCCTTTTAAAACCAACATTGAGTTATCTTTATTCTTGGTAGATTTATTCGCTTTCTCTTCAGAATCCAGCAGTTCTTCGTCAAGTGCCCCTGTACCCATCGTCACCTGTTTAAAAAACAAGTTATAGACTCCGTAAGCAATAAATAAAGTGCCCCCTAGTACGCTTAGGATTAAATTGTTTTTAACGTCTCCGAGGCCTTTTAATTGATAAGCAAAGAACAATGAAATTACAATATAAAACAGATCGCTCAAAAGCACGCCTGCGTCAAAAATCATGGCAGATTTGAATCCTTTTGTAATGCTAATCTCTAGCAGCACAAAAAAAACGGGACCAATCATAATGCTCAACAGAAAACCAATTCCGATGGCTTGGAAAACATACTCCATACCTACAAAAATAATCAAAAGGATTGGGTACAGTTAAATCTGTTAGTTGCAATGAAATAAAAGTGGAATAATCCTTATCTTTGCGTTATTAAATCAGATTCATGAGAACGAAATTGGGCAATGATAAGCTAGATGCTATTATTAAAATGGTAGAAAAAGAGGGTGTTCACGCCCCTAAATTAATTGATGAATTAAAGGCTTTGCGGGTTAAGGCCTTGGAAGAGAAAGATCCATTAGTGGTAAAAGTACTCCGATTAACGTATGAATACTTGGGCGAAAATGAGTCCTTTGCCGTTGAGGGTCAATTTGAAGAAGACGAAGAGGGCAATGAATATCCGTTAGAAATTGAAGAAAAAGAGAATCTATTATACTTATTGTCATTATTGAAAAACGCAGAACAAAAAGTTAATCGGGAAGAATTGAAGGATTACCGTGATGCGATGAAAACAGAATTATATTAGCCATTGAGGCAACGCTACCTAAAGTATTTACGTCTATACCATACTGATAAGCGTTAGCTTAGATTTATTTAACTTGCAGAGAAAGCCGAAAAACTACCTTTTTCGGCTTTTTTAATTAACAATATCCGCAGTATTTTGCTGTATCTGAATGTGTAAAGGGTTGGTTTTCATCGAAAATCTGTGTTACTACTTCCGTAATCAAGGCTTGAAAATCCGATAACAACTCATGCGTTGTTAGGGCGGTTAATTGCAAGGGGAAAAAAGCCTCTGTTTTTCGTTGGATCGCATATATCCCCATAGTTTCCGGGATTTTATTATAGTTATAGTTAAATAAATACGCATATGTTGACAATTGTAATGCATGTTTACACGCCTTAAACGACTCTCCAACCGATTCTTTTCGTTTATATGTCACATCTTCTGTTTTAACCCGACCACTTTTGTAATCCACCAATCTATACGAGCTACCAACCCGATCTATTCGGTCAATAAATCCAATCCAATTTACAACCCGAGTCTCGCCTCCTATCGTCAAGGTCATGGGGGCTAAAAGTTTTGCCTCTACGCGATGAATATACACGGGCTCGGTTTGCGCTTGAATGTATGCGATGTCATTTTTTAATAAATTAAGAACAAGTTCTTTTGCAACGGTCAAGGTTAGCCAGTTTTTTCCGGATTCAATAAGTTTTTCATCTTGACTTAGAAAAATCAAAAACTCTTCTCTTAAAATATCCGGTGCACGAGTGAGCATTTCTTCTATATCTGCAGGTGTAATTGGCGATGGAGGGGGCGTAATTAAGGCTCCAGAAGCGTCCATTTCAACAAAAGGTTTAAAGAGTTTTTCTAAGGTATTGTGAATGAACCGCCCCATGCTGCTTGTATCTAATTCCTCTTCAACAGACTCTTCTTCACCAAATTCAGCCAAATAACGGTAGTAAAAATCCAATGGGCAATTCAAGTATTTTCCAATGGCACTTGCCGATAAATATTTGGAAAAATAATTCTCCAATAATACGTGAATTTGAGGGCGCTTGATAACCACAGCAGAATCAAATTCATTGTGTTCGGGAAACGCTGTGGTGTAAAATTGTCGCTCTAAGTTGCACAGCGGGTTTATACTGGCTAATTCCATTTCTAATTGAGCGATATATCGGCTCGGCTCTGAGGACCCCATGGAATCATTCGAAATCGCATAGGTAATGATCACGTCTTCCGTGGTGTGCAACAAGCGATAAAAGTGGTGGGCAAATAACCCTTGTTTTTCTCGAGCCGTAGGGAGCCCTAAGCCCCTTCTCAGGTCCATTGGTATCATCGAATCTATCGGATTGGTTGCTGGCAACATCCCTTCGTTCATGCCCAAAACAATAACCTGTTTAAAGTCTAGCATTCTGGTTTCTAAAAGCCCCATGATTTGAAGGCCTTCGGTGGGGTTTCCATGAAAAGCAATTGCTTTTTTTGTCCAATGCTGATTGAAAAATGTTCGAAATGTTTTAAGCCCCATCACCGGCAAACCCTCCTCGGTTAAGGCTGCCATGGTTACTAATGCTTCTTGAAAAACGATGATTTGCTGAAACTCCAACTCAAAACCCTTTTCTAAACGTTCTGCTAAGAGTGCCGCAAACGCTTGCATTAATGTTATCCCCTCCTGATAATTAGCATTCCATGCCGAAAATACAATACCGGTAATCTCATCTAACCTAGGCGTAAACGAAAGTCTATTCGGGTGCTGAAACACTTTGTTTTGTTTTATGGTATTCCGCTCCCACTCATTAATCTTATTCAGGGTGTCCTTATCCAACCAGACCGAAATTAATGGGTGTTGAAACAGCAACATAAGGTCTTTATAATACGCTGCTTCCGTTTTAAATCTTATTTTATTTTCTTGTATCGAGAAGATTAAGTCGATTAGCGATTTAATCGACGTTTGCTTCAAAGGAAGTCCAATGGTTATGTTCGCTCGAAGAACAGACGCGGGAATGTTCTTCATAAGCGGAACAATCAGTGATTCATCGGCCAACAACACCAGGGTTTCATTGAGTTCGTTAAGTGATTTTTTCGCAAGTTCCGTAGCCGCTAACTTCACTTGGCCGGTCACTTGTGAACAGGCAACAACACGAATATTTAATGGGGTTTTAGCGATTCGGTCTGCAACAAATGGAGTTTGTTTTAGGTTGAAAAAATTAAGGTTTTGACGAATGAATGCCCCTGCTTCATGAAGCGGATTATCCAAATAAAACCGGTCACCATCCACCCAATATGTGGCCTGTTCTCGCTGTATCAATGTTCGAATTAGCGTTTGTTCTCCCAGCGACAAGGCATTGAATCCAATAAAATAATAGTGTTTTTCTGTGGGGATTATATCCACAGCAGCAGTAGCCAACGCTTTTATGGCTTGTCCGGAGGTGGTTTTATTCAAGGGCAATAAGCGCTGATTAAATGCCTTGTAAATTGCGGGTAGTTCATCCCAAAACTCCATAAACTTGCGTTGACTTTCTGACATGGGCTGAGCATCATCTAAATTCCAGCTTTCTAGTTCTTTAATGGCAATTAAATTTTTAAAGACCTGGTCTGCATCCAATAAATATCGATTAATATCCTCAAAATCGTCAACGACCATAGGGCCCCAGTTTAAAAACTCATCGAATGAAATGTCCTGAAACTTATCGGTTTCACTCATGACGCGATACAAAAGAAATAATTGGCGGGTTTTATCAATGATTGCTGGGCTAGTCCATGTGGCTATAAATTCTTCAATGGTAAAGACCGCGGGTAAAAATATTGGCTTTTGATAAGCTTTTGCGATCGCCTCCAAAAGATACTTTTTTGCTCGTTTGGAGGGGATTATTAACACAAAACTAGCACTATCGGGGTGTCGTGCTACCAGCTCGATGGCACATTCTTGAATAAATTTTTTCATGAAATAAAGTAACGAATTTAAATCTTTATGATAACGAATAAGGCACGATAAGTCTCAAATAATTGCAGCGCCTATTCTAAAACGATGTTATTAAAAAACTTGATCGGACGGTCTGAATTCATAAATTTATTTCCCCCATAACACCTTGCCACAACTACGTGGGTTTCATTGATTAGAAGTCTTGTCCATACCAATCCCTCTGGATATACATCACTTAGGCCTTGTGTGAATTCCGTGCCATCATCTAAAAACCCCATAACATATGGGCTTTGAGGGGGACTAGCAATAAACATCTCGGAATATTCAAGCAAAGAAAGGCTTGTATCGCGCTCTATATACTTTATCTCATACGTGTTCCCTTGCCCAAGTTCTTTGTAAGTAAATACGGTTTCACTTGTGCTTGGATTTGATGTTTTTCGTGCAAGTCCAGGCATGCTAAACTTAAGCCAGGTGGAATCAATTTGCTCCGCAAATTCAAAAGAGCGCATAGCTTTCAATGTCAGGGCTGCCTTACACGGCTTCTCGGACGTGGTGAGTTGGACGGGGCGTAGTTTAAACCCTTTTTCCCGCAACAAGTTTAGAATGCCTTTCTCCCCATACAAATGCCCTGCGCCAACTGCAAAAAAGACAGAATCGGTTAAACAATGACTGGCAATATTGATGGTCATCGAGGCGTTTCTTTGCTCAATTAGTTTTTTGTACGCGTCCTTGTTTCCAACTAAACCACCCTTAATCAGGCGGTCAATCAGATCAATTCTTCCCTCTAAATAAAGCGATTGTAATACTTGTTCCTCTGAAAGTCCAAGACGGAACCTGTTTTGTTGTTCTACAAACGGAATCTCTTCCACCGCTTTTGTTTGCTGTTCGATAGACTCAAGGGCCACAACGGGCATCTTTAATAATTCCGCTTTTTCTTGAAACCATGCATCCATGAATTGAGGCATACCGTCTTCATTGCCGTAATATGTTTCTGTAGGTTTACCGGAAGCGGTATACAGTTTTCCCTTTCGGTCTAATAATGGCATCGCCCGATTCGGGATCGGGTCTTTGTCGATAAACAAATCAAATACATTAACCTCAACGGCAAGGGAATTACATCGCAAAAGTGCTTCATATACTGAATCCGGGAAATCAAATACCGATTTATCATTCGTATGCAGTGTTCCAAAGAGGTATGACCGGCCTTTAGGGCTATTAATCTCCCACAATAAGGTGCCCTTTGAATCATATGTTTGGGCATAATGGGCAAGGCTGTAAGCCAAACAAAGCGGGAATAAAAAGTACTTCATTGATTAATTTACCATGGTGAACACGTGATTAGTTGCAAATGAATAAGGAAAAAAGGCGAGTGATGGCGACTCATTGGTGGCAATAAGTTTTCCTTTATACCCCTTAAATATGGCACCATGGGTGGTTTCAAGATCCATCGCAAACGCGGCATTAATGGTAAGTGCATTAAGTGCTTCTTCTGGCGTCAATTTCATTTTTATACAGGCTAAAGACCATATAAAAAACAGGTTAAACGTTGGCGATGACCCAGGATTATAGTCACTGGCTAAGGCAATGGGTATTCCTTCCTCCATTAATTCCCTCGCAGGTGAAAAGGGAATGTTTAAATAAAATGAGCATGCCGGAAGTAAGGTCGCAATTGTTTTTCCGGATGTTAAAGCACGGATATCTTTTGCGTCTAATACTTCCAGGTGATCAACCGTTATTGCATTGTTTTTTACCGCCTCTTCAATCCCCCCAATAGCAGTGAATTGATTCACATGAACCTTTAACTTCATGTGCGTACCTTGAATAGCTTGAGCGATTAAATCAATGTCTACCGCATCAAAATAACCTGTTTCACAAAATAGGTCAATATAATCTGCCAGGCCTTCCGATATTACTTTGGGAATCCACTGATCCACTACTGCTTGAATAAAGCCTTGTTTGTTAGATCTAAACTCATCTGGCAGGGCATGGGCAGCTAAAAACGTAGTTTTAATCGGTATATCAACTTGTGCTTTGATTCGTTTTATTACCCGTAACATCTTCAATTCATCGGATAGCGTGAGGCCATACCCGCTTTTGATTTCCAGGGCTCCTGTACCGCCAGCAATCAATGCTTGAACTCTAGGGAGAGAAATCTCAAACAGTTCGTTTTCAGAAAGCGCTTGCACGTGTTTCGCACTATTTAATATTCCCCCACCCTTTGCTGCAATTTCTTGATAACTTAAGCCTTTAATTTTATCTACAAATTCTGTTTCTCTTGGCCTTGCAAATACGGTATGCGTATGAGAATCACAAAATGCCGGTAAAACAAAGCGACCTGAATAATCGTAGATTTCCTCTGCCGGATATTCGCCGGAAACAAAGGACTCCATGCTGCCAAAATCAATAACGGTATTGTTCTCAATAACCAAAAAAGCATTGGATATTATCGGAACGTGTTGAAATTCACGCCCTGTAAGTGGAGTAGTAGGGAGTGGTCTAACTTGAACCAGCCCCTTTATATTGATATATACCTGTTTGGTCATTACAATCAAAGGTAATATTAATAGACCAAGCGGGGGACAGCCCAGTAGAAAATTCAACTAAAACTAGTATTTAATACGGATAAAAGAATTGGGGAAAGAACGCGGAATCAGCGCAAAGAGAAGGCGCCGTATTTGACGCCACATGCCCTTCTGCCTGGGCACGCTATTGCTCCGTTTGGTTTTTTAGTGCCTCTAATGTTTGTATTGTCGAACCATTTCAACTCAAGAGCGAGAATCAGAATGAAGAAAAAAAGCAGAGTCGTGTTTCGCTTTCGTTCTCACACTCACTCTGCTTTTTGTACCCCGGGCCGGAATCGAACCGGCACTCCCGAAAGAACAGGATTTTGAATCCAGCGCGTCTACCAGTTCCGCCACCGGGGCCTCATAATGAGGGGTCAAATATACAATAATTCTAAGAAATAAAAAGACCTATCTAAGGATGGTCAGTGAAGAAAACTGATTACACCAGGTACCGTTTTCATCTTTAGCCGTAAAATAATACTGATAGGTACCCGCTGGAGCAGGATCGCCATTCAATAATGTCCCATTCCATTTAAAGTTAGGATCCGTTGAAGAATAAACAAGTTTATTTGCCGCATCCAAAACAACTACATTAAAATCCGTTAACCCCTGCGGGTCAAGAGAAAGTGCGTCATTTATGCCATCTCCGTTTGGTGTTATTGCATTCGGCATGACAATCCTCTTTTTAACACTTGATTTTTCTGTCGGAAGCACCTCGGTTAATGCGATGGGCTTTGGAGAATTATTTACGATTATGGCAGAAGGATTTGGTGCTTTCATGGGTTCTTGCGCTACCGATAAGAGCGCATTGGATGATTCATTCTTTGGAACAACAAGATTATGATCTTCTTCTGTATTAACGCTCGGGGCTCCTTCTTCTACGGCGCCAAATACGGATTTTATGCCGGGTTCGGTTTTTAAATTACCCGTATGGCGGTTGTTTCTTTCCTCTTTACTAAATGCTTTGGGGGTGATTTCTGTTTTTGAAGTCTTATTCGTTATTTCAGGGGTGTGCTTCTCCCTTTTGACTGTTGCGGGTTTTTCATTACTCGCGGTAAAATAAACCACACCTACCACAATGGCAACAACAGAACTTACGATGCCAATCCAAGCGCTAAGGCCAAGACCAGCACTTCCAGAAGAAAGGCCCGCTTGTGTGGAAACACTTTTCCACAAGGCTGGATTAACCGGCAATTCGTGGTTGCCAAGTTTTTCTTTCAATACCGATTCAAAGGTCTCTTTTTCCATATTATCTTTCTTCTATACGTTGTCTTAAGTAAGCTCTAGCTCTTAAATATTGGGATTTTGATGTGCTTTCGGAAATATTCAGTTGTTCAGCAATTTCTTGATGTGAATACCCTTCGATGGCAAACAAATTAAATACCACACGATACCCTGTCGGCATTTTTTGAATCAAGGCAATCAAATCTTCCGCCATTAATTGCGAAGAGATTTCTTCTTTTACCTCAATGCGATACGAAACATCGTCTATGTTTCTGTCAGTTACGAAGCGTTGATTCTTTCGGAGTTGATCAAGGCAACTATTTACCATAATCCTTCGGATCCATCCTTCGAGTGGACCTTCCGCTTTAAAATCCGATAGTTTATTAAACACCTTAACCATACCTATCTGAAACACATCTTCTGTTTCGGCGTGGTCCTTCATATACCGCGCACAAACCGCCAACATTTTAGGAGCAAACTTGTCAAACAACGCTTTTTGAGCCCTTGGTTTACCGTTCAAACATTCCTGCACAAGTAACGCATCTTCCATGGGCTCGCGACTATTGACTATTTTTGAATAATAAAGGTTGCATAGACATGGGAAAGGTACATATTTTAATTTTGTTTATTTTTAATTCGTGGCTGGGCAGTTCGGTTGATTGGGCGCAAGGTAATCCAGTAATCCATTATCATGCAGTGCTGCAACTCAACGACCGAAGAGCTATACCATTTGAAGTTACCTATACCGCTGGAAAACAACCTAGCCTATCGATACACAATGGCGAGGAACGCATCGATTTACGCTTTTTAGGTGAAAAAAACGATTCGGTTTACATGGAATTCCCTGAAATTGCGGGGAAAATCATCTTTCACAAGCAAACCTTAAGCGGACGATGGATCAATTTAAACAAGTCGAATGCCACTTCACATCCCTTCCAGTTTTATCCGGTGGCGGAAGGGGTGGACCCCCGGTTCGATTCACGGTTAGATCTTGTTTTTCCGATATTCGAAGGAACCTATGATGTGATTTTCACGGATTCCGAAGGCGACGCTCAGGCCATTGGAATATTTAAACAGCAAGGCAGTAAAATAGCAGGGACATTCCGTACAGAAACTGGCGATTACCGGTATTTAGCTGGCGGGTTTTTTAATGGGGTCATGAAGTTGAGTTGCTTTGATGGGGTGCATGCATTTTTATTCGAAGCGGCATTGGATGCGGATGACTCTACCGTAATGCGTGGAAACTTCTATTCTGGTAGTAAATATCATGCAACTTGGACGGGTGTTTTAAACCCAAACGCCACGCTAACTCCCCCAAATGCAATAAGCTGGCCCAATGAACCCTTGGCGGCATTAAACATCACTATAAAAAACAAGAGGGGAAAAGAAAAGATCCTAGACACCGAGTTCTTTCATGGAAAACCAAGCGTGATTCAACTCATGGGGACGTGGTGTCCGAATTGCCTAGATGAAAGCAACTATTTCATTGAACTAAGTAAACAAAGCCCGTTTAAGGACATTCGTTTTATTGGAATTGGGTTTGAACATGGCAACTCAGATAAAGACCGCATGGCACGTTTGAAGAAATATCAAAAAAAAATGGGTTTTACCTATCCCTTATATTTAGGGGGTGGGGCTTCTACTAAAGAGGCTCATGCTGTTTTTAATCAGCTGAATGGTGTTTTCTCTTTTCCAACGACCATTTTTCTGGATAAAAAAGGGCGAATTGTACAGGTGAATTCGGGATTTGATGGCCCAGCCACCGGTGTGTTTTATAAATCGATGCAAGAAGAAACAGAACGTTTATTGTTAAAATTACTCCAGGCGGATGAATAGCATATATATTCTAATCCCTACCTTTGAGCAAAAAGAAGCAGCATGTGGTCAATGACGGGTTTTGGAAAAAGTAGCGGTGTATTTAAAGGGAAGAAGCGTTCCATTGAAATTCGGTCGTTAAATGGAAAGGGCCTAGACCTAACGGTAAAAGTTCCATCTGCTTTCCGCAGCATTGAATCGATCATTCGAACCGAAATCGGACAGTCCTTAGAACGCGGGAAAATTGACGTGGGCTTATACCTTGAAGACAGCACGAATACAAAAGTGAGTAATATTGATTTTGCCCTTGCAAAAGCATACATAGCAGACATTAAGCAATTAATTAGCGAAGAATCACTTGAACCCGCTGAGTGGATTGGAACGCTTACCTCATTGCCCGGTGTAATTAAACAACCCTCAGAAGAAATTACGGCAGAAGAACAGGAGTTTATTCTCAGTTTATTAAGCGAGGCCATTCAATCTGCAATAAGCTTTCGAAAGACAGAGGGCAAGACCTTGAGTGTTGACTTAGAGTCTTCCTTACTTCAAATTGAAACCTTGGTTTCGCAACTTGAACCCTTTGAAAAGGAACGTATTTTGGCTGCTCGAACACGATTGGAACAGGCAGTAAAAGAAATCGACAACCAAGACATTCAGAATCGGGTGGAGCAAGAGCTTCTGTTCTACATGGATAAGCTTGATGTTTCTGAAGAAAAAATAAGATTGAGTAGCCACATTACTTATTTTAGAGAAACCATGGCATCGAATGAATCCAGCGGGAAAAAACTTGGGTTTATTGTACAGGAAATGGGAAGAGAAATCAACACCTTGGGCAGTAAAAGCAGTCATGCAATGATGCAACGAATGATTGTGGAAATGAAAAATCACCTAGAAAAAATCAAAGAACAGGTTCAAAATGTCCTCTAAGCCCTTACGTCTTGGTAAGTCAATTATTGTCTCAGCACCATCCGGCGCAGGAAAAACAACCATTGTGCATAGATTAATGACAGAAATACCCACTTTGGCCTTTTCAATTTCAGCATGCTCTAGAAATGCGCGGCCGATGGAAAAAGAGGGTAAGGATTATTATTTTCTGGGGGTGGAAGGCTTTAAAAAAGCGATCGAAAACCAAGAATTCATTGAATGGGAAGAAGTGTATACCGATCATTATTATGGGACCTTAAGGCAAGAGGTTCAGCGCTTATGGGATGATGGCAAGGTGATTATTTTCGACGTAGATGTGGTCGGCGGACTAAATTTGAAAGCGTTATTTAAAGAACATGCGTTATCTGTTTTTATAAAACCTCCGAGCGTGGAGATTCTTGAAAAAAGACTGCGCGCAAGAGAAACGGAAAGCGAAGAACGAATAGCCCTAAGAATTAAAAAATCGGCGTGGGAGCTTTCACAAGCCGAATCGTTTGATGTTTGTATACTCAATGACGACTTAGAAAAAGCAGTATCCGACGCAAAAATCCGGGTAAAACGGTTTATCTCCTCATGAAAATAGGCTTGTTTTTTGGTTCGTTCAACCCCATTCATACGGGGCATCTCATCTTGGCAGAAGGGATAATGAATGAAACAGATTTGGATCAGGTGTGGTTTGTGGTAACTCCACACAATCCCACCAAAAAAAAAGGAAACTTATTAGCGGATCATCACCGATTAAATATGGTGAGAGATGCGATTCATGAAAACTTAAAGTTTCGGGCTTCTGATATTGAATTCCACCTCACCCAACCCAACTATACGGCCATTACCCTGACTCATTTAAGAGAAAAAAACCCGGAACATACATTCTCATTGATTGTTGGTGAAGATAATTTAAGGGGAATGAATAGTTGGTATAACGCCGAATTTATTCGGTCCAATTTCAGAATCTTAGTTTATCCGCGAAGTGTTCAAGCGGATGAGTCCGTGAGCATAGCCGAAAATTCAACGGGAGGAAATATTGAGTATTTATCAAATGTGCCTGCCCTAGAATTATCTTCTAGTCAAATTAGAGCCTTGATTAAACAGCAAAAAAGCATAAAATACATGGTGCCAGAATCTGTAGAACGGATGATTATGGAAATGGGGTTTTATCGCTAATCTGCTTTTAGTGCAGGGTTTAATAAGGTTGCACACTCCCATAAAACCACACCAACACATACACTGACATTTAAGCTGTGTTTGGTTCCAAACTGAGGAATCTCAAGTACCCCATCACATTGGTCTATGACGTCTTGATTTACTCCGTTTACTTCATTGCCAAAAACCAAGGCAATTCGCGAATCAAGCCGTTTTTTCAAGTGTTGTAGGTATATGGTTTCCTCTGCCTGCTCAAGGGCATATATCGTGTAGCCCGCTGTTTTTAGTTTACGAATGGCGTCTAAGGTGTTAGAAACATAGCTCCAAGAAACGGTTTCTGTTGCGCCCAATGCGGTACGGTGAATGTCTCTATGTGGCGGCACGGGGGTGATTCCGCACAACATGATCTCTTGTATGTTAAAAGCATCCGATGTTCTGAATACGGACCCCACGTTTTCGAAGGACCGAATATCATCTAACACCACCACCACGGGCAGCTTTTCTTGTGTTGAAAATTCTTCTGGAGAGCACCTGTTTAATTCCCAAAGTTTTAGTTTTTTGTTCATGTTGATAAGTCCTTTGTGCTTAATTTTGATTTTCGGGTAAGTCCTCCTAATTTAGATGCTAAATTCCGAAATCTAACTCATTTGGCGAAATCTACCTCCAGCGAACAAACCCCGTTGATGAAACAATATCATCAAATTAAAGCCAAACACCCGGGCGCTTTACTACTTTTTCGTGTAGGAGATTTCTATGAAACCTTTGGTGAGGACGCAGTAAAAACTTCTCGGATTTTAGGGATTGTATTAACTAAGCGAAAAAACGGAGCCGCTGCAGAAATTGATTTGGCTGGATTTCCACACCATTCCTTGGAAACCTATTTGCCTAAATTAGTTCGGGCAGGACAACGTGTTGCAGTTTGCGACCAGTTGGAAGACCCTAAAATGACGAAAACCATTGTAAAGCGCGGGGTAACGGAATTAGTCACGCCCGGAGTGTCATTCAACGACCAAGTCTTAACGCAAAAAAGCAACAATTTTCTTGCTGCGGTTCATTTTGGGAGGCATACTGTTGGTGTTGCATTTTTAGATGTTTCTACCGGTGAGTTTCTTCTGGGAGAAGGGGATATTCAGCGGGTTGAGAAGCTCTTATCCGTATTCAATCCTGCAGAAATCGTTTATCAAAAACAAAAACAAGAGGACTTTCGGGCGCTTCAATTCACGATTGATTGTTTTTATCGCCTAGACGATTGGGTTTTCACGTCTGATTTTGCGGATGATCATTTAGCCGCCCATTTTGGCACAAAAAATTTAGCGGGCTTTGGTGTTTCGGAATATTCAAATGGGATCATTGCTGCATCTGCAGCGCTCCACTATGTAAAAGAGAACCAACTGCAAGCGCTACATCACATTCGTTCGATTTCGCGTATTGAAGAAAAAGAACACCTATGGCTTGATCGATTTACCATCAAGAATTTGGAATTGGTTTACCCACAGCATGAACGTGCAAAGACATTACTTGACGTAATTGATTATACCTTAACGGCGATGGGAGGTCGTTTATTGAAGCGCTGGATCCTTTTACCGCTAACAAATCTCCAACAAATTCATGCAAGAAATGGGGCGGTTTCCTGGTTCTATTCAAATGAGCCGCCAACAGAAGCGATTAGAGAACAATTATCCTCCTGTGGAGACCTCGAACGACTGATCTCAAAAGTGGCCGTAGGGAAGGTTAATCCAAGAGAAATCCGACACATACACCGAAGTTTAGCGTTGATTCGCCCCATACAAGAACTGCTCAACCAAGGCAAATCAAATGAGGTGATTGATCAGCTTTCTAACTCCTTTCAGGCCTGTGGTGAATTGCTTTGTCAAATCGATGAAACCATTGATCCTGCACCGGCCATTGCGATAGGCAAAGGCGCCGTAATTAAAGCAGGAGTTAGTAAAGAACTTGATGATTTACGCAATATTTCAGCCAACGGAAAGCAATACTTACAAGAATTACAAGATCGCGAAGCCGAAAAAACAGGCATCACAAGTCTAAAAATTGCCTTCAATAATGTATTTGGGTATTACATTGAAGTAAGGAACACACACAAAGACAAAGTCCCTTCGGAATGGATAAGACGCCAAACCTTAGTTAACGCCGAACGATACATTACTGAAGAATTAAAGGACTACGAAGAAAAAATACTCGGTGCTGAATCAAAAATCTTTACCCTTGAACAACAACTGTATACCGATTTATTGGTTTCGATGGCAACACATGTGGGGGTCATTCAACAAAATGCGGCCACCTTGGCTCGCTTGGACGTGCTGAGTAGTTTTGCCGTGTTGGCCAAGGAACAACACTATTGTTTGCCCGAGGTTAATGAGTCACTTGTTCTTCACATCGAAGAAGGGCGCCATCCGGTCATAGAAAAACAACTAAAAGGAGGAGAACTATACGTGGCTAATGATTTGTATTTATCCAATGATGACCAACAAATCATGATGATCACTGGTCCGAATATGAGTGGGAAGAGTGCTGTATTACGTCAAACAGCATTAATCGTAATCTTAGCTCAGATCGGGTCGTTTGTTCCAGCAAAAAAAGCAACGATTGGTTTAGTTGATAAAGTGTTTACACGCGTTGGTGCATCAGATAACTTATCTGCAGGGGAATCCACCTTTATGGTAGAAATGAATGAAACGGCTAGCATTCTAAATAACCTTTCAGAACGAAGCCTGGTAATACTCGATGAAATCGGTCGAGGAACCAGCACCTATGATGGAATATCTATTGCCTGGTCAATCACGGAATACCTTCATGAAAACAAGAAACATCGGCCAAAAACACTTTTCGCGACCCACTACCATGAGCTAAATGAGATGGCAGGGAGATTCGATCGCATTAAAAACTATTCCATTGCCGTTAAAGAATTAGGAAAAAACATCTTGTTTTTAAGAAAGTTAGTTGCTGGTGGCAGTGAGCATTCATTTGGTATTCACGTCGCGCGGTTAGCGGGCATGCCTGATTGGGTGGTTGCTCGCGCAGAACATGTACTTAACGATTTGGAAAACAGCCACCAAAAGGTGGGCCAGTCGGACCTTGCTTTACTCGGAAAGCCAACTAAAAACAAGAAAGACACGCCCATGCAGCTTAGTTTTTTTCAGCTCAACGACCCTGTGTTGGAACAAATTCATGAAAAGCTAATTGCCATAGACATCAATGTATTAACTCCCGTTGAAGCCTTAATGAAGCTGCATGAAATAAAAAAACTCACCGGGGGCTAAAATCCGTTTTGGATAAAAAATTGTTTTTTGTACATTTGCAACGCACAAGAAGTTAACCGAATGTTAACTGTTGTACATGCGAGAATAGCTCAGTTGGTAGAGCGCAACCTTGCCAAGGTTGAAGTCGCGGGTTCGAATCCCGTTTCTCGCTCAGGATTGCTCGAGTGGTGGAATGGTAGACACGCCGGACTTAAAATCCTGTGGGCATTAGCCCGTGCGGGTTCAAGTCCCGCCTCGAGTACAAAACCCTGA
>CANHHA010000004.1 GCA_947460825.1 Flavobacteriales bacterium
AGTCCCTTTCTGTCTTGAATTTTGAAACAATTGTGTAGATATCCATGGTTTTTTATTTCAAAGAAAGTAATGTGGACCTTATTCTATTTACGTTGTGCTATTAGATAGGCAATCGCCCTTGGAAGGGGGTTCGCCTAGGCGAAAAGGGGGATGATTTACTTATTCCAACCCAATAAAAATCACTCCTCCATCTCCACGACCCGCTCCACGGTGCCATCTTCATAGATGAACAGCATCAGGGTGTTTTTGCGGCGAGGGATGATTTTACCGTTGAGGTCGGTGATTTTTACAAGTTTTTTAACGCCCGCACCCAGCTCGTCCATTCCGGTGAAGTTCAAGGTAAGGTTTAGGGTAATGGTACTGTCGCACCCATTGGCAGCGGTAAGGGTTTGCGTGTAGATACCGCTTTGGGTATAGGTTTGACCGTTCAGTGTGTAGGAATCTAAGGCCGTTTCGGTAAGGGTGTTTGTTGCGTTTTCTAATACGGTAACTACCACGGTGTCTGCACCAGTACATCCGAGCGTGTCTTGGGCCGTTAACACGTAGTCGTTGCTTTGCGCAGGCGCAAAAGCCTGCCCATCCACCACGTTGTTATTCCATTGGTAGTTACTTCCTCCGGCACCGTTTAGGGTTACGTTATCTCCAGCGCAAATACTTTGGTCTAGGCCAGCAGAGATATTCATGCTTGCACTATTCAATTGTGCATGGTACAAATCCTGAATTTCACATTCAGTTAGGGCACGGTCCCAGATGCCAATCTCGTCGAGTTGACAATTTATATAATTCGGTCCAAAAATATCAACGCCAAAATATAGATTTGAAGATGTACAATTTCCAATTGTTCCATTATTTGATTGACCAACTAAGGTTCCATTAAAATACACATAACAAGTACCACCATTACCCGTACTGACATAAATTATATTTTGCCATGAACCTATTACAGGTGGAAATGGTATATTCGCCGCTCCTGTCCCTGAACATCCTCGCCCATAATTCATGTTCATATAAGGACTGCCATTCCAATTTGTACCCGCTAAGGTACCCCAAGTAGTACTACTAGCGCTTCCGAGACAAATAAATTCAGCTATACCGTTATTTTGGTTCGGTCTAATCCATGTCGATATAGTGATTAAACCTGTAGTGGGAATATTATTAGTCATGCTTGATATCAAATCATCTACACCATCAAACCCATAGGCCTGATTTGCATTCCCAAACCTATCCGTGCTCAAGATTGCCCCATTCACCGTTCCATTATTCCCATTCCCACTTTCGTCGTTGGCGTTGCCGTTAAAGGGCCACCAACCTACTAGGCCGTTTGAAGGAACATAGTTTGGGATTTGGGAAAAAGCGTTTAAACCCAGGATGAACGCGGTTAAAATAAGTAGTGTTTTATTCATGATTAATTTTTGTTCAAAATTACCCCTGAACGCTACGTCTGTTTTGAAAATTCAAATGAATTTCGATGAATTCTCCTATTTTATCTTATTTACCAATGTTGCATTTAGCACCAATTGTTTCATGCGCTTATCTTTGGGATGCACTTGAGTTTTGAAAATTGAATCTTCAAGTAAGTTATATTCTTCTGATATCTCGATACTAAACTGTTTTAATATTGTCTCCCTTCTTTTTTAAAGGGTGTCAGGTGAAGGATTGTCGTAATTAACAAAATCATTTATTTCACTTAACTCCAAAATATATTCTGGTTTAGTTAACCAAAACCTTAAGATTTCCTGAACCTGATCAGAAACACCATTGGAATAAAGTTCAGCGCCATAAGAAGGGCTTTTAAGCCCCCAAAACAAACCGATAATTACAAGTACAATCGAAATAATTATGGCATAAAACCAACTTTCCGAAACCTGACTTTCAGAACCTTTAACTTTATACAAATAGCCTGTACGCTCGTAAAATTCTTTCTTAAATTGTGTTGAATCAAACACTTCTAGCAATCCGTAGGTAATTTGCTTATCGTGCAAAGTATATGGACTTACTAGCAATACATTACTATTAAACATGTATACTCGTTTATACATATCATTATTTAATCGATATTGAACTAACTTACCTCTAAGCAAATCCAACTCATAGAGTTTGTCCTTGTGAATTATTAAATTCCCGCAAACAAGTTGCTTATACAATTTATTCAGTGTATCATAGAAAAGTGTACTTCCAAGAAAAGCCCATTTTTTTGTCTTAAAATTGAATGTGTAAGCCGAATTATTTTTGTACGGAAAATCGTTCTCATTAGTACACAGAAACCTCACATTTTCTCGTCCTTTCTGAAAGATACTCTCTACAAATGAAACTCTAGGTCTTTTCTCAGATACCAGAAACCATTGTCCTTTATTGAAGTCATAACTAGTTAAAATACTCTTAGTCGTAAACAACCCATACCCCCCGAACACATGTGGCCGGCCGTCATGCATAAAAAATGCCCCTCCATACTGGTTCTGGTGATGAAAACTCTGATCAATACGTATAATGGAATCATTCCGCAGTTCCAATACCCACCCGCAGCCACGGTCCACAAAATACATCGGACTACCTTTTTCAGACAAAGGAACAAACTCTGTACGTAACTCATTAAATGAAACTTGGCCATCCCATTTAAGAGGTTTCTTAATGGCCTTTTTTGTTGTTAAGGAAATTTCAATTTGATAGGTACTGTCCTCTATTACAATTAACGTGTTTCGGTTGTAATCAAAACAAATGACTGGGTCCACAATTTTTAAGCGATAACTCTGTGCCTTCCCTACCAAACTGCAACACAAAAACAGCATTAATACTACGTACTTCATAAAACGAAAGTAGTAAGTTCAATGATTTTTCAACTGATTTTTATGTGAATTCCCCTATTTTCCCCTATGTTATTTACGAATTAATTTAGTGGCTGCCCTTCGGCATGATTCGACCCTTCGATAAACTCAGGGGAGTCCAGCTCATCACTAGCTGCTCAGGGACCGCTAGCACGACAGGCTGAAGGACCAGCACCTAGAGAGATGATTCATTTTAATCACTCCTATATCTCCACTACCCGCTCCACGGTGCCATCTTCGTAGATGAATAGCATCATGACTTAAGATAGCTTACACATCAACAACAAAATATTCGACCCCGCTGGGGTCGCTCGGTTGCTGCATTACTTAAACAATCATTTACGATTCCGATGGAATCGGATTAGCTAGCCTAGCCATTATAGGTATTGAAAGCCGATAAAAAACACTATTAATTGGAGGAATCAACCGGTTATCCCGATAACCAAATACAACTTAAAATATCTCAATAGGCATTTCCACTGGGTGCTGGTCCCTGAGTAGTCCGAAGGACGTATCGAAGGGCAGCACCCAGAATTAACCCTACACCCCAAACTGTCGTAAGTGATGATCTAAATGTTTATACAGCATGTTCGACCACTCCACTGCGGAAAGTTTACCCAAACTCATGGATGGAACACGCGCTAGTCCTTCCGGGCCAAGACGTTCGATGGCTTCTACATAGGAAATTAAGCGCTGACGCTCTTCAGAAACATCATGTGTCCCGGTTCGAATAAACGTAGGTCCTGTGGGTAAATTCTTTCGATAAGGCTGATCATTGGTCATCGATTTACGGAAAAACCATTGCATCAACACGCGCATAATGAACGGAGGACGATCCGTATTTTCTCCTAAAATTTGTTGATACGGTAAACAGCAATGAGATAGCATTTGCCCCACATTCATTTTACCCCACAAGGGATTTTCATTACCCGATAGGCATTTAATTCGTCGAATAAACTCGGTTGTGGTTTCTCGCAGGTAAATGTTGGGCAGCATGTTGAGGCATTCTCCCCTAGGTGCGGGTTTAAACCCGCACCTAGGGAGGCATTGAAATTACGCCAATACTTCTTTTACCTTATCTGCAGCTTCTTGAAGCAATACCGCTGAATGAACATTCAATCCTGAATCATCAATTAACTTCTTCGCTTCTACGGCATTGGTTCCTTGTAAACGGACGATAATCGGAACTGGAATATGGCCGATGTTTTTATAGGCATCCACAATTCCTTGCGCTACGCGGTCGCAACGAACAATTCCTCCGAAAATATTCACCAAAATAGCTTTCACATTTGGATCTTTCAAAATGATATGAAATGCTTTTTCTACGCGCTCCGCATTTGCCGTTCCACCTACGTCTAGGAAATTTGCTGGATTACCACCGGATAATTTGATGATGTCCATGGTGGCCATGGCTAGACCTGCACCATTCACCATACACCCTACATTTCCGTCTAACTTCACGAAATTCAATCCTGCTTCATCCGCTTCAACCTCAGTTGGATCCTCTTCGTTTTTATCACGCATCGCAGCATAATCCGGGTGACGCATCAAGCCATTACCGTCTAGGGTAACTTTCGCATCTACTGCAATGATTTTATTATCTGATGTTTTGAACAATGGATTAATCTCAAACATGGCCGCATCAATACCATCGTACGCCTTGTACAAAGATGCTACGAATTTGGTCATTTGCTTGAACGCTTCACCACTCAATCCAAGGTTAAATGCAATCTTACGCGTTTGAAAGCCTTGCAATCCTACGCGAGGATCAATGAATTCTTTAAATATTTTATCTGGCGTATGTTCCGCTACGTGCTCAATGTCCATTCCACCCTCGGTAGAATAAATAATCACGTTACGGCCTTTCTCACGGTCTAACAATACCGACATGTAAAACTCCTGTGTTTCGTTCTCTCCGGGATAGTACACATCTTGAGCAATCAACACTTTATTGACCTTTTTACCTTTGCCATTGGTTTGCAGGGTAACCAAATGTCCACCAAGGATTCCTTTTACCTTCTCCTCAACTTCACCAATTCCTTTGGCAAGAACAACCCCGTGAGACCCTGTTTCTTCAACAGTTCCTTTACCACGACCACCCGCATGGATTTGTGCTTTTATCACATACCATCCAGTACCAGTTTGCTTGGTTAATTCTTCCGCAGCGGCTACTGCATCCGCTACATTTTCTACTACCACTCCTTCTTGAATGGCTACTCCGTAGCTTTTTAAAATCGCTTTTCCTTGGTATTCGTGTAAATTCATATGCTTTTTTGGTTGTGTAAAATTAGTGATTTATCCGAGAGGATTTCCCTAGGCTTGTAATTTATTTTTCCACCTGCTAGTATTTTCTCTAGATGCAAATTCCTTTTCCTTAAAGGCTTTAATATCCTTCCAAATTTGGTCAATACTAAAGGTAAGTGCACGATGCTCCTCCTCCATTGCGGTATTCACGACCCTTGGATCAGAGAAATAGTGCTTAACAAAGTTTGTATCGAAATTTCCTGATATGAACGCCTCATGCTTCAATACATATTTACCAAAATCAAGGGTTGTTTTCACACCAGAAATCTGATAATCATCGATGGCCTCTATGCATCGTCTAATGGCATCTTGGCGCGTTTTACCCCAAACCACCAATTTAGCAATCATTGGATCATAGTATATCGGAATATCCATTCCTTCGAGAAACGCATCATCTACTCGCACGGAACGTCCCGATGGAATGCGATATCGGTTAAGGGTTCCGATATCTGGGATGAATCCGTTTAAGGTATCTTCTGCATACACGCGTATTTCAATGGCGTGTCCGTTGATGCTTAATTCTTCTTGTGTTTTTGGCAGCTTTTCGCCCCGCGCAACACGGATTTGCCATTCCACTAAGTCTGTACCGGTAATTTCTTCGGTAACCGGGTGCTCCACCTGTAGCCGCGTATTCATTTCTAAAAAATAGAACTTCAACTCCGCATCCAATAAAAACTCAACCGTACCTGCGCCTGAATAATTACAAGCCTTACATACATTGACCGCGGCCTCCCCCATTTGTTTGCGCAATTCAGGAGTTACTACAGCACTTGGGGCTTCTTCAATTACCTTTTGATGTCTTCGCTGAATCGAACATTCTCGTTCGAACAAATACACTACGTTTCCATGGTTATCTGCAAATACTTGTATTTCAATGTGACGAGGTTTTGTTACAAATTTTTCAATAAACACCGCATCATCGCCAAAAGAAGACCTGGCTTCACTTTGTGCGGTGTGCATTTGCTCTTCAAATTCTTCTTCACGCTCCACCAAGCGCATGCCTTTTCCACCACCACCAGCGGAGGCTTTGATTAAGACCGGATAGCCAATGCTTGCAGCAATTTTCTTTCCAAGTTCGACGCTTGCGACGGCTTCATCAACTCCAGGAACTAAGGGAACACCAAATTCTTTAACCGCTTGTTTGGCACTTAATTTATCGCCCATGACCTCCATTGATTCCGGAGACGGTCCGATTAGGGTGATGCCTGCCTCCTTTAATTTTCGAGCGAAGCCTGCATTTTCAGACAAAAAACCATATCCAGGATGTACCCCATCCACCCCCAACTCCTTGCATGCTTGAATGATGGCATCCTGACGCAAATAGGATTCCGAGGAAGGGCTTGCTCCCAAATACACCGATTCATCTGCTTCTAATACATGGGGAGCGAAACGATCTGCATCGCTGTACACCGCAACACTTTTAATATGCATTTTCTTCAAGGTTCTTAACACCCTTCGTGCAATTTCACCTCGATTTGCTACTAGTACTTTATTCATTTTCTTCTTTATTTTCTATGCTTGGAGCCGGATCTGTTGGAGCTCCGACAGGCGGTAATTTAGTTTGACGTTTCTTTCGTTTGAATTTTACTACTTTATTTTCCTTAGATCTAAACACATCTAAAAAAGATTGCAAGAGTACAAAATCTTTTGCGCTATTGAAATCTTCATGATATGAAAGTCCAGCACCTTGTGTAAAAGGCCCAGCATTTTCTTTTACCGTATTTGTGTTTGAACGATTAAACGCATTGACGCGAAAGGTCCCCGATTCATTTACCAAGTATTCAATACTCACATCGCCTACTAGGCCTCCATTGGCTGCGGATGAACCCGTTGTGTTTTGAACCCCGAAACTTCCTGTAACCACCAATCGATCTTTAGCAAAGGATTTTTGAACCGAAGTAGAAACGTTATCTGTCCCCAAATCCATCTTCACTTGATAGCTTTTAGACATTTGAGAAAGCGCTTGATTTATTTGACTTTCAACCAAATCGATGGCCGCGGATTCATTGGCTGAATTGGTTCCCTTGAAGGGTTGAAACTTACTGAAAAGCATTAAAGAGAAAAACTGACGATTTAATTCATCTTTATCTTCATTGATTCGATTAATTAGTGCCTTTCCTGCTTCGGAGGCCTTGGGTGCAGAAACTTCGAAGGCGATATTGGGTTTCACCAAGGTTCCTGTTAAATTTAACAAGCACTGCGCGTCTTGCTTTGCCAGCGTTTGATCTGTTTGTTCTGGCGTTAGCTCCAACATATTGGCATTTTTCACTTGGTAGGAAGTAAGCACCTTGAGGTCTGCATTGTACACATCTCCTGACCAATTAATGGTTCCTTGAACGATTTCAAACGGTTTTCTAGCGGGGCCCATCGTGAAATTGTATACGCTTCCTGGTAAGATACTCAATCCGCCATCCAAGCGCATTTGGTTATAAGCATCCAGTTTTAAATTCAGTTTTCCTTCGGTTTTTGCTTTGATTTCATCTTGTGTTTGCTCGTTAAACACCAATCGAACTTCAGCATCAGGAGTTATATCAAATGACATGTCTAGGTTTACTCCAGTAAAATCAATCCGGTCTTCTATGACTTCAGAAGCCTGGTCTTCCGAAACAAAATGAATGATGGATTGATCTTCCAATTCTGAAGTGCCATACATCGGAAAGACCAATTTCGTGCCTTTCCGTGTTTTTACATTAACGGAAACATCCATGATATTTCCGTATCCAGAAATATTTGCAGTTCCACGTCCATAAGCCCTTCCATAATACACATCGCCTTCTTTATATTTGGTGTTTAGCAACATGAACTTATCAATTTTACCGCTCGGATTCGCGTTCAATGCATGGTGGTAATCTTCTTCAAAATCGACATCTACATTATAATTAAACTTACTGAAGTTTGAATGATAAACCGTTCCATCAATCGTTGCCACATTGCCATCAGCATCTCGAATCGGGAGTTTGTTGATTAAAAACCCATCTTCCTCTACCTTTATTTTTCCATTCATGGTGTATCGACATCCAAGGAGTGTGAAATTCGCCGCCGCATCTTTTAGGGATAAGGAACCCTTAAGACGAGGTATATCGGGCGTTCCTTTTACATCAATGAATCCATGGAGTTTACCTTCCACCTTATCCAGCACATCGGGGTCCATGAAGGCATTGGTAAACGAGATATCCGTATTCTGAAAATCCAAGCGAAGCGAAAGGTTTTCAGCAGCCACATTCGTTAAATAAGTTCCAGAAAAATCTAATGTTTTCATTCCCCGATAGGCCAAGGTTCCCTTTAACCCTACCGTTGACAATGCGTCATTATAATTGGCATCCATGTGAATGTCGCCCACTTCTTCGTTATCTATAAAAAAGGAGGAAACATCCACATTCGAAGTGAGTGTTGGGGCCCCATACGGATTTGCCAATCCTATTGCCCCGTTTACCTTCCCTGCTAACTCAAGATCTAAGTTTAACATCGTTGATAAATCTGATAAATCTAAATTGGTTAAGCGGAGGCTGAGCACATCATTTCTGTTCTCTGATAGGCAACCATCGGCTTCTATGCGTTGATTCTTCTGATCACTTCGCAGCATAAAAGTACTGGTTTGAATGTGTTTGTCGTTGACTACCAAATCACTTCCCGCATCCAAATACCATTTAAAGCCATTGATTGAAAATCGCGACTGATCAAAAAGCAAATCAAAATCGCTGCTGGATAGCATGGTTGTTTTCCATTTAATAAGAGACTCATTCAATCGGCCTTGATCCCAGCCCAGGCTTGAATTCAATCTCCCATCAATTCCTGTGGTTAAAAAATCAAGGTCATGAAAAATCAATGAATCTCCGGCGTCAAATTGATTGACCAACAACGTTGCAGTAACGCCCGAGGAATTTACGCGCTGTTGCAAATTGATTCCTTCAAATTGCAAACTATCGTATGAAATTCGATCCGAGGTAAGTTGCATACTAAATAGATCTTGATCTGAATCAAATTTCACGTTGAGCGCTGTGTTCGCAGCAAGCTCCAAGCCGGGAAGAAACAAATCCGTCACCGCTTCTAGATTTTTCACCACTAACCTTGCATCAATTTCATTATTCACTGTTCCTTGAATAGGCTTTTTGGATTGCACCAAGCTCGGTACAACCCGTGAAATCCCAAACAGCACATCATCCCAGATGGTCTTTGGATCAATCTTGCCGTTAAAATCTAAATCTGCCAAAGGACTGCGAAGCGTTAACAATTCCTGCTCTCTTGAATGCGTGAAATCGAGCGTGGCGGATGGGATTGCGATTTCCTTTCCCTCTTCTTCGTAGTTGAATTGATTCACCGTCAACCCTCCCTCGAACTGATCAAAGGAGCTGCCATTCATGTGAATTGAAAATGCACCGGACAAGGTGGTGTTTTTTGTTTCAGTAAAGCCAAGATGACCCAAATCAAGCGTTTCAACAGCTAAGGTCGCCCGATAATTCGGCAGACCATTCACATTGAATTCACCTTCTACGGTCGCTTTGGCATGAGGATCATCAAGTTGTATTTTACCCGATAATACTGCGCCATTTAATTCTATTTCTTTCAAGGCTACCTTATGATACACATACCCCTGGGCTTCGATTTCACTAAAATATCCAGCGCCTTTCGTTATGCTGTAGCCATCATTTAGTACGTCAAATGCAGCAAATTTAAGGGTACCATTAAGCATCCCCACTTCAGGTACTCCAAGGATTTCTCCTAATTGCAGATGGTTCAGGGCTAGCGCCACGCTATCTGGCCGCAAATTTAATATGCCAGTATTTGTTCCCAGGACATCGAACCTCATGGGAGCACGTAAATCCAGACTTCCCTTTTCTGTCCGAATGGCAAGCGGCTGCAATATTAACATGCCTTGTTTACCATCTACTACCATATTACTGAATCGTATGGTTCCCAAACGACTAAGTTCAGAACCCAAGCTCAGTAAAGTTCCGTCGGGTAGTCTTACCTTACCCAATTCTGCCATGTCAATGGTTGCTTGGCGAATGACTTCTCGAACCGGGTAGTCAGCGAAATCTGAAAAATTGGGTAAATCGAGGTCTCCGCGTAGGAAGGTGTTTTTTCTTAAACGCAGGTCTAGGTTCTTGATTTTAAAATGATTCACCACATTGTATAGTGTTCCGCTGAGTTTTATCTGCTCATTCATCCCCTTCATTTCAGGAACAAAAAATGCCACATCTGCCAAATTAACGCTGCTCGGTTGAATGGCTATATTAAAAAGTACCTTATTATTAAAATCCGCTAACGCTGAAGGGTCCGAATAAGAATATCCAATTTCAGAGGCATGAATCTCGGAACGGTTTAATTTGATAAATACTTCATTTAATCTCAAGCCTGAATCACTGATTTTAACCTTGGCCTTTAAGGCCTTAACCCAAAGCCCGGATTGATCTTTCGTATGAAAATCCTCCAAATTAAATGCTGTAATCGGACCGTCATTAAAAAAATCAGAACCCGTTAAATTGACATGCTTGAGTGCTACGTGGTTAAAATCAAGCCCGGTTTTCATCCTTGGAATCCGAAAATCATCATACCTTAACTTGGTATCTCGCATAGAAATTTTGCGCAATGAAACCTTAAACTTAGCCGTGGAAGTACTGGGTTCATCGGACGCAAAATAATCAGCTATAAACTGAAAATTCATGTTCCCCGTTGGATTTTCTGCATACACCCACACCTCTCCTTTGTCCAGAATAAGCTCTTTAATGGTTAAATGTTGCGCACCAAAATCTTTAACCAACACCTCTAAACTGCGAATCGATACCAAGCGTTTTTCAGATAAATCATGAATCAATACATCTTCTAGGTAAACCCGATTAAATAGCGTAACATCGACCTTGCCAATTTGCACCTTAGTTTTCCATTCCTTAGAAAAGAAATCTGTAGCCTGCTTAGCAAGATAAGATTGAAAGGACGAAGTCCGAATTAGAAAGGCGAATAGAATGACAAAAATCAACACCCACTCAAAGAAAACCCCGAAGGTTCTGCCAAGGATTTTAATTACTTTTGTCATACGTGAGCAAAATTAATCATTGCATTGAATAATCGCTTGATTTTAGGAATTGAATCGTCTTGTGACGATACATCGGCTGCCGTTCTGAGAGGAACGCAAATCCTCGCGAATATAACACACACACAGTTGATTCATGAAGCATATGGAGGCGTAGTTCCGGAATTAGCAAGCCGCGCACACATAGAGCATATTGTACCCGTAGTTAATCGGGCCATAGAAACAGCTCAAGTTTCCTTAAAAGATATTGATGCCATTGCCTTTACCCAAGGACCTGGCCTTATGGGTTCACTCGTGGTTGGGACCTCTTTTGCAAAAGGGCTCGCGCTGGCCTTAAATAAACCCTTGATTGGGGTTCATCACATGAAGGCGCATATTTTAAGCCATTTCATCACGCATGAAGGAATGACAGCACCTACTTTTCCTTACCTATGCTTAACCGTAAGTGGTGGACATACGCAAATAGTTGTCGTTCATGATGCATTGAACATGGAAATCATAGGAAAAACAATCGATGATGCAGCAGGCGAGGCCTTTGATAAGGCCGCTAAAATGTTGGGATTACCGTATCCAGGCGGACCGCTCATTGACCACTACGGAAAGACCGGGAATCCTATGGCATTTAGCTTTGCTGAACCGAATATTCCGGAGCTGAACTTTAGCTTTAGTGGGTTAAAAACATCGATTCTATATTTTCTTAAAAAAGAAGTCGCCAAGAATCCTGAATTCATACCAGAAAATATAAATAACCTTTGCGCATCAATTCAGCACAGCATCACGGATATTTTAATGAAAAAACTTAAAAAAGCCCAGGAACGAACAGGAATAAAGTGCATTGCTGTGAGTGGAGGGGTATCGGTTAACAGCGAATTACGAGCCAAACTTCACGCGTGGCGAAGCGAGCAACCCGATCTTTCTGTTCACTTAGCACATCCGTCCTATTGTACGGACAATGCAGCAATGATCTCAATCGCTGGGGCATTTTTATTTGAGGCGGGCATTACCCATGACCAGCAGATATCCGCTAATGCAAAATTGCCATGGTAAATTTGGAAGTTTAGAAAAATTTTATAACTTCAAGGAACCAAAACTCACTACTATGTTTTTAGAAATCCAAGAAATCCAAAAGGAGCAGGTCCCAAATTGCACCTATGAAAAACTAAGCTCCATTGCACAGGAAGCTACTTTGCAGCAACTACTGCATAACGCCATGATTTTAGGAAATACCCATCAAGGTAAAGTACAAATCATTTTTTGTGATGATGATGGATTAAAAAAGGTACACACGACCATTTGGGCCAAAGGAGAGCAGTTCATCACACTGAAAGGAGGGGCTTGGATTCCAATTTCTAAAATTGTAGATATAATTTTTTAACTTAGCGGCATGTGTCGTGTAGTTTATCGTACCCTTTTATTTTTTAGTTTTTTCGGTTATTTTGAGTCTTTTCAAGCACAAAACCATGTGACATGGAATGCTTCTTGGGATAAGAATTCGAAATCGGTGGTTATCAAAGGAACCATTGATCCTACGTGGCACTTGTACTCCCCAAAAACCGACCCGAACCTTGGACCGATTGTATTAAGTGTTACGTTTGAAAAAAATAAGGGCATAAAGAAAATCGGAAGTTTAGAATTTTTAACAGCACCTGTTGCGCATCAAGATGATAATTTTGGGGGAATGGTTTACATTTGGGAGAATGTGGTAGAAATACGCCAAGCCTTTCGAATTAAGAAAGCAGGTGCATTAAAACTCACATTAAATTACATGATTTGCGACGAAACGAAATGTATTCCTCCAATCGATGTGCCTATAACGATTCAAATTAATAACTAACTATGAGGTATTTTTTATCTACTTGTTTGCTCCTTTTAAGCTTAGCGACATTTGCCCAAGGCTCTTGGCAAGACCATATTAAATGGAAATTTAGCCTAGAGAAAATTGACAGCAGTCATGCGTATATCGTTGGTAAAGCGACACTTCTAAACCATTTCCATATTTTCTCGGTAAATCACGACCCCAAAAAGGCGGATTTCACGGGAACGCCTACCACCTTTGATATCAAAGCCAACAAGAATTTCAAGTTGATTGGGAAACTTAAGGACGGCAGTGCACCAAAAAAGTTTGTTGATGAATTAGGTGAACAATTGTATTTTGAAGGAAACGCTACCTTTAAGCAACAGATTGAAATACTAAGTAACGAAGTGTTTAGCATCCCTTTCACTTATAGTTTTCAAATCTGTGATGCAGCGGGATGTATTTTCCCGCCTGCACAAGACGTAACAGTTAAAATAACTGGCTATAAAAGTGCATTGTCTTCCGCTAATGTTCCCCAAGAAACACCACAAGACACCAGCACAACCACTACATCTTCAGGCGACAACAATACGGGCGACACCATGGATCAAAAGGAAGAGAAAGATAAGGTGCCAAACAAACCAAATACACTATGGTGGACGTTTTGGGCAGGATTTGGGGGCGGATTATTTGCCCTTTTAACGCCATGTATGTTTCCAATGATCCCCATGACCGTAACGTTCTTTACAAAACAATCAAAAACACGCGCAGAAGGAATCATCAAAGCACTGGTTTATGGCGTGTCAATTGTTGTGATATATGTTACTTCGGGCATTTTATTTACGGCAGTTTTAGGAACCACCGGACTAAATGACCTATCCACCAACATATGGATGAACCTCGTGTTCTTTGCAATCTTTATGGTTTTCGCCTTCTCATTTCTTGGAGCCTTTGAAATTCAATTACCCAGCAAATGGGTCAATAAAATGGACAAGCAAGCAGATAGAGGTGGATATATTGGCATCTTCTTTATGGCTTTCACCCTTGGATTGGTTTCTTTTTCGTGTACAGGCCCAATCATTGGAAGCCTTTTAGTTACCGCATCAACCACTGGGTCCTACCTCACCCCTGCCATGGGCATGGGTGGATTCTCACTTGCCTTGGCTATTCCATTTACCTTATTCGCTATTTTCCCAAGTTGGTTAAACTCTCTTCCACAATCCGGAGGCTGGTTGAATTCAGTAAAAGTGGTTCTCGGGCTTCTTGAAATCGCCTTAGCGATGAAATTTTTATCTGCCGTGGATATGGCCTACCATTGGGATATCCTTAGCCGTGAATGGTTTGTCGGATCCTGGTTTGTGATTTTCATGATCATGGGCCTTTATCTACTCGGAAAGATCCGATTCGCTCACGATTCCCCCGTAGAAAAATTAAGCGTTCCAAGGTTCATGTTCGCGTTTGTAGCCCTAGTATTCTCTGTATACTTGTTTACCGGAATGTTTGGGCACCCATTGAAATTAATCGATGGGATTGCTCCTCCAAGAACCCATTCAGAGGATAATTTCCGCTTTAATAACGGCGGCCTTGATACCGGGGTAAAACAAGATTCTATTACCGATAAATATTCGTCAGATATGCACCCTGTAGGCGACGGTTCCATCTTGGTGTTCCATGATTTATACAAAGGGAGAGCCTACGCTAAAGAGCGAAATCTTCCAATCCTCATGGATTTCACGGGACATGCCTGTCAAAATTGTCGGAAAACAGAATCTACCGTTTGGACCAATGACGAAATCCGTCCATTACTTCAAAAGAGTTTCGTAATTGTCTCGCTCTATGTGGATGATCACCAACCGCTTCCTGAAAGCGAGCAGCGTTATTCCAAGGAGTTAGGCGGGAAAATTCGCGACGTTGGAAATAAATGGGCCGAGTACGAAGTAATTAATTACAAAAGCTTCCAACAACCGCTCTATGTAGTAACGGATCATGAAGGGAAAGACCTTACAGAGAGTATTGGATATACCCCGGATATTGAAAGCTATAAGAACTTCTTATTGAAAGGCATACGAAAATTCAACCAGTAGATGAAACTGTGTATTGCGGAAAAACCGAGTGTCGCACGAGATTTAGCTCAAATCCTTGGCGCATCCACTCGGAAAGAGGGGTATTTTGAAGGAAATGGATATTGGGTGAGTTGGACCTTTGGTCATTTGTGTACGCTGAAAGAACCTGAAGATTATAACCCAAACTGGAAACAGTGGCGGGTTGAGGATTTACCCATTTCCCCTGAACAATTTGGCATTAAAGTAATCAAAGACGAAGGGGTACAACGACAGTTCAATGTGCTCAAATCCCTGGTAGCACAATGTGAAGAAGTGATCAATTGCGGGGATGCGGGACAAGAAGGTGAATTGATTCAACGCTGGGTACTCTTGAAAGCAGGGTGTAAAGTTCCAGTAAAGCGCTTATGGATTTCTTCCCTTACGGATGAAGCTATTAAAGAAGGTTTTTCTAAGCTTAAAAATGGCGAGGAATTCGATAATTTGTTTGCCGCAGGAAATTCACGTGCCATCGGCGATTGGATGCTAGGCATTAATGGAACAAGACTCTACACCAAAAAATTTGCGCCGGCAAAAATGACATTATCCGTTGGTAGAGTGCAAACCCCTACCCTCGCCATGATTGTGCATCGGCAAAAGGAAATCAATGCATTCAAATCCGAAACCTACTGGGAACTTAAAACGATATACCGAGAAACAGAGTTCCTTTGTCAAATTGATCGATTACAGTCAGAGGAAAAAGCCAAGAAAGGCGTAGCATATTTGAAAGATAAACCCTTTAAAATCACCTCTTTTGAACAAAAGGAAGGGAAAGAAGGAAATCCGAGATTGTACGACTTAACTTCATTGCAAGTAGAGGGAAACAAGCGTTATGGTTTCAGCGCCGATGAAACGCTTAAGTGTGTTCAAAGCCTTTACGAGAAAAAACTGGTAACCTACCCACGGGTTGACACCACCTACCTCACAGAAGATCTTCACCCCAAAATACCCAATGTATTAAAAGGGCTAAGAGATTATAGTAGATTTACTGAATCTTTGTTGGAAAAGCCCATTCCTAAAACAAAGGCTATTTTCGACAACAGCAAGGTAACCGACCACCACGCTATTATTCCTACGGGAATTATCCCTTCAGGAATTTCTCCCGATGAACATAAAATATATGACTTAATCGCTCGTCGGTTAATTGCGGCTTTTTATCCGGAATGTAAGGTTTCGAATACCACCGTAATGGGTCAAGTAGATCAATTAGCATTTAAAGTAACCGGGAAGCAGGTTTTAGATAAAGGTTGGCGTGTGGTTTATGAAGACCTCGATCAAAAAGTCGAGAAAAAAGGGGAGTCTGAAGATAAAATCTTACCCCTATTTACCGAAGGCGAAGAAGGTCCGCATGAACCCTTTATGCATCAAGGCAAAACCTCTGCCCCAAAACCCTATACGGAAGCAACGCTCCTCAGAGCCATGGAAACCGCTGGGAAACTGGTTGAGGATGAGGAAATGCGTGAATTAATGAAGGAAAACGGTATTGGAAGACCCTCTACCCGCTCCGCCATTATTGAAACCTTATTCAAACGGAAGTACATCGAGAAAAAGAAAAAGAATCTCATTGCAACCGATACTGGCATGCATTTAATTGACACCATTAAAAACGACCTGCTTAAAAGCCCTGAACTGACTGGTCAATGGGAACATAAGTTACGACAAATGGAACGTGGACTTTACGACCCAAAGCAATTCAAAGCAGAGCTTTTTCAAATGGTCCGAGAATTAACGGACGAAGTAATCTTTGGGAATTAATCCTGTTTCACAAAAGGCTTAACGGACCTGGTTCCATCACTAAAGCTGGCTACAACCCGATATGTACCACGTGCCAATCCACTTATGTTAAGGTAAGAAAGCGCGCTCTGTATTGGACATTCCATCACCACACGACCTGCAGCATCTAAAATGCATACCGATTGAGCAATGCCATTGGTGAATTCTACATTCAAGAGTTCGTTCGCTGGATTTGGATAAAGCAACCAATTACTTCCGCTGAGTTCAGTCAATGAGGCATTATCCACAACCACTTCAAACGTTGTGGTATCCGAACAATTGGCATTCGATGCAACTAAGGTTACGGTATATACACCAGGAACACTGTAGGTATGCGAAGGAGTGACTCCATTCGATGAATTATTATCCCCGAAATTCCAATGGTATTGTGTGGCATTATTGGAGGCATTCGCAACTACACTTGCTGTCATTCCTGTGGCGGAAATACTCGCTACTGCGGTAACTTCATCCATAACTAATTGAACGGGGGTTCTCGGACTGATGCATGGATCTTTAACCACTTCCCAATCATAAAAATAATAGTAGAATGCACCGCCTGCGCTTGAACCTGTAATGGAAACTAAACCCGGAATTTGATACGGGAACACCGCACCTGCATTATTACGGTACAAATTCATCTGCGCGCCACCGATTCGATAATTCACCCCGGGTTCCACATGAAAGTTCAATGAAATCCGCGAACCTCCAGAAGGAATATTTAAAAACCTAGAATCTAACTGATTACCGCTCGCATCCCACAAGGTAATGGTACGGTCTCCCGTTGAACCTGCATTCACCCATGCAGAAACAATCGTTAGGGGTTCATTAACCGAGAAAATCATGTATTGCGTGGTTGCATTATTATGCTGTCCACCAGCACCAAAGGAATTATTTAAGGGACCAAGATATTGAGAAAGGTTATTCTCAACGGATTCTACCCAAACGGTATCCGTTTGTTGTAAGAGGGTAGAATAACTCGACCCTGCCGTCAATAAGTTTCCATCAAATTCAGCATCATAATAGGACATGCTGCCATTTGCCGTTGCATTTACCGTAACCGAATCCGAGGCACACACCGTAACACCTGCAGCGAGGGGTGCATCTGGACGATCAATGGTAATGTATTGAGCAAAACTGATGGTATCCGTTCCGAAGGCATTTCCAACAATCAAGGAAACTGTATATTGACCGTCTTGCGTATACACATGACTAGGAAACTGAAGCGTAGATGCGGCGCCATCGCCAAAATCCCAAGTCCAACTCGTTGGACCTCCAGTAGACTGATCATAAAAATCAATAACCCCAGTACAACTAGTAACCGCGTTGGCTTGAAAATCAGCTCCCGGAGGATTGGTAGGTATTTGACACGCCCATGTCATAACAAATCCGGCATTGGTCACATAGGTATCAGAAAAAAACTTCAAGGTAACTGCACCGTATGTTGTATTAATCACCCCTGCATTCGGGAGCGTATTTCCTGTATATTGACCAATTAAAGGACTTGTATTGTTTGGCCCGTCATAAAT
The DNA here is from genome assembly GCA_947460825.1 of Flavobacteriales bacterium. Classification (GTDB taxonomy): domain Bacteria; phylum Bacteroidota; class Bacteroidia; order Flavobacteriales_D; family Crocinitomicaceae; genus UBA952. The sequence continues at coordinate 18,351 of CANHHA010000004.1, forward strand.
GTACAGGTAATCGTAATTAGCCTCTAAATCAAAGATTGAAAAATTGAGGGTAATGCTCGCTGCCCCAATTGGAGCAATGGTAATCTCGCTGGTTACTAGGTCTTGATAATTGGCTGCCGCACCCCCCGGATCGAATAAGGTTCCTGTGCATGAATTCTGGGTTTGATTCAATCCCATAGGATTCATGGTTATTGCACAAGGCAAGCTTGGATCCACATTAATGTAGTCCACCAAGATCAAGGTATCTGTACCACAAGCCCCTCCACTTGCAATTAAGGAAACCGAATATAAGCCCGGGTTTTGATAGGAATGAGAAGGGTTTAAAGAAGACGATGTTGTGCCGTCGCCAAAATTCCATTGAAAGGTACCTGCATTAAAACTCTCGTTCGTGAAATTGACCAATGCTGGTGCCTGACAATAATCTTGAAAAGCGGTAGAGAAATCTGCATTGACGGTATAGGAAAAGGCGGGGCCCACCCCTACCGCGTACCACGCGTTGGTGGTACTCATTACCTCCGGAGAACATGCACCAAACAAATCAATAGCCGACTGAACTGCATAAAAACGTGCATCTTGATAATCTGAATTTGGCGTTAAATAAAAGGTGTTGTTTCGAAATGCGATGCGCGCTGCATCCACAATACCTAAGCCGCTCACATTGTATGCGTTGTTGATATCGTTAGTGCCTGTGCCGCCCACTGTAAGTAAATAAAACCAAAAATTCTGAACCCCAGAATTCGTATGAACACCTCCGTTATCTTGGGTTCCAGTGTAATAGTTGGTACCTAGATAAGTATCCGGATCTGCAAAGGCGCTCGGATTACTCATGTTACGGATTCCATTACCATTGGGTGTGGCATCTTCCCCCATAATCCAATTTAAGGAATTGTTATTAGCAAAAGCCTCCACGGAAACACCAAAAATATCCGAAAAGGATTCATTCAAGGCACCTGATTCATTCGCGTATACCAAATTGGAGGTATTTGAGGTCAGACCGTGTGCAATTTCATGGGCGGTAATATCAATCGCCGTAAGTGGCGTAAAGGTAGTTCCGTTTCCATCTCCATACGTCATGCGTTGTCCATCCCAAAAAGCATTATTGTAGTTGGTATTGTAATGCATATAGCTTTTCAATAAAAACCCATTCCCATCAATGCTATTTCGGTTGTGGATTTGCCAAAAATAATCATAAGTCATTTCAGCTCCCCAATGCGCATCACCGGCAAAATGGTCCTGATTGACCGTGTTATTCCAATAATTATCCGCATCAATAAAATCTACTGCTGCTCCGTAATTCGAGGTGTTATTCAAGTCAAAGGTTTGAATCCCATTTCCTCTTCCGGTTTCACGCAGCCTAAATTGAGAGGCAAAATAATCCGCCACCATCACGCGATTACCGGAATAGGCGGTAACTGCAATACCGTTGCTGTCCGCAGTATGTATTCTGTTTTCCGCTGCTACAATTTGATTTGTATGGGCATCTATATAAATGAACTGTCGAGACAGGGGCTCATCTGCGTATACATCCATACCATAAACCAAGGTGGATGTGTTACCTGAAGGGTTCCTGTACCACATCAATTGCGGTGTGGGATAATAGCTGCCCTCGCTTCCTTGTTCCCTTTTGAGTAAGGCTTCTTCTTCTGGCATCTCCCACTTGTAGCGCGTTGCATGCACATGATTCAGCGCTGTTTCTATCACTTGGTCGCTTGAAATGGAGGGCGTAATCGAACCCGAAACCTTATCCAGTGCCGCATTAACAGAAACCAAAAGACTCCCATTCATGTGAATTTTAATGGCGTTATGATGAATTGGAATGCCTTTGTAGGTTAGCGAATAGGTGTAATGAATCCACCCGAGCTGATCACTTATTTTATCCGAAAGGATGAACGAATATTCCTCTGGTAACTCGAATAAATCATGGATAAATTTACCATGGGATTCAGGTGCCAAGGAAACGTTCCCGTCAAATTTTATGAAGCGCGGAAAAGACTCTTTCGGTTGCTTCCAAATGGAAGTGATATGATCTTGTGATATGGATTGTGCAGTAAGTTGCAGGGATGCAAAAAACAGCAACGATAGGGTAAAAACTTTCATAGGGTAGCTTAGGTCCCTAAAAGTATAAAAACGAACTCAATTTACATGCGCTCAGGCGCATTAATCCCCAAAATAGTTAACCCAGTTTTTAAAACCTTGGCGACATTCTTTGAGATTAATATGCGCGCAGCCCGCAACCCTTCGTTGGCTTCATTTAGTATCGGACTTTGCTGATAAAAAGAATTATAAGCTTTTGTAAGTTCATACAGGTAATTTGCCAATAAGGCCGGAGAATAATTGTCAGCTGCTTCGGCAATCGTTTGAGGAAATGCCGCAAGTACTTTAATCAACTCAATTTCTCCTGATTCAATCACCAGCGCGGACTCATCGATTTCCACTAATTCTGCCTTTCGCAATAAGGAATTAATTCGGGCGTAGGTGTATTGAATAAACGGACCGGTATTTCCAGTTAAATCTATCGATTCCTCTGGATTGAATAACATTCGTTTTTTCGGGTCAACTTTCAATAAATAATATTTCAGTCCTCCCATTCCAATCGATTCGAAAAGCACGTTGCGTTCCGTTTCTGATAACTCAGCAATCTGACCGCGTTCTTGTGTCATTACCGTAGCCGCATTCACCACCTCCTCCATGAGGTCATCTGCATCTACCACCGTACCTTCCCTAGATTTCATTTTCCCTGAAGGAAGATCCACCATGCCATAGGATAAATGAAAGCAGTTTTTCGCCCATGAATAACCTAATTTATAAAGGATTAAAAACAACACTTTAAAATGATAATCTTGCTCATTCCCTACCGTATAAACGATTGCAGATAAGGATGGATAATCATGAAAACGTTCTATCGCAGTGCCTATGTCTTGTGTTATATATACGGCTGTACCATCGGCTCGAAGCACGAGTTTTTCATCTAAACCATCAGGTGTAAGATCAATCCAAATACTGCCATCGGGTTTTTGATAAAAGACACCACGCGCCAAACCGTCCATTACCTGATCTTTACCGAGTAAGAAGGTATCGCTTTCGTAATACAATTTATCAAAATCTACCCCCATGCGTTGATAGGTCACATCAAATCCTTCGTACACCCAACCGTTCATGGCGGACCACATTAAATAGGTTTCTGGATCTCTTCCCTCCCATCGCACCAACATGTCTTGGGCCGCTCTTAGAATCTCGGTTTCATTCTTAGCGAGCTCCTTAATCTTATCTGAAATGACCGCTTGTGCCTTTTCCTCTTTTCCAACGAGCGCTTGATCTAATTCCTGAAATTTTTCGAGCGCCGAGGCAGAAGTGTTAGAAAAATCTCCCGCATTCCAACGCGCAAGTACTTCTTTAACTTCAAGCTGCAGATGCTTTTCAAACTCCACATAATACTTACCAACTAACTTATCCCCTTTGAGCCCAGAATTAGCGGGAGTTTCACGTTCGCCATTGGATTGAAGCGGCGCAAAGCGATGCCAAGCCAACATGCTTTTACAAATATGGATTCCTCGGTCGTTAATGACTTGGGTTTTGATGACTTGATGCCCATGGGCTTTTTTTAATTGCGCGACCGCATAGCCAAGGAAAATATTTCTAAGGTGACCTAAATGCAGCGGTTTATTGGTGTTCGGTGAAGCATATTCCACCATGACCATCTGCTTAGAATCGGGGTCAGCTATGCCGAACGAATCGTTTTGATGGATTGTGATGAGTTGATCAGACCATAAAGTCTCGGAAAATACAAAATTTAAAAATCCTTGAATCACTTCGAAATCCGCAACAAATGAAACTTCTGATTTCACATGCTTTCCGATAAGTTCGGCAACTTGTGCCGGCGGTAATTGAAGTGCTTTAGCAAATGGAAAAACCATCAAGGTCACATCACCACGAACGCCTTTGCGCGTAGGTTGAAACTGAATCCAAGATGGATCAATATCAATTCCTATCCATTCCTTCCCTTTAGATAGAAGGATTTCCTTCAACGCTACTTCCATGATTCAATTAAGGTACGTGTACAATTGGTGATTAACTCGAGGGCAACCTCGGCCATTCTATTTTTTTTCTCGTCCAGGGTTGGATTCACCTCAACAAATTCCAAGGCGACTAACTTAGGAGAACGACACAATCCTTCGAGGAGTGATTTTGCTTCTTGTATCGTTAATCCATTAGGTACCGGTGTACCCGTACCAAAGGACGTTTCAACTGGATCCATCGAGTCTACATCAAAGGAGACATAAAGGATATCACAGGCATTCAATTGATTTGTGATTTGTTCTAAGGCTTTTTGAACACCAAGTGACCGAACCTTTTCCACCGTGATATTGGTGATGTGCTCTGCTTCAATAATCGCCTCTTCTTCAGGTTCCGTACTGCGCACACCAACATAAATCAAATCTGAAAACTTTACTGAATTACTTTTTAATTGTGTCCATTGAAGCGATGTTTCGATGTCCACATGATTTCGTTGACATGGGAGATTATCGACACCCAAGGCTGTTGCAAGGGGCATGCCGTGCAAGTTACCGGAGGGCGTAGTATATGGCGAGTGCAAATCCGCATGGGCATCTATCCAAACCACCCCAATGCGTTTGTCGGGGAAAGCGGCTTTTAAACCATGCAAGGTTCCACCTGCAGAAGCGTGGTCACCTGCTAAAATAAGAGGAAACCGATTGGCTTGAATATGGGAAGCCAAGGCGGAAGAAACCGTTTGATAGACTTGTTGCATCCCGTCAATCCGTTTCGCTAAGGGGTAGATAACCGGACGATCAAGAAGGTGATTCAAGTCGGGAAGTACTTCCCATACGACTTTGCTAAAGAGTTGATTTTCCTGGGTTCTTGCTGCAGCTTGAATAGCGAAAGGACCCAAGGAAGCCCCTCGAGTTCCTGCCCCTAATTCCGAGGGGTTTATGATAAGTTGGATCGTTCTGCTCATGGCGGGTTCCATTCAATAGGAACTAGACAAAGATACAAAAGTTGACCACCTAACGAAAAGAAAACTTTCAGGATTAGGCGAAAGGCTGTATATTCGCACTCACAATGGGGATGTAGCTTTCCGCAGTCGCGGAACTAGAGCGAGTGATTAAAAATATGGGGATGTAGCTTTCCGCAGTCGCGGAACTAGAGCGAGTGATTAAAAATATGGGGATGTAGCTTTCCGCAGTCGCGGAACTAGAGCGAGTGATTAAAAATATGGGGATGTAGCTCAGTTGGCTAGAGCGCTTGACTGGCAGTCAAGAGGTCGTCGGTTCGAGCCCGATCTTCTCCACAAATAAAGAAGCCCCTTTTGGGGCTTTTTCTATTTTTAAAACCATCGGGCGAGCACTTAGCGAAGCGATTTCACGACCAAAGGGAGTAGCTTATGCCGAACGAAGTTGAGGTAAGCCCGATCTTCTCCACAATTAAAGAAGCCCCTTTTGGGGCTTTTTCTATTTTTAAAACCATCGGGCGAGAGGTTTATGCCGAACGAAGTTGAGGTAAGCCCGATCTTCTCCACGTATAAAGAAGCCCCGCTTGGGGCTTTTTCTATTTTTAAAACCATCCCGCGATCACTGAGCGAAGCGATTTCACGACCAACGGGAGTAACATTATGCGCCTTGGCGGGAGTCCATATATTGTGTCCACAATAACTCTAATGAAATTTATTATCTTTATCCAAAATAATGATCATGAAAAAACTTTGCTTAATCCTAGGGCTTTTGGTTTCTTTAAATGCTTTTACCCAGACCGTTTACTCCGTAGATTCTAAATATGATGCAGACGTTAAGGTGTATGTTGCTTCTTCTAAGTATGATGCGGATTTGGTAGTCTATAAATGTTCATCGAAATATGACGCGACCGACAACAAGGGCTTGTGGTTCTTTGCCTCTTCAAAATATGATGCTAAAAAGAAGATTTATTTCTGCGATAGCAAATATGATGCAGACTTAATTATCTACTTTACAGACAGCAAGTACGATGCGCAATGGAGAACAAGCAGTAAAAAAAGTTTGATGTATTAAGAAAGGAAATGTAACCATAGTCGAAAAGCTTGTTTGATAATCCATGAAAAGGATTTTAAAGCTTTTTGGATTTGGTTCACTTATATCTTTGCTTACTTATTACTTTTTACCCGAGCAGCAATTAACTCCCGGTCAGAAAGCCGACAAGATCATGGTCTACAAAGCCGATCACGTTCTTAAATTGTACTACCAAGGTAAAATTATTGCCAGTTATTCAGTATCCATCAGCAAGAACGGGTTGGGTGCAAAAAAAAAATGTGGTAACCACCTTACCCCAGAAGGACAGTTCCGCATTACGAAACGTACCTGGTCTGCCTATCACAAAGCAATAGATATTGGCTACGGTTGTGATGTATTAATCCACGGACAAAAATACGGCTGGGTAGGTAAATTTCACCGTTGGAAAGATTGGACCTTGGGATGTATTGCCCTGACCAATCCCGAAATCGATGAGATTTACGACGCCATTGATAACGGCTGTACCATTGAGATAATGCCATGAAAAAGATCCTTCCTTTACTTATTGCACTTGTTGCCATACTGTTCCTCTGGATTTTCTTGAGTAAAGAAGAACCCTTAACTGGTGAATTCTACAAAGCGCCTTTGCCTGAAAAATTCATTAAATCCTCGTATTATTCAGACTATGACTTAGAGAACAAGTTTGTCATTTATGTGGATTTTAGTAAATCCCGACGAAACCGTCGCTTGTGGGTTGTTGACAAAGGTGAGGTTATTGCTACCTCGTACACAGCACATGGTAAAAAATCCGCATCGTTCAGCTCCTTCCTAGCGCCACGTAAGTTTTCTAATATGGAAGGTAGTAATCAAAGTTCTTTGGGGATTTATCGAATTTATCCAGAGCGAAATATGAACCCAGGCAGAAAACATACATGCCGTTGCGAAAACTACACACAGAGCAATATGTGTAAACATAAGGGGAGAAAATTCCCAATTAATGGATTAGAAGAATCTAACAATAAGGCCATTGACCGCGGCGTAGTTATTCATACAGCAAGATACGTGAGCGAACAGGGATGCACAGGCAACAGCGACGGTTGTTTTACGGTTTCACCTGAAATCTTTGAAATCTTGCAAAATAAACGCCTGTTGATCCTTAAAAAGTGTTACTTAGTGGCTATACAATAAAACCATATGAAGGTCCTCAACATCCTTGGAATAATACTCCTTTTTGTCATATTAACCGCCCTTTCCCAAGTGGGAGGAATCATCCTTTTGCTGTGGTTGCTGTTGTATCAATTCTTCAAGAAACGGTTAAAAAACGCATGGGTTCGACGTGTTGTCCATGTGGGAGGATTTGTGGTGTTTTATCTTTTTTTCATGTTCGTTATTATCCCGCCCCTTGCGCGCATTCAAGACCGGGTTCCACTGCCAATGTCTAAATCAGGTGCATTGGTCCCTGTAACGTATTGGACAGCAATTTTTGGCAGGAATTACATTAAGTCTGAAGGAAGAGCAAAGCTGGAAACCATTGCGGAAGCCAACGTAAAAAAACACCCAGATCTTAAAGTAAAATACATGGATTGCAATTATCCGTTTAGGTTCATTGGGTCAGATGAAAAACATGTAAAGATTGGTTTTCCGATCCTAGAAGGACTCTTTCCACATTTTTCGCACCTCGGCGACAAAGCGGACATTGCATTGATTTACAAAGATGAGGAAGGAAACCCCTCCAATTTAACTCCAACGGCCATTGGCTATGGGAGCTCGGTTGAACCAAATAAAGGTGAACCGGGATATGTTGGCCCAAATTGCCCATGCAGAACCAAAACTGTGCAACAAAAAAATGGTTATGATGGTGTTCCATGTGTTTGTGATAATACACTTACCCTTGGGTTTATTAGGATGTATTCCTTTATGTACAGAAACGTTCCCCAAAATGAAAAAATTAAGCTAGATACAGTTTTATCAGCCTCACTAATCAAGATGTTTACCCCATACGATTCAGAAATAATTTTAGAGGCGCACTTGAGAGAACGTTTAAAGGTTTTGCGAACTTCATTTGGAAGTCACTCGTGTAAAACAGTGCGTCACGATGACCATTTCCACGTGAGAATGGGAGGAATAAAATAGCGTTAATCATGAGAAAGTGGATTTTATACTTCGCATTGCTTACCTCCCCATTTCTTTTAATGGTGGTCGTAAATCAAGCAACTAAAACGAAAGCCTACACCGTCCACGTATTCGGAGAAAAGGTTTCCGCATTAAATACTGATGATTCATTACCATCGCAATGCACATGGGACTGCCATACCAATGGGTGTTCGCATCGCGATCAAAACGTTATTAGTCTTGGTCCAATTGACACCCTCCGCAGTATGATTATTGAATCCCTTGGTGTATCAAACGGAGATACCTACCAAACAATGAACATACTGGTTCTCGTAATTCTCTGGCCTTTACTCATGTTTGGACTGGTTGTAGCGAATATAGAATTGTTCAGAAACCGAAAAAAGAACGCATGAAGGAATTGATTACTCCTATTTATGTCTATTGTACGGATTTCTGCATTACCAGTGCAAATTTAATGGGCATTACCTATGAAGATTTCTGTGCCCTTGTCTTTTGTGTGCTGTGGCCATTGATTACCCTGGGACTTTCACTTACCTTAATTATTCAATTGCGCCAAAGATTTAAAAATAGGTGATGTGTTTCCCAATGGATTCATTATTACCTTTGATGCATGAAATGTTTAGTCTTCCTTTTTAGCTTCCTTTGGTCTGTTTCCATAATCGCACAAAAAAAACACGTGCCTTTCTCCGGAGAATTATTATTCAAAGCCCAGCGCGTAATACCAATGGACTCCGTCCAAGAACACATGCTTATTTATGCGAAAGACACCTTGCTTAAGGTAATTAACTTCTCCTCTAACATGGGTAAACAAGAGTTAATCAAACATTTAAGCAAAGAAAAATCTTACCTGCTTCTCGAAACCACCAAAGGGAAGTATGCCATCCGAACGAATTATTCTAAGTACCAAGACACAACCGTATCGTATTCGTTCAAAAAGAAACTAGGATCCAAACGCATCGCCGGAATGAAAGCGAAGAAACTGAGCGTTACCTTTAAAGATATCGATAAAAAATTCTCCTTTTATTACTTCAAACAAATCCCTGCCATGTACGGGAGCGCCTATACAAACTTTCCTGGATTAGTTGTTGAATATTACATTCCAACAGACGAGGGTATGTTCCAATACACCTTAACCGAATTCAAACGAATAGATCCTCCCTTGACGCTTTTTATGGTACCCACGGGGTATAAACTAGTAAGCATCGAAGAATTCATGGAAGAAATGTCCAAGCCCTAGGTAGTTAACACCTTGCTGTGTAAAGAATTCACATGAATCCTGATTACAACCTAACCCTTTTCTTACTTTCGTATTTTACCCCAAAATGCGAGAAAACCAATACGTTCCATACGAAGAAGAGGAAACTCAATACGACAACCCCGGACCTGCGCCTAAAAAAGAGAAATCCACTGCAGCAAAACCAAAAAAAGAGGCGAAACCAACGGTAGAAAAACCCAAAAGTTTTGTTACTTCTAAACGTGTAATTACTTCGCTTGGCGCCCTTATTACCCTTTCCAGTATCTTCCTTTTTTTCGCCTGTATTTCTTACTTCCTAACCTGGAAAGCAGATCAAGATTCCGTGCTAGGCTACGGTTTTTTTGAGTACATTTTTAATAACAATGTTCCAGCACCCGACAATTGGTTAGGTAAGTTTGGTGCCTGGTGCAGTCACGCACTGATATACAATAGCTTTGGGATTTCATCCATTGGACTTAGCTTACTTGGATTTTTACTCGGTGTTCGTCTGCTTTTTAAGGTAGAATTACTGCCGATCATACGCACTACCCTTGTCACGCTGAGCTTTATGGTGTGGGGGTCTATCTTTCTTGGGTATTTCCATGAGTATATCAATTTCGGAGGAGGCACATTTGGCTTCTTTATTAATGAATGGCTTTCCCTTACCATTGGTGGTGTCCCAACCTTTATTCTTCATTTAGTGTTGCTTTATGTCACGGTCACCCTACTCTTTAACCCCAATTACCAAGCAGTTTTTGATCGAATCAAACCATCCAATTTAAATGGTGATTATTTTGATATCAACGAAGACAAAGAATCGCCTTCCGAGAAACCCTATAATTCAATGAAGGTTGTTAATCCGATTAAAGAAAACGAAATAACTGAAGACCTCGTTTCTAAACCTGTTCACTTCGGCGAAGCCCTAGCGGAAGAAGAGGAAGAGTTGATTGATGACTCAGAACTTGAGATTACCTTTATCGATAAATCCAAACAAGAACCATCGATTGACTTGGAATTAGAAATTAGCCCAACAGAAGAAGCAGAAGTACCTGTATCGGTGAAAAATCCAAATGCCGATACTACCGCAGATGACCTGGTTAGTGAATTTGGCTTGTATGATCCGAAAATGGACCTCGAATCTTACGTGCTTCCTCCCATTGAATTGTTAAAAGAATATGGCGGAAATGGTGGCGCTTCTGTTACCAAGGAAGAATTAGAGAGCAATAAAGACCGCATCGTAGAAACACTTGCCCACTATAAAATCGATATTGCAAAAATTAAAGCAACGGTTGGCCCAACGGTTACCTTGTATGAAATCATCCCTGCGCCGGGAGTTCGCATTGCAAAAATTAAAAACCTTGAGGACGACATTGCTTTAAGTCTTTCGGCATTGGGTATCCGGATTATTGCACCGATTCCAGGCAAAGGAACCATAGGGATTGAAGTTCCAAATTCTAAACCAGAAATGGTGAGTATGCGCTCCCTAATCGCCTCCGAGAAATTTCAAAATTTCGACGGAGAATTACCGATTGTCATGGGGAAAACGATCACCAACGAAACCTTTGTATTTGACTTAACCAAAATGCCCCACCTGCTCGTTGCAGGAGCTACAGGTCAGGGGAAATCGGTAGGATTAAATGCTATTTTAGTATCCCTTCTTTACAAAAAACATCCAGCCCAAGTGAAATTTGTATTGGTGGATCCTAAGAAGGTTGAACTCACCTTGTACAATAAAATAGAGCGACATTTTCTAGCGAAACTTCCGGGGGAAGGGGATGCCATCATTGTGGACACCTCTAAGGTGGTAAATACCCTCAACTCGCTTTGTATTGAGATGGATGATCGGTATGAACTGCTTAAAAATGCTGGAGTTCGTACCATCAAAGAATACAATGCTAAATTCATTGGGCGTAAATTAAATCCTGAAAAAGGACATCATTATTTACCTTATATCATTGTTTTAATCGATGAGTTTGCGGATCTCATCATGACGGCAGGTAAGGAAGTAGAGCATCCAATTGCGCGAATTGCACAGCTCGCTCGAGCCATTGGAATTCACCTCATCGTAGCTACTCAACGACCTTCGGTAAACGTAATTACCGGAATGATTAAAGCAAACTTCCCTGCGCGTATTGCATTTAGGGTATTGTCGAAAATCGATTCCAGAACGATTCTGGACGGTTCGGGTGCTGACCAATTAATTGGACGTGGTGACATGTTAATCTCTACCGGTTCAGACATGATTCGTTTACAGTGCGGATTCGTAGATACCCCTGAAGTGGAAGAAATTTGCGAATTCGTTGGAGACCAACGGGCGTATCCGAGTGCATTCCTACTTCCAGAATATGTTCCTGAAGGAGGAGAAAGCAGCGGTGAAATGGATATGAATGAAATTGACCCCATGTTTGTTGATTCAGCGCGCATCGTTGTAATGAATCAACAAGGTTCTGCCTCATTGTTGCAACGAAAATTAAAACTGGGATACAATCGAGCAGGTAGGATCGTAGACCAATTGGAAGCCATGGGTATTATTGGTTCATTTCAGGGCAGCAAAGCAAGAGAAGTACTGTTTGGGGACATTGAGTCCTTGGATGAATTCTTGCGTGTAAAGGGCGTACTATAATTTCTTAACACCTTTTTGTAGCTTTACAGTCAATTTGATTGTATGAAGAATTTCCTTTTCGGACTTTTTATTTTTAGCGTAACGCTTGTCTCTGCTCAACTTGTGAGCATGCCGTCACCACTGAACAAATATTACCATTCTGGAACAGATTTTTCAAGACACCACGAGGTTATTCAGTTTTTCGAAGCGCTTCAACAGCGTTATCCCTTGCAGATTAACCTTGAAACCTATGGTTATACCAACGAAGGACGTCCGCTAATACTGGTGTTTATTAGTTCAGAAAAGAACATTAAATCCTTGGAAACTATTCGCATAAATCACCTAAAAAACGATCCATCCGAAAACGTATCAATCGCCTGGCTTAGCTACAACGTTCACGGGAATGAAAGTTGTGGCACCGAAGCGGCTATGGAAACCGCCTATCGCCTTCTAAGCACCGAGGCCCAACGTTTAGAAAACACCTTAGTCATTATGGATCCCTGCTTAAATCCTGACGGGAGAGACCGCTATGTAAATTACTTCAAACAGTACCATAATCATACGGAGCAAGTGCATGTACAAAGTGCAGAGCACGATGAAACTTGGCCCGATGGACGACCAAATCATTACTTATTCGACCTCAACCGAGATTGGGCATGGCTTACGCAAGTTGAATCTCAACAACGCGCTAACGTGTACAACCAATGGTTACCTCATGTGCATGTGGATTTTCATGAACAAGGCATGAATGAACCCTATTATTTTCCTCCGGCAGCAGAACCTTACCATGAAGTCATTACGAATTGGCAACGAGACTTTCAAAAGCACATTGGTAAGAACCATGCCTCGTACTTTGATAAAAACGGATGGCTTTATTTTTCAAAAGAAATTTTCGACCTACTCTATCCTTCTTATGGAGATACCTATCCCACCTTCAATGGAGCCATTGGAATGACCTATGAACAAGGAGGCTCTGGAAGAGCAGGACTTGGAGTAATCACAGCCGTTGGGGATACCCTCACCTTGGCAGAACGCATTGAACATCATACAATCACGGGAATTTCTACCATAGAAACCGTTAATAATTATCATGCAAAGTTGATTTCGGAATTTCAAAAATTTCAATTAAAATCTGAACAAAGAAATCCGAACACCTATGTCCTTTACGGAGGGTCCCCGAACATTAAGTCACTCACCGAACTCCTAGACCAGCATCAAATAACATACACGACGGTGCTCCAGGATCAATCCACAGAACTCAAAGGGTTCGACTACTTTACGAATCAAGACAAAACCATTAAGCTTCTTAAAAACGACGTGCTAATTAGTACCAATCAATCAAAAGGAAACTTTGTTAATGTATTGTTCGAACAAAAAACGGCGCTCAGCGACTCACTCACCTATGACATCACAGCGTGGTCTTTACCCTACGCCTACGGCATTCAATGCATTAAAATAAATAAAGCAGTAGCGGTGAATCAAACTGCCACCACAGAGCAACAGGCCCTATTTAGTTTAAGTGAAGAGCCTTACGCGATCGCCATTCCATGGGAAAACTTAAACGCTTCTCGCATGTTAAATGAACTTTTAAAGGCAGGCATTAAGGTATCAATGACCGAGAAAGAATTTACAACATCACATGGTCACTTCGATAGGGGAACACTGCTTGTACTAAAATCAGACAATCCCGGGAAATCTCTCACCACCTTAGTCCCTCCAATCATCAATAAATACAAGCAAGACGCCACCGCGTTACTTTCGGGTTGGGCAGAAATTGGAACAGATTTAGGTTCTTCCAGCATTAAGAATATAACTAAACCCAGGATTGGCGTTTTGTTCAATGAGCAATCATCTTCACTGTCCGTTGGAGAAATATGGCATTTTTTGGATCAAGATCTAGCCATAGAACACCAATTACTCCGTAATGGAGACATAGATTCCTATGGTTTAAGTCAACTCGATGTACTCTTTATCCCCGAAGGCTTTCGAAGTGATGACAACACCACGATTAAGCAGTGGATAAGCAACGGTGGAACGTGCATTGTAATGGGATCTGGTGCTTCAAATTTCATGGAAGTAGACTACGGAATGAAGGTCGTAGAAGAAGCGCCTCCTGTGTTTTCATCGGAATTAGGCAATTATGGCAACCTCGAACGTTCAAGCATCAGCGAAACCATCATTGGTGCGATTTATCAATGTAAGACAGACCCTTCGCATCCCCTTGCCTTTGGCTACAATAACACGTATTACACCCTGAGACTGTCCGCCGATGTGTACCCGTTTGAAGGGGATATTATTCAAAAAATCTCGGATAAAAATGCATGGGTTACCGGCTTTGCGGGCTACAAGGTAAAACACAAACAAGATGGTGCAATTACCGTTGGCTCAAAAACCATCGGGAATGGGAAAATTGTTTACTTTTTCGATAACCCCTTGTTTAGAGGATTTTGGGAAAACGGTAAATTACAAGTAGCAAATGCCATCTACTTTTTACGATAGGATTAGCTACTTCTTCAAGATTTAATTGCTTATCTTCGCAACTTAAGAACCACAATAATGAAACACGCTCTTTATTTATCCCTATTTGTATTAATTTTTTCTTCTTGTACAAACAAGGAAAAAACATATACCGTCGCACTAAAAGACCACAAGGATAGCCTCTCTTATGTGCTTGGAGCAATTAATGCGAAAACGATTGTTAATTCAGGGACTGAAGCCTTTGATAAATTAGATAAGAATCTGGTCTTGAAAGGTTTTAAACAAAACTTAAATGGAACCCCCGCACAAGCGTGTTTAAACACCCTACAATTACTCTTCGGTCCAACCTACCAAGACTTTAATCCCACATACGTTAAGGAAGGATCCCTCTGTATGGGTAAAATGAGTGGGTACGCATTCTTCTTTGACATCCGTAAACTTGGTGCACTCGATAAAATCAATTTTGCCATGGTAAAAAAAGGATTTGAAGACGGCCTGTATAAACGAGACACGATGTTTATGAAAGATAATACCATGCGCTTCATGATGACCGAATTCATGACCGGTTTAAATATTTCGAACGGAAATAACATGATGGCCAAGGCAAAAAAAATATCAGGAATTGCAGTTCTGGAGGGTGGAGTCCTCATGGAAACCATCAAGCCAGGATCCGGACCTCAACCCTCAGCAACCGATGACGTTAAGGTTCATTACATTTTAACCTCGGCCTTGGGAGATACCATTCAAAGTTCTTATAAAGGAGATGGTAAAGGAAATATTGAGCCTATTCCGTTAGCATTGAACGGCGGAGTGATTCCCGGATGGACGATTGCCATACCTCAGATGAAGGTTGGTGGTAAATACCGAATTTTTATTCCGTGGAATTTAGCGTACGGTGAACAGCAAGGTAAAGAATCCCTTTGCTTTTTAGTGGAATTAATTGCTATAGGAAAGGAGGGAAGCTTTACTGCAAATGCGAAAAACCCACAAGCCCAATGAAACGATTAGTTATTATATTTCTTCTTGGACTTTTTGGCCTTTCTTCGTGCAACGAAAAAATCGATCTCATCGGGGATTATAAAGAGACTGCTGTTGTTTACGGCTTGCTAGACCATGCCGACAGTCTTCATTTTATTAAAATTACCCGTGCATTTATTGGCCCGGGAAGTGCCGTTGACTTAGCTCAAATTTCTGATTCAAGCTATTTCAACCAAGTTAATGCAACGGTTACAGAATTTATCGGCGATGTAGCCACGCGCACCTGGGTTCTTAAGGATACCCTCGTGATGAATAAAGAAATCAATGGAGCATTTTACGGTCCTGAACAAAAGGTATACTATTTCAAGACCTTACCTACCGGACCCAATGAAGTACAACAAGGGCCGCCAAGTGCCTTGACTTCCTCGCTTAACAAGAATGCTACGTACAAGCTGGAAATCGATATAGACAACGGTAAGTTTAACGTGTTGGGTGAAACAAACCTCGTAAACGGGTTAACGTCCCCTTCAAACTCCCAAAACTTCAGCTTTAAATTTGCTAACAATCCGGGGTCCTATGTAAGCGCGGGTGTTGCAGCGGTAAATACCTTTGGTAACGCCTATATAGTCAACACCTCCTTGAAGGTGATTTACAATGAATACATCGGGGTCAATAAAACCGTTTCTTCTTTTGATTGGACGCTGGGTGAATCACCCATTTTACCGGGCGAGTCACGCACCTTCACGGCATATGGCGAAACCTTCTATACCTTAATGAAGAATAGTGTTAGCAGCGACCCTGCAATCACGCGTAGAACCTTTGAAGGCATAGAATTCACAATTACTGGAGGTCATGAAGAGCTGTATAATTACATGGTAGTTAATGCCCCAAGTTCTTCTCTATCGCAAAGTAAACCAACCTATACAAACCTCAGTGTTACCAATGGAAAAGGGGTTGTAGGAATATTCTCTTCCCGCCAGACCCTTAAATTCTATCGTCCCTTTTTCACCAATGCCGCCCAAGCATACATCAGAGCCATAGATAAAAAATCTACGCGGGAATTATGCCAAGGTCCAATTACGGGGTTACTGCTATTTTGCTCCAACCATCCTGGAGATAACGTTGTTGGCGCCGAAGAATCTTTTGCATGTCAGTAGTACAAGGCAATGGATGAGCGTAAAACCTTATTCGTAGATTTAATTCTACCCGTCCCTATTCGGAACCTCTTTACGTATAGAGTACCATATGAGCTTAATGAGGTTATTTCCATGGGACAGCGCGTGATTGTTCCTTTTGGAAAAAATAAACGCATAACGGGCATTGTTGCTGCTATCCATGAAAATGCCCCAAGCGCCTATCAGGCCAAATACCTTGAATTTATATTGGACGATAAGCCGATTTTATCGGCGCATCAATTGCATTTTTGGCATTGGATTGCTGAATATTATTTAGCACCAATTGGAGATGTTATGGCTGCAGCCCTCCCTGCGAACTTTAAACTAGCCAGCGAAACCAAGGTGGTACTTCATCCGGATTATGATGGGACCGAAGCAACAGACGAACACGAAAAATTAATTCTTGACACCTTAGCGCATCGCGAACAAATTGATTTGAAAGAACTCTCTGAGATGCTTGAGGTCAAGAACATTCAAATCATCATTAAACGTTTGATTGAAAGACGCTGTGTAATGACCCAAGAGGAAATCAACCAACGGTATACCCCTAAAACAAAAACCTTCATTCAAATTAACCCAACGTACTCAGAAACGGACTTGAGTAGGATCTTGGAGGAACTTAATGCTCGAACCAATACCCAGGGACAAATGAATGCGTTACTTAGGGTGATTCAACTGCTACCATCCCATGGAATAGATCAGAAATATTTAGAAAAAAAACAGCTACTAAACCACGAAATAAGTCCAAGCTCTCTATCGGCGCTTGAAAAGAAAGGAATCCTGATCCAGGAAAAACTGCGCATTGACCGCGTTGGATCAAGGCACGAGGGAAACTCCACCTTTCCGTTATTGAGCCAAGACCAGTCCGATGCACTTCATGCCATTGAAACCTCTTGGAAAGAAAAAGACATTACCCTGCTCCACGGAGTTACGGGCTCAGGAAAAACAGAAATCTATATCCACCTGATTCAATCCTATTTGGATTTAGGAAAACAAATATTGCTGCTCATTCCTGAAATAGCCCTGACCACTCAACTGATACATCGCTTGGAAAAGTATTTTGGAAAGCAACTTGGCGTATATCATTCCAAATTCAACCAAAACGAACGCGTAGAAATCTGGAATAAGGTCCATGCGAATCACCCCGATGAATTCCGGGTAATTATTGGAGCCAGATCCTCTGTGTTTCTTCCGTTCCAAGACCTCGGCTTGGTTATCGTAGATGAGGAACACGAAAGTTCGTATAAACAACATGATCCATCGCCTCGCTATCATGGCCGTGATGCAAGTATTTATCTAGCGAGAATGTTTAAGGCCAAAGTTCTTCTAGGGTCTGCAACTCCCTCATTAGAGTCGTACCAAAATACCTTGGATGAAAAATACGGATACGTGCGTTTAGATGCTCGGTTTGGCGACATCAGCATGCCAGAAATACTGATTGCCAATACACTCAAGGAAACGGCAGGAAAATCTATGACCTCACATTTCTCCAGTTTATTGATCGAACAGATGACTATGGCCCTTGGAAACAAGGAGCAAGTGATCCTTTTTCAAAACCGACGAGGATATACCCCGTATTGGTCATGTGAAATCTGTGGATGGATCCCAAAGTGTGACGCATGCGACGTCTCTCTAACCTATCACAAACACGTCAACTTACTCAAGTGTCATTATTGCGGATACACTAGTCCTCCAATGGGTAGCTGTGGTGCCTGCGGAAGTCACAAACTTAAAATGCAAGGATTTGGGACAGAAAAAATTGAGGATGAATTAGCAGCGGTATTTCCAGAAGCAAAAATAGCCAGAATGGATTTAGATACCACTCGCTCAAAACATGCCTATTCCGAATTAATTACGCGCTTTGAAGACCGAGAAATCGATGTATTGATTGGAACTCAAATGCTGTCTAAAGGCCTGGATTTTGACCATGTCAGTTTAGTCGGTATCCTTGATGCGGATCATTTATTAAACCGCCCAGACTTTAGAGCATACGAGCGCGGATTTCAATTAATGACCCAGGTAGCGGGAAGAGCTGGAAGGAAAAACAAGCGGGGTAAGGTCGTAATTCAAACCAAACAACCCGACCATTGGGTATTGCAACTAGTCACTTCACACGATACTATTGCATTTATTAAGAATGAATTGATTGAACGCAAGAATTTCAACTATCCCCCATTCACCAAACTATTGGTAATCACCTTAAAACATGCCGACGAGCACTTATTAAGCAGGGCTTCTCTTGATTTGGCTATGCATTTAAAAAATGCCCTGAAAGAACGGGTGCTTGGTCCCGAATTCCCCATCGTGAAACGCATACAAAACCAATTTCAAAAAGAAATTAAACTCAAGTATGAAAAGACACTTTCGGATAAAAAAATTAAGGAGCACCTCTTGGCACTCCTTAATCAATTCTACGAAACGGTTCCTTATAAAACTATCAAAGTAAGTATAGACGTAGACGCATATTAACCTAAATAACTTTTAAGAATCTTGTTCTTTGATGTATGTTTTAGGCGGCGAATTGCTTTTTCCTTTATTTGTCGCACGCGTTCTCTGGTTAAATCAAATCGATCTCCAATTTCCTCCAAGGACATCGGCGGACGACCTTCTAAGCCATAAAACATAGAAATTACTTCGCTTTCTCTTGGAGTTAAACTAAGTAAAGACCGTTTGATATCACTTCTTAGGGATTCGATTGTTAAATTATTCTCTGGGCTAGGCATGCCTTCACCGCTAAGTACATCATACATGTTGGATGAAGATTCATCTCCTTCAACTAAGGGTGCATCCATAGAAATATGTCTACCATTCTGCGCCAAAGATTGCTTAACCTCATCCGTACTGCAATCTAAAAACTCTGCCAATTCCTCTGCGGAGGGCGGTCGTTCAAACTTTTGCTCTAACTCAGAAAAGGCGCGGTTGATTTTGTTAATGTTCCCGATTTTATTCAAGGGTAAGCGTACAATCCTTGCCTGTTCCGCTAGCGCTTGAAGAATCGACTGTCGAATCCACCATACGGCATAGGAAATAAATTTAAACCCTCGAGTTTCATCGAAACGCTCTGCAGCTTTAATTAATCCGAGATTTCCCTCGTTAATTAAATCTGGGAGTGCTAACCCTTGGTTTTGATATTGTTTCGAAACGGAAACCACAAATCGAAGATTCGCCTTGGTCAAGCGCTCGAGCGCTGCTCGATCCCCTGTCCGAATTCTTCGTGCCAATTCCACTTCTTCATCCGCGGTAATCAAATCTACTCTTCCAATCTCTTGAAGGTATTTATCAAGTGATGCCGTTTCTCGGTTGGTTACCTGTTTCGCAATTTTAAGCTGCCTCATAAACTATTGTATTTAAAGTCGTGAAGACTCTAACGCACAAACATCAAAAAGGTTAGTCCTTTTTATGAAAAAAGTTCAAAAAACTTTGTAAATACTTAGGAAATTCGTAATCCGAGAGACTGGCGAACGCGGTTTAGTACCGGATTAGCTACAGCACTGGCCCGTTGCGCTCCATCCAATAAGATTCCCTCCACCTCCGAGGGATGATTCATAAAATAAGTGTACTGGGTTCGTTCCGAAGCAAATCGTGAACAAATAAGTTCAAACAAGGCCTGCTTGGCATGACCATACCCATATCCTCCTGTCAGGTAATTCGAACGCATTACTTCAACTTCAGCTGGTTCTGCAAGCAATTGATATATACTGAATACAGTGCACGTATCCGGATTTTTAGGAGCCTCAAGCGGTGTGCTGTCAGATGAGATACTCATAATACGCTTTCGCAATCCCTTCTCGTCTTCAAAGATATCGATGATGTTGTTTCGAGATTTACTCATCTTTTGCCCATCAATTCCAGGAATCAGCATGGTTTGTTCATTGATATGCTCATCGGGCAACACGAACACCTCCCCCATCTTAGCGTTAAATCGAGCGGCTATGTCTCGGGTAAATTCAAGATGCTGCAATTGATCTTTTCCAACGGGTACTTGATTCGCATCATATAATAGAATGTCCGCTGCCATTAACATCGGGTAAGTAAATAAGCCCCCATTCACATCTTCTAAGCGGTCTGCCTTATCTTTAAAACTGTGCGCTAAGGTTAATCTTTGGTAAGGAAAAAACGTTAATAAATACCACATAAGCTCCGAAACTTGCGGAACATCACTTTGGCGATAAAACACCACATTATTTGGATTCAAACCACATGCAAGCCATGTTGCGGCAGTGGATAGGGTATTGCTTTTGAGGAGCAAAGGGTCCTTGATTTGAGTTAACGAATGTAGATCCGCGATGAATAAAAAGGATTCATTATCAGGTACCTCAGACATCTTGATGGCGGGAATAATTGCCCCCAGGATGTTCCCAAGATGTGGTGTGCCGGTGCTTTGTATTCCTGTTAAAACTCTTGCCATTCGTTCTTTCTACAAAAATAACAAATCAGTAGATAAATTCACGAAATCAAGTTAATTCCTTACTTTTGGCCATGCGTATTTTTTTTGGAATGCTATCGCTACTTTGGAAGGTCTATATCGCCATTGTTTTCTTTTTCTTTGCGCTAAGTTTATTTCCTATTTTTTGGGGGATCATCCAATCGCCTAAAACAAAGAATTACAGCTTTTCCCTGTTCATCTTTTGGAGTTATATGATGCGGATATGCTGTTTTTATCCCATTAAGAAAATTGTACACGGGGAGCTTCCAAAAGGACCCTATATCATTGTAGCTAATCACACCTCGTATTTGGATATCTTTTTTATGTACTCAATTGTTCCTCAGCATCAATTCATGTTTTTAGGAAAAAGTGAAATTCTGAGTTATCCCATTGTAAGCACTTACTTTAAAAACATGAATGTCCCTGTTTTTAGACATGATAAATCCAAGGCTGGCCGGGCATATACCAATGCCATTAAAGCCTATGAACAAGGGTATTCATTGGTAATATTTCCAGAAGGTACATTTCCGGAAAAAGATCTACCTAAAATGGTCGCTTTCAAAGCAGGAGCCTTCAAATTAGCCAAGCAATTGAACGCACCGATATTCCCAATTACTTTCATGAATAACTATAAGCTGTTTTCAGATCCTATGGAATGGCTTGGACCGGCGCGCCCAGGACTTGCTACGGTACATTTACATGCTTTGGTAAGCAAAGAGGAAGTTGAATCCATGAGTGCTGATGAATTAAAAGACCATTGTTTTCGCATTATTTCAAAACCTTTGGAAGAAGCTCATCCAGAACTTTATTAACTTTGACCTATGAAAATAGACGATGCCCTCATTAATCACTTGAGTAATCTAGCAAAACTTTCCTTTGAGGGTGAGCATAGAGCGGCTCTGAAAAAAGATTTAGAGAAAATTATCGGATTTATGGATCAGTTGAATACCCTAAATACGGATCAGGTGGAACCTCTTGTTTTTATGACCGATGAAGTCAATCGGCTTCGTAAGGATGAAGCACGGTTAGAAATCTCAAAAACAGATGCGCTGAAAAATGGCCCAAAACACGACAGCGATTACTTCAGAATTCCTAAGGTAAAAGGAAAACATTCTAACTAAGAAATGTACTGGGATTTTTCAACAATTACGCAGCGGTTGTTTTGTTGTTTTAGATACCCTAATTCATAACAAAAAAAATAGGTCTCTCC
The DNA here is from genome assembly GCA_947460825.1 of Flavobacteriales bacterium. Classification (GTDB taxonomy): domain Bacteria; phylum Bacteroidota; class Bacteroidia; order Flavobacteriales_D; family Crocinitomicaceae; genus UBA952. Next base: position 40,586 of record CANHHA010000004.1, read on the forward strand.
TTTTTTGGTTTGAAATAAATTAGTGTGGTAGTTAAAATTATATCCTAACTCAATCAAGTCAGTAATTGGTTTAACACAATGTTTTTTAGTCAGCAACTCCTCTAAAATCCGTCGATTTTTACGTAAAATTCGGTTGACTTTACGCACCGTAGCATTGCTATCTTCGTTCAATCGATTATTGAACGTATTTCGACAATAATCGGAACAGAATTTTTGATCTTTCCTGCCCTTTAACACTTCATTACATTCATGGCAATGACGTTGATTCATAGTATTGGTGATTAACAAGAATTAACAAGTAATACCCAGGGAAAGCCTCGAAATTGTGCCAATTTTAGCCTTTGAAAATACCCTTAAATGGAACATATGCTTACCCAAGAATTGCATCGAACTGAACAATTACGTCAAATTGCTGAAAAAATTGCATTAGAACACCAAGTTTTGTCGGTACTCAAACGAGAAATTTCTAAAAAAATCGTTGGACAACAACAGCTGATTGACCGACTGCTGATTGCCTTACTCTCGAATGGGCACATTTTACTAGAGGGAGTTCCAGGCTTAGCGAAAACCTTGGCTATAAAAACATTATCTGATGCCGTTGATGGATCGTTTAGTCGAATTCAATTTACCCCGGATTTACTCCCAGCAGACCTTACAGGGACTCAAATCTATCAGCAAAAATCCGAGAAGTTTGTGGTAAAGAAAGGACCTGTTTTTGCTTCTTTTGTCTTAGCAGACGAAATTAATCGCGCTCCAGCAAAAGTACAAAGCGCCTTACTTGAGGCAATGCAAGAACGACAAGTAACCATTGGAGACGAAACGTTTCCGCTTCCAAGTCCCTTTCTCGTAATGGCTACTCAAAACCCCATTGAGCAAGAAGGTACTTACCCGCTACCCGAAGCGCAAGTGGATCGATTTATGCTCAAAGTAAGCATTGGATATCCTTCTAAATCTGAGGAATTACAAATTATCCGAAATCACATTCAACCGGCGTTGCAACAAAAAGTAAATCCGGTAATTTCCTTGGCTGAAATTGAGCGTATGCGCCGCTTGGTCGAAGAAATATACATGGATGAAAAAATAGAATCCTATATCGTATCGTTAGTATTTGCCACTCGCTATCCCGCAGACTACGGAATCGGTGATCTCGCTCATTATATTTCATTTGGCGCATCACCACGAGGCAGCATCAATCTTGCCGTAGCGGCAAAAGCCCATGCATTTTTAAACGGTAGAGCCTTTGTGATTCCGGACGATGTTCAAGCCATGGCCCCAGACGTATTAAAACATCGGATGGGTCTGAGCTATGAGGCAGAAGTTGCTAATCTAAAACCGGAAGATTTAATTCAACAAATTATATCTCGCGTTGAAGTTCCATAATGCATGAATAGAGAAGAAATCCTGAAACGGATACGAACCATTGAAATCGCATCCAAAGGCCTAAGTAAAGACTTATACTCTGGGCAATATAAAACAGCCTTCAAAGGGCGTGGAATGTCGTTTTCAGAGGTTCGTGACTATCATTACGGAGATGAGATTCGTGCAATTGACTGGAATGTTACCGCTCGATATAATACGCCTTATGTAAAAGTATTTGAAGAAGAGCGCGCATTAACGGTCATGGTTTTGATCGATGTGTCGGCGTCTTTTTATTATGGCTCAGGAACTCATTCAAAGATTGAAAAAGCCGTTGAATTTTTAGCCACCATTGGATTTTCAGCACTTGCGAACAACGATAAAACAGGGGCTATCTTCTTCGCAAACGACGTTGAATGTTACATTCCTCCAAAGAAAGGTAGAGATCATATCCTATTAATGATTGACCGATTAATCGCATTTCAACCTAAAGATACGGGCACATCCTTGAGCGCCCCTCTAAAAACCTTGAGACATACCCAAAAGAAACGATGTATTTGCTTCCTAGTTTCTGACTTTATTGATGATTCGGTTAACCTAGATGAATTATCATTAACCAAAAAATATCACGATTTGATTGGTGTTAAAATCAACGATCCGAGTGAAAGAGAATTACGAATTCCCGCCTTTTATCAAGTGATAAATCCAGAAACAAAAAGAACAGAATGGGTCAATGGATTTTCAGCGTATGTGAAGTCCGTGTTTACATCAACCTATCACGTACATCAAGACTTTGTTAAACAGGCACTTGAAACACGCGGAATTTCTTTAATTACCTTAAGTACGGAAGGGTCTATTGCCGCTCCCTTAGCTCATTTTTTTAACAAGCGAAAATGAACCGAAAGCTGTTATACCTTTTATTTACTCACTGCATACTTACAGCATATGCCCAAGAACCTATTACCTACATTTCTAGTAAAGAAATCACCGTTGGATCGCTGCTGGAGGTGCAATACGATCTTGTAATCCCAGAGGGTGAGGTCCTAAGCTTTACTCCTCCTGTCCGTATTTTCCCATGCAAACGAATCGCCTCTCAATCAAACCTCAAAGGAAGCGCATTTACTGAACTTGAAATATTTAGCTATTCGGATACCATATTGCGGGTGGGAGCTGTAACGCATTGGAAAGCGAATTTTAGACTAATTCCTTGGGATACGGGAATGTTAGTGCTTCAACCACTCCCCTACAGACTCCATGAACGCATGGGTTATTTTAGTTCAATCCTTGTTCAATCCTCCTTTGTTTCCGCTAAAAAAGGCATTCGTATTTACGACATCGAAGAATCCATAACTCCGTTGAATAAAGAATTTGTGTTTTCTGAATTTATCAAAACATACGGTTGGATTCCCCTGCTCATACTGCTTTTTGTTGGTGGAATTCTTCTCTATAAAAAATTCAAACGCACTGCGCTTGCAGAACCCATTTCATTAACGCTCAAGCAACAAACGCTGCAGTCTATCGATAAATTAGCAGGAAAAAAACAATGGGAATCTGATCAAAAAACACATTATACCGAGCTTAGTTTTATCTTGCGATGGTACTTGTCGGCCAGATACCACATTAACCTCCTCGAGCGTACATCGTTTGAAACCATGCTGCTTCTGCGCGCATTATCGCTTGACGAATATCTGCAAACAATCATTGCGCGTGTGCTCACAGAATCTGATTCCGTTAAGTTCGCCTCCAATAGCCTCTCGGAACAAGAACACCTGGTTTTAATAGAACAATTGAAGGAGATAATCCAATTAAGTAGCCCAATAGATACATCGCATGTTTAATCGTTGGAATTTACAAGTTCAGCATTATGAGTTTTTAGAACCAATCTGGTTCTGGGGACTTCTTGCAATTCCATTGATAAGTATCCTATTGTTTCGCCTAGACCGTCGGAGAACGGGTGATTGGAAAATAAACAGCGCCACCCCACTGCTGCCTCCAACAAAAATTAATGTTCTCGCACTTTTTCGATCTTTATTTATTCAACTACCCGTAGCAATTCTCGCCCTATTGATTGTTGCTATGGCGAAACCATATTCATGGCAAGAAAGTGAACAAAAACATGAAGAAAACAAGTACGGAATTGATATTATAATCGCCTTAGACGTTTCGATGTCTATGTATGCAACGGATTTTGAACCCAATCGATTAGAAGCCGCAAAGGAGGTAGCTACTTCGTTTATTAATGGAAGAAACGGAGACAAGATTGGATTGGTTCAATATGCTGGCGAGGCCTTTACCAGCTGTCCTCCTACCTTAGACTACCCCATACTGATAGAACAACTCGGCAAAGCAGACGGAATGGAAATGGAACCGGGAACCGCCATTGGTACGGGGTTGGGAACTTCCGTAGTTCAATTGCGAAACAATGCCCTCAAATCCAAAGTAATTATTTTACTTACCGATGGTAGCAATAATTCGGGGGATATAAGTCCGGAGGAAGCGGCATTACTCGCCAAAGAAAAGGGAATCTGTGTATACACGATTGGGATTGGAAGCAATGGAATGGCCCCAACCCCTGTAATGACACCCACGGGAATGATCTATCAAAACATGCCCGTTGAAATCGATGAGCAAACCCTAACACAAATTGCAACGGTTACCGGTGGAATGTATTTTCGTGCGGAGGATAAAAAGGGACTTAAAAACATATACGAGGAAATAGAATTAATGGAAAAAAGAAAAATAACTCATAAAGTCGTTCAAGCGGACCCTCCGCCAACACCGCAAGCATTTTTAAATTGGGCCTTCGTTTTATTCATGCTCTACATGGTTATTAAATCTGTGCTGTTCTTACCTCAACCCCACGAATAACTCTGTGAAATCGAATAAATACATACCTTACTATTTGTTTTCCTTGGGGATTATTGGAGCAATACTCTTCGCGCTACACTATGTATTAAGCGCCTCCGGTGATGTTAAGTCTGCATTGATTTTCACCAATCCAAGTTATCTCAATTGGTTATTAATCGTTCCGATTTTTCACCTATTATCCTATAGGAACCAATTGAGAAAGGATAGCATAGATAAGCAATTTGGAAGCCCGAATTTTGGAAAGAAGCAAGCAATAATTTCAACCATTGCTGCTCATTTTTTGCTCATGTTAAGCTTGTCGTTTTTGGTTATTGCCTTGGCACAGCCAGTTTTCGGGAGGAAAAAAGTAGCTGGAATTTCCAAAAACATGGAACTCACGATTTGCTTAGACGTCTCAAACTCAATGAATGTACGTGACATCCAGGGCGAATCACGAATGGAAGTCGCTAAACGAACCATTAACGGACTCATCAACCAGCTTTCTGGGGAGAAAATTGGCTTATGCGTTTTTGCAGGAAATGCCATGGTGCAACTGCCTCTTACTTCGGATTATGTCACCGCTCAATTATTTACAGATGAAATACAAAGCACCTACATTTCAAACCAGGGAACCAACATTGTAGAAGCGCTAGAAACGGGAGTATTAATGTTCACGAAGACCAACGACCCTAAATGTATTGTAATGATAACGGATGGAGAAGATCATGAAAAACAATCCAGTGAGATATACAACTTCATTCGCGAACAACAAATCGCATTTTATGGCATTGGAATCGGCACTACTTCGGGTGGGCCTATCCCAGAAGACCCCTTGGATCCTAATTCCTCAAATAAGCGCGATGCCAATGGATTCACCGTAAATTCCAAACTAAATGCGGATTACATCAAGCAATTGGCGAATACGCTGAATGGAACAGCCATAATTACCAGTGAAGCCTATCCAGATTTAAATGCGATATTAACAGAAATTAACCGCGCCAAATCAACAAAATCACGAAATTTGGACTTTGAAATCAAGGCAAGTATATACGAATATGCCGTACTGCTTGCACTGTTTTCGATGGCATGTTGGATGTTAATACAGGGAATAAAAAGGAATGGGTAAGCGATTTTTATTAGTACTTATTGGCACATTTGGGCACATTGTATTCGCACAACAATGGGTAGACTCCATCAAGGCTGCGCGTGAAGCTTACCAGAAAAAAGATTTCAGCTCAGCGGAACGAATATACCGCACGCATTACAAAAAAGCCAAAGCTAAAGGAGGAGTCGATGAGGAACTTGCACAAACCAAGTATCGACAACGCAATTTTAAAGGTGCCATTGAATATTATCAGAAAAAATTAAAAACCGTAAAAAAAAGCATTGAAAAAGGACGCATCAAACACAACCTAGGCAATGCATATTTCGAAGCAGGCGATTACCCCCGTGCGATTGAATCTTATAAAGATGCGCTTCGCTTAAATCCAAGCAATGAAAAAACGAGATATAACTTGAGTGAAGCTATACGGAGACAACAGAATAAACAACAAAAGGCTCCGAATCCACCCCCTAAAAATTCAAAAAACAAACCGAAGCAAGATTCTTCCGACCCAGCCAAAAACAATTCAAACAAAGACAAAAAGAACAATTCAGGAGAAGCGCCCTCTGGACAATCCAATCCAAGTAAACTTCACCGAAAAGATGTTGATCGTAAACTGGATGAACTCGCTAAAAAAGAAGGTGAAACTCGACGAAAAATTAATCGTAACAGCGGAAAAAAACAGGTTGAAAACACTTCGACTAAAGATTGGTAATGACAAAACTCTACACACTTTTATTGTTTTCAATCGCTTGTCTAGTTCATGCCCAGAAACCCATGGTCAAACTCGAGGTTGATCAAATCAAAATAACCTTAGGAAACGAATTAATTATTACCGTAAAATCAAACATTGAAGGTGAAATCACCATTGACTTTCCTTCTGAATTTGTTCGTGGATACAACGTAATGAGTGGCATGGAGCAAGTGGTGGATTACAATACCGGAACGGTAAATACGATCAGCTACTATTCTCAAAACGGAAGCTTTAAGAAGACCGGTAATTTTGTAGTTGGTCCAGCCTACATAAAACGTGGAAAACATGTATACAAATCTAATGTTGTTCAAGTATCTGTTCAAAAAGAGCGCATAGATCATGGAAATGGGAGCGTTACTGCGAAGCAACTTAAACAACTCGCATTTGGAACCATTGAAGTAAATAAATACTCCGTGTACGAAGGGGAGCCGCTTATCATACAATCCAAAGTATATTCACGCTTTGCACCAACGAGTATCGAAGATTATCAATCCTACAAGATAGACCAAGGCATTGAAAAATACAGCCTTGAACAAGCTAAAAACCTAACAGCGCGCAAAGAAATAGTTAAAGGCGTAGAAATGTATGCCGTTACTACCGATAAAAACCTGATTTTTCCAAGCGGAAATGGAAATTTACAAATCAACCCATTCAAATTAGTTTTGAGGCAGAATTATGATGGCTTAGCGGTAGTGTCTACCGGAACCACCGTGACTGTAAAATCATTACCCGACAACGCCCCCAACTCATTTATTGGGTTTGTCGGAACCCTTGATGCGAAATGCAAATACAGCGGCTCTTGCGACAAGAAAGGGGATGTATTAACGCTTGAAGTTGTATTATCGGGGAAAGGAAACCTACACAACGTGGAGGCACCAGTGCTGGACTTAAGCGAAGGATTAATTCAATTTGGAAAACCTACCGTTTCTGAAGAATTCACCTTTGGGCCACAAGGTGCCGATGGCAAAGTGATATACACCTACCGATTACAGGCAACCAATCCTTTAAAAAAATCCATAAACCCCCTCGAAATCTCGTATTTCAATCCTGAGAAAGCTGCTTATGTGACCCTAAGTTTAGAAGGATTTAAATCTACCGAAATTCAACCCAATAAGCCCATCAAAAAACAAGGAACTACCACCGTAATTAAGGCTGAAAACTCCACTAAAATGATTCAAGAACCGTCCAATCCTAATAATACCATCCTTTGGGGCGGACTTTCATTCGCTGCCGTTTTATTCTTGGGGGCGGTTGGATTATTTTTCTATCGCAAAAAACCACAACCAATGGTTAAAGAATCTACAACCAAAACGGAAAGCATACCCGAGATTTCTTTTCCTACCGGAAACGAACTTGAACAGCAATTTAACCAGGCCATGGAATCCGGAGACCTCAACCACCTTGAATCACTCTTATTTACGATGTTGGGTATTGCATTCAACGAAAATCCTGCGAATCAAAACAAAGGCCTACTCTTGGATCGTTTACGCACCAGCAACGAAAGCGATTATGAAATACTTCACGCCTGGTACCTAAAGAATCAACAGGCAAAATACGGGATAAAGCCAGAGGTTTTAGACCAAAAACAATGGTTAACAGAAGGAGCATCGATATACAAACATCTAAAGGGACGTTATTTAACTTCGTAAACTTTGCCGTCCTGTACCGCTTCAACGTCCTGAAATATCTCACAAGCCTCATTGGCATGCCCTATGGTATCTCCATATCTGGAGGAAAAATGACCAAGCAATAACTTACGGGCGCCACTTGCTAACGCCATCAAGGCAGCATCTTTGGCCGTTGAATGAAATGTCTGTTCCGCACGCTCTTTGCGATCCATTAGAAAGGTTGCTTCATGATACAAGGTAGAAGTTCCTTTCAAAAACCCAGCTTGATCCTTAAATGGCTTGGTATCGGAGCAATAGGAATACACCCGTGGTGTGGGCATTGGAAGCGTGTAGTCGGAATATTTTACCCATGAACCGTCTAAACGCTGAAAATCTCTACCCTGCGCCAAAAGTTTCAAATGCTCCTTATTCAGGTTTGCCTCGGAAATTGCTTTCTTATCAATCTTATATCGCTGGAATTTTTCTTCTATTTGAAATCCAAAAGTTTTAATGCGATGCTTTAATGGAAACGCTGAAATTTGCATACCATCATCTTCAAAAATCAACGCTTTGGTTTTCATTTCAAGAGGAATAAACGTGAAGTTAAAACTGAGTTTAGTTTCACTGGCTCTGAACATGACCATTAAAATTTCTAACAATGCTGGGGGACCATATACATGAACACCAGCGGTTCTCCCTAATAAACTCATGGTGCCGAGAAGACCAGGTAATCCATAAAAATGATCTCCATGTAAATGCGAAATTAAAATATGATTAATGCGTTGAAAGGGGGCATTGAATTTTCTCAACTGCATTTGTGTGCCTTCACCACAATCAATAAGCACATAGCGATTATTGCAAAATACTAATTGGGAGGAACACGCACGGCTTGTTGTGGGAATAGCAGCTGAACTGCCAAGAATTAATACATTGAAATTATTCAAAATCTGCTAAGGCTTCTTCAACGGATTGAAAAATCCTAAACACACGATCCAATTGAGCGATTTCAATCATTTTAAGTACTACAGGTTGAGCACCTGCGATGGCAAAAGACCCGTTGGTATCTTTACACAAGCGATTAGCGACTAAGATTGCACTCAAACCAGAAGAGTCACAGAACTTGGTTTTACTTAAATCCAATAATATCTTGTTATGCCCCTTTTTGTTTTCAAATGTAAATACCGATTTTAAGTCAGGAGCGCTGTGCGTGTCTAGTTTTTCTACCAAAGAGGTAACCACTACAACATGGTTTCGGACGTCACTTTTAAAATTCATAATAGGCATTTTATCAAATATATCAAAAATCAGCGTTCAATCTGCGAAGCAAGTAAATAAATAACTGCCATACGAATAGCTACACCATTCTCAACTTGATTTAAAATTATACTTTGTGGCCCATCTGCCACATCCGATGTGATTTCTACCCCCCTATTTATTGGTCCAGGGTGCATAATCACAATATCCTTACCAAGGCTATCCAACAGTTCTTGATTTAAGCCAAACTGTAAGGTGTAATCCCGTAAACTCGGGAAATATTGAATGTCCTGACGCTCTAGTTGAATCCGAAGCATATTCGCTACGTCGCACCATAGCAGGGCTTCATGCAGATTATTTGACACCTTTACCCCTAAATCACTCATGTGCTTCGGGATTAAGGTGGAGGGTCCGCAAACCATTACTTCAGCTCCAAGTTTTTGCAGGCAATAAATATTCGATAAAGCTACTCGAGAATGTAAGATATCTCCTATGATTGCCACCTTCTTCCCTTTCACGGAACCCAGCTTCTCTCGAATTGAATACGCATCCAAAAGGGCCTGTGTAGGATGTTCATGTGTGCCATCCCCCGCATTAATTACTTTGGCGGAAATATGCTTCGTTAGAAACCGAGCTGCTCCCGGCGAGGCATGACGGATTACAACCATATCCACCTTCATGGATAGAATGTTATTCACGGTATCCATTAAGGTTTCTCCCTTTTTTACGGAACTATTCGAGGAGGTGAAGTTAACAACATCTGCTGAGAGTCTTTTAGCTGCCAATTCAAAAGACAATCGTGTTCGGGTAGAATTTTCAAAAAATAAATTAGCGATTGTAATATCCCTCAAGGAGGGTACTTTTTTGATTGGCCGATTAATCACCTCTTTAAATGAGTCGGCTGTTTTGAAGATCATTTCAATATCTTCCACGGTTAAATCACGGATTCCCGTAAGGTGCGAGACGCTTAAATTATTCATTCGGATCCTTCATGTATAATTCTACTTTATCTTCTCCATCGACTTCAACCCAACTCACTTTAACTTTTTCATGGAACAGGGTGTCTACGGACTTACCGATATAATCGGCTTGTATGGGTAAATCTCGGTTGAATCTTCGATCAATAAGCACCAATAATTGTACCTTGGTAGGCCTTCCGAACGTTAACAAGGCATCTAAACCCGACCGGATGGTTCTTCCCGTAAACAATACATCATCAATCAGAATTACTTGTTTATTCTCGATGCTAAAATCGATATTGGTCGCGCTTGGAATAATCGGTTTTTCCCTTCTTCGAAAATCATCCCTGTAAAACGTAATGTCTAGATTCCCACAAACGGGTGATGTGGCAAGAATCTCTTGGAGTTTCTCTCGGAGGCGCTTCACGACATGAATTCCCCTGGGTTGTAAACCAATCAATACGGTGTTTGAGAAATCAGAATGTTGTTCAACGAGCTCGTGGCACAACCTTGTTAGGGTTAAATCGAACTGTTGTGCATCGAGAATAACCTGCTTATCCATTCCATGCAAAGATAGTAAAAAAACTGAGAACGATTGCTTACTTACTTTTGAAGTAGCACAGTAGCATATGCCTTTATCGCCTTACTTTCTCCAAAGGAATCAACGCGCTCATGGGTCGTGGCCTTGATGGAAACGGCATCAATTTCTACCGCTAACAATTCGGCAATAATAGATTGCATTTCGGGGATGTGTGGATTGAGCTTAGGATATTCAAGAATTACAGTTGAATCGAGATTTATCAGCGCATAACCACTTGATTTCATTAGATCAACCACGTTCGCTAACAGAATTTTAGAATCAATCCCTTTGTATTGTGGATCTTTATCTGAAAAATGATGACCAATGTCTCTTAAATTAGCAGCTCCGAGGATCGCATCACAGATGGCATGCAGCAGTACGTCCGCATCCGAATGGCCTACTGCACCGATGTCAGAAGGGATTTCTAAGCCACCAACAATGAGTGGAATACCCGAATCTAAGCGATGAACATCAACCCCAAATCCTATTCGTAATTTCATAGCTTATTCCGCAGCCTTCACTTGCTTATCACCCAAATAAAGACGTAGGGTGAATCGAAGGGTATTAGATAGGGGATTTTGACGTCCATTTAATGATGCCAAATACGAAAAATCGATGCCGAACATGTTGTATTTCAAACTAGCACCCAGATTCAAATATTGACGATTTCCTTTGTTTTTACTTTCATAAAAAACACCAGTACGAACAGCAAATGTTTCGTTATACCACCACTCTATGCCACCCGCAATATTAATTTCTGATAATTCCTCCTTGAGTTTGGATCCTTTGACCGTTTGATAGGAGCCATCACCATTCTGAATGTAATCCCCGTTCTCGTCTGTAGCTACTACTCCTGGGGCATCGTAAAACGACTGCAACATGCCATTAATCACCCCCACATCACCACTTTTTCCTGACAACATTACATTTTCACCGTCAACTTTATCGTATAATGCGGGAGTTGGAACCAATAGACGTTGGATATCAATCGAATATGTTACACTATTATACGAATCATACTTCGCCACAATGGCATTTCCGATTTTTAAATTCATTGGAATGAAATCACGTTTTGCCAATACGGAATATGCTACTTTATTTCCAATGTTGTTGATGGTTGCCGCAAATTGATACGTAGCGGAAGTTTTACCTAATTTAATACGGTCATTGTAATACGCGAACGAGAGATCTGCTGCGCCAACTTTTCCAGGTTTTGTCATTACACCGGCCACTGTTAATCCACCGGTTAAATTTGAATACGCAAATTTTCCATTGACCCCAATACTAAATTTATCAGACAGCTTGAATGCGTAGGCTCCTGTAAGTTCAAATTCACTGGGTTTATCATCTCTCAAAACATTACCCGAAGCGTCGGTAAATGTTATTTCTCCTAAACTAAAGTAGCGTAATGCACCTCCAATGGAATGTTTTTTGTTTACTCGATAATATCCTGACAAATAAGACAAGTGCATATCATTTGTCAATTGACGAAGCCATGGAGTGTAAGACAAACTTAGTTCGCTGTTCTTTTCTGCAAAACTCAAACCCGCTGTATTCCAATATACTGAAGTAGCACTTGGACTCAGCGCGGTTCCAGCTTCACCCATTCCTCCAGCTCGGGAATCTGGCGTTATTGCCATGAAAGGCAAGGCCGTCGTAATGGTATTTAATTGTAAACTATTTTGGTTTGCATCCTGAGAAAAAACAACCAAGGGCGCAAGAAATAGGACAGGAAAAAATAATAAAATCCGCATAATAAAAGTTGTAAACAAGGCGCTAATATACGGAATTCGAGGTGCTTTATTGTGTAGACTAATTAATTATCACCAATTTTTCTGTTTCCTCCGCACGTTTTCCTTCATTGTTTTGATACTGTAGGCGATAGATATACACGCCATTGGCTAACTTATCTCCATAATCATCTCGCCCATCCCAGAACAATCCTCTGGTAGTAAATCCTTGTGTATTCACTTGGTTTTGAATGGTTTTAACCAGTCTGCCTCCTATGGTGAAAATCTGTATTTGAACATCCATAATGTCACAAGATTGGTTGTGTTCAAGCATGAACTCCGTGGAAGTAGAAAATGGATTCGGATAATTGTATAGCCTTTTTACCATGGGGTTTTCATCTGCCTGTACATTAAAGGAAATCTTGACATCCGAAGAATTATTATTTACATCCCATGCCTTCACGCTAATGGAGTGGTTTCCTGTGGCCAAGGCGCTGAAGGGATATTTTACTTGCCCCGACTGGTAGGTATTTAAATCTGCAGAATAGTATTCATTCAAGATAATTGGATTCGAAGACTCTTCATCTAGAATTGCCATTAAATCGTGACCAATTCCATTTCCAACGGTGTTAATTCCGCTTTCGTCAAATAATTTAATGAACAATACAGGTTCTTCATTGCTTATGCCGCCGTCTATAAATTGCTCGTCGTTTAAATACGCATTGATCTCAGGTCCAATTGAATCTACAAGGCCATTCGGGTCAATCCCCCCAATAATAAATGTTGTATCCAACCCAATCGCATCAATTTGATTCGAGAATGCATAATAACTCAACTTACCACGACCATAATTCAACGCAATATCCTTAGGAACAATAAAACTAAACTCAAAATATCCATTATTCACACTCGCTTTTCCTTTGTACAAAATATTCCTTTGTAATTCGAAATCTAGCACTGGAGAACCTGGGTCTTGACCTAAGGTTTGATTGTTTTTAATTTTATCAAAAACCGAGGGGGTAATTGTTCCATTAAAGTTGTTTACCAACGCCTGATTAGCGTCGACAATATGGCCCTTGATCGTTACTTTACTCAATGCACTTAATGTATCAATTGATATGTAGGGTGCTCCATTCACACTATCTGTAACGACCCCTAATCGTGGTAGCGCTATTCTCAACGCAGGATCTCCAATCAGGGTAAAGCTTCGTTTATTATCGGAGGCGAGCGCCACATTTTTGGTTTTTTCTACAATTTCACCAAAAGTTCTTGGATTTCCCGAAGCATCGCGCTCAAAGGCATTGTTCGTGAAGGCAATTCCAACACTTGAATTCACGCCAAAAAACACCGATCGTGTTGTTGTCATTAAAGCGATTGCTCCACCCTTTGGATTTAGGGACATCCACTCCCCTGCAGATACTCTCGAGGGATCATCGTATTTGGTGAATTCACAGGTGGCAGATACAAACAAGGTCAGCGCATTGATGTTTTGCCAAGACTGTATTTGGGGTATGGTAACCACTCGTTCTTCTGCCAGCCCTACCTCTCCTCCGTGACCCACATAATTCATGACTAAGGTTCCACGATTTATTCGATCTGTAATGGCATCAAAAACCTCGGGGTATCGCTGTCCACCCGCTGAAGTTTGTTGTGGAGAGGCATCCATATAAAGCTTATCTACATTTAACTCACGGTGATTGGCTTTAAGTATTTCATATTGAGGTTCAGTATCGTTTTTAATAAAATAACCATTTTCCTCATCATCTGCTATTTGAACCACCTTTGTACGCCAATCGCCAAAAGTGAGCGCTGAATTATTATCTAAACAGCAATTAGCATTGGCAGATTGAAAGATCTGAGAACCATTTTTCATGTAATGTTCAATTTTATCCACTTGTTGTTTCGCTTGAGTCACATCACTAATCAACAAGCGGCCTACTCCGATGTCGATCATATCGGAATCGAAAATGGCTTCATTGTCATCGAGCATTCCGAAATAGTCATCGGTTACGAGGGCTGATATATGATTTTCACTGTTGTCTACTTGATAAGTCACAATGAAATTATTGTTATTGGCAATTCGGTCTTTCGGATCATAGGTTCCATCGCCAAATAAACACAAATACTTCAATATTTTTGACCCACTTTGCAGCGATCGATCATAGAACATTTTTGCCATTTTCCGGATGGCTGTAGGGTCTTGCGCACCCGAACTAAATTCATTGTATACCTGATCAACAAGCACGGTATGAACTGCTAAGCCTTCTGACCGGTGCAAATTGGCTAAGCGTTCTGCTTGACTGAAAAACGCGGAAGGGGTAACAATTAAATAATCAACTTGAGATAAGCCGTGTAAATTTTGATTTTCAATTCGGCCGATGGCTGATGGGGTTAAAAAACCAGTTCCATTAGAGGCAACGAATTCGCGGTAATATTTTTCACACCAAAAATTAAATACATTCCCATTCAGAATCCCATTTACCTTACGTGGTGTGTGAGGAACAGAAAGGTCCCAAACAAAGCCCGTAGAATTCATATTACTCAGTTGATACTTTACTAAAACCGTAGAATCGGGAAGGGTTAAATTGCGGAAACCGAATTGCGCACCACTGAAGATTAAATTCCGACGCGCATTGAGTAAAATTCGATCCAAATAAGCAAGTGTGGTTGCATTGTTTCGCGTTACTGAAAGATTGAGGGTTAGGGTTGAACTTGGATTCGCAACCGTAAAATTAACCACTGAGCGATTAAAGTCATATGGGGCAACTGGAAGTGTGGATTGAAAAACCTGAGTGCCGTTCAGTGTGTATTTTTGTGCGGTCCCTGCCGAAGACTGGGCGTTTGCTGCCAAACTGACCCGAAACCGAGCAGGCGTAGTGGATTCGATGGCAGGCACAGAAAAGGTAAAATTCCTGGACAATTCAATATCAAACAACTCTCCATACCACCGTTTGCCTCCCCCAACGAGTGAAGCCAAGTCATTTTCATACACGTCTCGAAAATCATAGCTCGTGTATGTTACACTTTCAACTCCCGAAGAATAATCGATCTCATTGATGGTTTTTGCGGGAAGCGAAGCACTTATCTGAATAAAATAATACGATTTATCGGAATAGGGATTTCTTCGCTGTTCGAACTCTACCGACCCGTTGGGGTACCATTGGTGAGGACCATGCCCATAAAAAAGGATATAATCTCCCTCATCGAAAGAACCGTCTTGCCCTCCAATGATACTGATGGCATTTTGAGCAAGGTCATCGGTATAGGGGGTAGCATTTAGTTCAGGTAAACTTCCTTCTCCATTTCCAAAAACATGGATGTGATTTGGATTTAAGCCATTTACATTAATCCCAAGGGAACTTAATAAAGATCGATCAATTTTGTGAATACCATCGGAACCGACAGAAATTTTGTACCATTCACCTTGTGCCAGCACTGAATTCGCCACAAAATCCTTGTTAATGGCGCTTGGGGTTTCCTTGGTTAAACTCACTGACACCGCAGTTATTTTTTTTACCGTTCCTTGCTCTATATAAAACGGATAACACGAAAAACTCAACATCGGTAAGTTAGCCGCCCGAACTACTTTTAAGGAATAGCTAAGGGAAGTTGGGAGCTCAAAACCGATGGCCGCCAAATAATTGATTTCAGCGGAAGTGGCGTTGATTGCAACGTAGGATATTAATTCACATGAAAAATCAACTGATTTTAACTCCTTGCGATACATATACCTTGGGACACCTTCCGTGGAGGCTTCGCCGGCAATCGAGGGCACCAGGTACGTTGACTCCCCCAAACTGATTGAAATAGGCGCCGTCCATGGGATAATAATCTCAACCGCTTGAGCCCAAATGGATAACGCAGAAAAACAAATCAATAAACTTAGGGTGTGGAGGTATTTCATAGTGCAAAAATAAGGGGAAAGATCAAAAACGGAACGGTGTTTTATTTATTTGAAATTATTTACGATATTTGTAACCAAGTTAACTTAAATCCGTAGAAGCGCTCGTGATAAAACGTAAAAGTCTGTTCTTATTTCGCATGGTGAGTAAGCCCTTAATGGTTTTTCTATTCACCTCATCAGTGTCCACGTTAATGGCGCAAGACCCCACATTTACTCAGTTTTATTCAAATCCTATTTATCTCAACCCTGCCTTAGCTGGTACCACGGGGTGCCCGAGGGTATCCATTAATTACCGAAATGAATGGCCTCAACTTACTGGTAACTACACCACGTACTCCGCAGCATTTGACTCTTATGTTAAGGATATTAAAGGTGGCGTGGGAATAATTGCGATGTATGACCAACAGGCAGAAGGGACCATTTCCACGACTATGTTAGGGGGGATTTACTCGTACAATTTAAAAATTAATCGCAAGGTTTCTGTTAATTTCGGAGTTAGAGCTGCCTACATTCAAAAGTATTTAGATTGGAGTAAATTAACCTTTGGTGACATGATCGATCCGCGTCGCGGATTTATTTATCAAACTGGTGATGTTCCGAGAGGTGGAAAAAGAGGGCTTTTTGATGCAAGTGCAGGTGCCATTATCTTCACCAAGTATTTTTACGGCGGTTTTGCAGCACACCACATCAATCAACCGGATGAATCCATGATTCTTGGAACCAGTAAATTGCCCATGCGCCTAACCGCGCACATGGGCGGAACCATTCCAATCGGAAGAAGAGGACGCTACACGGATGGTACTACCATAAAGCCAGCGATTATTTATCAGTATCAAAATGGATTTCAAGAGTTTAACATCGGTGGTTACCTGAATTACGAGCGTTTAAACATCGGAGTTTGGTACCGTAATAGGGATGCCATGGTATTCATTGTTGGCGTTAAAGCAGACAAGTTTCGCTTGGGATACAGCTACGATTTAACGGTATCAAAACTTGGCAATGGCCTTACCGGAGGATCCCATGAGGTTTCATTCCAAATGGACATTAAGTGTAGAAAAAAACCAAAAAACTTTAGAAAAATAAGTTGCCCTTCATTTTAAGTGTAACCATTAAATAAAATTGAATTTAAATTGAGCCAAATTAGCACATATATGAAACGTTCAATAATTACAAAAATCTCGTATGCGTTTATCGCAGTGGGATTAATGGCTAGTTGTCAGAAAGAAACATCCTCGTCTACGGGTTGGGAGTATAACAACATCAACAACGGCGGATTTGAGAAAGCGGACTTCGAAGAACAACGAACCGGACCCGGTCTGGTGATGATTGAAGGAGGAACCTTTACGATGGGTAGAACGGAAGAAGACGTTTTCGACGATAACAATAACCGTCCAAACCGCTTTACTGTATCTTCCTTTTACATGGACCGTACCGAAGTTACTAATTTCCATTGGTTAGAGTATGTATATTGGATGAAGCGCGTATATTATAAAACGTACCCGCACATTTACAAAAAAGCACTTCCTGATACCTTATGTTGGAGAGATCCCCTTTCCTACCGAGAAAAATTTGTGGAGTACTATTTCCGCTACCCTGCTTACCGCGATTATCCGGTGGTTGGTGTTTCTTGGATTCAAGCCAATGATTTTTGTAAATGGAGAACTGACCGTGTGAACGAGTATATTCTTGTGGAGCAAGGAATCATTAAATGGCATTTTGCTGATATAATAGAAGACGGAGGTGATTTGGGAGCCCTCGGACCTGATAGCAAGTATGCCAAGAAATCTCAGAATGCTCCTGAAAACATGTTTAACACCGAAAGTTATTTAGCGGGTCAATATAATATCGAATCGGGTAAAATAGCTCCATCTAGTCCTCAAGATAGGTTGGACTATAAATATAAAGGTACGGGTTACACGCTTACCGATGGAAATGCTACTAAAACAAAGCCTGGTGAGACTTATCCAAGAGACCCATACATGCTAAACAATTATGACCCGGTGTATGCTATTAAAAATGATGAAAACTATTACCAAGGGAAACGTTTAGTTCGCTTAGAAGATGGAATTCTTCTTCCAAAGTATCGTCTTCCCACAGAAGCTGAATGGGAATATGCTGCGCTAGGCTTGCTTGGTAACTTAGATCCGAACTCTGAAAACATTGACGAACGCAGAATTTACCCATGGGATGGGCATTATGTTCGGTATGATGAAGAGCAATTTCAAGGAACAATCCAGGCAAACTTTGTTCGCGGTACAGGTGATCACATGGGGGTTGCAGGAGCCTTGAATGACGGTGCAGATGCAACTACCTATGTAGACGCATATTGGCCAAATGATTTCGGTTTATACAACATGGCGGGGAATGTATCTGAGTGGGTAATGGACACCTATCGTCCAACCACGAGCGATATGGCAGAAGGATTTATGCCGTTCCGAGGCAACGTATACCAAACGCCACTAATGGTTCCAGACGGACTTCACGATAAATATGTTAAAACGAAGGACAATATTTATGATGTTCACGGCATGAAGGAATTTGTAAATGAATATGCTCGCGTGCTATATGCTCGTCATGGAAATATTAGCACAGATTTGGACCGTAAATACAGTGATTTTTATGGGGACCAATTAGAATCAACACGACGAGCCAAAGAAGAGAATTCTGCTAAAGTGTATATAGCCAATGGGGGTGCCGTTAACCAACGAATTGTTATTGCAGGCAGCAAAGACTCAATTCAATTAATCAGTAAATTCAATGGCATTGGAAAACCTAAGAGTTTACAATGGACTATACTCGATGAGTCAGGAAATCCAATGAAAACAGGTGTTGATTTTTGGATTGATACACTAACAAATAAATCTTCTGAATTCTCTGATACCGCATGGGTAAAATTATTGACGCCTGGAAAATATGGAATTAGTTTGACTGTGGAAGATTCTAAAGGAGTTAAAACCACCGCTAAACTAGAAAAATATTTAGTAGCTGGAGATGCGAATGATGCACCATTTATCAATAGCCAACGACAAAAAGCGATGATTAATTCGCGTCAGGATAAGCGGAAATATCAATTTAACAGCCCGAGCAATTACTACACATCTAATGGTCGTAAACTTACGACACAAGATAAAGCTCAACTAGAAGTGCTTGATGAATTGAATTCTCTTATTGATACTGCAATTTTCATGTACAATAAAGGCAATACCGTAAAGGCATCAGCGTACATTGAACGTGCCTTATTCAGTAATATTCCAAATACCAAAATTAAACATGGCGATTTTAGAAGTCAAAAAGACTTGAATCTAATTAATACTTTTAATAATGGTGCTACAGAAGGTTTAACTGATGAAGCAAATTGGGATCAAATTGGATTATTTATTGATACTGATCCTGATACTGCCCAAGTAGCAATGGAATTTAAATCTGCTTTCAGCAATGAGTATTTAGAATCCAAATTCCCTAATTATGCCACTGATCAAACCATCACCACATGGTTGTTAAATCTTCGCAATGGGCTATCTGAATATACGATTGAAAGTCGTGGTAAGCAACGTTGGAGAAACGTTACGGAAGAGGAAAACATTGGTCGTTTAAACTACCGAAAAGATGACTACATCGATTATTTAGACGGAGACCTAGAATCTTCTATCTTCTATAACAATACAAAACGTAAGGATGATATTAACTCTGGACGTTTAAGTGCAAAGAATACCGTTTATCAATCTCAACATGAGAATCGTGACTTGAACGACGAACTCATTACCTCGAATTCTTCTGGATGGCCAACTACCCTGATTTCAGACCGTTCTAAGGTATACAAAGGAGGTTCTTGGGCTGATAGAGCGTATTGGTTATCTGCTGGAAACCGACGATTCCTAGATGAAGACAAAACGAGTGCAACCATCGGTTTCCGATGTGCGATGGATCGCCTAGGTGGTCAACCTAATTTAAATTACAAGAAAAGGAAACGTTAGAAAATTCCCAACTTTAATTAACTTTGAGTCCCGCACAAGCGGGACTTTTTTATGGAACAACATTTTCCTATATTTTATGAATGTTCGGGTATTTCAACGGATACGCGGACCATTTCACCCGGTGATCTTTTCATTTGTTTAAAAGGGGATCGATATGACGCCAACGAATTTGCTGAACAGGCATTATCGCAAGGCGCGAAGTACGTGATTAGTTCTGATGAAGCTCGATGTAATAATTTGAACATCCTATTTGTTGATGATACCCTGCACTTCTTGCAAGCGCTGGCCAAGCACCACAGAAAGCAATTCAATATTCCAATCCTTGGCATTACAGGGAGTAACGGTAAAACCACCACCAAGGAACTGATTAATGCGGTACTGGAGACAGAACGTGAGGTTCTTTGTACCACGGGTAACTTAAACAATCACATCGGTGTGCCCCTAACCCTACTTCGTTTAAATGCTACCCATGAAATAGCGATCATTGAAATGGGCGCCAATAAACCCGGGGACATTGAAGAACTTTGTACCATCGCAGAACCCACACATGGCATCATTACGAATATTGGGAGCGCTCATTTAGAAGGTTTTGGAACCTTTGAAGGAGTGCTTAATACTAAACTGGCCTTGTATCGTGCCATTGAAACGCAAGGAGGAACGCTTTTCTTTAATGCGGATGATCCCGTATTAACGCAACATCTCCCTCAAATCCGTTCAATCAATTACGGCATGAACAACGCAGCGAATTGTCAAGGAACTATAATCGAATTAACTCCTTACGTCAACTTTCAATATACCATTGATCACGTAGTTTCACCACGTATAAAAAGCCATTTAATTGGTGCGTATAACCTTTCTAATTTTCTTGCTGCAGTTTGCATAGGGCATTTTTTCCAAATAACACCAGCGTCGATACAACAGGGACTTGAAAACTATATTCCATCGAACAATCGATCGCAAGTTCATAAAACCGCACGAAATACCTTAATTCTTGATTGTTACAATGCTAATCCATCAAGCATGCTGGCCGCGTTAGATTCCTTTGCTCAAATACCTCACCCACAAAAGATTGCCATCTTGGGAGACATGTTGGAATTAGGAACGTTTTCCGAAGAAGCGCACTCAGCGCTTTTAGATCAGGCGTTTACATTAGGAATTCCGGTAATTACCGTTGGAAAAGAATTTGAACGAATCACCACGGAACGCGATCACTTTAAGGATACTCAAGGTTTAATTTCATCGGGATTACTCGCTCGGTATACGGAAGCGCTAATTTTAATCAAAGGATCAAGAGGTATTGGACTAGAGCAAATTGCACCCTATCTTTAACCCCCGTATTGCATTAAAAAGGCTTTTAAGAACTCGTCTAATTCGCCATTCATAACCGCATCTACATCGGAGGTTTCTATACCCGTTCGAACATCCTTTACCAATTTATACGGGTGCATCACATAATTTCGAATTTGTGAACCCCATTCAATTTTCTTCTTTCCAGCTTCGATTTCGCTGCGTTTCTCCATACGCTCGCGCAAGACCAATTCATACAATTGGGAGCGCAGCAATTGCATCGCCTTTTCTTTATTCGCTAATTGGGAACGAGATTCTGAATTTTCAATAATTATTCCGGATGGGGCATGACGTAAACGAACCGCTGTTTCTACCTTATTTACGTTTTGGCCTCCTGCACCTCCAGAACGGAATGTTTCCCATGAAATATCTGCCGGGTTAACATGAATTTCAATTTGATCATCGACCAAGGGATAGACATACACAGAAACGAAGGAAGTATGGCGTTTAGCATTGGAATCGAAGGGTGAAATGCGCACCAATCGATGCACCCCATTTTCACCTTTCAAATAACCGAAAGCAAATTCACCATCAAACTCCAAAGAAACGGTTTTAATTCCGGCCACATCCCCTTCTTGAAGATTCAGTTCAGTTATTTTACAGCCCTGCTTTTGCGCCCACATTAAATACATCCGCATGAGCATAGAAGCCCAATCACAACTTTCTGTACCACCTGCGCCTGCAGTAATTTGGATTACGGCACTCAAGGAGTCTTCTTCATTCGACAACATATTTTTGAGCTCCAGTTCTTCCACAAATACACCAAGTTGTTGATATTGTTCTTGTACCTCAGCAGCAGAGGCCCCACCTTCTTTCTCAAATTCTATCAAGACCTGAAGATCTTCATATCCTGATTGAATTCGTTTAAATCCTTCTACCCAATATTTTAAGCCTCGAATTATTTTCATCTGGGCTTCCGCCTTTTTTGGATCATCCCAAAAACTTGGATCTTGAGTGCGCAACTCTTCTTCACTTAACTGCTCTGTTTTTTCTGCAATTTTCAAGTAATTATAAATCGTCTGAATCCGCTGCTCTAATTCTTTATTTTGTTCATTGGTCATGATGCAAAAGTACAAAAGTTAAGTCCTACCCTGTTTGAATCGTTTGATTATATTATTTTTGTAAAAAAACAAGAGCCATGAATATACCTGCGAATTTAAAATACACCAAAGAGCACGAATGGATTGCCATTGAAGGAGATATAGCAACCATTGGGATTACCGATTTTGCACAGAGCGAACTAGGAGATATCGTTTATGTTGAAATCGAAACGATTGGCGAAACGTTATCCAAGGATGAGGTGTTTGGATCTGTGGAGGCTGTAAAAACCGTTTCCGATTTATTTATGCCTGTAAGCGGTGAAATTCTTGAATTCAATGGTGACTTGGAGTCTAATCCTGAAGTGGTGAATAACGACCCTTACGGTTCAGGATGGATGATTAAAGTGCAAATTTCTGACATGGGTGAATTAGAAGGACTTATGGATGCTACTGCATACCAAGACTTAGTTGGATAATACCATTCCTTTACACATAAAAAAAGCCCTGACGGTTTCGTCAGGGCTTTTTTTTTAGGCATCTATTTTCGCGTATTTCGCATTACGCTCAATGAACTCTCGTCGAGGGGGAACATCATCTCCCATCAACATCGAGAATATTTGATCACACTCTGCCGCATTTTCGATGGTAACTTGTCTTAGTGTACGAGATTCTGGATTCATGGTAGTTTCCCATAATTGCTCTGCGTTCATTTCCCCAAGACCTTTGTATCGCTGGACATTCACAGAGGACTCACTTCCTCCCCCTTTAAATTCTTGAATCAATCGGTCCCGCATGTCTTCATTCCACGCATAATCAGATTTTGTTCCTTTTTTCACTTGATAAAGTGGTGGCGTAGCAATGTAAATATATCCATGCTCAATCAACTCTTTCATATATCTAAATAAGAAGGTCAAGATCAGGGTTTCAATGTGAGATCCATCGACATCGGCATCACACATGATGATGATTTTATGGTAGCGAAGTTTTTCAAGATTTAGGGCCTTAGAATCCTCTTCGGTCCCTATTCGAACTCCAAGTGCGGTGTAGATATTTTTAATTTCTTCGTTTTCAAAGATTTTGTACTGCATCGCCTTCTCAACGTTCAATATTTTTCCTCGAAGCGGTAAAATCGCCTGAAAATGGCGGTCACGTCCTTGTTTTGCTGTTCCACCTGCAGAATCTCCCTCAACGAAATAAATTTCACAGGCGGCAGGGTCTTTTTCCGAGCAGTCTGCCAATTTACCCGGAAGCCCACTCCCCGATAATACATTTTTACGCTGAACCATCTCTCTGGCTTTGCGCGCTGCATGGCGGGCTCGTGCTGCAAGAATGACCTTTTCAACGATCATCCGTGCTTCGACCGGGTGTTCTTCTAAGTAGGCGCTTAACATTTCTGAAACGGCCTGAGAAACAGGCGCTGTAACTTCACGGTTTCCGAGTTTTGTTTTGGTTTGCCCTTCGAATTGTGGTTCTGCCACTTTTACAGAAAGTACAGCCGTTAGTCCTTCACGGAAATCATCCCCATCAATTTCAATCTTTTCTTTTGCCAACATGCCACTGTCGGTCGCATATTTTTTCAAGGTATTGGTTAATCCGCGACGAAATCCAGAAAGGTGTGTTCCTCCTTCGTGTGTATTAATATTATTTACATATGCTTGAATATTCTCAGTGTAAGAGGTATTGTAAGTGAGTGCCACTTCCACTGGAATGCCCTCACGTTCGCCTTCAAAATAAATTACATCGGCAATAAGTGCTTCCCGATTTCTATCTAAATACGACGCGAATTCACGCAACCCTCCATCAGAATGAAAACTCACTAAATGCATTTTACCGTTTTCGTCCACATTACGCCTATCTGTCAAATTGATGGTAATGCCTTTATTAAGGAACGCTAATTCACGCATCCGAGCTGCAAGCGTGTCGTAATTGAATTCTGTGTAATCAAAAATGGATGCATCCGGCTGAAACGTTACCTCTGTGCCTGTTTCTGTGGATTCACCAACTTCTTTTACAGGATACAAGGGTTTACCGATGTTGTATTCTTGTTGGAATACTTTTCCATCCCTTCGAACGGTGGCCATGAGGTGTGTTGAAAGGGCATTTACGCATGAAACACCAACCCCGTGAAGTCCACCAGAAACCTTGTACGTGTCTTTATCAAACTTTCCACCGGCATGCAATACAGTCATAACCACTTCAAGTGCAGACTTTTTTTCTTTGGTGTGCATCGCCGTGGGAATACCACGTCCGTTATCGATTACTGTTACTGAATTGTTTTCGTTGATAAAAACATCAATTTTGTTGCAATAGCCTGCAAGCGCCTCATCGATGGAATTATCTACCACTTCATATACTAAGTGATGTAACCCCTTAAGTCCAACATCCCCAATATACATTGCCGGCCTCTTTCTTACCGCCTCTAGGCCCTCTAAGACCTGAATATTATCTGCTGAGTAATTATCTCTGCTTTCCGCTTCACTCATACCTTCTGTTTTACTATTTTTTAGGATTTAAAAATACCATACAAAAATACGTAAAAACGGGCGTGAAAACGGAGAATAACCCGAGTAAAATCCCTTAACTTTTCAACAAAATTTCAACGATTTACTTGGATTTTATCCAAGTAATGATTTCGGGGTCATTCGGAGGTGTAGTTGGTGAAATTACACGAACTAAAAATCCATTTTCATCGATTAAATATTTCTGAAAATTCCATTTAACCTCATTGTCTTCAAGTCCGTTTTTGGAAAGGTTCGTTAGAAACTCATACACGGGATGCATGTCTCTCCC
The DNA here is from genome assembly GCA_947460825.1 of Flavobacteriales bacterium. GTDB lineage: Bacteria > Bacteroidota > Bacteroidia > Flavobacteriales_D > Crocinitomicaceae > UBA952. The sequence continues at coordinate 65,830 of CANHHA010000004.1, forward strand.
TTTCACTGAAATTTTAGACATCATTGGAAAGGACACCCCATAATTTTTAGAGCAAAATGCAGCGATTTCGCCATCGGACCCGGGCTCTTGCGCCATAAAATTATTCGCAGGGAATCCCACAATAATAAAATTCGAATCTTTAAACGCTCGGTAAAGCGCCTCTAGTTCTTTATATTGAGGAGTTAGGCCACACTTGGATGCGGTATTCACAACCATCATCTTCTTCCCTTTAAAAGCTGATAAGTTTAAGCTATCGCCGTCGATGGTTTGCACCGTGAATTCATGTATAGATTGCTTGATCATTCCTGAAGAGTTTTTAGTAGGATTGCTAACATTGCGTTGACCCGTGCTGCAAAAAGAGAGTCCAAGGGCCAAAAAGAGTAAACCGAATATTTTCATATAATCAAAACAAACAATAACCAAATTAGTTTAATTGCGTTTAACATTCCATGAGATTTAGTTTAATTTATACACTTATTTTCTTTTCATGCCTATCCGTATTTCATGCGCAAAAGATAAGCGGCAATTGGATTGGTATGTTAACCAATTTCAAGCAAGATTCTTCTAAAGCTATTCCAGTGCTCTTAAGTCATCAGGTAATTTTAAATTTTTCTAATGGAACCCTACGGATTGAGGATGATGGGACAGTGCTTCAATATGAAGTATCGGGTGCGATTACAAACAAAAAGAACTTTACACTTAATTCCAGTAAATCTCCTATGCTTAAACCTAAAGGAGGAATCTCGGTTCCCTTTAGTATTCAATTTTCCATGAATGATTCGAGCGGTTATGTTGAATCTATTTTTAATGCGCCAGGAAGCCCCTACCATGGATATCACCTATATCTTGAACGCGACATAAAATCCTACGAGCTTGTTGCTACCCCAATCCTGTCGACGGGTATTTCAAAGGCAATGCTTTCCAATATTAAGCAGGGAATTCCTGCTAAAGAAAAGCGATTTAAGGAACTGCAACAATTTGAATTTAATCCTGTATTCTTTGAATACAATCGTTATGAGCTCGACAGCGTATACACCCCTTATTTACTTCGAATTTGCCGAATTCTAAAGAGCCATAGCGACCTTCGGATAAAAATCATTGGAAACACAGATGGAGACGGCACCGAAGCATTTAACCTGCAATTATCAAAGCAGCGTGCCAATGAAATCAAACTATTTTTAATCTCGCATGGGATACTGAGCGATCGAATGATCGAAACCTACAACGGTGAATTAAACCCCATTGATTCTAATGAAACCGAGGCAGGCAAGAAAAAGAACCGACGGGTGGACTTTAAATTTATTTAAGCGCAATAAGCCTAGACTCCAAAAGCGTAAGTTTTTGAACGGCATCTGCCTCTTTTTGGCGCTCTACCGCAACCACTTGTTCAGGAGCCCCTGCTACGAATCGTTCGTTTGACAATTTCCCTTGAACAGCGGCAAGAAAACCTTTTGTATATTTAATTTCTTCCAGGATTTTAGCGCGTTCGCCTTCTACATCGATTAACTCTCCGAATGGAATGTAATAAGCTACTCCTTTAACCATAAAACAATGTGCGCCAGCAATTTCATCCGCTTGGCGTTTGAGCTCCGATAAATTACCCATCTTCAGAAGTACCGCATCCAACGGATTGGAGGATGTGGAGGCTACAACACATGTCAGCTTTACCTTTTGAGCAATATTCTGTGATTTTCGGAAATTGCGAATGCCAGAAATAATTTCGAACACTTCATTCATCGAAGTAAGAATATTCTCATTCAAAGGAGACACAACAGGCCAACTAGAAATGATGATATCGTCCCCCTCGGTGCGATCATTTAGGGTATGCCAGAGTTCTTCCGTGATAAAGGGCATAAATGGGTGCAGCATTTGCATCAATTTTTCAAAGAAAACCTTAGTTTGCGTCAAAGTTTTTAAATCAATGGGTTGCTCGTATCCCGGCTTGATCATTTCCAAATACCAGGAGCAGAAGTCGTCCCAAATCAACTTATACGTTTCCATCAAGGCGTCTGAGATTCTAAACTTTTCAAAATGGTCGTTGATCACGATTAAACTCTCATTGAGTCTTTCTTGAAACCAAACAATTGCCTGCGTTGAATGCACAGGTTGATCAAATTCTCTGACCTCCCAACCCGAAACTAATCGATAGGCATTCCAGATTTTATTGGCAAAATTACGCCCTTGTTCGCACTGGGCAGTATCGAAAGGTAAATCATTCCCTGCTGGTGAGGAGATTAACGTCCCCACACGGACGCCATCTGCACCGAACTGATTAATCAAATCAATTGGGTCTGGAGAATTGCCCAACGATTTCGACATTTTTCGCCCTAATTTATCTCGAACTATTCCAGTGTAATATACATTTCTAAACGGAAGATCCCCCAAGTATTCATATCCGGCAATAATCATTCGAGCCACCCAAAAGAACATGATTTCCGGCGCGGTAACCAAATCATTGGTAGGGTAATAATAGGTTATTTCGGGATTGTTTGGCGACGTAATCCCATTGAACACTGAAATAGGCCACAACCAGCTGGAGAACCAGGTATCCAAGACATCCTCATCTTGTTTAATTTCAGAAGCAGTTTTATCAATACCCATGGATTTGAGTAAGGCGATGGCTTCATTTGCAGAAGCTGCCACTACAAAATCGTTTGCACCCTCACCGTAGAACCAAGCTGGGATTTGGTGTCCCCACCAAAGCTGTCTCGAAATGCACCAATCTTTCACGTTTTCCATCCAATGCCTGTAGGTATTTTTGAACTTATCTGGAAAAAACCTAATGTCATCATTCATGACATGATCGAGTGCAGGTTGTGCCAATTCTTTCATAGACAAAAACCACTGCATGGATAATTTTGGTTCTATCACCGCATTGGTTCGTTCTGAAAACCCTACTTTATTGATGTAGTCTTCTGTTTTAACCAGGTATCCTTTCTCTTGAAGTTCATTCGAAATCCGTTTTCTACATTCAAAGCGATCCACCCCTTCGTAATGTAAGCCATGAGCGTTTAATGTGCCGTTTTCATTAAACAAGTCGATGGAAGGTAAATTGAATTTCTTGCCAAGCTCGTAGTCGTTAATATCATGAGCCGGTGTGATTTTCAGGCATCCCGTACCAAAGGTTGGGTCGACATATTCATCGGCTATCACCGGGACTTTTCGACCGGAAATAGGAACAATAACAGTTTTGCCAATCGTATGTGCATAGCGTATATCTTCCGGATGAACGCACACCGCTGTATCCCCAAGTATGGTTTCAGGTCTGGTAGTTGCAATCGTCAACCAATCGTCTTCTGTGCCTTCAATTTTATAACGGATATGATATAACCTGGAATTCACCTCTTTGTACAACACTTCCTCATCGGAAACCGCAGTAAGCGCTTCAGGATCCCAATTGACCATGCGCACCCCGCGATAAATCTTACCTTTCTTGTGCAGGTCAATGAAGACAGCAATGACCGATTTGGAATACTCGGGATCCATGGTAAAATGCGTTCGCTCCCAGTCACAAGAGGCCCCTAATTTCTTCAGCTGTTCAAGAATAATACCACCATGCTTATCCTTCCATTCAAAGGCGTGCTTCAAGAATTCTTCTCGAGTTAGATCGGTTTTATTGATTCCTTCTAACTTCAGTTTTTGTACCACTTTCGCTTCGGTAGCGATCGAAGCATGATCTGTTCCAGGAACCCAACATGCATTTTTTCCCAACATCCGTGCTCTTCGCACTAACACATCTTGAATGGTATTATTCAGCATATGCCCCATATGTAGTACCCCAGTAACATTTGGCGGGGGAATTACGACGGTGTAGGGGTCACGCTCATCCGGGGTGGAATGAAAGTAGTTTTTGGATAACCAATAGGAATACCATTTATTTTCTACTTCTCCGGGAACAAATGTTTTAGGAATTTCCATGACGTTTCTTTGGCGCGAAGATACATATTTCAGCTCAAACAGCTCCGCTCCTTAAACAGTCTATTGTTTCTGCGGCAAGACGTTTCCTCGTATGGTGAGCACAACAGGGGGCGCTTTATCGGAGGTAACGGTAATGGTTTTAACAAATTCACCCACGCGTTTTGTGTCGTAAGAAACACTAATCGTACCCGACTTTTTCTTTTTGATCGGGTTTTCAGGCTTCTCCGCGGTCGTGCATCCGCAACTTGTTTGAACATTGGTGATGGTAATTGTTTCACCGGTAGCATTAGTAAACTTAAAGTTGAAGAGCTCTTTAGAGTCGTAAGGAATGTCTTTACGTTCAATTTCGACGAGATCGAACCGTAATATTTTTTTTGAAGTGGATTGGGCCGAGACAGAAGTGCTAATTAATAGGAGGAAAAATAATAAAAATGATTTCATATGGTAGCTTTTAACAAATTTAATAGAATAGTGATAAAACTCCTCATGTTCACCTGTGATTTTTAATTTCTTGCCAAATCCATTGAATCATGGGATAAGAATCCGTGATGTATTGTTCCGCATCGGATAAATCTACAAAAGCCACCTTGGTAATCCCTTCTTTCTTCTGTGGCTTTAGGTTATAGTTGGGTTCAGCAGACATTAGAAACCACGAGGTTTCTTTGAGAACGATTTTGCCTTTCATTGGGTAGAGGTGATGCGTAACGATAGGGGTTAAAGACTGAACCGTTAAATCCAATTGGCCACACTCCTCTGCCACTTCTCTCAAGGCTGCCTGCATTGGGAATTCATCACCATCAATCCATCCTTTCGGTAGATCCCACACCTTGTTTTTAAAAATTAATAGGAGCTTGTTATCTGAAAAAACGATGCCCCCAGCCGCCTTAATCAACCTAAACTGAGCCTTGAATTCGATGAATGTCGTTTGAATAGAAAGTTGGTTATTTGCTTGAGCATGAATAGCTTTCCACCACTTCATGGAGGGACTAACAGAATCTCCCGTAACTATTTCACAATCTTGCTGTTCATAACTACCAAGGAAAAGTTTCATTTTCTCAGTAAAAACAATATAATTTTGTGCCATGGTTTATGACAAAGATAGCGCATTGCGCATTGCGGGAGAATTATTACGTATTAAAGCAGTGAAACTTCAACCACAAGAACCATTCACGTGGGCATCCGGATGGAAATCTCCAATTTATTGTGACAATCGAAAAACACTTTCATTTCCTACGGTTAGGACATACATTCGTCAACGCTTAGCGGAAATCGTGGAAAAGGAATTTGGGAAACCGGATGTAATCGCTGGAATTGCCACTGGAGGAATCCCTCAAGGAGTTTTAGTGGCTCAAGAATTAGGGTTGCCTTTCATCTACATTCGAAGTAACGTAAAAGATCATGGTTTAGGGAATTTAATTGAAGGGACTTATGAAGCGGGTCAAAATGTAGTGGTGGTGGAAGACCTGATTTCGACGGGTGGAAGCAGTTTACAAGGAGTGCAAGCATTGAAAGATGCGGGCATGAAAGTTAAAGGGCTCGTTGCTATTTTCTCGTATGGATTTCAAACCGCAGAGGAGGCGTTTGATCAAGCAGAGGTTCCATTTATTGTTTTATCGGATTATGACCATTTGATTGAGCAAGCCGTATATTTGGAGTACATTAAAGAAGAAGAATTAGATCAACTAAAAAAATGGAGAGAAATCCCATCTGATTGGACTCCATCTTGACGCATGCACATCCTCAGTAATCAGTTTACCGTTAATTCAACATGCGATAACATTTTAGGGTATCTATCTTTACCCTCGAATCTGGAAAAAATCCTCCCCTCAGAGCGCATACACGCTTTTGAGGCAGACCAAACCCAATGCAGCTTTAAAATTCAAGGAGGCATCACCATTAGCCTTGTGTTTGTGTCACGATCAGAGTTTGGCGTGAGGTATAAAAGCGGCGTAAATAGTCCGTTTCCATTTGAATTAAAGATCGATACGGTACCCCTTGACAATCAATGTACCGGGAAGCTTGAATTTCAGGGAGAAACACCACCATTTATTGCGATGATGGCAAAAGGACCGCTAACAGCCCTGTTTAATGACATGGGAAAAAACCTTGTAGCTGAATTCAGATAACCCACTGGATTTCTCCATGCTTCAACACAACTTCTTCCGCTTCCGTTTTCAGCACTAAGTGTCCCAAATCATCAACTCCTTGAATCGTTGCACTCACCTGCCTACCTCGAATGACAAAGGGATACGATTCATTTCGTCGAAACAAGTTCCGTTCATAACGTGCCTTCAAGGAATGAGAAACATTACACAAGGCATGATTTGTTGCTAGCGAATCACAAATTGTCCACAAAAAATCTTCCGGCTGCACATGCTTTTCAGTGCATAACTTTATGGAGGTGGCATTTAATTCTGGAAATACTTGTTGATTCAAATTAATCCCAACCCCAATAATCGCCGATTTAATGAATGCGCCTTGATTGTTTGTTTCAATGAGTATGCCTCCAATCTTTGACTGTTCAACAAAAAGGTCATTTGGCCATTTAACGCTGGCATTCACGCCATATCGTTGCAAGGCCTCAACGATACTTACCGCGAACCACCAATTGAGCGTAATCCCCTCTAACAATGCCAAATTGTCAGGATAATAGATGAATGAAGTACATAAATTCATCCCTGGGGCAGAATGCCATGAATTTCCGCGCTGTCCGCGCCCTTTTGTTTGAAAATCTGCCAATACTACTGCTCCTTGTTCCGCAATTCCCTTATTGATGAGATTGGCTGCATAATTGTTAGTAGAATCCACGGATTCAAGTTTGAATACCTGTTTACCGAATTTTAGCATAATTTATTGCCGCCGGGTGTAAAAACCAAAGGTATATTTAAATTAATGAATTAGTTTTACACCTTGTATAAAAAATTAATGGCAAAGAAGAAAAAAGAATTATCGCATTCAGAAATATTGAGCAATTGTATTGTTGAAGGAATGCAAGAAAACAAAGCAAAGGATATTGTTGTTATAGATTTAAGGGGTTTAGGTTCCGCAGTCTGTGATTTTTTTGTGATCTGTTCTGGTGAATCAAGTACCCAAGTTGACGGTATCACCAATGCCATCACGCGATTTACCCGCAAAACCATGAAGGAAAAACCTTGGCATACGGAAGGTCAACGCAACAGCGAATGGGTCTTGTTGGATTATGTAAATGTCGTTGCGCATGTCTTTTACAAAGATGCGAGGGGATTTTATGAAATCGAAGATCTATGGGCAGACGGTATACGAACAGACATCCCTAACTTAAATTAAGAAGTATGTCAGAAGATAAAAAGAAGAGTGGTTTTTCAGTGTATTGGATTTACGCCCTAGCAGGGGTTGCGTTCATCGCTATTCAATTGTTTTACAGCGCAGAATCCCGAATAACCATCGTTCGAAAGCAAACACTTTTTGAACTAGTTGATTCCAGTGGTATCGAAAAAATCACCATCATCAATGACCAACGCGCAAACTTCCAACTCAATGGAAGGGGACTTGAATTGGTTAAAACGTTCAAAAAAGGGGAATTTCCAAAGATTTGGAAACAACTTAAAAAAGAGCCTTCTATCGAAAAGCAAAAAAAGGCCGTAATTGTACTTGAGAACATTGGTGATTTGGGCAATTTTGAGAATAGCCTAGAAAAGGAACGCGGATTTGAATGTGCGCGGGACACGGAAACAGATTACTTCGGCACCATTTTAGCCTATTTATTACCCTTTGGGATTATCTTCTTGATTTGGTTTTTTGTCATGCGTAGAATGACGGGCGGCGGAGGCGCTGGTGGCGGCGGAGGTCAAATCTTCAATATCGGCAAATCTAGGGCTCAACTATACGACAAGGGCAAATCAACGAATATTACGTTCAAGGATGTGGCGGGTCTTCAGGGTGCAAAAGAGGAAATTGTCGAAATTGTAGAGTTCCTCAAGAATCCAAAAAAATATACAGATATTGGTGCTAAAATCCCCAAAGGAGCGCTTTTAGTAGGGCCTCCAGGAACCGGTAAAACGTTGTTGGCAAAAGCGGTAGCTGGCGAAGCCAAAGTTCCGTTCTTTTCGTTATCCGGATCCGATTTTGTAGAGATGTTTGTAGGTGTGGGGGCGTCACGTGTTCGCGATCTTTTCAGACAAGCAAAAGAAAAAGCACCTTCGATAATCTTTATTGATGAAATAGATGCCATTGGGCGTGCCCGAGGTAAAAACAACGGGTTCAATTCAAATGATGAACGAGAAAACACCTTGAACCAATTACTCACAGAAATGGATGGATTTGGAACCAACAGTGGGGTAATCATTCTTGCGGCAACCAACCGAGCCGACGTATTAGACAGCGCATTAATGAGGGCAGGACGCTTTGACCGCCAGATTTATGTAGACATGCCTGACTTAAACGAGCGAAAAGAAATTTTCCAAGTACATTTAAAACCCTTAAAACTGGAAGAAGGTTTGGATATTGATTTCTTGGCCAAACAAACTCCTGGATTTAGTGGGGCAGACATCGCAAACCTGTGCAATGAAGCAGCGCTCATTGCAGCCAGAAAAGAGAAAAAGAAGGTCGCAAAACAAGACTTCCTTGACGCGGTGGATCGTATTGTGGGTGGATTGGAAAAGAAGAATAAGATTATCACCAAAAACGAAAAGAAAACAATTGCCATACACGAAGCGGGGCATGCCACCATTTCTTGGTTATTAGAATATGCCAACCCCCTAGTGAAGGTTACGATTGTTCCTCGCGGACAATCCTTGGGTGCCGCTTGGTATTTACCAGAAGAACGAAGCATTACGACCACCGAACAGTTATTGGATCAAATGTGTTCTGCCTTGGGTGGACGAGCAGCGGAGGAGTTAGTGTTTTCAAAAATCAGTACAGGAGCATTAAGTGACTTAGAAAAAGTAACCAAGCAGGCATATGCCATGGTTTCAATCTATGGATTAAACAAGCGTGTAGGTAATGTTTCATTTTATGATTCACAGGGTAGAGATGCCTTTACCAAGCCATATTCCGATGAAACGGCTAAAATTATCGATGAGGAAGTCTCATTATTGATAGAAAGCCAATATCAACGAGCGTTAAAGATTCTAACAGAAAATAAAGATAAATTGGAACAATTAGCTGAAAAACTCTTAGTTGACGAGGTGATCTTTAAAGAGAATCTGGAAGAAGTTTTCGGAAAGCGGCAGTGGGAACCGGCAGAAATCGTAGAGGAAAGCCAACCAACGGTTGAAACCCCTGAAGCTTCAGCACCAACTTCCGAAGTGCCTAACACGGATGAAGCACCGATTAGTAATACAGAAGAGCCGTCTGGCGAATCCGAATCCACAACCGATGAGGCGCCTAGTGACCAATAGGGTTTAATCCGTATGAGTAACTTAGCACTACGAATCATCACTGGATCCATCCTGGGAATATTAATCTTGGGATCAGTTTTGGCAGGCCCTTGGATTCAGGGCATTGTTTTCAGTGCATTTATGATTGTTGGATTGTTGGAATTCTATCGCATGTGTGACCGACTTTCGTTTGTCCATGTTTCGAAAGAAATGGGTGTATTCATAGGGATCTTCATCTATGTGTTATTGCTCGGCATGAGTATCGAACTACTCCCAATCATTTCGATAACTGTTGTATTCCCCTTGTTTTTTAGTCTAATACTCGTTGAGCTATGGAAGAAACATCCACAACCTTTGCTCAACATTGCCGTGTTGGTGTTAGGAATAATCTACGTGGTCATACCCTTCTATTTAAGCATTGACTTAAACCTGAGAAACAACCAATATTTACCTAACGTAGCGGGAATGTTACTTTTAATTTGGACCAACGATACGATGGCCTATTTCGTTGGTAAAAAATGGGGGAAACATAAATTATTCGAGCGAATTTCCCCTAAAAAAACCTGGGAAGGTACACTTGGTGGAATTGTATTTACCTTGTTGTTTGGGGTTATTATAGGAACATACATTAACCAAGGACTGACCTTGTTTTGGGTTGTCTCGGCCGTTATTATTGGGCCGTGTGCCATCTTTGGGGATTTGTTGGAATCGTTATTCAAACGGAGTTTAGAAATCAAGGATAGTGGAAGTATATTACCTGGTCATGGCGGCGTATTAGACCGCTTTGATGCAGCGCTTTTCAGCATCCCTTTCTTTTATTGTTGGTATATGCTCTATTTTTATTGGTAAATTCACCCCATGAGACTACATAAAGAAGGACAGGTCATCATGACCATAGCAACCCTTATCACGGGTATATTAATCGCGGCAATTTGGGCTTTACTCGGTACATCTATCGTTTGGCTAAGCATATTCTTGGCGCTAATTCCGTTGGTTTTTTTAATATTGGTAGTACAATTTTTCCGGGTTCCGAATCGAAAAATCGCGGGGAATTCTTCCGAAGTTATTTGTCCTGCGGATGGGAAAGTTGTTGTCATTGAACGAGTATTTGAACCGGAATTCATCCAAGAAGAATGCATACAGATTTCCATTTTCATGTCTCCACTAAACGTACATGCGAATTATGCTCCGATTGCGGGGCGCGTGGTGTATACCAAGCATCACCAAGGGAGTTATTTAGTAGCGTGGCATCCGAAAAGTTCAACAGAGAATGAACGATCTACGCTAGTATTGGAAACGGAATCCAAAAAACATGTATTAGTTCGGCAAATAGCTGGTGCTGTTGCGCGCAGAATTTGCTTCTATGCACGCCAGGATTACGAATACAAAAAGGGCGAGGAATTTGGATTTATAAAATTTGGATCACGAGTTGACGTATTCCTACCCTTGGATGCTAAGATTCAGGTAAGCATTGGTCAAAAAGTTAAAAATCGTGAAGATATTCTTGCAATCATTTAATTTCATTACTTTTAAAAAAAAATATACCATGAAAAAATTAGTTTTAGCTGTTGCCTTGGTTACCATGAGTGGTTCCCTTGCTTCTAAAGTTTACGCTGCGCAAACTGGCGTTAAAATGGAATTCAATGATGATGACAAAAAGAAAAAGAAAAAGAAAAAAGGAAGTTGCTCCAGCACTGAACAAAAGAAATGTTGTTCAGGTACAACTCAGAAGTCTGGATGTAGCGATAAGCATTAATCAAACGCATTCTAATAAAAAAGGGGCCTAGGCCCCTTTTTTATTACTCAAAAATCTCATTGTAGGCGCGGCTATATTTTTCAAGAATCACCTTCCTTTTCAACTTAAGTGTTGGCGTTAATTCATTGCCTTCAATCGAAAATAAATCCGGTAAGAGCTTGATTTTTTTAAGTTGCTCCCAATTTCCCAAATTCGCATTAACTTTTTCGACCTCTTCAAATATTCGTTTGTAAACGGTTGGGTCGGCGATTATTTGTTCATTACTCAGGGTCTCAAACGAAAGTTCATGTTGCTTGGCCCAAGCCCGTAGAAATGCATAATCAGGAACAATGAATGCTGCAGGGAACTTTTGATTCTCCCCGATCACCATGGCTTGCTCAATAAAACGAGATTCTTTCAAGGAATTCTCAATTGCCTGAGGCACAATGTATTTCCCTCCTGATGTTTTAAAAATCTCCTTTTTACGATCCGTTATTTTAAGATATTTACCTTCGATGAACTCCCCTATATCTCCAGTTTTCAACCACCCATCTTCATCGAATACCTCTTTCGTAGCTACTTCATTATTATAATATCCCATCATAACATTGGGGCCCTTCACTAAAATTTCGCCGTCTGAAGCAATCATGACCTCAACGTCATCGATCAATGCACCAACGCTTCCAAAACGAATTCCGCGTTGAAATGAATTCACTGAAATCACAGGGGATGTTTCTGTCATTCCGTACCCTTCAAGAATAGGAATACCCGCCGCAAGGAATATTCGCGATAATCTGGTCTGTAAAGCCGCGCTTCCGGAGGCAATAGCACGTACATTGCCACCCAAGGCTTCTTTCCATTTTTTGAAAATCAATGTTCTAGCGATGCCAAGTTTAACATAATACCACGAACCTTTACCCGTTTGCTCGTATTCTTCAGCTAACCCTACCGCCCAGAAAAACAGTTTCTTCTTCACCCCTGATAAATCCTCTCCTTTCGCGATAATCTTATCATATACCTTTTCAATGAGTCGAGGTACTGCACTGAATACATCGGGCTTAACCTCTCGAATATTATCGCCAATGGTTTCCATAGACTCCGCAAAATAAATCGACGCCCCGATATACATGTACAAATAGTGCAGCATTCGTTCGTAAATATGGCACACCGGAAGAAAGGACAATACCTTAGAGGACTTATCCGCTGGGATGGGCTCTTCGCAGGCAAGTACATTGGAAAGCACATTCTGGTGAGAAAGCATCACCCCTTTGGGGTTTCCTGTTGTTCCCGACGTATAAATAATGGTCAGTAAATCTTCAGGTTTAACCTGATCCATTCGTTCCTGCACCATCAATTCACTCACCTCATGATTCAGCATAAACAAGGTGTTCCAAGAGCTTACCTCATTCAACTCGTCAAAGGCATAAACTTCCTTAAGAGTGGTCAACTGATGTTTCACTTCAGTGATTTTGTCTGCAATTTCTTGGTTCCCAACGAACATATAAGCCGCCGAGCAATCGTTTAAAATATAGGCGTAATCTTTGGCTGAAATGGTTGGATATAGTGGTACTAACACCGCTCCAACCTGTTGAACGGCTATGTCTAGTACATTCCACTCATATCGATTCGTAGATGCCACAGCAATCCGATCACCGCTGGAAATCCCCATATGAATTAAGGCTTTGGAAAGTCGCATCGAGCGGTCTAAAAAATCCATAGTAGAAAGTGCTTGCCATTCGCCATTCACTTTCGTATTGAACATATTCTCTTGCGGGAAATTCTTTAACTGATGATAGGGGACATCAAATAATCTATTCAACATATGAAAAAAAATTAGTTAGTAGTCACTTTAAATGCCTAGCAAATCTTACTGATTCAAGGTATTTAACTTTTCGAGAAGCATTTCGGATTTCTGATCAAAGTCGGTAACAATCCCTTTAAAATCAGCTTTTGTTTTCCCTGAATTCATGCGAGAAAGCAACTGGTTGTAGGTAGAAATCACCTCTTCAATTAAACCCTCTGCTGCTTCCGCTTTATCGTCGTTAACTTCTTGAACATAGATACACTCATCAATCACATCAATGATCATTGCATTGATTTGTTTTTTTAACATTCGTTTATTTGCCATCGTGCGTTTTTTCCAAATATATTCATTTTAATCATAACAAAGCGCCCGAAGTAAATCGCTACTTTTGTACTGTGATTGAAATCATAACATTAAAGAAAGGAAAAGAAGCTTCCTTGCTCAGAAAACACCCTTGGGTATTTTCAGGGGCTATTGCTTCGAACTGCGAGGCATTCGAGGATGGGGCACTGGTTTCTGTCCATGGATGGAATGGTGCCTTCTTAGCCAAGGGGCACTTTCAGCATGGATCAATCGCCATTCGGATTCTATCCTTTAGCAACGAGGAACTCGATCAAGCATTTTGGAATCTCCGTTTAAAGGGAATGATTGAGTTACGAAAAAACCTAGGTTTATTATCACACACAAATTCCATTTTTAGAATTTGCCACGGTGAAGGGGACGAATTACCTGGATTAATCATTGATTATTATACAGGAGTAGCGGTTATTCAATGCCACTCCATTGGAATGATACAACATCTCAAGGAAATAACAGATGCGCTAATAATTAACCTCGGGGAAGCTTTAAGCGCCGTATATCATAAATCTTCAGAGACTTTACCTAAAAGACACGCGGTGCGCGACGAATATTTGTACGGACAAGCTACAACGCCACACCGCGCCATGGAGGATGGAATCACCTATGCCATTGACTGGGTTCAAGGACAAAAAACCGGATTTTTTATTGATCAGCGAGACAATCGGACGCTATTGGGTAAATTATCTAAAGGAAAAAAAGTGCTCAATGCATTCTGTTACTCTGGCGGATTCAGTTTACAGGCTTTAAAACACGACGCAACCTTGGTTTATTCTTTAGATAGCTCTCAGAAAGCCATTGCCTTAGTTGCTGAAAATGTTGCGATTAATGGATTTCAAGACCGACATGTTTCTGTGGTGGCCGATGCGATGGACTTTATGAAAGATTTACCGGAAGCCTTCGATATCATCATTTTAGATCCTCCTGCCTTTGCGAAGCACCTGGACAAAAAGCACAAAGCGGTACAGGGATATAAACGGTTAAATGCCCATGCACTGAGGCAAATAAAGCCTGGTGGAATGTTAGTTACCTTCTCCTGTTCTCAAGTGATTGATAAGGCTTTATTCAATCACACCATCATCTCTGCAGCGATTGAATCTAACCGAAAAGTAAAAATACTCTATCAATTACATCAACCTGCCGACCATCCAATTGGTGCTTTTCATCCAGAAGGTGAGTATTTAAAAGGGTTAGTGGTTTATGTCGAGTAATCTCTTACCCTTAACGTATAAGTCTATCCTGGGTGTAGCCTTACCCATGATGGTTTCCGGCTTCATACAATCCATCGTGCTCATTACGGATTCTGCATTCATAAGCAGGTATAGCATTGAAGGGTTTGATGCAGTAGGCAATGCTGGATTGGCATATATCACCTTTTACATGATGCTTCTTGGAATGTCTGATGGTGCTCAAATCCTCATGGCGCGGAGAATTGGTGAGTCAAGATCAGACCAACTGGGCAGAATTCTCAACGCAACATGGATGATACTTGGGATTCTTGCCGTGATATTTTTTGTCGTGCTTACCCTCTATATTCCCTCATGGATTAGCTCCTATTCTCGGAATCAGGAGGTAGCTAAGTTACAAGGTGAATTCCTTCAACATAGGTCATTTGCCTTATTCTTTTGCATGATTACTTTAGGATTTCAGGCATTTTATCTAGCACGTGGAAAATCATGGGTGGTATTAATTGCTGCCATAATAACTGCCAGTACGAACATACTGTTAGATTATCTGCTCATCTTTGGCATCGGAATATTTCCGGAAATGGGTGTGGCTGGTGCGGCGACCGCCTCGTCAATCGCGGATGGATTGGGAATGATGTTTTTGGTGATATTTACCATTGGCTCAAAAGAAAATAAATCATACAACTTATTTGGAAGCATAAAGGGTGTTTGGTTTGAGCTAAAGGAATTAATTAGTATCGGAACTCCCTTATTGTTTCAGGGGTTCTCTGCCCTATTCACGTGGACCTTGTTTTTCACGTGGATTGAACAAATGGGAAAATATCAGCTTACCGTATCACAAAACATCCGCTCCATTTATTTTTTGGCTTTTGTTCCAATATGGGGATTTGCTGGAACTACCAAAACGTATATTTCTCAATACATAGGAGCGGCAAAGCAACAAGAGCTACCACGAATTCAACGCCGCATACAGCTGCTTACACTCCTATTTATGCTATTAACCTTTCATGGTGCAATTTTCTATCCGGAAACCTTGATATCCATAATCAACCCCCACGAGCAATACCTTAAAGACAGCAGTGCTATTCTTCGTCTTATTGCAGGCTCTATCTTATTATATGCCTTAGTATCCGTTTATTTCCAAACCATTCATGGAAGTGGAAATACCGTAGCATCAATGACCATCGAAATAATCTCTGTTGGGGTTTATACGCTGAGTGTTTATCTGTTTATTAAAGTTTGGGCCTTTGATATTTATCATGTTTGGACCGTGGAATACATCTATTTTGGGACCATGGGACTCTTGTCTTATTTATATTTAAACTTATTTTCTTGGAACAATAAACGCATTTAAATGGGATTAAACGTAGTATTCATGGGGACCCCTGCCTTCGCGAGTTACATGCTTGAGGGCTTGATTTCGTCGAACCATCGGGTTGTTGGTGTAGTGACGGTGGCTGACAAACCTGCAGGACGAGGTCAACAGCTTAGGGAAAGTGCTGTAAAAGAAACCGCTAAAAAGGCGGAAATTCCAATACTTCAGCCGAGTTCGTTAAAAGATGAAACCTTTCTTGCAGCCTTACAGGCATTTAATGCTGATTTATTTGTGGTTGTTGCTTTCAGAATGTTACCCGAGGTGGTTTGGAACATGCCCTCACGGGGAACGATTAATCTTCATGCATCTCTTTTGCCTGATTATCGCGGTGCGGCACCAATTAATTGGGCTATTATTAACGGGGAAACAAAGACTGGATTAACGACATTTTTTATTAATGCGACCATTGATTGTGGCGCAATTCTCAAGCAACATACCCTGGAAATATTACCTGGCACAACCGCAGGAGAACTGCATGATAAAATGCTTGACCCAGGGGTACATTTAATCAACGAAACATTAAATGACATAGAAAACAAGCTTGCCACATCCGTACCACAAGTGCTTATTGATTCGATACATGAAGCCCCAAAACTAACTAAACTCAACACCCGAATAGACTTTAACCATACCGGTGCAGAAATAACGAATCTGGTGAATGGATTAAATCCGTATCCAAGCGCGTATTGCATATTAAAACATATCCCATCACAGCGCTTGATGAATTTTAAAATATTTGGCGGCGTGTTTATCGCGGACGAACACCCTCACGAGGGGCTTTCTTCGAATAAAGATGGATTGCTATTTCCGTGTAAAGATGGGTATTTCTGTGTGCAAACACTTCAAATGGAAGGAAAGCGCGGAATGAATCATAAAGAATTCTTAGCAGGAAACGATATAAGTCAATTTACGGTGAGTATTTAATCTTTTTTTAGGCTTGCTGTATTTTATTTGAAATAGTATTATTTTTAACCTTGAATGTCAGATTTCAAATCAAATAGAAAGGAACTTGATGAAGAGTTAGAGAAATTCATGCAATTGCTTGAAAATTTACTTCCTCACTATCATGATTTACTGAACAAAGAACCACTCAACTCAGAAGAGCTAAAGCGTTTGGGTGAAATTGAACATTATTTAATTGGTGTAAATGCAAAGATCCTTGAAATCAAAAAACGCTTAGAGCAGGACCTGTTTGGGCAATCCTTAGATGTTTATTATAAAACGAAAAGAGATGCTATTTCCGGAAATCCGCATGCAAAACTAAAATTAGAACGCATGAGGGATTCTTTTTCGGAGGCGCTGCAGGGTGGTGAAATCTTCAATTTCAATTGATTTTATTGATTTTTTTAGATTTCTAAAGAATCATTAACTTTGAACATGGTTAATACTACACAACCGATGCGGATTGGGGTGATTGGAAGTGGAAGCTGGGCCACTGCATTAGTGAAGCTCTTTGCTAACAATCAATCTGAGATTCATTGGTGGGTTCGTTCCGAAGAATCGATTGCACACATTCAAGCCTTTAAACACAATCCTAAATACCTGCAATCTGCGGAGCTCGATGTTTCAACCTTAAGGTTAAGTAGTTCCTTAATCGAAGTAATTACAGCAAGTGACTGTTTGATAGTTGCCGTTCCTGCCGCATTCATTCATGAAGTTTTCCGGCAAATTGACCCCCATGTCTTTGAAGGTAAACGCATTATCTCAGCAGTCAAGGGCATTATTCCAGAATTCAATGCCATCCCTGCTCGATATTTTCACAAAAGTTTTGGAATTGCCTATTCAGACATTGGGATTATATGTGGGCCATGTCATGCAGAAGAGGTTGCATTAGAGCGCTTATCCTATTTGACGGTTGGTTGCGATGATATCGAGCTCGCTGAGGAAGTAGCAAGATTGTTGCGATGCAGATATATAAAAGTTACGGTAAGTGAGGATTTATTTGGAGCGGAAATCTCGGCTATTTTAAAAAATGTATACGCACTAGCTTCCGGCATTTGCGCTGGACTTGGTTACGGCGATAACTTTCAAGCAGTGCTCGTATCCAATGCCATTCAAGAAATTGAGCGCTTTATTGAAGTGATAAATCCCGTGCATCGAGATGTAAAAAACAGCGCCTACTTGGGGGATTTATTGGTGACGGCCTATTCTAAATTTTCTAGAAACCGAACCTTTGGGTTTATGATCGGAAAAGGATATTCGGTAAAAACTGCCACCTTAGAAATTGGTATGATTGCTGAAGGGTACTATGCAACCAAAAGTCTCATGGAAATGAACGAAAAATTCAATGTGGATTTACCGATACTAACGGCTGTTTATC
Organism: Flavobacteriales bacterium; assembly: GCA_947460825.1. Taxonomy (GTDB): domain Bacteria; phylum Bacteroidota; class Bacteroidia; order Flavobacteriales_D; family Crocinitomicaceae; genus UBA952. The sequence continues at coordinate 83,883 of CANHHA010000004.1, forward strand.
ATATAATTTATGCCAATCGATCTGCCAGAAAAACCATGCAAGAATTAGCAGAAAAACTCAGTTAGCGATGAAGGTATTTAAATTTGGGGGAGCATCGGTTAAGGATGCAGAAGCCATTAAAAATGTGGGATCTATTCTGTTGCGGTTTAAGCAAGAACCCGCATTGGTTGTCGTATCTGCCATGGGAAAAACCACCAACAAACTAGAAGAATGCCTTACCTATTTACTCGCTCAGGATCAACTGAATTACTATCACACCATTGATGGCTTGCGTGACTTTCATGTTGATGTTGCCGGTGCATTGTTTCATGATCAACACAGCAACGTATTCCGATTTATAGAAGACATTTTTGAACAGCTAAAAAATAAATTTGACAAACCCCTCGCAGAACAAGACTCCTTTGAATATGACCAACTTGTTGCATTTGGAGAAGTGCTTTCCTCCTTTATCATTAATGAATACGTACTCGAACTTGGATTAAAATCCGAATGGTTAGATGCCCGCCGGTTAATCCGAACAGACCATCACTATCAGGAAGCCAATGTAAATTGGGAGAAAAGTGAGGCACTTATTACAGCACGATTAGAATCTTCCGTTCCACAAACCAACACCTTCATCACGCAAGGATTTATTGGGCATACCGCAGAGGGCTTCAGTACGACGCTCGGAAGAGAAGGGTCTGATTACTCAGCTGCCATATTCGCGTATTGTACTAACGCCACAGAGGTAACCATTTGGAAGGATGTTCCGGGAATGCTGAACGCAGACCCGAAGTACTTTGACAATACGAAGTTGTTATCAAAAATCTCTTACCGAGAAGCCATAGAATTGGCATACTTCGGAGCGAGTGTTATTCACCCAAAAACCATTAAACCGCTTCAAAATAAAAAGATTCCTCTCTACGTAAAAAGTTTTATTGCTCCGGAAGAGCCGGGAACAACGATTCAATCCGAAGGAGGGAATGACCACTTAATTCCATCCTTTATTGTAAAAAAAAATCAAGTATTGATTACCATCAGTTCCTTGGATTTTTCCTTCATTAATGAAGATGCTTTGGCTAAAATCTTTGAGATTTTTTATACCACGCGAATCAAGATTAATCTCATGCAAAATTCCGCTTTGAACTTTTCTGTATTGGTGGATGGGGACAAAGTACATATGGAAACACTGATCAAGCATCTAAACCCTACCTTTACCTGCAAATACAACGAGGGAGTTGAATTAGTCACCATCAGACATTATAACCAAGCCACGGTGGTTCAAATGACAGAGAATCGTGAGGTGTTGCTAGAACAACGCTCCCGACAAACGGCACGCTTCGTAATCCGATAGGAAATACCTTGTTTGTGGTATTAAAAATTGAAATAGTTAGGGTAATTTTACAACATGTTACTCAATGAACTTAAGGTAGGAGAGCAAGCCAATATCCGTTACATTAGCGATGATGTCTTCCGAACCAAATTACTCGAAATGGGAATTATGCCCGGCACCTTGGTCACCTTACACTTGAAGGCTCCATTTAAAGGACCGATTGCCTTTTCATATCAAAACACCTTGCTGTCTATCCGTAACGAAGATGCCCAACAAATTTCTGTCGATAAACTGAGTTTACAGGCATGAAAATCGCGCTTTTCGGCAATCCAAATACAGGGAAAAGCACTGTATTTAATCTGTTAACCGGATTGAGGCAAAAGATTGGTAATTTCCCTGGCGTTACCGTAGAACAGAAGAGTGGAGTACTTCATATAAAAGACGCTTCGCATGAACTCATTGATGTGCCCGGTGTTTACAGTATTTATCCATCCAACAAGGAGGAAAAAGTGGTATTCGACCTTCTTTTTAACGCCTCAGAATCAGACAAACCACAGCTGGGAATCTTAGTAGCCGATGCCTCGAATTTATCGAGAAGCTTATTCTTTTTTAGTCAACTGATTGACAGTGGGCTGCCCATGGTATTGGTGATTAACATGTATGACATCGCCCAAAAAAAAGGCATCAACATTGATGTAACAGCACTTCAATCTACCTTTAGCCAATCGCCCATTGTAATCATGAATGCTCGAGTAGGTTTAGGAAAAGAACGCTTAATGCAGGCGATTTCAGAACAGCTTGACGCCTTGAAGGTAGAATCGACCAAGGTGACAAACACCCTCAAAAAGTTATCGGATTTAGCGGGTCAAGAGAAAGAAGCCAATGCCCGAAACACGTATCTAGGAACCATACTCAACAAAGTGCTCCAGGAGAAAGAGGTTCCGGTTCGCACCCATCCACTAGATCGGTGGTTCACCCATCCAATTGCGGGTTATGTCATCTTTGCTTCCATTCTATTCATTATATTCCAGTTTGTCTTCTCCTTTGCCGCCTTTCCTATGGATGCCATCGAACTTGGATTTGAATGGTTAACGCTTTGGCTCAGAAATATCCTGCCTGATGGTCCCTTGTCTGCATTAATTTGTGAGGGAATTCTCCCGGGAATCAGTGGCGTCTTGGTGTTTATCCCTCAAATTGGCATCTTGTTTTTCTTTATTGCCCTGTTAGAAGATTCCGGGTATCTTGCCCGAGCCGTATTTCTAATGGACCGTTTGGTTCGCCCCTTCGGCCTCAATGGACGCAGTGTTGTTCCCTTGCTATCCAGCATGGCCTGTGCCATTCCTGGAGTTATGGCCACACGGGGAATCCCCAACTACAAGGAAAGATTAATCACCATATTTGTTGCCCCTTTAATGAGTTGCAGTGCTCGGATTCCGGTATTCACCTTACTGATTGGCTTAGTGATTCCAAAGATGAAATTACTGGGCTTTATACAACTGCAAGGCCTTGTGCTCTTGGGACTATACCTATTGGGAATTGTATCGGCTTTATTCATTGCTTGGGTCATGAAATTGATAATTAACCAAGAAAAACGTTCCTATTACCTCATGGAAATACCAGAATTTAAACGCCCGCTTTGGCGAAACATCTTCCTAACCGTATTAGAGAAAATTAAGGTGTTTACCACAGAAGCTGGAGGAATAATCCTCGCTATTTCCATAGTACTATGGGCCCTCGCAAGCTATGGCCCGCGGGAGCAACGACGAGAAGCTATGCGCGCCTTGAAAACAACAGATACATACATGCATGTAAGTCAGGAAGAACAAGAAGGGTTAAAAAACGCGGTGCTCCTCGAAAATTCTTACATCGGAATTGTGGGCAAAGGCATTGAGCCAATGATTAAGCCCATCGGGTACGATTGGAAAATCGGAATAGCCTTGATTACCTCATTTGCTGCACGCGAAGTTTTCGTGGGTTCATTATCAACAATCTACGCCAACGGAGGATCGGGCAATGACTTAAAACTAAGTTCCAAACTAAAACAACAAAAAAATCCAGATGGGACGTTGGTGTTTTCCCTGCGTTCAGGAATTTCATTAATGGTGTTTTATGTATATGCCATGCAATGCCTTTCTACCCTCGCGATTGTTAAGCGGGAAACAAAATCTTGGAAATGGCCCTTGTTGCAGGTGCTATTTTTTGGACTGATGGCCTATGCGGGTGCGTGGATTTGTTTTAATATTTGATGAAAAAATCGCTAATATTGACCTATGATTCAACCATTATTCGTTTCCATACTAATACTTACCTCGATTGGATTCCTTGTGTGGAAGTTCTTTTTCCGAAAGAAAGCATGTAATTCATGTGCGATTAACACAAAAAAAATCCCTAAGTAATGGAAGTTTTCGGGTGCGAACTGTATAAATATAATCATTGCTTTTACTCGATTAAAAATGATGATATTAGTTACTTTGCTACAGATTTTCTTGAAGCAGAGTTGGATGAAGACCATGTGAATTGGTTAAATATCCATGATTTAAGCGACCATGAATCGATAAAACAACTGTGTACCAAATTACATATTGATAAATTAAGCATTGAAAACATTTACATCCATCAACGGCGACCAAAGGTGGAGGAGTATCCCAACTACATTTATTTTAGTGTCACCTTAACGGATTTAAATGATCGGAGTAACGAAATGTTTGGTGAAAATCAAATTACATTTTTTCTTGGTGATGAGTATTTGATTACCATGCAAAATGGATTAAAAGGTTACTTCGATAGCGTAAGGGACCGTATTGAATTTTCAAAAGGTAAAATCAGAAGGCAGAAGTCGGATTTCTTACTTTATCGGTGTATGGAAGCCATATTGGATAACTATTATCGAATTATTGATGACGTTTCAGAAAATTCTACGAAAATTGAAAATCGTTTACATCTGCATGAAGACAAAGCCATTTTACATGACATAGAAACACAGAAGCGTAAATTAATTCAACTAAGAACCATCTCCCGACCAATACGGGACATAACGGAACAACTATATAGCAGCGAAACCACGTTAATTGATGAAGAAAATATGCGTTATTTTAAAACGCTGAATAGTAATTGCAACAATTTAATAACGGAGATTGATAGTCAAATTCAAATTTTAGATGGATTAGCTAATTTTTATTATGCGGCCCAGGGACAACGCATGAATGAAATCATGAAAGTATTAACGATTGTGAGTGCTATTTTTATTCCCCTAACATTCATAGCAGGGGTTTATGGGATGAATTTCGAAAACATGCCTGAGTTAAAAAAGAAAAACGGCTATTTTGTAGTAGTTGGGATAATGTTCTTAATAGGGGTTATTTTATTTATTTATTTCATTAAAAAAGGTTGGTTAAAAAAGAGTGATTACCATTTGGACAATGAATGATAGGAGAAGAGAATACGTATGTGCTTGAGCAATTTCGGGAAATATTAACCCCTCACAAGGTTGAATTATTTAAACGAATTGCAGAAGACAGAACGAGGCATATCAGTATAGCCTTAGAGGATCTCTTTCACGAGCACAATGCATCTGCCGTGATTCGAAGTTGCGACTGTTTTGGCATCCAGGACCTGTATACCATAGAAGACAAAAACAAGTATGTCCTTCAGCGCAACATCGCTTTGGGTTCGGGAAGATGGATCGATCTACACCGATTCACGAATAAAGAAACAGCGTCTTCGGATTGTATAAATCACCTCAGAGCTCAGGGCTATAAAATTGTAGCAACCTCACCCCACGCCAATGCATATACCGCAGAAACGCTTCCCCTTGAAGCCCCTGTCGCCTTATTCTTCGGAACCGAACGACGCGGACTTAGCGATGAGATTTTATCTATTGCTGATTATCATTTAGCGATTCCGATGTATGGATTTACCGAGAGTTTAAACCTTTCTGTTTCCGTTGCAATCGTCTTACAAAGTTTAAGAAATAGACTTCACCAAGGTTCCATTGATTGGAAATTGAGCCCAGAAGCGCAGAACGCTTTACAAATAGTTTGGAGTACGCGCATATTAAATGGGGGCGAAGCGCTTGAAAAGCAATTTAGAACTACGTATTTCGAAAAAGAATTTTAACTTTGCATATATAATGGAACTACAATACACAGAACATGGGAAAAGGAGATAAAAAAACTGCAAAAGGAAAGCGAATAATTGGTTCATACGGGAACGTTCGCAAGAGAAAACCGAGTGAGTCTGCAGTTTTAGCGGCTAAAGTTAGCTCAGAAAAAGCAGAGAAACCTGCAGCAGAGAAAAAACCTGTAGCGAAGAAAGCTAGCACTGCTAAGAAAACAACGACGAAGAAAGCTACAAGCGAAACTAAATAAGCTGTCTAACGACGGCTTTTTTTTATTTACATAATTCTTACTCATCATGAAACATAATTTTGGCGCAGGTCCCTGCATTTTACCGCAAGATGTATTCAAAGAATCTGCAGAAGCGGTGCTTAATTTTAATGGCTTATCCATTCTGGAAGTATCGCATAGACACAAAGATTTTGTGGCGGTAATGGATGAAGCAATGGCTTTGACTAAAGAGGCCTTATCTATCCCCGATGGGTACTCTGTTGCCTTTTTGCAAGGAGGTGCAACCCTAGGGTTTACGATCGCTGCGCTGAACATGATGCGAGACACCAAACGAGCGGGATATATCAATACCGGTACGTGGGCTTCTGGTGCAATTAAAGAAGCTAAAAAAGTGGGAGTAACTGTAGATGTTTTCGCAAGTTCAGAAGACCGGAAATTCACCTATATTCCAAAAAATTATGAAATCCCGACCGATGTAGACTATATTCACTTTACATCGAATAACACCATTTATGGAACCCAATTTCAAGATTTTCCTAAGACAGATCTTCCACTCGTTTGTGATATGTCTTCTGATATATTTTCCAAAGAAATCAATGTAGCTGATTTTGATTTGATATATGCAGGCGCACAGAAGAACCTTGGTCCAGCCGGTGCGACCTTGTATATCGTAAAAGATGAAATTCTAGGTAAATCTACCTCGCCGTTCATGCCTACCTATTTAGATTTAAAACAACAAATAGATAAGGAATCCATGTTGAATACCCCCCCAGTGTTTTCAGTGTATGTGGCGATGCTCAACCTCCGCAACCTCATTGCGAATGGAGGAGTTAAGGACATGGAGGCTCGAAACAATGCAAAGTCAGCGTTATTGTATGCTGAAATTGACCGCAATTCACAATTTAAGGGTGCTGTTGAACGTGAAGACCGATCACACATGAACATTACCTTTTTACTCGAAGATGAGGCTCGTGCGTCAATTTTTGATGCGATGTGGAAAGAAGCCGGAATCGTGGGTCTTCCTGGACATCGCTCCGTTGGTGGATATCGCGCTTCGATGTATAACGCCTTACCCGTTGAAAGTGTGCAGGTTTTGGTAGATGTTATGAAAGAATTTGAACGAAAAGCATAAGTCATGAAAATACTTGCAAACGATGGGATTTCCGCTGCTGGCCAACAGGCACTAGAAAACGCAGGATACACGGTAATTACTGCTAAAGTAGCACAAGATGATATTCCAAACTACCTCAACACCGAAGGAGTAGAAATCCTGTTGGTGCGCAGTGCAACCACAGCTAGAGCCGCGTTAATCGACGCTTGTCCGAACTTAAAATTAATCGGAAGAGGTGGTGTAGGAATGGACAACATTGATGTAAGTTATGCCCGAGAAAAAGGAATCACGGTGATCAATACCCCTGCATCTTCATCTCAATCTGTTGCAGAATTAGTAATGGGCCATTTATTTGCAATTTCTCGCTTTTTAAATGACAGCTTCAAGCACATGGAGCACGGTGATTTTTCTACCTTAAAAAAGAACTATGGCAAAGGCGTAGAATTACGAGGTAAAACGATTGGGATTCTTGGGTTTGGTCGAATCGGACAACGTTTAGCGTCGTATGCCTTGGGTGCAGGGATGAATGTCGTTCCTATTACGTTCAATGAAGAAGAATTCGAGATACCCGTTGTTATTGGGATAGATAAGCAGGTCCTAATTAAACTACAAAGTGCTAAGATGTGCAATGAAACCCTTGGATTACTTGACTATTTATCGATTCACGTTCCTAAACAAGCCAATGGATCCGCTGTCATTGGATCTTCGGAATTCAGTGCTATGAAACGAGGTATTCGACTTGTCAACGCGGCCCGAGGTGGTGTGATTGATGAACAAGCCTTATTGGATGCCTTAGCGAATGGAACCGTTGCCGCAGCGGCTTTAGACGTGTTTAACAACGAACCTAATCCAGACCAACGATTAATTGGTCATCCCAACATCGCTTGTACTCCACATATTGGTGCGGCGACCAATGAAGCGCAGGACCGAATCGGTGAAGAATTAGCCGAACTGATTATTGGTCAATTCGGCCGCTTCTAACAAGTTATTACGCTTGAATTTCGATTCCGATGATTTCGTCGCCTTGACGAATATCATCTAATACATCCAAGCCTTCAGTTACTTTGCCAAAGCACGTATGATTTCTGTCTAAATGTGCTGTGTTATTTCTTGAATGACATACAAAAAACTGAGAACCCCCGGTGTTTCTTCCGGCATGCGCCATAGATAGAACACCTCGCTCGTGATGTTGTAATTCCCCATCCAGCTCGCAATCAATTTGATAACCTGGTCCACCAGTACCTGGCATACCTGATGCACCTGGACGAGAATTTGGACATCCTCCTTGAATAACAAAATCAGGAAGAACTCGATGCCATGTGAGGTTATTATAATATCCCTCCTCTGCTAACTTTTTAAAATTAGCTACGGTGTTTGGTGCATCGGTATCATAAAGATCCGCCACCATGTTTCCTTTTGATGTTTTAATAATTGCTTTCATTGAATAATTTTTTGACAAAAATACATCGGATTGCTGTTGAAAACTCGGTTAATAAGATAAAACATAGAAAAAAAATAATCGAGAAACCTTAGCTATTTTTGTAGGTAACCACAAATACTCAGTTAAACGATGTTTTCCAGTATTTTAAAGAAAAAATTAAACGAAGATCAAGTTTCGAATATTTTCATCAACGGAATATTTGATGTGATCGATCGCGGATTTGAATTGGTTGCAGGGGCGATTAACGAAGATCCATGCTTCATCAGCTCTCCTTCCATAGACCACAAGAACGTAAATGAATTCGCCCTGATTGTAATTACAGGAAATATCATTGAAATGGAACGCTTATTTGATGGTCAATCCGGCACTAGAGTAATCAATTTAGTATACGACAAGTTGGCAAGCGTCTATAAAATGGAAGAGCTAGAAATGCGTCAATTAATCCAAGACTATAAGTCGTACATGAAGCGGGTGAATATTCCATCCAAAACCACGCTATATGCGATGTCAAAGGCGGTATTTCATAAATATGGCTTAAACGAGTACCAAGACGATTACTTTAAGCGCATGAATACACCGAATCCTGTATTCCTAAAGCGCATCGATGAGTTAATTGCACCCTTCTTATGGAACTGGGAGGCATTCTTCAAAAAGTATCGAATCTAAGGCCGACTTATTCCGTTGGAGTTTCTTGCATCAATCGGTTTAACCATCGCGCTACAAGGATGATTACAACTCCTGTAATTAACGCATAGATACTCAGTTGTAAATATCCGTTGGTATATCCATCTAATCGAACGCTCAACGGAGCATTTTCATCCGGGCTAGACATCCCCGCACCAAGAATTCCCGCAACATACTGTCCGTAGGCGGATGCCAAAAACCACATACCCATCATGATTCCCCATAAGTGTTTAGGCGACAATTTTGTCATGAGAGAAAGACCAATAGGCGACAAGAAAAGTTCACCAATTGAAATCACTAAATACGCCAGCGTGAAAAGCCCTAATGATGCAAGGCCGTCACTGTCAAGCCAAAATCGCATCGCGTAAAAAAGATAAAACGAAAGGCTTAGAAAAAGAAACGCCAAACCAAACTTTGCGAAGTAATTAGGTTCCAATTTTCGTTTATTTAACCACACCCACAATATCCCGATGAGTGCACTGAAACAGATCACAAAAAACGAATTAGCTGAATTATTCACAACATTTGAATCAATTTCAACTCCCATCATCTTACTAGAAACTAAATCGCGTGCAAACAGGCTCAAGGAACCTCCACTTTGCTCAAAAAACGACCAAAATATAATGGATAATAAAATGAAGATAATCGCGGCCACCATTTTCTTGATTTGCGCTTTGTCCAATTTGGTCATCTCATACACGATATAAATCAAAGTGACAGGTCCGATGATATACATGAATAAGTCGGTATACGCTGTTTTTCGAATCATGATATAAATCAAAGGCAACACAGCGAGTGTGCCGGCATAAACAAACCAACGATTTCTGCGATCCGTCGCTGGTGATTCTGAAGCTGGAGAAATCCCAATCGGTCCTAAGAGCTTTCTTGTTAATATAAAATTCAATAAGCCTAAGGCCATAAAAACACCAGACAACAAGAAGGCAATATTCCAACTGTAGGTTTTTCCTACATAGACACAAAGGCCCCCGCCTAACAAGGCCCCGATATTGATACCGGCATAAAACAGACTAAATCCGGCATCTCTTCGCGGATCCCCTTCACGATACAACTCCCCTACCATCGTTGAAATGTTCGGCTTGAAGAATCCGGTTCCTACGATGATTAAACAAATACCGTAGAAGAAGAAGTGCTTCGCATCTAATCCCATAACAATACTACCCATAACCATCAAAATACCACCCCATAGGAGCGAACGTTGAAACCCTAATATTTTATCAGCAAACAATCCTCCAACAAAGGTAAATGCATAAACAAAGGCTTGAATCGCTCCATATTTCAGGTTGGCTGCATCATCTTGAATCAACAAAATATCGGTCATGAAAATAACTAACATTCCTCGGTTACCATAAAAACAGAACCGTTCCCACATTTCAGTAAAAAATAGATACCAAATCTGTTTTGGGAACTTCCCTTTAAAGTCTTGAATTTCAGACAAACTAAGCATGCTCATTAGATTAATGAAAAAAGGCTCCGAAGAGCCTTTAATGGGTTATAAAACGTTGTTTTCTTTCATTACGCGGTTTAGCCAACGCAACATCAAGAACAATAATAAGGCTGCACCTAATACCAGCGCAAAATTCAGATAAAAGAAATTCTGTTTGCTGTTTGCATCAAATCCTTCCCAAAGGCTAGAAAGCATTCCAGACATCTTATTTCCGACAGAAATAGCAAGGAAATACCCGCCCATCATCAATGCGGTAATGCGTGGAGGACTTAATTTCGACACTAAGGACAATCCCATAGGAGATAAACAAAGTTCACCAATGGTGATTACTCCATAAGAAGCTAACAACCACATGGATCCAGCTTTAGCATCCAACCCGTTCGTAGCAAAAACAGCACCTACCATTACCAGGGCAGATAACGCCGTAATAATCAAACCGATGGCAATTTTAGCTGGGGTACTTGGTTCTTTTTTCTTTCTTCGGAAAAAGCCCCAAATTCCAACCATCACTGGAGTTAACACAACCACCCAGAATGGATTAATGGACTGATAAAGCTCCGTAGAATACAACTTTAAATTAGGCGCTTCGGCATTTGCTTCATGTATAAGTTCATTCTTTTGTAAATACCCATAAACATGCAGTGCCGAATTGAGTGCTGTGAGTTCACCTTTTAACGCTTCTTGTTCTTCTTTTTCAGTAGCCTTAGCCAAGGCTGCCTCTTTATCTTTAATTTGCTTTGCAGTTTCAGCAGCAAGAACAGCGATAGATTTCTTCTCGCTGAGCACACTTGGAAGTTGTTGACCTGGAGTTTCAGCTAAACCAATAAGCAAAAATTTATCTGATTTTTCTAGGGTAGAGTCGCTCTCAATATTCGCTATGGTAGCATCATCAACTTTATTTGCTTGTAGCGCCGGAACATCCGATTTCGAAAGATTCGTGAAGTATTTATAGGATTTATCGATGCGCTCAATTTTCTCCGCACATAATTTTAAATTCTTAAAATCTTGCTTTGTTTCTTTAGGAAGCGCATTCTGAGTAACATTCAAAAAGCTCATGGATGCATCATACGTCGCTTTATCTTTAATCAAGGGGCTATTTTCAACCAATTGTGCCATACCTGCCGCATCCGCAGCACCAGTAATTCCTGGAGCCATTGTACGGTCCGTATAATCTTCCGCCCAAATGGTTAGGGCATCTCCATTTTGATGGAAAATTGCAAAGAATAGAATAACACAGGTGAACACGGCTAGTAAGGCTTTAATCGCACGACTTTCTTTAGCCTCTGACTTAAATGCGAGATAAATAAAGAATCCAATTACAGGGAGACACCCAATAATGAAGGCATCATTCGTATCCGTACCTAATAAATTCCCAGGAATTAAATACCCAATGATTCCAAAAACAAACATCGGAAGTACGGTTAATGCGAGGATTTTTAGTGTTGACATATCCCCTTCTTGTAAGGGTTTTACCACATCGTAACTTTTAATGTGTTTGTTACCAATAGAGAAAACAACAACCCCTATAAGCATTCCAACTCCCGCGGCGGCAAAGGCATGACCCCAACCATAATTAATACGCATAAAGGCTGCAACGAAATTACAAACGAAGGCACCGATGTTGATCCCCATGTAGAAAATGTTAAATCCTGCATCTTTCTTATCCTTTAATGAATCCTCACTGTATAAATTACCTACGAGGGTTGATATATTCGGTTTAAAGAAGCCATTACCAAGAATTATCAAGAGTAAAGCGATATAAAAACTTGGAATGGTGTGCATCGCTAACATAAAATATCCTGCGGCCATCATTAATCCTCCAATAATAATTGATCTTCTGTAGCCTAATAAACGATCGGCTAACAAACCTCCAATGAACGGTGTTAAGTAAACCAATCCGAGGTAGGTACCATAAATATCCGATTTCAATTGACCATCAAAGCCCATTCCACCGTTATTCCAACCATCAAGCATGTAAAGCGAGAAGATTCCGAGCATTAAATAGTACCCAAAGCGCTCCCACATCTCGGTTCCAAACATAAACCACAAACCTTTCGGGTGACCGAAAAGCATTTGAATTTCATTCTTATTGTCAGCGTTACTCATAGCTTAGTTTTAAAGATTATTGCTGCCGAATATACAAAAAATCATGTGACTTCGCGATATTTCTTAATTCCCGCTTAATTTTGAATTGAAATGAAATGCTACGACGCACACACCCATACCATTCCTGATAATCACATGGGAATTTACCAAAGCGATGCGGTTTACACAGCGAGCCTTTTTTCAGTAGGTGTGCATCCGTGGCAAGCCGATGTTAAGACACTAAGCGAAATAATCCCCGCCATACACCATCAAAACTGCCGCGCGATTGGAGAAGTTGGATTGGATCGCTTGAGAGGCCCTTCCATGGAAATCCAACTCGCAATGCTCTTAGCCCAACTCAATCTTGCGAATGAACTGCAAAAACCAGTCATCTTTCATTTGGTCCGCGCATGGGACGAATTTTATTCGCTAGTTAAATCGCAGCAGCATACTCCTTGGATTATACATGGATTTAATTCCCCCAAACAACTTCCACGCTTATTGCAAACCAAGGTTATATTTAGTCTAGGTCCTGCCAGCCTGCAAAACCCGCACATGCAATCAATCCTAACTCAAATTCCATTGAATCGACTCTTATTTGAAACCGATGATACAGCAAGCGATATTAATCAAGTCTACCTCGACTATTCCCTAGCTACCTCCACCCCACTCGAAGAAGTATATGCTCACATCGAACAAAATTTTTTGGCTATTTTTGGGGCATGAGTCATTGGTTAGAACGGTCTGAACTCTTGGTGGGGTCAGAAAAGCTTAATAAATTGGCAAACGCTCACGTCATGATCGTTGGCTTAGGTGGAATCGGGTCTTTTGCGGGTGAATTCATTGCCCGGGCGGGAATTGGTACGCTAACCCTAATCGACGGGGATGCGTTTGATCCCACCAATAAAAACCGACAATTAACGGCCTTAGATTCCACGATAGGTAGAAACAAGGCCGTGGTGCTCGGGGAACGCATTAAGGACATCAATCCCGAAGTCCACTTGAATATTATTGAAGAATTTGTGCTACCTGAACGCGTATGGGAGCTCCTAGCCGAATACAAACCCGATTATGTGATGGATTGTATTGATTCTGTAAGTCCGAAACTGGCATGGTTATTCGCCTGCAAACGACTAAAAATCAAAATCATTAGCCATTTAGGCGCTGGAGGAAAATCCGACCCATCTTCGGTAAAGGTTGTTAACTTGGCAGATACGCACAACTGCAAGTTAGGGGCTCATATTAAAAAGCGCATGAAACGACAAGGAGCATCGCTTCGGGGAATAAAAGCCGTATTTTCTTCGGAACTCCAGGATAAAAATTCGCTTAAAATGACCGACGGCACAAAATTCAAGAAGTCATTTTATGGCACCATTAGCTACATGCCGGCACTCTTTGGCTTACACGGTGCCGCGGAGGTGATTCGGTATTTGAGTTCGAAGTAACCCCGTTAAATAGTATATGGAATGTTAACATAACCTTTCTATTTACAAAAAATAAAAAAAGTATATTTGCATAATAAAACGATGTTAATAAAAAAAGATATGAAAAACATCCTACTCCTTATGTTTTCGACGGCATTTGGTATTTTGGCCAACGGACAATGCCAAATGAGCGCAACCATAAACAATGTAACATGTTGCGGTGCGAGTAACGGCACCATTGGTATTAGCGCTTTCGGAGGAACTGCACCTTACAACATCGCTTGGACCGGTCCGGTTAGCGGTAATCCTGCTGGAAATGAAATTAATAGCAACATTGGAAACTATATTATTTCCAATCTGCCCTCAGGCACCTATACAATTTACCTAACAGATGCGAATGGATGTACCGCAATGACAGTTGCAACGATTACTCAACCGCCGTGTTTAATTGGCAGTTCAACCTCAACAAATTGTTTATGCTTTGGCGACCAAACGGGGTCCATCACCATTACTAGCACTGGTGGAGTCGCTCCTTATAATGTAAGTTGGTCGGGACCAGTGTTTGGTAATCCTGCGGGAATAGAAATCAATGCATCGGGAGGCTCCTATACCATTAACAGTCTTCCTGCGGGAACTTATGCAGTAGACGTTACTGACGCGTCTGGCTGCCAATGGGCTATGAATGTTACGATTACCCAACCTAATGCTCTAGTAGCCTCTACTGGAAATTTTATTCCTAATGTCTGTAACGGAATAAGCAATGGTTCAGCCACGATAACTGCTTCTAACGGTACGGCGCCTTATAATGTTAGTTGGTCAGGACCGGTGAGTGGCAATCCTGTTGGGTCGGAAATTGCGGTATCAGGTGGCACCTATACCATTACCAGTCTTTCTGCGGGAACGTACACCGTAACGGTGATGGATGCGAACAACTGTTCGACGACGACCATATTTACGATTACTGAGCCTGTTCAAATTTCGGTTAACACCACCACAGCTAATGTGTCTTGTTTTGGAGGGAGCACGGGGTCTTCGAATATTACGGTGGGAGGAGGAGTTGCTCCTTATCATGTAAGTTGGACGGGACCAGTGAATGGTGATCCTGCGGGTACAGAGATAGCGGTGTCAGGAGGCAGCTACAACATTACCAACCTTCCTGCTGGAAGTTATACCGTCACGGTAACGGATGCGAATAACTGTTCGACGAACACCAACTTTTTGATTCTTCAACCCTCTCCATTAAACGTCACTGGAATTACCTCCATCAACGGAATCGATATTACTGTTGGCGGAGGGACCCCTCCATATACCTATGCATGGTCCACGGGCACCTCAACGGAAGATTTAACCAATCTTATGCCGGGCACCTACACTGTTACTGTTACTGACTTCAATGGATGCACGCAAACCGATAGTTTTACGGTTCAAAATGCCGATATTCTTACAGTAAGTCCTTCGGTTTTGGAAATTTATCCCAATCCTGCCTGTGATAAACTAACCCTCAAAATGAAACATTCGAATAATGTGCCCTTTTATATTGCCGATAACCTAGGTAGAACGGTAATCAAAGGAAGCAGTGAATTCGAGCTTACTGAAATTCCAATTAATTCTTTGAAGGCGGGAATATACCTTTTACACATGGACAATGTTACCTTGACCTTTATAAAAGAATAACTGCTCATTGGGTTTAGTATTTATTGTTTTTTAAAACGATAATTTAACGTTAAAACGTACCTTTGACTATGGAATATTCAAGGCGTTTTATTCGGTTTCAATGGATCACTCTAATCGGCTTATTTTTGGTGATTTGCGCCGGAAGTTTTGTCCGCATTACCGGTTCAGGCATGGGTTGTCCGGACTGGCCCAAATGTTTTGGACAATGGATTCCACCCACCGCAGAGGAGCAACTTCCTGCGAATTATTTGTCTATTTTTCAGGAAAAACGGGCTAAAAAGGCAGTGAAGTTTTGTAAGTTTTTATCGGCCATTGGCATGAAAGAAACGGCAAAGAAAATCAAAGCAGACCCCACCCTACTGAAAGAAGAGCCTTTTAATGCAGCACGAACCTACACGGAGTATATCAATCGCTTGCTGGGTTTTCTTGCGGGAAACCTGATGTTAGTTGGGTTCTTTTGGAGCCTGCTTTTCTATCGAAAGCGCTGGCTTTTAACCCTTTCTGCCATCAACTTGGTGCTCATCGCAGTGGAGGCATGGTTTGGTTCTATTGTCGTTGCCACGAACTTAGTGCCTTGGACCATAACCGTCCATTTATTTCTGGCTTTGGTCATTTTACTGATTCAGATGTATCTGATCTACCGCATTTCTCCAAAACATGGAACGAAGATTCCCGTGAATAAGCGGATATTCTATATTTGGTGGGCGGTATTTGTTATTACTTTTTACCAAATGTTTCTTGGAACCCAGGTAAGAGAATACATTGACGCCTTAACGAAACAAGGATTGGGTAGAGAGGCATGGAGCGATTATTTGGGAATTGAATTCTTCATTCACCGAACTTTCAGTTGGCTTGTGCTTGTTTTACTTGTATATTTGGGTTGGAAAAATGAGAAAGAAGGAAAAATCCCCATGATTCGTTGGGCCTTTATCATTTTGAGTATTGAACTGATTGCTGGAGTGTTATTGGCCTATTTCGACCTGCCGGGCTTGGTGCAAACAGCACACTTAGTCTTTGCGGCCATCTTATTGGGCATTCTCAGCATGGGGACCTACCGATTTAAAAAACAGCTTAAATAACTTATACGATTAACCCTATGAAACTTCTACTACTCTTACCCATCGCATTTGTGAGCCCATTGCTTTGGGGACAAATCAGCTTAGACCAAACAGACATGCCCTCTGTTGGAGATTATATTCCTCGGAAAAGCGATACCATGACCGTATTACCCGGCCCTGGCGGAAGCGGTCCCAACCAGGTTTGGAACTTCACCACCTTGAGTAATTACGTAATTACCGAAAATACAACGGTAGTGTCGGTAGCCTCTACGCCGAATGGCAATCAATTTGGGAATTCAAATATGGCCATGACCAATGACAACGCGAGTTACTTGTACTTCAATAAAAGCGCTCAATCCTTTAGTACGCAAGGGTTCTCTGGGGATTTATTGGGCACAGGGATAATTAATGCAGTGTTTAACCCTGATTTAACGCTTCACCAATTTCCACGAACCTTTGGGTCTAGTTTCAGCGACACCTACGTCATCGATGTTATTGTTCCCGGTGCAGCCATCAATCCCTTGGTGAGTCAGATACGTTTCAAGCGATCTTCGATGGTTCACGACACCACTGATGCATGGGGACAACTTACTACGCCTCACGGCACCTATGATGTGTTGCGCATCCATACGATGGAAGTGTTTACTGATTCCATTTGGGCTCAACCCATCTTTCCTCCTACGTGGAGTTTGGTGAGCACGAGTTCGGACGTTTCCAACAGCTATTCTTGGGTAGGTAAAGGTGGCAAATTAGCGATTGCGGAAATGAGTTTCGATACGCTTGGCGTTCCAAAAATATTCAAATGGACGGAACTCCCTGGGATTGGGGTTGGGCTTGAAGAATCCAGCGTTGACATCCTTGAAATTTACCCGAATCCCTGTGAAACTGTATTAACCGTGCGTGCGCAAGAAACAAAGGTTGGTAGTGAATTTAGTATCATGAATGCCTTGGGCATGCTGGTTTACACAGGAGTCATCACAGAAGTAAATCAATCCATAAACATAGCGCATCTTGCCCCAGGTAGCTATACCCTTTGTGTTGGAGAAAACCACCAGCGCTTCATCAAG
>CANHHA010000005.1 GCA_947460825.1 Flavobacteriales bacterium
GCCTTTCTGAGTTGTTTGGCTAGGTAACATTTTCCGTTACATTTCAATTCAGGCCGGTTCTTATTCTCACAAGAAAGCCGGATAATTTCTTGCTGATTTATTTGAAAGTAAATTAACCAAAAGGAGGAGTAAATAAACTTACCACAAAACAACAATACTAAGAAGAGTGCGAATACCCTTTTCACACTGCAAATTTATTTCAATTTCAGTACATGTAAACTGATTTGTATCATTTTTTTACCTTTGGATTATGAAATATTGGATCCCATTTCTTTTTGTACTTGTGCTTTCCTCCTGCGTCAGTGTAGATTACCTTCCACACATCATTAAGATTACTCAAAAGCACCATGCCATTGCCATATTGCCGCCTCGGACAACCATTGAGCGCAAAATTTGGATGACTGATGACCGCTTCGATGAGCTTACGCTTCAAAAACAGCGTCAATTGCAAGAGCAATTAATTCGTTCTTTTGATCGTCGCATGAATGAAGGGAAGTGCTTCGTAGAAGTATTAGATATTAATTCTACGAATGATGTTGTGCTCCCTGCCGGCTATAATGAGGGTAGAATTTCGCCAAAGGAACTGTGTAAATTACTGAAGGTTGATGCCGTGTTGGAGTCAAATGTTCAAATTCTTGAACCCGTTTCCGAAGCAACGGCCCTTTTCTTTCAACAGGCCACCGGAACTACATTAATTACCAATTCGATTACGCTTCGAGCATCCTTAGTAGATACCCTTGGAAATGTTCCGATATGGAATCTTACGGCCATAAAAAATGGCACCCTAGGTTCGTTCAAACAAGTGATGATGAATAAGGTGATTCGTCGAACTACCAGAAATACCCCATACAATATCAAAAAGAATCCATACCGAAAGCTGTATGGGAGTTACCTCGAAAACAGGGGGGATTAATTTTGGGATGATTATTTAAAAATCAGAGACTTGCTACAACAAACAAAACTGCTAACTGGGCAATAAAAATTAGCAGACCAAATAACAGCCCTTTCCTCCCGGAAATAAGCAGTTCTTTTAAATTTACATTCATTCCAATGGCGGCCATCGCTACCGTGAGTGCAATCTTACCAAACCACTCGTTCCATGCGATCAATTCGTTTGGAATTTTGAATATACTGACAAAGGCGGTAATGAATAAAAAGCCATAGATATACCAAGGAATTTTAACTTTTACTCGCTCAGAAGTTTTGTTTTCACGTCGATTCATGGCAACTATTGCTAACAATGCTGGGGTTAGCAGGGCAACACGTGCCATTTTTATCGCCAAGGCTTCATTTCCAAGCGCATCACTAAGACCATATGCAGCTCCCATTACATTCCCCACAGAATGCAATCCTCCTCCTAAGATTAATCCGTGGTTTATTGAATCTAGAAAAGGAAGTTGGAAAAGTAGTGGAAGTAGGATCATACCAAGAGCCCCCCATAAATTAACTACAGCCAATGATAGCCCAATATCCTCTTTGTTTTTTGAAACAAAAGGTGCTGCCGCTGCGATTGCTGACGACCCACAGATCGCCGTCCCAATGCCAATTAACCATCCCGCAGAAGCAGGACAGTTAAAGCGTTTCACAAGGATTTTCGTGACTAACAATACTGCGGTGATACTTGATAAAATTCCAAGAATTGGAATCCAACCGATATTGACTAGAAAACGATAGTTTATGCCAAACGCAAGAAAAAGTATCGAATATTCTAACGCTCTTGAACCAATGGTTCCTGCCGGTTTTTTTACTTCTTGTCTAAACTTCAAAAGTGTCCCAATGAGGATTCCAAGTAGTAGCGCGAGTATGATACTATTCAATGCACTTGGGGTATACGGGGCAATAAACCATGCTGCTGCACTGATACCTCCAACCCAAATTACACCGAAGAGTCTGTTTTGATTCATTCTTTTTGCGACAAGGGTCCATTCCAACCTGAAATTCCGCCTTGTAAATTATAAATATCTGTGAAACCGAGTTGTTGCATTACGTTCGTAGCTTTTCCACTTCTGTTGCCGGAATGACAATAAACAATGTATGTTTTTGTCTTGTCTAATTTTTTAAGCTGATCTTGGAAGTTTCCATCGAAGAAATTAATAAATAAATCTGTTCCCGGAATGAAGCCATTGGCTATTTCTTCTGGGCTTCGTACATCGATAACGACCGTATTCGAATCTTTTTCTTTTGCGCTAAAATCACCAGCACCCAAGGTCTTGATTTCTCCGAATTGCGCGTTTTTAGTTTCAGTTGATTCTGCATCGGTTGACGAACATGAATAACCAATAAAGGCCGATAAAATAAAGGCAATAGCATAAAATGTATTTTTCATAAGATATTATTTTTTGCTAAAATGCGCATTTCAATGTTCTTACTTTGATACTTAAGTTACATTGTGTTGTTAATTCAAGCAGTGCTAAAGTTTTTTTGTAAAAATTTCAGACAAAAACCTTCCCTTCCCCGTCGGAAAACCAATATGCAACATCTGCGCAATCGTAACAGGAATGTCAATCATTTCTGCCTCGGTGGTGATTTCTTGATTCTTAGGTACATCTGGACCCAACACTAATAAGGATATATGCCGACATCCATCACACCCATCGCCATGGTTAACAAAGCCGTTTTTATGCCCTTCCGTATGCCGACCGTGGTCGTTGGTGATAAATAAGGTGGTCTTATCTTTCAGCATAGGATTCTCTTGAATAGCATTCCAGATTTCAAGGGTATAGGCATCCGTATACTTGATGTTGTCAAGGTATTTTTTCCAATCGTTACCATGGCCATTTACATCTACACCCAATAAATTAACCATCATCAAATGCGGCGGGGTTGCAGACAACAAGGTTTCTTTCACTTTAACCATCGTTTCGAGGTCAGGACCATAACTCAACCCGTTGCCATTAGGTCCACAATAGGAATACGGACGAAATTTGTTATTCCATGTACGATCTTTTGTATTGGATAATACATTCAATTTTCCTTTACTGGCGATGATTTGCGCATCTGTATTTAGGGTGTGACGTTCTTTGATGTAGTATTGAAATAACGATGGATTTCTAGGTAACCCTGCTCCCACATTCGATATCCGTTGATAAATCCCTGTCATTAAAGCCGTGTGTCCGGGTACGGTGTACGTTGGTCCGTTATTCCGAAAGTTCGAAAAGAAGGTGCCCTGAGGCATCAAGGTGTTGCATATGTTGGGGATGTAAGTACAACTGGTGTCTCCATAGGTTTCAGTATATCTTGGGCCATCTATCACCAAGATCACAAAATATTCAGATTTGTATTGAATGTGTTTTTCTTGTGAAAAACCATGAGCGGAAAGACCGGAGAAAATCAGTAAAATACCTAGTGTTAGTTTCGACATGTCACAAAGTTAATGAAACCCTGACTTTCCTTGCAACACTTTACGAGATTGGTTGTTTTTATTCCTATGCAAGTGAATATTCTATGGTTTAAAAGGGATTTACGCCTTGGTGATCACTTGCCGCTTAAGCGAGCTATAGAACAGGGACTCCCCGTTATTTTGCTGTATATTTTTGAACCTGAATTGATGGAGGCAGCAGATTCGGATGTACGCCATTGGCGCTTTGTTTATGAGTCGTTGAATCAATTAAAACAAGGGTTACCCAATCAATGCATTACCATTGCCCACAGCAGTGCCGATTTGGTGTTCGAAACACTGAGTACCCATTATGAGATTCAAGGCGTATTTTCCCATCAAGAAACTGGTAACTGGATTTCATATAGTCGCGATAAACGTATAGCAAGTTTTTTTAAATCAAAGCAAATTCCATGGAATGAATTCCAGACCAACGGCATTATTCGAGGATTAAATCACCGCAAAACCTGGGACAAAGAATGGCTTAAATTTATGCATGTTCCAATGGAAGACCCTAAGCTCGAGCAGTTAATTTCTGTTGATGTTACTTGGGATATACCCAACGAGGCTTCTTTACCCGAAGGAATTAGAACGTCAAATAAAACCTTTCAACCTGGAGGGATATTCAATGCAAAACGCTACATGGATACTTTTTTTGAAGCGCGCCATCGAACCTATTCTTTACACATTTCTAAGCCTGAGGCGGCGAGAAAATCCTGCAGTCGATTGTCACCCTATTTGGCATACGGAAACCTATCTATGCGCCGCGTTTATCAGGAGGTCCTTAACGCCAAAAAGCAGGGTGGGAATGCGCGTTCTCTGGCTAATTTTATTTCACGGTTGCATTGGCATTGCCATTTCATTCAAAAGTTTGAAACTGAATGTCGAATGGAATTCTTAGCCGTTAATTCGGCATTTGAGGACTTA
Source organism: Flavobacteriales bacterium (assembly GCA_947460825.1). GTDB lineage: Bacteria > Bacteroidota > Bacteroidia > Flavobacteriales_D > Crocinitomicaceae > UBA952. The sequence goes on from CANHHA010000005.1 coordinate 4,304, forward strand.
GGAAAGGTTAAAAATGACGCGTTTATAGCCGCTTGGCAAGAGGGGAAGACCGGAATTCCCTTGGTTGATGCCTGCATGCGGAGTGTGGTCGCTACCGGATACTTGAATTTTCGAATGCGGGCGATGGTAGTTTCTTTTTTTGTGTACAATTTATGGCAGGATTGGCGGGACCTGCATTTTTTAGCGCGGCAGTTTCTGGATTATGAACCGGGTATACATTATCCTCAAATCCAAATGCAAGCAGGATTAACAGGTGTAAATACCTTAAGAATTTACAATCCAATTAAAAACTCGGAAGCGCATGACCCGGATGGGGTTTTCATTAAAAAGTGGATACCAGAATTAGGCGATGTTCCCCTTACCTTCATCCATGAACCGTGGAAAATGAGTGAAATGGACCAAGTCTTTTATAATTGCCGTTTGGGTATGGATTATCCGTTTCCGATCGTCGATATTGAAGCGTCTCGCAAACATGCTTCCGATATCATGTATGGCATAAAAAAGTCCCCCCAGTCAAGAACCCTGGGTAAAAAAGTATTGGCAACCCATGTTTCACCAAATCGAGTTCCACATGAAAAACGTTAAGAAGGCCAACCTTCCTGAGAAAATTTGTCCGGTGTGTAAGCGGCCCTTTACTTGGAGGAAAAAATGGGAACGCGTTTGGGATGAGGTTATTTATTGCAGCGATCGCTGCAGAACCAATAAGAACCAATGAAAATAAAAGAAATACGCCTGGTATTAGGAGATCAATTAAACATAAATCACTCGTGGTTTACTGCGATTGATCCCTCGGTTTTGTATGTGTTGATGGAGGTGAAAACGGAATCAACCTACGTTACTCATCACATTCAAAAAGTAGTTGCCATCTTTTCTGCCATGCGTGAATTCGCATCCCTATTGAAAGATAAAGGACATCAACTTCGATATTTCAAGATTAATGATTCAGACAATCATCATGATTTTATTAAAAATTTGACGGTTTTGCAGCAGGAATTTAATCCGCAAAAAACATACTACCAACTTCCAGACGAATACCGGCTAGATGCCTATTTCAAGCAGGCCAACATCCCTTTGTTTCCTGTAGATTCTGAACATTTTTTAACGGGGAGGGATGATCTTTCAGCATTGTTTGAGGGAAAGAAAACCTTTCTCATGGAGACGTTCTATAGGCACATGCGAAAGAAGCATCAGGTATTAATGGAGCAGGATCAACCGGTGGGCGGACAATGGAATTTTGATCACGATAATCGAAAAAAACTTCCGTCGAATACAGCAATTTTTACCACCGCATTGGAGTTAACAGACCAGACAGCAGTGTATGAGGAAATTCAGCGCGCGCAACTTAAAACCATCGGTGAAATTGTTTCAACTGAATTTTCATGGACAGTGACCAGATCGGCTGCGCTTGAGCTCCTCCAAGCCTTCGTTGATCAAGCCTTGCCTTTATTTGGGACCTATCAAGATGCTATGACAACGCAGCATTGGTTTGTATATCATTCGCGTTTGTCGTTTGCCTTGAACGTGAAGTTAATTAGTCCCATAGAAGTCATTCGAGCGGTTGAGCAAGCGTATGTAAATAATCCAACAGGCTATGCCTTAAATCAAGTGGAAGGTTTTATTCGCCAGGTACTCGGCTGGCGAGAGTATATGCGTGGTATTTATTGGGCTAAAATGCCCGAATTCTCCACGCTCAATTATTTTGGTAATGAAGCGCAGCTTCCCACATGGTATTGGACGGGTGAAACAAACATGAATTGCTTACACCATTCCATCAAGCAATCCTTAGATCATGCCTATGCGCATCACATTCAACGCTTAATGGTTACGGGGAATTTTGCTTCCTTGCTTGGCGTGCATCCCGATGAGGTGGATCGTTGGTATTTGGGGATTTATATCGATGCCTTTGAATGGGTAGAGATAACCAATACACGAGGAATGAGCCAATTCGCCGATGGCGGGATTGTAGGCTCAAAACCGTATGTTTCCTCCGGAGCTTACATCCAGAAAATGAGTAATTATTGTGAAGGGTGTTATTATAATTCAAAAGAAAAATTTGGAGAGAAAGCCTGTCCATTCAACACTCTTTATTGGGATTTTTATGACAGAAATCGCTCCTTATTGGAGCGCAATCCCCGCATCGGTATGATGTATAAAGTTTGGGATAAAATGGAGGATGGACAAAAGCAATTAATTTTAGAAAAAGCACAAGAAATTAAACAAAATATAGAACGTTTATGAAACGAGGGTTGGTGTGGTTTACGGAAGATTTGCGGGTTGATGATAACGAAACCCTATTAAGAGCGATTGCGGAGAATGATGAAATAGTTCCTGTATACTTTCTGGATGAGTTAGCCGATAAGCAGCAGTTGAACATTCCGCGTATGAGTAAGGACCGTAAAGCATTCGTACTTGAGTCCTTAAACAATCTTCAACATCAGTTACACGCACGAGGCGGGAATTTATTGGTTATTCACGGTAGCGCTGAAAAGGAAATCCTTCAATGCTGTCGACGGTATGAGATACGAAAAGTATATACGAAAAAGCAAGTAGGGAGTGAAGAGAAGGACAGACAGTCTACGATTAAAGAACAGTTATTGAAGTTCGGAATTGATTTCGAGACCTATTCTACAAGCACCTTGTATCATCCGGATGATTTGCCCTTTAGTGTGCGAGATATCCCCATGTTATTTACGAAATTTCGTAAGTTGGCAGAGAAGGAATCCAAGGTAAGAGTCCCTTTTGATGCGCCTTTGAACCTCGTCGTTCCGCCAATCGAAATCCATGAGCTGATTTCTCCTGAAAACGGAAAACCCTCGTGGTTAAAAGGTGGTGAGGATGAAGCGATTAAACGATTAACCCATTTTATTTGGGATAGCCAAGCGATAGCTACCTACAAAGAGACCAGAGACCTCCTGACGGGATTGGATTATTCTACCAAGTTTTCAGCTTGGCTCAGCCTTGGTTGCATTTCTCCGCGAAGAATTTTTACGGAAATAAAGCGTTTTGAGCAGCAAGTTCTTGCGAACGATTCCACCTATTGGGTGATTTTCGAATTGTTGTGGCGTGATTTTTTCCGTTTCAGTTTCAAGAAATACCCTCAGGCATATTTTCAACTCCATGGACTTGATCAAAACGCGCGATATACCGATTTTGATGAACGAAAATTTGCAGCATGGACGCAAGGAAGAACGAGCGAAGCATTGATCAACGCGGGCATGAATGAGCTGCGCGAAACGGGCTTTGTCTCTAACCGCATGCGACAGATTTTAGCGAGTTATTGGGTTTTTGGAATGCAACAGGATTGGCGTTATGGCGCAGCGTGGTTTGAGTATTGTTTGGTGGATTATGATGTGGCTTCGAATTGGGGGAATTGGGCCTACATTGCTGGTGTAGGCAATGATAATCGAGGTGGACGAGAATTCAAGATAGAAAAGCAAACACAGTTGTTTGATAAGGATGGAGCGTATAGAGAAAAATGGTTTTATTTTGATAAAAGTGATATTTAATGTGTTAAATCGAAATTTTATCCGATCGTCTTTAGATTTAAACTTTCCTTCTTCATTGCCAATATCGGAATGAAGATAAAAGGAAAAAAGTCTAACCCAAACGCGAATGATTGTTTAAATCCGATTTTATTACTGATAGTTATTAAATCATATAAAATATAAATAATTAATACTGAGGCAGATAATAGATAAATAGCAATAAAAATCGGCGAAAATGATAGGATTGTCATGACAATTTGAGAGGCGAAAGTTGAAATTTCCAATACTATCGTTATACTTTTGTCCAGCACACTTCTGTTAAGTTCACTTTGAAGTGTATATCGGCTAAGATTCGGTATTTTAGATTAGTTATGAGTGAGTGATTTTGAAATAACATAATAAAATACAATCTTATTCTAAAAAGTGATTTATTATTTCCAATTCCTTAATACCAACTTTTCCAATCCATAGATTATCTATATCTGATTGTTTGAGATTTTTAACCTTCATATAACCTGATAAATAAAGCGAATCTTTTAAGAAACCTCCAACTTGGCTTGTATCTTCTAGACCTCTTTTAACTCGCAAAGTTAGATTCCAAGAATCATCAATAGAAACATAATTATTCAAAAGATTAAATAATTCATAGAATCCCTTACTCACAGCCCATTGACAAGCAATAACACGAAGAGCATATTTCCTCATGTCATCTTGTGATAAGACTCCATTTAGTTCTTCATTATAAAGAGCTAATCCCTCTTCTGTTTCTAAATAATTTGAAAATCCATATTGAAAAATTTTATACTCCTGTAATTTACCATTTTCAAATCTTTGAATGTGTGTATGGATCTCATGAACCTTCAATCTTTCTATTTCGAGTCTAGAAAAAGAGGCATTCTCATTGATAATTAATTCATTTTTTAAACTTGAAACCATCATTTTTGCTGTAATTGGTTTTATTATTACTTTCCAATTCGTAAAACCTAATTTTAATAATTCAGGCTCCAAAATATTTTTCACCTCCATTAAAGAAAGCTTTTCATTCTCATCATTCGGATAAATTACTTTTTCGGATTTTAAAATATTTAAGGCTTCGTTTACTGTTTCATTCGAAGGAGCAGGATATAAATTTGCAAGCATTAAATGGAAACTTGGATCTTTTCTCATTGCAAATGTTTGTATCCATTGACATTGTTCGTTAAAATGATGAAAATAACTACCCTTTATAGATTGATCAGTGGGGGTAAATTCAAATACATTTTTTAATTTTTCTAAACCACTTAAATCCCTTTTATCATAAACAAATTGAGGTTCATATTTTTTGCCTTCCGTCAAAGATTTGAAAAAAGAATATTTTTCTTCATTCGAATTAATTGGGGTTACGTCAGAGAATAAATTCAATTCTTTTAGTATTTCCCAATATTTATTTTCCATTTTCGATCATTTTAATAAGTGATTTCCCTAATAAATTTATTGTTCTATAATATGCCTCTCCATTGTCCTTCAATAATTCAGCTGAAATTGCAAGTTGAAAAACGTCTTGTTTAACTTCTTTCTTTATAAATTGTGTTGTATGAAAATTAGTGGTGTATCCATAGTCATGATGCATCCCTATGGATTGTTGGTACTCAGATATTGAATTTTTAAAATCATTAAAAAACGTTTCCAAAATGGCGACGTTATCAAAAAGCGAGTTCTCAATTTCTATTGAATCTTTACCTATTTTGCCCCCATTTAGAAGTTCAAAAGTAAAGCCTTTGGAGGCCTTTGGAAGAATGAATAGTGTAAATCTAGAACTTAAGGATGCAATTTGAATATCTTTTGTGAAATCACTTAGACAATTAGGTAGGTTTTCTTGCTTGAACAAATTTGGGTTATCTGTAAAATCAAGATTTTTTCTCGGGTCGAAATTATTTCTAGAATATTTTTCTACGCTAATCAAATTTGCTCCTGTAAACGAAGCTAGTGAATAACAAAAATGGCTCATAAAAGGCTGATCTATGGAAGAACATGTAACTATGTTGAATTTTCCATTTCGATTTATGAAAGTTCCATAACTCGTGTTATCTTCAAAGCTCTCTGCGATTACATTCTCTATTTTTGTACCATCTGGTAATATTGAATTATATGTTCTAATCCTTAGTCCTTGATTTTTATCAATTACAGCTGAGATTGATTCATCAGTAAAATAAAGTCTGTATTTTAAATCATTGACTGAAATGAATTTTCTTTTTATTTCAACAAGATCATATTTTTTTTTAAATCTTAAGGTGGCCGCCAAATGATCATTGTCAAAAACAGATTTTATTAAATCCAAATTATCCGAAGTCGCTTTATCCTCATTTCTTTTTTCAATTTCCTCAACAAAACCCGAACCAATTATACCAGCAGGAAGTGCAAAAATAGCAATACCAAGAACACCATTTAAAGTTGCTAGGATCTTACCGACAGAAGTCACTGGAGTGAAATCACCATAACCACCAATATCTCCAACAAATTTCGCAATAGACCACAATAGAGCCTGAGTTATACTTGTGAATTGTGATTCCAAATTGTTTGACTCCGCATAATACAAACCGATTGATAAGAGCAATGCTAAAATGAAAATGGTTTGCATAGAAATAATCAATTCACTTCTTTTGCTTTTAATTGATTCTTGAAGTAAATTCATAGAAGGTAGATATCTCATTATTTTTAATATCCTAAAAACGCGAAGAGCTTTTAAGAAAGCGTAAAAATGAATTCCAAACAATCCTGCTAAAAAAGGCAATATTGCAACTAAATCAATGAGATTATGAAATTCAAAAATGAACTTAAACTTTCCGCTTAACCCCTTATATTTACTAGATATAGAAAACGTTAATCCCAGGCTAATCAAATATTCTAATAAAAACAAGAAACTCGTAACATAATAGGTTACTTCCAAATAAAAAGAATATTTGGAAAAATTAGCATCGGAACTAAGCACAATCTCAATTGTTGAAGCGATGATTAAAAAAACAATAATTGAATTAGTGTATTTAGCAGCTTTATTTTGTGAAGTATTTTCACTAAAAAATCTATCTAGAATAGCGAATAATTTATTCATATTTATAATTTACATTTTTAAAGTTAAGTCGGTTATCAAAACTAGAATAATTAATCCTAAAATAAAAAACCACACTCGTTTCCCCATTTCAATGACCTCCAAATCGTGAATTCGATCGTCAGAAACAGAAAATCTCAATATTGTTTTTACGGAATGAAATCCTTTAAAACCGCATGCACCTGGGTTCATCCATAACATGTTGAATCGTTTATCCATTTGAACCATGGTAATGTGTGAAAGGTTAACTGTTTTCGAAAGCAAAAAAAACATTGTAAAAATGACAATCTATGTTGGAAAGGCAACCCGAAATTCCGCTTGCCGTTATGCGAAATATCAGTGATTGATTGGAATTCCAGGCGAAAAGCCTTCCGCGCGCAAATTAAACCACTGATGTCTTGTTTAACCTTTTAAATTCTACTGCCATGAAAACAAACATCATGTTATGCCTTGCTGTATCTGCAGCCGTTTTACTCTCATGTAACAAGCATCGAACGCCTACCTATGAGGTCGGACAAGAAGCCTTTGGAGGTGTAGTTATCAAACTGGATGCCTCGGGTGAACACGGGGTAGTCGTTGCCAAAGAAGACCAAGTCACCATTTCTACGGGGAATAACTACAGCGAATCCGTATCCATCGTAAGTTCATATGGTGCCGGGGGTACCGGGTGGCGCTTACCCTCTAAAGACGAGTTACTTGCGATTTACAGCATGAAAGCGAGCCTAGGGTACTTTCAGTCTTGGCACTATTGGTCTTCTACTAAAAACGGGAGCCAAAACTATACGGTGCACTTTGGTACTGGTGCTTCAAATTGTTATTGCAATGGGAATTCTAATTTTTGTTCTCGATCAGTGAAAGATTTTTAGTCACGTATTTTTTGTAACAAATTTAAACGCATGGGTTGTAGGGTAAAATCTACCTCATGCGTTTTTTCATGCTCTTAATTTCGATGGCGATACTCCATCAAACAAGCGCTCAAGCATATATGCGTAAAAAACAAAACTTCGGCTTTTATACCGGAGGAACCTTCAAGGACGCGCAGTTCAATACCGCTTCGATTGGACTAACCCGGTCCGTTTTTAATTATTTTGAGCCAGAGATTGGGCTTAGAGCTACACTCCCTTTGGCTGCCCCCTCTGATAATAGTCAAATGCATACTGTCTATTTGACCGCCGGACTTAATGTACGTAAATCCTTATTCCCGATTAATCAACGGAAGAAGGGGCGCTCTTGTCGCGGAGAAATCATCGAGATTTTTGCTGCCCCGGAGTATAATTACTTGATTAAAAGCAATACGGATCGATACGATAAAGGTCAGTTTTCTGTTCGCGCTGGACTCGGAATTTTTCATTATCAAACGGGATACTCCAAACGTAGTAAGGCATGGAATGTGAAAGCACAGGTATATTTTCGCTATGTTCCAGGACCAATAACCAATACGATGTCAATTAAGAATGAAGTTGGAGTTCAGTTGAGAATTTTCAAATTCAAGACCTACGATTTTTTGAAGTAGATTAATTCACCTCGTATTCCAAACGAATGGTAATGTGTGCAGTTTTTCTGCGCGATGAGGTGTTAAAACTACCGCCCCAAGCATAATCTTCAGAACTGTTTTCAGCGGTAATTTGAAAAACTCCCATGTCTGCATTTTTCATGCTACCCAAACTACCTCCGCCATTTTCGGCAATTTTTTCAGCACGCATCCGTGCATCGCTTGTTGCTTTTTCAATCATTTTAAGCTTTAAATCAGCCATTTTAGTGTAATAATATTCCGGAGATTGAGAATTGAGTTCGATTCCTGTATTGATAAGCTCAGATACTTCTCGAGAAACTTTCTCCACTAAATTCACATTTTTTGATTGAACTTTAACGTTTTGCGTAATGCTGTATCCGTCAAAGCTTGTTGAAATCAAATTACCCTCCTCGTCATAATCATAACTGTATTGCTTCTCAATATTTGCTGCTTCTATGATGATATCTTTCGAGTCAACCCCTTTCTTTTTTAAGTAACTCTTAAGTTCTCTTAAATCTTGGTTCAGTGACGTATATGCGGATTTCAGGTCATAATCGTTTCGGCTAAACGAGGCATTCCAAACGATTAAATCGGAATCAAACGTTTCTTCGCCCATTCCAACGACATTAATTTTGGGATCTGCCTTCCCCTTTGCTAAATATGATCGACCAAGAATTAACCCGGTAATGATGACCGAAATACTAATTAAAAGAATCGAAAAGTTTTTCTTAAGAAATTCCATGGCTTTTTTTTTATCGAAAATAGGTTAATTTCTTATTTAATCAACACAATGTGGCCTGTAATTCGTTCTTTTTTTGCTGAATCCTTATATCCAAAGGTGATGTTGTAAATATAGACCTCATCTTGGACGGCAATACCGTTTAATCCATAGGTGCCATCCCAACCAACGTTCGCATCATAGCTTTCCCATATAATTTCCCCCCATCGGTTATAAATAACTGCATGATAGGCTTGCGGATTGAGTCCCTCCGTAAACACCGGCTGCCACACATTATTAAATTGATTGCCGTCAGGAGTGAATGAATTTGGTACATAGAAGGCCAATTCTTCCGTAATCTCAATTTCTTGATACGTCGTATCTGCGCATCCAAATTCATTGTAGGCAACGAGCATGACTTGGTATGATGCACCTTGATTATCCGGAAAATTATGATAAGGTTCGTCTTCGTTACTCGTGGCACTACCATCCCCGAAATCCCATAGATATCCTCCTGCACCGGAACTTAAGTTCGTAAAGTTTCCACCGTAATTCATGGTAGAAAGGGGTGTTTGAGGAAGTGAAAACTGTGCGGTAGGTAAGGGGTTTGTGCAGATTATATTTGATTGCGTGGTTGAATAGCTACAACCAAGTGCGGTGGTGACTGTCTGCGTTAGATCGAAACACCCAACTTCTGTAAATAGTAGCTGTGCTGAATCGCCAAATGCATGGGCACCATTACTGCTCAACCATTGTACTTGGGTAAAAGAATTTCCTGTGGATTGGTTTTGTAAATTAATTTCAACTGGAATACATCCATTATGTGGCGCTATATCAAAGCCTAAGCTTGGTATAGAATCAATTCCAATGTGTATGCTGTCGATCGCTTGGCATCCATGTTCACTGATTCCTAAAACGCTTAAATTTTGGTTCGTATGAATGGAGATGGTGCTTCCATTTATAGCTTGGTTCGACCACTGGAATTGTACAGCCCCGCTGGCTTGTAAGTTAAGGGTTGAGCCTGAACAAACCGTGGTATCATTTCCAGCAACTACGTTGGGCAATGGGTATACTTCAATTTGGGTCGTGTCACTGGATGCACATCCGTTAGCATCTACGCCATGAACTACAAACTGATGAATTCCAACAGGCTCAGTGATCCATCCGTGGTTAAGGTATCCATGCTCCCACCAAATTCCACCAAATGCAGCCGCCGTAAGTTGGACACTGTCGCCCGCGCAAAGAAAACTTGGAGGCATGGCTTGTACCGAATCGATGAGGTGAATTTGAACCAGAAAACTATCACTTACAATGCAGTGTAAGCTATCTATTCCAATAACACTGAGGTATTCTTGTTGGCTTGGTGTATACATTTGACCCTGTGCTAAACCTTGTTCCCAAGTTACATTGAGTGCGCCTTGGGCGTTTAAAACAAGACCAAGCCCTGGACAGATTGCGGTGTCATTTCCGGCATCTAAATAGGGAAGGGGCTGTATTGTCAATGGCATCAATACGGTGTCTTGACATCCATTCAAGCCCATTCCGATAACCTCTACAGTATAGCTGCCGGGGGTTGAATAATAATGTGTGACAGGGATACCTGAGGCAAGGGGTGAATTATCTCCAAAATCCCAGGTAACTTGTGGCAAATTAGGGTTTCCTACTAAGGTGAAACTTGTTTGTTGCTGAATGCACGCAGCATCAACGCTTGGTGTAAGATGTGGCGTTGGGAGGATATTGACTTGTTGTTGTATGGTATCACTGCACCCGTTCGAGCTGCTTGTGATTAATTCTACGAGTTGATTTCCCGGATTATTAAAATAGGTATTCGGAGTGTTTCCGGTAGACGCAGCAGGATTTGCATTTCCAAAATTCCATTGATAGGAAAGGCTCACATTTGGCGTATTCGTGGCTATCGTTGAACTTGCCTGAAAACTGATGGGTTCGTTTTCACAGGCAGCAGTATATAAAAAACTTGAATTTACCATAGTTGGACTCGCCTGAACACTTAATTCCACGGCGCAGGTCCCTTGATTTGAATACGTGGTCATGGTACACGTATAGGTTTGATTGAGGCTCGGGTTTTGGATAGTGACTTGCTGTCCGCTTAAATTTCCGGGGTGCCATACGTAGGATTGAAATCCACTAGGGGCCGTTAAAATGAGCGGTTGATTTCCCCCACAATAATTAACATCGATGAACAATGGTAAGCATTCTGCGGCTAAATAGGCATATCCAAAATGCGCTCCTTGGGCGCAATCCCACGTGGTGAATTCTACTTGAATGGTTTGCCCCATATAGGGCGTTAAATCTAATCCCACCGTAGTCCATGGAAGCCATGTTTTTCCTGCGCACTGCTGAAAGTTTTGCCCGGGTTGCCCACCATATACGGTATAAGTTCCGCAACCACCCCCGATTGGCATTCCCAACGTATTTAATATTTTGGTTTCAAACTTGGGCTGTTGCGCAGGAATATGACCAGGGTTTTCCAATACCACGGCATACTTATAAATGAATAGGCTACTTTGCGGTGTAACTTGAATGGCATAAACTAAGCGCTCCGATTGGGCACCACTCGACGGATTTCCAAGTTTAATGGATTTGGTGTGCCCACTCGGAATTAAGGAAAGCTGATTGCAGGTATTGGGATCTGTACCTTGTTGGGAAATCACCGTATGTCTTCCGTTAACAATTCCAAAGGTGGTGCCGGGGGAATAATAACTGCCCGTATATCCGTTCCAATTCGTAAAGTTGCCCTGCGATACATCTACATTTGGACAAGCGTTCTGTTGTGCGTGTATGAAAGGCATGGTAAAAAATAAAGCAAGGGTGTAGGCAAGACATTTAAGCATATGAATAGAAAGTTTTGGGTTGATGGCGGAAATAACGAAGTTCTCTAATGTTTTGATGTATCCTGTGGAAAAATGAGGTATTTGATTACTTTTGAGTATCTGTATCCTCGAAATGGCAACCCTTTTGATAAAAAAATCGTTGTGTGAACAAAAATTTATAAATTCGAACAATAATTAAACTCATGAAAAAATTAATCTTACTTACCGTTTTCTCTTTGGTCACTTGGATCAATCTTGATGCACAAGTTTATGCAGTGGCAGCTTCTAAGGCAGAATATGCGACTCAAAAATCTACTGGAATCATTACGTTTCGTTTCGGTTCTGATGTATTGCCTGAAACCATTTTGACGAATGGTGAGAATTTTACAGAATACTTTACCACATCGTTCGATGCGGCAACCTATGTTGGCACCTTTTCTATGAAAGAGAATGTTGAAATGAATCGATTAATGCTTGGTCGTTTATTGATTGGTTGTGGTGTGGAAGTTATTGAATTTGAGGGAGTTCAACTTCCCGTGTATCAGTTTTCCAACGAACAATTGAAATAATTAAATCTTATCCCGCGAGAGCGGGATTTTTTATGTCTTATACCTTTCCAAAAATAGAATTGCATCTGCATATTGATTGCTCCTTGAGTTTTCAGTTTGTATCGAAGTATGTTCCAGACATTAGCCTAACCGAATACCAATCGGTTTATAATACGCCTGTGAATTGTTGTTCCCTTAACGATTATTTGGCGTGCGCGCAGGCCGCCATTTTATTGATGCAAACCAAAGAACAATTGGTTGATGCTACCTTAGATGTAATTCATCAATTGGAAGCTGATCATGTAATTTATGCAGAATTAAGGTTTGCGCCTCTGCAACATTTATCGAAAGGCTTAACCCCAGAAGAGGTTGTTGAAGCTAGCTTAGAGGCCGTAAACTCCTACACAGGACCGGTTAAGGTTAATTTAATTCTTTGCACGCTGCGCCATTTTACTAAGGAGCAAAGTGACCTCACGGCTGATTTAGTCATTACCTATGCATCAGAAGGAGTAGTAGGCTTAGACTTGGCGGCAGATGAGGCGGGATTTGGATTAGAAAACCATCAAGCTGCTTTTATGAAAGTTAATGCGCACGGCATCTCATGTACAGCCCATGCGGGTGAAGCAAGAGGCGCTGAATCCGTGATTGAGACCTTGTCCTTGTTGCGCGCAAAACGCATAGGACATGGAATTCGAAGTGTGGAAGATACCGCCTTACTTGAAAAGTTGAAAGAAGATAATATCCACTTAGAAATTTGTCCAACAAGTAACCATATTACACGAGTTTACCCACCAGAATCAACCTACCCGGTAAATAATTTATTATTGAATCGCATGTCTTTTGGGATCAATACTGACGGTAGAGCAATTTCTAACGTGACCTTAGCTGATGAATATCGCTGGCTCAAAGAAACTAAAGGTTGGGATATTCATGACATGTTATATGTAAACGAGCAAGCACTTCAAGCGGCATTTATTTCTGAAAAGGAAAAAGAAATCCTAAGAATTAAACTCCGTGAAGGATTTGAGCCATTTATCGATTCTTTAAGTTGAAAATTAAAGAGGCACTAAGCCTGTAATACGTATCTTTTTGATTCAAATCTCCCCTACGACTACCGGGTAAGAATAATTCAGGTGAAAGGCTTGGGTTTGATAAGTAAAGCGCAGCAGGGTCGGTCAATACTCCCGCGTCAGGGTAAAAAGTAGACACGTCGTCCATGTAATCCGTGAAGGTTTTAAAACAAGTGGCCTCAAATCCAATACGAATTTGTTTGGTTAAGCCCAATCGCATTCCAAATCCAAACGGCATAATAACCGTTGCATTTCCATAAGGAGAGGCCTGTCCCTCTGTTTTTAAGGGACGAAGTTCGATGAGGGTGCCGTTATAATTTGCCTTTGGGTTGAAGGTGGCAAAGCCGAGTCCTCCAAAGGTGTAAAGTTGGAAATTTGACCCTTTATGTCGAGCTCTTGACGTAAGGTTATAGAATTTTCCATTGAATTCCTGGGCTAGAAATATAAACTCAAGGCGTTGACTGAATTCGAAATTATAGCTCTCAAAACTAAGATTTCTAGCTCTGCGTTTGGCATTTTCCGAAAACGCATCACTTCCTTTAACCTGAAAATAACTAAACTCTGATTTTGTTGCAAGATATCGATTGAATCGAAACTTGAAAGCCACTTGAGCCCCTTTCCCTAAGGCCTGTTTATCCATGTCTTTCATTGAATAGTCAATACCTTTACCGGACCCCCCACCTAAATCTCCTGTAAATTGGGTGGCACAGAAACCCGCTTGAATTTCAAAGCGATTGGCACGCCAGTTAGCCCGATTATTAAAGTTCTCCCATTTGATTCGCTGCGCATGGAAAACCGTCGCAAAACAACAAAGTATAACAAGTGAGACCAGTTTCAACATATAGCAAAGGTAAAGAAAGGACAGGGATTCTAAAAGTGTGAGCAACGGACCTTTGAAAACGCTAACGATTTAACAAAAAACGCTTGAATTATTTACAAAAAAAAGTCTGCGTTAACACGCTTTTGATAGGTGCTTGGTGCTGACCGAGATACGAGCGTCAGTAACCACGACTGGATTATTTCGTGAACCAAGCAGGTTAAATCGCTAAACAATCAAAAGTCTGACTCCTTTTGTCGCACATCCTTTTTTTTCGCTCTAACGCTTAAAAGCAAGCTTTTACCGTTGCCGCAAAAAAAAAAGTCTGCGTTAACAGACTTTTCATTGGTGCTTGGTGCTGACCGAGGTACGAGCGTCAGTAACCACGACTGGATTACTTCATGAACCAAAAAGGTTTTTTAGCTATACCATCAAAAGTCTAACTCCTTATGTCGCACATCCTTTTTTTTCGCTCTAACGCTTAAAAGCAAGCTTTTACCGTTGCCGCAAAAAAAAAGTCTGCGTTAACAGACTTTTGATTGGTGCCCACGACTGGATTCGAACCAGCACACCTATTGGCACCACCCCCTCAAGATGGCATGTCTACCAATTTCACCACGTGGGCATTAAACAACGCAAAGATACAAGAAGCCTACTAATATTTCAAATAAACTCTTCATGGTAGTTCAAATCCTTTGCGAATGTTTCTTTTAGGTGATAAATTCCCCAAAATGCGCTAGCTACACTGAGTAAGCCAACAATCAACGCGGAAACCCCAATAGGGAACAAAGAGGTCAATATTACAAAAAGCGATACAATTAAAAAGACACTTCCCCGAACGAAATTAGGGACTGTATTTGCTGCAGTAGATCGAATGTTTGTTCCAAATTGTTCAGCAGCGATTGTTACAAAAATTGCCCAATATCCTGTGGAAGCTCCAAGCAAAAAGCAATACAGGTAATAGGTGTCTTCACTGACGGTTTTTGAACCAAATAGAAAGCTGCTCGTAACAATTAATGTCATCAGCAAGAAGATCATCACCACCTTCCGGCGACTTTTTAACCATTGACTGAGTAATCCCGCTACTAAGTCACCAATTGAAAGTCCGATATACGCATACATCACCGCCAACCCGTTGTTGATTGTTTTTACTCCGAGTAAGGGGCCAAAATCATCTTTGGAGTTCATAATCAACAAACCAATGACAAACCAAATAGGAATACCTACGGAAATACATTGAATGTATTTGATTAGATTTTTTCGATTTCCGAAAATGAGTCTCAGGTTTCCTCGTGTTGTCCCTTCCTGATGCATTTGTTCAAACATACGGGATTCCAAACTTCCCATTCTAATAATTAGTAACAATAAACCGAGCATACCACCAACGAGGTATGCGATTTGCCAATTAAGCATTTTAATTCCTATGGTCGTGCCTAAAAAGGTCCCTAGTGCTTCTCCTTTCGCTCCAATTAAGGTCGCGAAAACAGCTCCTAAGGCTCCAAAACAAACAATAATCATCGTTCCATAACCTCGCGTTTCTTTCGGCATGAGCTCAGAAACCAAGGTGATACCCGCACCCAATTCACCTGCAAGACCAATACCCGCAATGATTCGGATGACGCTGTAGCTGGGAATATCCGTAACAAAGGCGTTCGCAATATTTGCAATCGAATACAATAATATGGATCCGAAAAGCACTTTGACCCGGCCTTTTTTATCTCCTAAAACTCCCCATAATAAGCCGCCAATGAACATTCCAATCATCTGATAGTTAAAAAGCATTTTTCCAGTGGCTGCTCGAACTTGGTCGCTTGCGTGGGGGAGAATCGTTAATAGGCTATCGGCCTTCACCACTCCAAAAAGTACTAAGTCATAGATGTCTACAAAATAACCCAGAGAAGCAACAATGATTAGAAGTAAAGATTTCCGATTAAAGGCTGCATTTTCCATGTGTCCAAGGTACGGATATTTTTATTTTTCTTAAACGGCTCTTCGAATCTTGGATTTTATGAATTGAATCTCAGAAAGATTTGTTTCTTTGTATACATTAAATTATGTCAATGGAAATAAATGAAATGCCAATTCTTACTGAAAAAAAACCTTGGTATCGTCTGTTATATGTGCAAGTTATTTTTGCGATTGTAATCGGAATTGTACTTGGGAATTTTTGGCCAGATCAATCGGTCGGTCTTAAAATCTTGGGAGATGGGTTTATCGCCTTGGTGAAAATGATTATAGCCCCGGTTATTTTTGTTACCGTAGTCACCGGCTTGGCGTCCATGAATAATTTAAGTACGGTAGGTCGAGTCACAGGAAAAGCAATGCTTTACTTTCTTACGTTTTCTTCCTTGGCCTTAGTCATTGGAATGGTTGTAGCCAACGTGGTGCAACCTGGACAGGGAATGAATATTGACGTTAGTTCCTTGGATCCGAAATCGATTAAGGATTATGTGGATGCCTCAAAGGAACATTCATTAACCAGTTTTATTTTAAATATTATTCCAACCTCTTTATTAAGTTCCCTGACTGGAGAAAGTATTTTGCAGGTCTTGTTTGTCTCTATTATGTTCGGAATTGGACTTTCCATGACCCAAGACAAAAGCAAGCCGGTTATTGATTTTTTAAACGCATTGGCACATCCGATTTTCAAAATCGTTGAGATATTGATGAAGTTAGCACCAATAGGTGCATTTGGCGCAATGGCGTTTACCGTAGGTAAATACGGTCTTGCCGTGTTGTGGAATTTAATCGGGCTTGTAGCAACCTTCTACCTGACTGCCATTATTTTTGTGGTTGTTATTTTAGGGGCGGTAGCATGGTATAATAAATTTTCAATCTTTAAATTGTTAAGATATATCAAAGACGAATTATTCTTGGTCCTAGCAACGAGTTCTTCTGAATCGGCTTTGCCCAATCTAATGAGGAAACTCGAGAAGCTTGGCTGTACCAAACAAGTGGTAGGACTAGTGGTTCCAACGGGATATTCGTTTAATCTGGATGGCACCAATATTTATATGACCTTGGCGGCGCTATTCATTGCGCAAGCGTGTAATTTCCCGCTTTCGCTAAACCAACAAATTCTTATTTTATTGATTGCAATGCTCAGCTCCAAAGGTTCGGCTGGAGTTACCGGTGCGGGATTTATTACCCTCGCGGCCACACTCGCAGTGGTGAAAGGATTCCCCGTTCAAGGTATTGCCTTGATTTTAGGAGTTGATAAGTTTATGTCTGAATGCCGTGCCTTAACCAATTTTATTGGGAATGCGGTAGCAACGATTGTTGTTGCTCGGTGGGATAATCAACTCGATGAGGCAACCTTAAAAAAAGAACTCGGATAGCATATTTTAACAGATGCTTGCCTATTAATTTGGTACTTTTGTAAAAAATCAACCATGGTTCATAATCTATCCGATTCAGATTCAATTATCGGCAATTATTTAGCTGAATTAAGAGACGTCGACATTCAAAAAGACCCCCTGCGTTTTAGAGCTAATTTGGAACGTATTGCAGAAATCATGGCGTTTGAAATATCAAGGAAACTCAAATATAAAGCCGTTGATATTCAAACACCCTTAGGCATTGCGCCGAGTAGAGTATTAGATGAACAACCGGTATTAATAACCATTCTTCGTGCAGGGTTAGCCATGCACAGTGGATTTCTGCGGTACTTCGACCGTGCTGAAAGCGCATACGTTTCTGCCTATCGAAAACATAGCACCCCTGAAGATTTTGAGATTTATGTAGAATATCTTGCGGCACCCGTGCTTGATAATCGGATATGGATTATTTCGGATCCCATGTTAGCTACCGGAAATTCAATGAATGCGGTTTATGATGCACTCAAGCAGCAAGGAAGTCCCAAAAAAATTTACATTGCTGCCGGAATCGCAACCAAGGAAGCACTCGATCGAGTTTCGAAACATTTTCCGAGTAATACAGAGATTTATGTGGCTGTGATAGATAAAGAATTAACGGCACAATCGTATATTGTTCCGGGTCTTGGAGATGCGGGAGACCTCGCCTTCGGAGAAAAAGTATAACATGGATTGGCATATCCTCGGAAGCACCTTTGTACTGGCAACGTTTAAGTTTTTAATCTCAGGAATACCAGGTGCAAAAATGGGGGTTCCTTTTTGGGAAATAACCATTTCCTCTGCGTTAGGTGGTTCGCTTAGCGCCTTCGTTTTTTACTTTGCGAGCGAACGTGTGATTTCGTTTCAAAAAAAACGACTAGAACTTAAGGCCTTGAAAGGGAACGTTAAATCAAAAAGAAAATTTACTCGTGCCAATAAATGGGTGGTTAAAATAAAACAAACCTTCGGTATATTAGGCATTACATTGCTTGCACCCTTATTGCTTTCTGTACCGGTGGGATCCATGGTGTGTGCGAAGTTTTATAGCGATAATAAATATACCTTCCCCTTAATGCTGCTTTGGATAGGTATGAACTCCGTGCTTTTAAACCTGCTGTGGTATGGCCTATTCGGGTAAGCATATTTTTTTCGATTTAGATCGTACGCTATGGGATTTTGATAAAAACTCCGAACAAGCACTTCGTTTGCTTTTTGATGAATGTGAATTAATTCGATACATTCCTTCTTTTGAGCTGTTTCATAAAGTATATCACAACAAAAATAAAGCATTGTGGCATGCCTATTCGCATGGCAAAATCACCAAGGAGTCCTTGCGTTACGAGCGTTTTAGAGCAACCTTAAAAAAATTTCAATTGGAAGACGAGGTGCTAATCAAGCGATTCGGTGATGGTTATCTGGATTTATCTCCTAAACAAACCGCATTGGTTCCTTACGCTTCAGAGGTTTTAACTGATCTTAAGGAAATGGGGTTTACGCTTCATATTATTACCAATGGGTTCTTAGAAGTGCAGCACGTGAAACTTACTCAGGCGCAAATTCACCACCACTTCGAGGTCATCCTATGCAGTGAGGAAGTAGGTGTAAATAAGCCGCATGCACAAATCTTTAAGCATGCCTTAGAACGTGCAAACACTACGGCACAAGCCAGTTTGATGATTGGAGATGACTATCGTGCAGATGTTTCAGGGGCTTTAAAGGCAGGTATGCAGGCCATTTGGTATCAAGAAAAACCACATGATAAATCTAAGTATGAGCATAAAATCTCTTGCCTGAGCGAAATACCGCAACTTGCCGCTAAATTAATGCGCTGATTAGCGATTTTTTTCTTGCCTAGTTTTTTCAAACATGGCAATTCCAGCAGCAACCCCAACATTCAACGAGCTGGTGGTTCCTTCCATGGGAATGGTTACCCGAAGATCAGCCATATTTAAAATGTCTTGTGTGATCCCATCTTCTTCTGAACCCATTACTAATACAATCGAACCACGAAGGTTTGCTCCTTCAATGGCAACTTTAGTTTTTTCGGTTACTGCGGCTATTCGTATTCCCAGTTGCTGCAGATGAAATAGGGTGTTTTTAAATTGGTCTGTTTTACAAACTGCAATTCGATTTAATGCCCCTGAAGAAGCTTTCACTGCATCTGCTGTAACTAAGGCCGAACCTTTTGTTGGTATGAGGATGGCATGAATCCCCATGCATTCAGCCGTTCGTGCAAGGGCACCAAAGTTCCGAACGTCTGTGATTCGATCCAATGCGAGGATAAACGGTTTCACCCCTGCTTCAAGCCATTGCTCTGCCAATTCCTCAATTTGTTGATATTCAATCGGGGAGACATAGGCAGCAATCCCCTGGTGGTTTCCTGACGTTAGTTGCGCTAGTTTTTGTATCGGAACGTATTGTACTACGTAGTCATTACCCGTTAAAAAGGTCCTTATTTCTTCGAAGGACTCCTTAGAAATACCCTTTTGGATTAATATCTTGTTAATCTCACGTTTGGCCTCAACAGCTTCTTTAACACTGTGAATTCCATATATTATGTCAGATTTTTCTTTCCTGGTGTATGCTTGATGCGGTTTTTTTATCATTTGAAGTGGTATTCGATGTTTACTTGGTCTTTCAGGGTTATGGCTACAGGACATGCCTTGCCAGCAGCAATAATTTTTGTTAATGTTTTATCATCCCAATCGTTTCCACGGAAATCTATGGATAGATGAATGTCTGAAATCCTACGTGGATTGGAAGCCATGATTTTTTCTACCTCAACTCGCGCAGAAGTGAATGGGATTTTCCGTTCTTCACAATAGATTCCTACAATAGTTAAAAAGCACGATGCAAGCGCTGTAGCTACTAAATCTGTTGGTGAAAAATAGGCGCCCATTCCATGATTGTCTAATGGGGCATCGGTAGTAATTTGCTCCCCAGCCTTGTGCAAACAGGTAGTTCTAAGTGACCCTTGATAGGTTACAATGGATGTCATAGGCCTCAAAGGTACGGATTGTTTTATCGATATAATTAAACCAAAATCGCATCCCCGGTGTTTTAAGATTATTTTACCGAAATTTGTACTCGAAATGGAGAATAATTCACGCTTAAAGAAACCAAATTGGCTTCGAGTTAAATTGCCAACCGGTGAAAACTATAAAAAGGTTCGCGGCTTAGTTGATGAACATAAACTACATACCATCTGTGAAAGCGGAAGTTGTCCGAATATGGGCGAATGTTGGGGCGAAGGCACCGCGACGTTTATGATTTTAGGTAATGTATGTACGCGTTCATGTGGTTTTTGCGGTGTTCAAACGGGAAAGCCAGCAGAGGTTGATCTGTTTGAGCCTGGAAAGGTTGCGCATAGCGTTAAAACCATGCAAATTAAACATGCGGTAATAACATCTGTTGATCGCGACGACTTGAAAGATGGAGGCGCTGATGTATGGGTTCAAACCATACGGGCTATTCGTCATCAATCACCTGGAACCACTATGGAAACCTTAATTCCTGATTTTGCAGGAAACTGGGATAATCTTCAGAAAATTATAGAGGCCGCTCCCGAAGTGGTATCTCATAATTTAGAAACGGTTCGACGCTTAACAAAACAAGTTCGAATTCAAGCCAAATACGACCGTTCGTTGGAGTTGTTATTTCGTCTTAAAAAGGGTGGGATGAAGACAAAATCCGGAATCATGCTCGGCTTAGGCGAATCTGTCGATGAGGTATTGGAGACCTTGGAGGATTTGAGTCGAGTGAATGTGGATATTGTCACACTAGGGCAATATTTGCAACCTTCGTTAAATCACCTTGCGGTGGCTGAATTTATTACACCAGAACAATTTAATTATTACCGAGAAATTGGATTAAAAATGGGCTTCCGTCATGTAGAGAGTGGTCCCTTAGTTCGGTCTTCCTATCACGCGGAAAAACATATTTTGTAAAAAATGAACAGAAGATTTAATTTTGTGTTTATAATAAATTGAATAATCATTATATTGGCAGTCTAAAAATCAGAAGTAAAAGTCTATTTCTCATGAATAAAAAAATATATCTTATTGGTTCACTGATTGTTGCATCGGTAATTATCGGTTTAGGCCTGAATGAGTTGCGTAAAGAAAGCCTCGGCACGTACAATGAAAACACCCTAGCTTTGTTTGGATCAACGCCAAACGAAACGAAAGGTGCAGATGAAGCACTAGCGTGGTTGAAAGCTCGCTATGTAGACGTTCAAACCGGAGCACAAGTTTCTGACTCGAAGTTGCAGGAAATCCGCAAGCGTGTTTTGCAAATGGACCGTTCCAAGAATATTACCTTTACGGAAGAAGGTCCAGATAATATTGGTGGACGAACACGTGCAATACAAGTGGATCGAACCAATATCAACCGTGTTTGGGCTGGAGGCGTATCAGGCGGTCTGTTTGTATCTCTAAACAAAGGAAATACATGGAACCGCGTGGAAGAATATTTTAATGCGTTAGCCAATCCGTTCATTTCATCCATGACGCAAACGATTGATGGCGTGTTGTATGTTGCAACAGGGTCAAATCAAGAGCCTTGGGGTGGAAATGGGGTTTGGTATTCAACAGATTTCGGCGCAACGTGGGACAATGTTCCAAACACGACCAACTGTACACAAATCGTAAGCTCCGATGCGGACAACTACGTATTTATGGCAACTACCGGAGGCTTGAAAAAGTGGAAACTCGGAGATGCAACAATGACTTCAGTACCTGTAACCGCTGGCTCATGTACCGCTTTGGAAATGTCCAAAGACGGCCAGGTGATTATTTGTGCCTTTGGTGCCAACACTACCTATGTTTCGACCGATGGTGGCGCGAATTTCTCTAACAAATCAGGAACTGCAGCAAACAATTTAGTG
The DNA here is from genome assembly GCA_947460825.1 of Flavobacteriales bacterium. Lineage (GTDB taxonomy): Bacteria > Bacteroidota > Bacteroidia > Flavobacteriales_D > Crocinitomicaceae > UBA952. Next base: position 26,609 of record CANHHA010000005.1, read on the forward strand.
CCGTCAAATGCACCTCGAATCGAGTTTGCGGTTTCAGCGATAAAAAATAGTACTAATCGTCATTCGCTTTATGCGGTAAGAACGAATTCCAACCTATTAAGTATGCACGTTTCGCATGATGATGGGGCAACATGGACACAATTCGTAGGCGCTTCAGGGCCTCCAAGTGAGTTCGATATTTTCCGTGACCAAGGTGGTTACAATTCTATCGTAACGGTAGTTCCTAATGATCCGGAGCAAATTTTGATCGGTGGAATTGATATTTGGAGATGGAAGCAAACGGTTAATAATCCACCATCCGGCGGGTTCCAAAAAATCTCTTTATGGTCTGTTCCACAAAATGCGTCGATTTATGTGCATGCTGATAACCATGAAATGAAATGGGATAGCAATAACCGTTTTTATGCTGGAAATGATGGGGGAGTAAGCATTACAACTGATTACGGTAACACATGGTTTGTCGCAAACAGGGGATACAACGTAACACAGTTTTACGGAATCGCATTTGACCGAGACGGTGCAGTAATGGGAGGAGCACAAGATAATGGTACTTTGTATAATAATCATACCTTATCTACGTACAAAGAATTCAGAGAAGTAGGTGGTGGTGATGGTTTTGAGTGCGAAATTTCTTATTTCAACCCTGCGGTCATGATTTCCACTATTTATTACAACACCATTTCTAGATCAGGCGATAAAGGAAATACATGGAGTACCTTTGCACCACTTTTACCTGGATCATATGATCCACCGGGAACAGATGGCAGCCCGAACCACCCGTTCCATACGGAAGTTTTCTTAGCGGAGTATTTCGATCCAAATTCAGAAGACTCAGTAACTTTTGTTTCTACCAAGAATTATGACTCGGGCGATTTGATTAGAATTCCAAGTTTATCCTCAGGAGATTCAATCAACTACTTTGCTGCAACAGACTTGTATTTTGATGATACCTTGTTATACGATCCGGCTTTAACTGCCAATGGAATTAACTATGGTCAAAATTTGGCAACGGGTGAATTGGTTGAAATGGGAAGTGATACTGTTGTATACAACGTAGCTTGGGATACCTTGAAAGTAGCTGACCCATTCCAATCTTGGTTTTTAGTGTATGTGAATGCGAATGGCGGAGAGTTATGGGGAACACGTAACGCATTGCGTTTAGCAGTAACAAATGCGCAATGGGTTTGCGTTGCTAGAGGCATTGGAAATACAGGGGGTTATTCTAACGTAGATGGATCTTTTGATATCGAATTCTCTAAAGATTTAGAGCATTGCTATCTGGTTGCCGGAAACGGGGTTTGGAGAATTAATGGCCTAGGTAGTGTGTATTCAAGCGATCCTAATTTCACATCGAAGGTAGCCTTCGTGGGAACGGGAGCGCAAGCAACTACTCCTTCCTATACTACAGCAACAAAAATTTCAGCTACGAACTATGAAGGCATCGCTGTTAATCCATCTGATAAAAATGATATCGTGCTGTTTGCTGGATTTAGCGGAACCAATAGAAGGTCTTTAAATGCCACTGCTGCTGCGCCAACGTTCACTGCACTCGGAAGTATTATTCCTGGATCTCAACCTGGATGCTATGATGGTATTATTGATCGCGATGATCCAAATATTATCGTGGTAGGTACTTCGGAAGGAGCTTTCGTTACTGAAAATGGTGGTGCTTCTTGGGAAAATGCTTCTGCTGGATTTGAAGGTACGCCGGTGTTTGAAGTACGTCAGAGTTGGAGAACCTTTCAAGAGGGAAATAACCGACCTGGAGAAATCTATATTGGAACATACGGGCGTGGTATATGGAAAACAGAGGCATACCTCGGAATTGGTGAACATGGTTCAAATAGTAACCCATCAATGGAGGCTAAGTTGCTAACCTATCCGAATCCGTCGAATGCAAATACCACCCTTTCGTTCGAATTGAACAAAGGAGGGGCAGTAGAGGTTTCAGTTTATTCAATTACCGGACGATTGGTTAAGCAAATTAAAAAATCAAACATGCCTTCTGGTGAAAATGAGGTGTTTATCAATTCGGAGGATTTACCAAATGGTACGTACATCATCAAATTGGTTTCTGGAAAACAAAATCAGTCTGTGAAATTCATGAAATTGTAACAGTACAATAAAGGTTACGAAAGGCGGCTTAGTCCGCCTTTTTTTGTGTTTCATTCTTTTTGCCATTGCAACATTCTATCGAGGGCTTTCCATGCATGGGGGATAATTCTACTTTTGGACTTAGGTAGGGAATCCCTAGATTTAAACCTCGAATAATTATCATTAGTGCTACTAATGAAAGTATCCATGGTTGGAATTTTCTAGTGTTTTCTGAAGATGAGAGTTTAAGACCAATTCCTTTTAATATTATAAAAACTGGAAGCGTACTAACACCAAATCCAATCATCGAGAGTATTGAATTACTCAAGGTTTGGGTACTCAATGCATTTAATATTGCAAAATACACAAGTCCACAGGGTAATAGTCCATTAAGAAGACCCATATTAAAAATCAAAAGATAGGATGGATTGATGCGCATTGATTGGAAGGATGAACTCATCCATTGATGAATTTTGATCATAATCCAGGCTTTAACTTTATTGGGGTTATTCAAGCCAATCCATGCCATAATGAGCATGATTATTCCCAGGATAATACTGGTCCACTGAAAGGATTGAAATAGGAAGAGTTGCAGACCAAGAAATCCGCTGATTACACCTATACTGATATAAAGCATTAATCTTCCGCTATGATAAGTAATAAACTCTTTTATTCCTGCTTTTTTTCCTTTATTCATGGAGGGTACAAGCAATTGTAATGGTCCACACATACCAACGCAGTGAATGGATCCAGCAATTCCAATTAATAATCCGCTAAACAGCGAGGAAATCATTTAATTCGTAGTGGAATATCTTGTTGACAACTATCTCTGCCTATGGAATACCGAGCATCAACTTGATAATTTCCATATTCAAAAAAAGATTTGGGTAACGAAGCATTTTTGTCGTTACCAAAATTAATTTCAAAAGTTTTGTCTAACGCTTTGTTGTTAGGTCTCTTGAAATACAAAGAAATTACGCTAGGAGTTGAGTTTTCGCTCCAACTAAATATTAAACTATCCTTAGTTTGACTAATCTTGAATGGATTTTTAAAATGCTCAGCATTTTGAATTGCTTTCAATTCATTTTGGTATCCCCGGTCGTGCGCATAATAATCATCAGAGACTAAATCTGATCCTTCACGTTGCATCAATATCCCTAGGGTAACAATAAATGTGATAAACAATATCATGAATATGATGATGCCGTTTCTGAATTTCATAATTTAAATAAATGGGCCAATAATTTTGGTCTGTTTTGTTTCTATTAATTTACTGTTTCCGAATACTTGTATTTTTACTTTTAATTCACCATTTGTGAATTCATTATTCGCAACTTTTATTAAAATACGTTCCTCTAGATGTTGTCCTGATTTCAATGTAATGTTCTTATTTACCGTCTTTATAATTACTCCCGGTTCATCGCATTTCAGTGTAAGCGTGAAATTATAATGGGTTTTATTAAGAATACTCAAATCAAATATATTCGTGATAAGACCATCTGATGTTATGGTATAGGTTGAACCTCGTTGACGCATGATTTCAGTTTCAAAATCCTTACGAGTCACCAATAGTGTAGAAAGAACAGCAAGCAATGCAATAAGCAGCAGCGTATATGCTTTAACTCGAGGTGTCCATTGAAATCCTGTTTTCTGTTCGATGCTGTCAATGCATTTATACCCAATTAGATCTGTTGGTAAACCTACAGCTAACATCATCTCATCGCATGCATCTATGCATGCAGTGCAATTCGTGCATTCCATCTGTGTGCCGTTTCGGATATCAATACCCGTCGGGCATACTTGAACGCAGTGGTTACAATCAATGCAGTCTCCTTTCCCGGCAGCTAATCGGTCTTCATTTTTATGTATTTTGTCACGAGATTCTCCACGTAAATGATCATATCCAACTACCATTGAATTTCGATCTAATAATACCCCTTGGAGCCTTCCATACGGGCAAATAGTAGTACAAACTTGTTCTCTTAACCAAGCGAATACACCGTAAAAGACAATAGAAAAAAATGAAATGGAAATAAATCCTCCCAAATGATGCTTTATGTTACTAGTTTGTATTGACCATAAATGTTCACTACCTATTATATAAGCGAGAAATGTGTTGGCAATAAGAAAGGAAATGAGTAAAAATGCACTGTGTTTTGCCACACGTTTAGCTACTTTAATGGTGCTCCAGGGTGCATTTTTAAGACGGATTTGTTCTTTGTTATCTCCGTCAATCCAATATTCAAGGCTACGGAACACCATTTCCATAAAAATGGTTTGTGGGCAGGCCCATCCACAAAATAATCTACCGAAAATAATAGTGAACACGATGATGAATACGATAAATAGAATGAAACTTAATGCCAACAGATACATATCCTGCGGCCAAAAGATGTTTCCGAATATTACAAACTTTTGATCAATAATATTAAATAATAAAAGGGGTTCATTATTTAAACGGATATGAGGTGCTGCAAATAGAAAGGTTAATAGAAAGTAACTTACAATCTTACGTTTATTATAATAACTTCCTTTTGGACGTTTGGGAAAAATCCATACCCGTTTTCCTTCTTCGTTAACGGTGGAAATGTGATCTCGAAAGTCTTCTTTTCCCATGATATTGATTATTCTATAATGGTTCCTTGTTCAGGTTTAGTCCCTTTGGTATATGGTAGATTAATTACGTACGATGCAACTTGTTGAATTTGAACCGGATTTAGTTTTGATGTATGTTCAGGCATTCCTGCTGGTCGTCCTTTTTTAATTGAGGCAAATACCTCTTTAATATCAAAACCATAAATCCATGATTTATCAGTTAAATTAGGTCCAACATCTCCTTCTCCTTTACTTTTATGGCAGGTTACACAGTGTGTGGTAAATAAATTTTTACCTTCTGATAAATCTTTGCTTTCAGTAAGTAAGGTGGCATTTGTTTCATCAACATTCATAGCCTGTGCAGATAGGTACGCTGTAACTTCTTTATCAGCCTGAACCATTTCTTTTTCATAAGCCTTTATTTGTAAATCTGAATAACCTACAATATGGTACTTTACCATATAAATTATTGCAAATACTATCGTGGCATAGAAGCCCCAAACCCACCAAGGTGGAAGATTATTGTCTAACTCACGAATTCCGTCATATTCATGGTCCATCATGATTTCGTGTTCGCGTTCTATGGGAACAGCATCCGTCAGTAAAACACTCAATTTATTTAAAGCAGGTACTCCCTCCAATGCGATTGCGTCCTTTGATTTAGTCATAGCGGCCAATCGATTGAATATATTTCGTAGATAAAGAAATATTGCAATCAGTAGGATATCTATAAAAAGAAGCAAATAGAGATCTGAATTTTCAACCAACAACCATGGCGTTTTTTCAGTTGCTTCTCCGTAGGATATAAAATTTAAAGCTAAACTTTGAGAATTGTAGCCGATATACCCGAAACTTAAGATGAGGATTGTTACTGGCATTATGCCTTGTTTTGTTGCTCTGGATTTGAAATAATCTGATTTAACATAAGTGACGATGGAGTATCCCATTACTGATATTCCGATTGCGATAATCAAACCAATAAAAAGTAACCCATAAAACAAATTTAGATTTTCTGAGTAATTAGGTTTTCCCACCAAAGCAACACTGGTTGCGGTAGAATCTACAACCGATGCTGATTTTTTTGCCGTAGCGGGTTCATACGAATCAACATATGCAAGTATGGCATCAACTTCCTCTTTTGTTACTGTTTGAGCAGGCATTTCTGTTGGGCTATATCCTTGAATTTCTTTTGCTCTGGTGCTTTTTCCCGTTTTAATTAAGGTTGCCGAATTTTCAACCCATTGATAAATTTGTTCACCCTCTCCGGCACTTTCCCATAAAGCCTTCGCTCCTTTTAGTTTAGGACCAGTGCTATTTTTGTCCTCCATGTGACAACTATTGCATCGAGATTTAAACAATTGTTTCCCATCTTGAGCAAAAAAAGTACTCAAGCTAATCACTATGGCAAGTATTATTGAAACACCACGATTCGTATTCATAAGGTTAAATGTTTTGGTTATCCTTGGATTGATCAATAAATGGTAAATTACTCATTTCAGCCACTGAACTTTTCGACATCTTAATCACTCGAATTACCACGAGTAAAAAAAACAGGCTAAAGAGGACTAAAGAAATGATTGGGAAATACTCCACATTACCAATAGTTGTTAAATTATGTTTAATGAAGCGCAACATGAGATTATTTTTTAATGGTTTTAATGTCTGTTCCTAGGCGTTGCAAGTAGGCAATCAATGCTATTATTTTTTTATTTTCTAGTTCTTTAACTATGGCTTCTTTACTAATTCCTTTGAGCGCTTCCTTGGGCGAAGTTTCAACAATATCCATAGCTATAAGCGTAGCTTGTTTTTTCAAATCGGCAATGGCTACTTTATCATATCCTTTCTTGTAAGGCACACCTAATGTTTGCATCGCTCTGATTTTCTTCGGGATCATGTCATAATCTATTTTATATCGATCACTTTTTAGCCAAGCATAGGCGGGCATGATTGATCCAGGCGAAACCACTTTGGGACGAATCAAATGTTGGTAATGCCAAAGATTTCCACGAACACCACCTTCTCGTGCTAAGTCGGGTCCAGTACGTTTTGACCCCCATTGGAATGGGTGGTCATATACAAATTCCCCCGATTTAGAGTATTCTCCGTAGCGTACGGTTTCAAAACGAAGAGGGCGAATGAGTTGAGAGTGACAATTATAACAACCTTCTGAAATGTATACATCTCGGCCTTCAAGTTCCAATGGAGTATATGGTTTAACTTCTTTGATCGTTGCGATATTACTTTTAACAATCATAGTCGGTATTATTTCTATAATTCCGCCAATGGCAACTACTACTAAACTTAAAATCATAAATTGAACAGGTTTACGCTCAATGGCTCGGTGCCAATATTCGCCTTCGTGAATTTTTGTCTCCTTAACAAGGGCAGGTGCTTCCGCTTCTTCATTGGCCAGAAAACTACCTGCTTTTGCTGTTTTAATTAAATTATAAAACATCATGATGGCTCCAATTAAATAAAGTAACCCTCCTATTGATCTTAAATAGTAAAAGTTTTTCATTTCAATGGATGTTCGGATAAAGTCTGCATTAACTAATGTCCCGTCCGGATTAAATTTTTGCCACATTAATCCTTGCATAAATCCGGCAATGTACATGGGGATCGCGTATAAAATTATTCCAAGTGTAGCAATCCAAAAATGCTGATTTGCCATCCGTTTAGAATATAATTCCGTACGGTACATTTTAGGGAAAAGCCAATATAATACACCGAAGGTTAACATCCCATTCCAACCTAAGCCTCCAATGTGAACGTGTGCGATGATCCAATCTGTAAAATGTGAAATCACATTGATGTTCTTCAGCGATAGCATTGGTCCTTCGAAGGTTGACATTCCATAGGCTGTTAATGCAACTACCATAAATTTCAACATCACATCATCACGCACTTTATCCCATACGCCTCGTAGTGTTAGTAGTCCATTTAGCATACCTCCCCAAGAAGGCGCAATTAACATTACCGAGAATACAACGCCTAAACTTTGAGCCCAATCTGGAAGGGTGGAATATAATAAATGGTGAGGCCCAGCCCAGATATACATGAAAATCAGGGACCAAAAGTGAATAATTGACAATCGATATGAATAAACAGGTCGATTGGCAGCTTTAGGTATGAAATAATACATTAATCCTAAATAGGGAGTGGTTAAAAAGAAAGCAACTGCGTTGTGACCATACCACCATTGAACCAATGCGTCTTGTACTCCAGCATACCACGAATAACTTTTAAGAAAGGAAATGGGTAGCTCAAAAGAATTAAATATGTGCAACATGGCAACTGTTACAAACGTTGCAATGTAAAACCAAATGGCAACGTACAAATGTTTTACCCGTCGATTAAGAATGGTGGCAAACATATTCCATCCCCAGACCACCCATATACCTGCAATTAAAATATCAATCCACCATTCTAGTTCAGCATATTCTTTTCCCGTGGTATAACCTAAGGGTAGGGTTACTACCGCGCAGATAATGATAAACTGCCACATCCAAAAATGAAAAGTGCTAAGTTTATCGCTCCACATTCGCGCTTTTAGTAGGCGCTGTAAAGAATAATACACTCCCATAAAAATTCCATTCCCTACAAAAGCAAAGATTACAGCATTCGTATGCAATGGACGAATCCTACCGAAACTTAAAAAATCTAACGCCAGGTAATCATTAAAGAATTCAGGAAATGCTAATTGTAATGCGGCAATTAATCCGACAAGCATACCTGTAATTCCCCAGATAACTGTCGCATAAGCGAATCTTTTAACTATTGTATTGTCGTAACTAAATTTCTGGATTTCCATGGTTTTATTTTTGTTTATGTTCGTCTTCAAATAGCATTCTCACAGAAGGAGTATAATCATCATCAAATTGTCCGCTACGTGTTGCCCAAATAAACATGACTAAGAAGAATAATGCAATGATCAAACTAACCACCAGCATAATGTATATTACTCCCATGCGACAAAATTCTGAACTTTAGAATTTTAAAAGAATGACGATTGTCTTGTCAAAAACTGATCTATGTCAGTTTTTTAATCGTAAGTACCTAAAGTAAATCAGGAAGGTACTCAACCCAACAATGGTAATTGAGCTCATAGGCATTAGAATGGCTGCGACAAGCGGGGTGAGTTTTGCAGTAACTGCAAATAAAATCCCAACAATGTTATAAGTAATGGAAAATGCTAAGCAAACTCTTAATACCACCTTCGCAAATTTTGAAATGCCTATGAAATCTGGAATATTTTTAAGTTGATGAGCATCAAGAATGGCATCTGAGGAAGGAGTAAATTTAAACATGTCTTCTGAAATGGCTATTCCAACATTGGCTTGTGCTAATGCGGGGGCATCGTTTAACCCATCACCAACCATCATAACTCGTTTTCCCTTATTTTGTAGGAATTCAATGAAGTCTAATTTAGATTGTGGTGTTTGGTTGAAAAAAATATTTTGTTCATTAAAACCGAGGTCAATTAGTGCCGATAGCTCCTTGTTATTGTCTCCAGAGAGGACATAAATTTCGTGGTTTAATTTGATTTGATTGAGAAGAGAGCTTAACCCTTCACGGAAAGTACTTTGAACTATAAAGAAGGTTATTAATACATCGTTTTTTGTGAAAAATACACCTTTCACACCCATATTTTGATTAGTGAAGCTAGCACTTCCTAATTTAAAAACATCGTTATTGATTGTTGCTATTAGGCCATTACCTACACGTTCATCAAATGAATCAAAATGTACGGTTTTTTTGTTTTCATGGTTTGAGGTGAGATGAGCATAAATAGCGGATGAAATAGGATGCGTGGAGGATTCAACCATAGCGATGATTATGGATAAATCAGATGATTTTTCTATAGTTCTAACTTGTTTTACTTCAGTTAATCGGGTGTCGGTTAATGTACCCGTCTTATCTAACACGATAACATCTATTTCCGCCAATTTTTCAACAACATCTGAATTTTTAAGGTAAAGGCCTAATTGGCCCATCTTTCTCATGGCATTTCCAAAAGCAAAGGGAGTGGATAACGCAAGGGCACAAGGACATGCAACAATCAAAACTGAAACCACCACTTTCATTATTAATGCAGGGGCAATTATTAAATAGCATAGCATACTGATTACGCAAATAATTAGTACGGCCCATAGAAAGTAAGCAGCGACTCGGTCTTGATATCGCTGATATGTTGAAGTTTTTTTCTTGTCAAGTTGTTCATTCCATAGTTGCGTCAGATAAGAACGGTCCGTAATTTCTTTCACCTCCACGGTAATCGAAGCGTTTAATAGTTTGCCTCCTGCATAAAGCATGGAGTTTTTTACTACAGAAACGCCTACTGATTCGCCTGTAACAAAGCTATAATCAATCTCAGCCTTGTCATCCATTAAAATGGAATCACATGGAATCACTTCCTGATTCCTTATTTTGAGTAAATCGCCTATCTCGATAGTCTCTATTGGAATTATCTCTTCTGTATTTTCTTTGATTTTTCTTACTGCTAGGGGGAAATACGAGGTATAGTCTCTATCGAAAGACAAGGATTGATAGGTACGGTTCTGAAACCATTTTCCAATTAATAAGAAAAAAACAAAACCGGCAAAACTATCCATGTAGCCCGGTCCTTCATAATGGATGATTGAATACACGCTTTGCGCATACAAGGCAAGGATGCCGAGTGTAATAGGGATGTCTAAGTTTAAGTGTTTAGCACGTAATGATTTATAGGCAGAAATATAGTACTCACTGGCTGAATATAATAAAACAGGCAGGGAAACTAGAAATGCTAACCATGAAGTAAAATATCTAAATGAATTGTCTTCAGCACCATTTTTTGTATACTCAGGAAAACTCCACAACATAATTGAACCAAAGGCAAATCCAGCCAATCCGAGTTTTAATATAAAAGATTTATTCGTTTCTAACGTTTCTTTTTTCTGTTGAAAATTTGGAGGATAACCAATTCGATCAAAGAATAGCGCGAGTTCACTCAATTGCATTTCCTTGGTTAAAAAGGTAATATTGGCCAATTTTTTTGTAAAATTCACTTGAGATTGAATGATCTTTGAATTGGCTTTATGGGCATTTTCTAACAGAAAGATGCAAGAGGAACAATGAATGTTAGGTAAACTTAAAGATACCTTGGCGATTCGGTCATCTTCGAATCTAATAAAACGTTGTCGAATTTCAGGTAAATCCAAGAATGCATATTTATCTTGTGAAGAGGTTAGAGGTTTTAGCCCAGGATTTGATTCGTAGTTATAAAAATCGGTTAAATGATTTTCTTTTAATAAAAGATAAACTCCTTTGCATCCAATGCAACAAAAGAACTTATCGTCGAATTGTAAGGGTTTTTTACCTAAATTGTCTCCGCAATGAAAGCAAATCCGTTCCATTAAATTGTTTTTGAAAACGTATTTTCTTTTCTTGGTTGATTAAAAAGGTGTTCATCAAAGCACATACAGACATTCCGGACAAATCCTCGAAATTCTGGTTGAATCGTAACTTGATCCTTGTTTATCTCAATGATTCCGTCTGTTTCAAGTGGAGCTAAACGTTCAACTATTTGTATACGATGATTTTCATTATTGGGTAATGTGGTTTGAAATTTACACATTAACTCCAGAATTTTTGTTCTGATTTCCAGGTCTTTAGCGGTTAATAAATGGCCTCTAAAAATTGGAATTTCACCTCGATTAATAGATGACAAATAGGATTCAACATGCTTGCTGTTTTGTGCAAATCCAAACCAAGCATCGGAAATAGCAGACATTCCAAGGCCAATTATACGCGTAGATTTTTGAATGGTATATCCCATGAAATTGCGGTGAAGGGTTCCATTGTTAACTGCTATAGAAAGTTCATCATGTGGAAGTGCAAAGTGATCCATGCCAATGGAAAGATATCCTTGTTTAATAAGAAAATGGGAAGCATATTCATAGCTTTCCGATTTAATAGTTTCATTGGGTAAATCAGCTTCATTATATCCGCGTTGCCCCGTACCTTTTATCCAAGGAACATGGGCGTAACTGTAAAGTGCGATTCGGTCTGGACGCATTTCGACCGTGATGTTTAAGGTTGAAATCAATGCGTTAAGATCTTGGAATGGAAGTCCATATATTAAATCGTGGTTTATTGAGTAACCTATTTCTTTCGCCTTGTTATGAATGTTAAGTACTTGATGAACGGTTTGAATTCTATGAATTGCGGTTTGTACTTGGAGGTTGTAATCTTGAATTCCTAAACTGATTCTTCGAAATCCCAGTTTAAAAAGGGTTTCTAGATGTTCTTCTGTAGTGTTATTCGGATGTGCTTCAAATCCCATCCGGCACTCCGAAATATTAATGCCGTCGGTGATTCCTAAAATAAGTCTATGCAATTCGTTTGGAGAAAAAAATGTTGGTGTACCTCCGCCTAAATGAATTTCTGTTAAGGTTAAATCTGCTGGTAAATGTTTTTTGTAAATGAACCATTCCTTTAATACGGCATTGATGTATGGTTCTTCTATCGCATGATTTTTCGTTATACGTTTGTGACAGCCACAAAAGGTACACAATTGCTCACAAAACGGGAGATGAATATATATAGAAATAGTATTTCCTTTTGTTTTTTTTAGCACCTTTAGCCAATCCTTCCCAGTTAAATGCTCATTTTTCCAATAGGGTACGGTTGGGTATGATGTATACCTTGGTCCTGGTACATTGTATTTTTTTACAAGTGTTTTACTTTCCACACACAAAACTAATGTTGGTATTAATTGTAAAAAATGATCATTATCAATATTTTAGTTAATCTTTGATTTTTTATCTTTGGTTTTAATCCATTTATTATGCTAGAAAAGGATCCCCGAAATATTTCTTGTAGTACCTGTTTGCGTCGAAAAGAGAATTTACTTAGCGGAATAATGGGGGAGGAAGTAGAACATTTGGAGGACCATAAAACCTGTAATTATTATAAAAAAAATCAATACCTATTTGTTGAAGGCTCATTCCCAAGAGGGGTGTTCTGTATTAATGAGGGAAAGGTTAAGATTTTCAAACGGGGAGATGGGGGGAAAGAACAAATCATTCAAATCGCCAAAGGAGGAGATTTGGTAGGATTTCGTGCGATGTTTACAGAAGATGCCTACAAAGTATCGGCGGAGACCTTAGAGGAATGCAATATATGCTTTATCCGTAAAGAAGACTTTTTACCGATGTTAGATACTAATCCGATGTTGCGAAATGGAATATTAAAAGAACTTTCTCGTGAACTTGCCGATCGGGCAGATTTCATTACCAATATGGCTCAAAAATCTGTTCGTCAGCGTTTAGCATTTAGCCTGTTACTTTTAATGGAAATTTATAAAGATGAACCCATCAATATCTCTAGAGAAGATATGGCTAATTTCGTTGGAACGGCAACAGAAACCTTAATTCGCTTATTAAAAGATTTTAAAGAGGAAGGGATAATAGAAATTAATATACGTAAAATAAGCGTATTGGATTCTAAAAAAATGCTTTACGTTTCAGGTCATTAACACCCTTCAATAAAGTTTTCAAGTAATATATGTCCGAAATTCCCTGAAGATTCGGGATGGAACTGCACGCCATAAATTTTCTTGGATTCATGTTGCATGACCTCGTTAATACATTCATCGGAATTAGCAACTAATTCAAATTCTTGAGGTATAGATATGCTTTCACAATGGTCTTCTTGCATTTCAAAAATATTCGGTAAACGATTCAGCAGGGGACAATCCACGAATTGTTCAATTTCGTTCATAGAACGGCAATCTTTCATTCTTGAACCAAAAGCCTCATAACATAAGCCGATAAGTTGATGACCGAAACAAATTCCTAGAATTGGTTTTACCGTAGTTTTTATCCAAGACGCTTGTGTTAGGTATGGCTCCATATCTTCTTCAGTAATGAGAATAGGGGATCCTGAAATAATTATACCATCAAAGGAATCAGTGGTTTCTTGGGTAACTTCAAAAAATGAATATGTTTCATAATCCGCAGATTCGAAAACCATTTCTTCTAATAGAGGAACCTTACTGCTTCCGCAATCAATAATCAAAATCCGTTTCATTTACGGATGCAAGAAATTAATGGAACAGCTGATTGGACGGTGATCTGAATAATCAACGTCATGGGTCTTGAAATTAGAACAAGATAACTCATCCGTATGGAATACATAATCGATTCTTCCTGCGGGAATACGCCCAATATAACTTGCTCCCAACCCAAGGCTCGAAGCCAGAAATCCATCGGTCATTTTTTTATAAAATTGATGGTGGGTATAGGACATCGGGGTATCATTAAAATCTCCACATACAACGATTGGATAGGGGGAGGTTTCCATATGCTCAATGACTCTACGCGCTTGATCAGCGCGTTTTACATACGCTATGTTCATTTTTTTCATGCCTGTTTTTAACAGGGCAAGCCTACCTTGTTCTTGTGTTTTTCCAGGTTCATGGAGTCGAATAGACTGAAGGTGTACATTATAGATCCTGAACGTATCGGTTTTACATACAATATCAGCGAAAATGCAATAATTAAAATCCATGGTGCCTTGACTTTCAAACATAACATCACCACGAGCAATCATGGGGTATTTTGAAAAAATAGCAATGCCAAAATTGCGTTTTCCTCGTTCATTATGAGCACTTCGTTCGTGGTAATCAATCGACTGCATAATGTTGCGTATAGAATCATACGTTTCAAACGAGGTGGGCTTGTCTTGGCGATAATACTCCTGAAAACAGGCTACATCTGGGCCCTCTTTTCGGATTAAATTGAAAATTTGATTTCGGCTTTCAAACGTACTATCGTCATATAAACCAAAGAGTCGAACATTATAGGTCAATAAACGAATGGAATCTTCTGAGGCGGGGTTATCGGTAAAATTGAATGCAATTAAACGTACATGAAACGAAAATCCAATGAATAGAACAAAAACACCAATAAACTTGAATGGTAATTTACGCAGAAAAGCAAAGCCTGTGATTATCACACAAGTGAAAACCCAAATGGGGTAAAGTAATCCAAAATATGGTAACCACGGAATACTGTCGGGATGGAAAAAGGGACTTGCATATGAAACGAGCAGTACCGCAGAACTTGCCCAAAGAGCCAACGCAAGGATTCGGTCAATCCACTTCATGAGTTACCTTGATTGAATAAAAAATCTTTCTCCTCACGAGTCAAGGATTCATACCCGGATTTCGAGATTTTATCTAAAATCGTATCTATCCGTTCTTGCTTGACTTTTTTCTCAGCATTGTATACCTCATCCGGTTTAAATCGTCTGTTTTTAGCAGAATCAGCGCGCTGTTTCTTATGGAATAGTCCATTTAATTGATTTAATATATTGGAATTGCTATGGATCTGTTGAACGGTTAAAAATCCAAAAAAAGCACCTCCTAAATGTGCGAAATGAGCAATTTCATCGGAGGCACCAATGCCAATTAAATCTTTTGCTAAGAAAAACAACGCAAGCACATATATTGGGATCGCAACTATCCCAAACAAATAAATCGGAGTCTGTGGTCGATATACGGCGATGGCTGTGAAAATAGCCATAATGGCTCCGCTCGCTCCTAGCACATAGTGGGGTGCGGAAAAGTCTGGAATTAGTAAGGTTGCTAATAATTCAAACAGATTGCCAATGATGCCCCCCGCGAGGTAGGTAATGAGTAACTTTTTGGATCCGAATATCTGTTCATACATAGCTCCGGCAAAGAACAAAAATAACATATTAAAAAAAAGATGCCCCAAAGATACATGGGCAAAAATACTCGTAATAAGCGTCCACGGATTGACTAAAAACTCGAAAAGACCGGTCGGAAAGGTGAAAAAACGAAGACTCCACAAGGTATTTCCAAATAATCCTTCTACAAAGCCGATGAGGTGAATGGCGGCAAAAATGAAAACATTTACAATGATTAAACGGACGGTCATTTTGCCGTTTCGCAATTGAAATTTTATCTCATCAACAATCGTTCGCTGTTCCATTTGATATCAATAAAAATTTGCGCGGTCTTTTTTTCTCCAATATAAAACAATGATTGCACCAGCAATTGCCCCACCTACATGTGCCAAATGCGCCACTTGGTCATTAGGGTTGTTTTGATATGCTTGATACACTTCGTATATAAAATAAGCACCCACTAAAAATTTTGCTTTAACAGGAATCGCAAAATACAGCATGAACTCTTGGTTTGGAAATAAAATTGCAAAGGCGGCCAATACCCCGAACACCGCACCTGAAGCGCCGAGCATGGAAGAATTAGAGACCATTACATAGTCAATGATAAGGGTGGCTTGTGCTTCGGAAAATTTTCCAATTTGATTAATTTCTGATAAGCTTTCCTGAATAGTTGAGGATTTAGAAATGTAATAATTAATAGTACTTAGATCAACCCCTGATGCTGAAATCTGCGATTTTAAATCAAAAAGCTGGTAGGCACTCATCGCGTTTTGAAGTAAGAAGGCGCCAAATCCGCAAAGCAGAAAAAAGATAAAGAACCGCTTCGGCCCCCATAAGCGTTCTAAGTATCCCCCAAGCATCACAAATAGCCACATGTTCATTAACAAATGAAAAAATCCAGCATGTGCAAACATATGGGTAACCACTTGGTAGGGCTTAAATAACGGAGAACCGATAGCATGAGTGCTTAATAATAGATTCAAATCCACTCCCTTGCTCCCAAGAATGAGGGTAAGAATGAAAACAAAGACGTTCAAGAGTAATAAATTCTTTGTAACCTGAGGTATGTTGTTTAACATGTAGTTATTTTATCAATTGGTTTAATTGCTCAAACGTGAGAATCTGTAAAATGGGTTCATTTGATGGACTCAATGTGTGGGAGGTACAGCTAAACAACCGTTGTATTTGTAATTCCGCTTCTTGCTTATTTCCAATGCGGTGGTATTTCGCAGCGTTGTTCACCATTTGTACAACCAGCGCATGTGCCACATCCTCCTTATGTTGTTCACTGTAGCTTACTCGTTCCATCAATTCATCGACACATTGGACGACACCGTTTTCATGTAATATTTCTGGTGCACCCATAATGCGTAATATCGAATCTTCTAGGACCAAGTTGAATCCAAGCTGTTCAAAGGTCTTAAAATGGTTTGTCATGATCCGCAGTTCTTGTTTTTCCAAGGGTTTTTCTATCGGAAACAAAAGCATCTGTTGATTCAGTGGGTGCTTTACAAAGGCTTCAATGCATTCATCATACAAGATGCGTTCCATGGCTCGTTTAGAATCAATCACCATAACCCCAGTTTTTATTGGGGTAAAGATGTAACGACCAATAAGTAGAAGGTCTGTGCTAGTGCTTATACCCCCAATTCCGGGCAATTCTTGTTGTATATTCTCTGGAGTTTCCTGGATCGAATAAAAAGATTTCCAATCTTCCTCTGTGGATTTAGATGCTCCAAAGCCCTGCTCGTGAATTCCCTTTGAAAACCCATTCGATTTACTACCTTGCTGTTGTGGTTTGAATGGGTTAAAATTTGGATCTACTTGAATCGTGGGCTCAACGATGGGCTGTTTTCTAAAGCCTGCGGGAAGATCAAATGCGGTTTCTAGTTCAAAATCCAAACTGGGCATGAGGTTGAACATTCCGAGAGATTGACGAATGGTACTGAGTAAAATGGAATAAATGAACCGTTCTTCTTCAAATTTTATTTCTGTTTTCGTGGGATGAATATTCACATCAATTTTCGCCGGGTCCACCTCCAAGAAAATAAAATAGGTTGGATGTGATTTCTCGGGAATCAATCCTTCAAACGCTTTCAAAACGGCATGATTAAAATATGAACTTTTAAAAAACCGTTTGTTTACAAAAAAGAATTGGCTTCCTCGGGTTTTTTTTGCAGTTTCAGGTTTCCCAATAAATCCAGTTACTTTAACAATATCCGTTTCTGACGCTATGGGGAATACACGGTCGCCCGCATTTTTTCCAAGAACATCCGTGACACGGCGTTTTAAATTAGCCGCACTGAGGTTGTAAATGGCTTGATTGTTATGATGCAAAATGAAATTAACTTCGGGATGAGCAATTGCTACATAAAGAAAGGCATCTTCGATGTGGTTAAATTCAATGCTGTCTGATTTTAAAAAGTTACGTCGGGCTGGGACATTGAAAAATATATTTTTCACTTCGATTAATGTACCCTTTGAGCAAACTACCTCCTCGTTTTGTACAAAGGCTCCTCCCTCTATTCTGATATGAAAACCCGTAATGTCTTCAGCTCTTTTTGTTTTTAAAGAAACATGGGCAACCGCAGCAATCGAAGCCAATGCTTCGCCCCGAAATCCCATGGTTATTAAATTGAACAGGTCGTTAATGGCATTGATTTTACTGGTCGCATGGCGCTCAAAACACAACAGCGCATCTTGGTGATTCATACCACTTCCATTATCTTGTATGGATATGAGGGTTCGCCCCCCATCTTTAATCGTCAATGAAATCTCAGTAGCTCCGGCATCAATTGAATTTTCCATGAGTTCCTTCACCACCGAAGCTGGACGTTGAACCACTTCACCGGCGGCTATTTGATTGGCTAATTGAGTTGGAAGGCGTTTAATCACTTGCATATTGAATCTCGCCAAGGCGATTAAACAAAAATAAGGATTATCCCTAAGAATAATCCTTACTTAACATTTCTTTACTTTATTTATTACATCCGCACCACCGTGCCCATGTACTCTGATTTTTCGCCCACCTTTGGTTCGGATATGGTTACTTTCCAAACATAGGCTTTATTGGCATCCCCCATTTTTCCAAATCGACGATCAATCCCATCCCACGGTAAGGTAGCATCAGTGCTTTCAAACACAATGCCTCCATCGTTTGGATCTAAAATAATCATCCGAAAGGATGTTGCTCGCCGCGTTAGCGCATACGGCATAAATGTGTTTTTACGGGAGTCTTGAGAAGTAGGCTCAAACGCATTAACTGCTAGTAGATTATATTCCTCAGACACATGAATCATGCCTTGGATTTCCGAAGTACAACCACGGTCATCCGCTAAGGCTATTTGCACCGAGGTTGATCCCTTTTCGAATACATGCAAGGTAAAATCTTTATTGGATAATTCGCTGCGCTGTTTTCCATAGGTTACAGACCGCACATTGGCATCAGACTTCACATGAATTCCTTGAACAGGTATGCCGTTTTCATAAATCATCTCATCGATAACAAGGTCTCCTTTGGGTCCGGTAATCACATTCGACTGAAGAATCACACCAGTTGCTGGGTCTATAATTTCAATGTTTCCAGCACCCAATTCAACGTTGACGGAGGAGTTTGGTGCGATTGAACGTGTCACCTGATCGTTTTTCAAGGTAACCTCAAACCCGTTGGTGTTTTTCAATTCCGAGGATATACCGGCACAGATTGGAAGAACAATTGGGTTAAATGTGAAAAGTTCTTTTGGTTTTTGGTGATCAATAGGTTCCAGCGATTTGGATTGAAGCTCCTCAACGGGCGCATCCTTCAAGGAAGGGATTTCCTGTAAAGCAACGCGTTCTTCCGTATCGGTAATAATCAACTCATTCGGTGTAGGAAGAGGGGTGTTTGTTTCCTGATACAATGCAATCTTGGGTTGATCTTCTCTGTTTGTGGCAGGGGTTTCTTTGTGGCTTACCTCTTTTTTGGATGGTTCCACTGTAGCAGCCTTAGGAGAAATAGGAGCAGATACAGGAGTTGAAGAATCCGTTAAATACCATGTTGCAAGAGAGATTCCAATCACCAAAGCGGCGCCCGGAAGGCCCCATTTTTTGAATGGATTGGATTTAGGAGGCAGTTGGCCATCTAGGCGTTTCTCGAGGGCCTCCCAAGCCGATGGATCATAGGGTTCAACCTGTGAATCCATAGCGTTTTTGAATATTTGATCTAATTTGTCCATCACTGTGCGATCTTTTTATACGTTGTTTCTAACATTTTTTGAACATTCATTCTGGCTTTAGCTAAATTGGATTTTGACGTTCCTTCACTGATTCCGAGGATTTCTGCGATTTCTTTGTGAGAATATTCCTCGAACACGTACAGGTTGAATACCGTTCGGTAGGCTGGTGACAGTCGATTAATGCAGTCTAGCGCAACCGAGTATTTCACCTGTAATTCTTCTAAGCTTTCTCGCTCCTCCATGGTGTTTTCTGCAGGCATCTTAAAGTCGTTGTCTTGGTCAGACAAAAACGGACTCCGTTTCGCTTTGCGAATGGCATCAATTGCGGTATTCGAAAAAATTCGCCGCATCCATCCTTCGATCGAGCCCCGAAAGTCAAATAATTCCAATTTATCAAAGACCTTTATAAAACCATCTTGAACTACTTCCTGAGCACTGTCTCGATCTTTAATATAGCGTAGACATACCGAAAGCATTTTACCGTAGTACGTTTTAAAGAACATGTGTTGGGCCTTTCGCTCCTTCCGCACACACGCTGCAACAAGTTCTTTAAGTTCTACAGTTTCCAAGGGCTTTTATTGCTTAACGTACTAGTTTTTAATGTCGTTGCCTCAATTATAATAATTAGCAAACATTTTTTGATTCGGAACGCTTAATTTAATGCAGTTATCGTAAATTCGCAAAGTAAAATTACAAATCTTTAATTAGAAAAATTATGAAAGTTACTGTAGTAGGTGCTGGAAATGTGGGAGCAACGTGTGCGGATGTATTAGCTTCACGTGAAATTGCCAATGAAATTATCTTATTGGATATAAAAGAGGGCTTTGCTGAAGGTAAAGCACTTGATATTTGGCAAACTGCGCCAATAAATTTGTATGATTCAAGAACCATTGGATCTACGAATGATTATGCCATGACCAAGGATTCTGATGTAGTAGTAATCACATCGGGCTTACCGCGTAAACCAGGAATGTCTCGTGATGATTTAATCGCTACCAATGCAGGAATCGTAAAAACGGTGACGGAGAATGTGATTAAATATTCGCCAAATGCAATCATTGTGGTAGTTTCCAATCCCTTAGATGTAATGACGTATTGTGCTTATCTAAATGCCAAAACAGATTCAAAGAAAGTATTTGGAATGGCGGGTGTTTTAGACACGGCAAGATACCGAGCGTTCCTTGCCACTGAATTGAATGTTTCACCGAAAGATATTCAAGCCGTATTAATGGGTGGACATGGTGATACCATGGTTCCACTTCCAAGATATACAACCGTTGCAGGTATTCCAGTTACCGAATTAATAGCTGAAGACAAATTGAATGAGATTATTGAGCGCACTAAATTTGGAGGCGGTGAACTCGTTAAATTGCTAGGAACTTCTGCATGGTATGCCCCGGGGGCAGCAGCTGCCCAAATGGTAGAAGCAATTGTACGTGACCAAAAACGAATCTTCCCAGTTTGTGCATGGCTAACTGGTGAATACGGCTTGAAAGACATTTACCTTGGAGTTCCTGTGGTATTGGGTAAAAATGGAATTGAACGAATCATTGAATTAGACTTGAACGACGCAGAGAAAGCCTTGTTAAGTGAATCAGCGGAGGCTGTTAAAGGCGTAATGGAAGTATTGGATAACATGAATGCTACGGCATAAGTAGAATCCAAATAATATAAATAGATTAAATCCCGCATTTGCGGGATTTTTTTATGCCCAGTTAGGGCAGTTCGATGGCACCAATGTCCGGTGGGTTATTCCGTGGATTACCCAAGATGTCGGTGAAAATCGGGGAATTAATTCCAGCGCCGTTTAATGGAGAATTCTGAAGAAATAGAAAATCTCCCTGTGCAGTATTTTCAAAAAGCGGATTTTCATTCCAGAGAATGTTCGTGTAGAATGGATCCGTATAGATGCTTTCACTGCGAATAAGGCTGTGTGTGAAATTAAAATTCAACGTTACACCAGGAGCATTTATGGTGTCGATGGCTAATTCGTAATCTAGGTTGCCGGCAATTACACAATTCCGCAATACGCCTTCGTTGATGGAAGATACGGTTGTAACCCCTGTCGCCGTTTTGTAATAGTAATTACTTATTCCAACCGCAGGAACTTGCGAATTACCATAGCCTACCAGATTGCAATGATTAAAGTTAAAATCGCCGCCTTCTAACACCAATAAGGCATGGCTTTCGTTCCTAGAAATGATGCAGTTTTCCGCCTTAACCTTGGCCCCCGCATAAATAAATACCCCGTATCTCGAGGTATTAAAAATTCGGGTATTAGTTAATTCTAAGGTGTATCCTACATTATTAGGGTCTTCGTGATACAAATGCACCCCGACCGTACCATTTTTTAAAATGGCATAATCGATGGTGGAAGGGAGGGCTTCGTGAAAGTAGATTCCATAGTACTGACCCGCCACATTGCTATACATCGACTCTAAACGATCTCCTTGAAATACCACCTCATTGTTTTGCATGCCTTGTACATGTAACGCGCCCTTGTACACGTATAAAATGGAATTTTTATGAAGGTGAATGTTTGTTCCCGCTTGGATGGTTAACGATTTGGAAGAATCAACCGCAGCATATCCATAGATCACGTGGGGTTTATCATTGGGCCATGTCCCTTCATTTAAGTCTTTGTAATGAAAATAGGCGTCTTGTCCCCACACCGCGAGTTTCACATATTGGTCTTTTCCGTTGGTTCTAAAGCGGATAGAATCTTCAATAATCAACGGTTGGTTTTGTGCATTGGCGGCAAGGGTAACCTCTACAAACGCATATAAACTGTCTTTTCCTTCAAGAACCATGTTTTCTAAAAACGTTCCTTTTTCACCATCTACGTTCAAGCGAAATGGAGATTGTTCACCACCCATTAATTCAATTTCATCAATTTGAATTGATTTTGAAGAAGGATTATAAATCTTAAATTGTTGGGTAGTAGATCCAACGGTGGTAAAAACAGTATCAAACACCACCGTGTCTAACGAAAAACTTAAGTTTTCTTTTGAGAAGCCTTTCATTTTATTACAGCTGTTCAAGGGAATCAATCCAATGAGTATTGCTATGGTACTAAGAAAGCATATTAGATTTTTCACAGGTGACTTAACGCACAAACTTACATATTATTTGTCTTAGGTAAATACTTAACTTCGTTAAATGAACTTTTTCCTTTGATGCATGTAGAGGGTGTCGTTATGAAACTAAATTTACTTATCTTTTTTGGAGTTATGGTTGCTGTTCATTCATTTGCTCAGCCTCCACAAACCAACAGTATTTCAAACGGTATTAATTTTAATGCCGTTGAAAAATCACCTCAATTACTGGATAGTACGCAATTGATTATTATCAACAAGGACGAAGAATCTAGAACTGTAGGTACGGATGATGTCAAGTCATTACAGGAACAAAGTTATTTTAAAAAAGAGGCGGAAACTTATAAGTCAAGTAAAGCACGGATTAAGAGCAATTCTTCCTCGCGCTCTGCTTCCCCTGCCGAGGACAAGCAACTACAACAATCCGTAACGAAATTAAAAGGGGTCGCTCAAACACTTTCAGAGCAAATTGAAGCGAATATACTTTATTACGACCAAGGGAATTACAATGCCGAAAGAGCACCTCAACTTATAGAGGCCTTACGTTTAAATCCAAATCATCCGGAAGGCTTGACCTTATTGTTAGCCAATTCAATGGTTACTGGTGATACGTTAATGGTTTTGAATACCTTAAATAAGATAAAAACACTGGGTTTGATTCCCGATGCAATGACCTGTTATGCCGTCGACCTAATCAAATCGGTTCCCGAGAACACTACGCTTATTACACACGGAACACTAGACACGTACAGCGCCATTCAAGAACAAGTTGCTCTGCGTAGAAATTCCATTGATATTATTTCCTTGGATTTATTGCAAAGTGAGCAGTATCGCGCCCTATTATTGAAAAAAGGGTTTACCATTCCTGTCCAATCCATCGTAGATGTGACTTATCTCGGAGATTTAATTCGAGTGAATCCATCAAAACGTTTTGCCTTTTCGATGACAATCCCTAGCGATTACTTGGTTCAATTCGAAGAGGATTTGGCACCCAATGGATTGGTTTTCTTATACCCAAACAGCCGAAGTAATGAGCAGATTCTCCAAACGAACGAGAAATTTATGGATTCATTTTCCTACATGGATTGTGGAGTTGAACCGGATGAATCGCTCGCAGGGCTCAAGCAAAATTATTTGCCAATGATTTTAACAGTAGAGACCTTAAGTTCGGATAAAAGCAAGGAAAAACGATCCAAAATCGAAAGTAGAAAAATTAAAATCAGACAAAAAAAGTAAGATACACATGCGCGGATTGAAGTCAGGTTTTTCTCATTTCTCCGATGAAGAGCTCATGTTAGCGATTCGTCAAGGGGAGAAGACTGCCTTTAATGAATTGTATCAGCGCTATTCGGGTAAGCTGTATGGATATATACTAAAGCTACTCTGGTATAACGAAGTTCGTGCGCAAGATTTATTACAGGATTTGTTTACCAAGATCATTACGCAACCCCATTTGTTTGATACCAATCGGAGTTTTAAAACATGGGTTTATACCATTGCCTCTAATTTATGCAAGAATGAGTTTAAGCGAAATGAAGTTAGAAAGAATACCAGCAATGGATTGGATAATCATTACCACTTGAGTGGAACTGAGGATGTAGCGCAGACGGTAACGGATTGGGAATTTAAAGAGGCTTTGGATCAGGAACTTATAAAGTTAGATGATAAACACCGGGAAGTTTTTGTTTTAAAACATATGGATGGCCTTTCGATTAAAGAAATTTCAGTGATCGTTGGAATCAATGAAGGTACCGTAAAGTCACGCTTATTTTATGCCATAAAGAAATTAGCCACAGAATTAAAAATGTTTGAACTCGTAGAACGATGAAGCAGATAGACGATTTATTTTTAAACGCACATTACAGCGATTTGACGCCAAGTGAGCAATCCTTAATTGAGGACTTATGTTCTGATGAAGTTAGTTTTCAGCAGGTTAAGGTCCTTGTAACACGAAGCAAGGAGGTATTACCCGTAAATCCTCCAGCGCATTTATTGGAAGCGCTAAATCAAACATTTGATCAAACGTATTCTCAACCCTCAGTGCAGCGTATGCGTCCAAAGATGTTCAATTTATTCACTGCCTCTGCCGTTGCTGCTTCGGTGTTAATTTTCTTGACGATTTATTTCTTTGGGACAGCCAATGCACCTCAAAAACAAGTTGCTACGGTTGAAAAGAAGGAACAAAAAAAGAAAAACAATCAATCAACCTTACCACGTACTTCGGAACAAAAGCAAACGCCACAAGTGGCAGCTATAGATCCAATTCCCTCCTCTCGTACCGCGTTGGACCGTGAGGTACCGTCTGAAATATTGATGGATGAACCTGCGGTTATTGCCTCGATTGAAATGGAAGATGCAAAGCCGGAACGGGTTAGAGGTTCAAGATCGGATGAGGATGCCGTGCCAGTAGAGGAGAATGTTGCGAGCAATGCGCCGAAAAGCAATACGTATATGTGGACATCCAAGGATAAAAATTTAGCGTCGGAACAGGCAGTCTTAGCTGAAGTATCGATGAAAAAACAAAACAAATCGGACTCAAAACGCCTGAATACCTCATTCATGTTAAAACAGATAAAGCCTGTCTATTAAAAGGTCAACATAAAATGTTCCTTTGCCTGTGTTGGCCGCCGACTTAACACCCCCATTCTGAAAAAATCAATGCTCACATGAAACCGCTCATCTGCGATGAGTTTATTCCAGGCCTTGAACATATCGTCATTCCATCGGATGTCATCTAATAGAAAAAGGGTTTGCTCATGGGTGTGGGGCATTATTTGGTCAAGGTAGCCGCATAGCGCTTCCCCTTCATGATGGCCATCAATATAAACGAGATCAAAGGTCTTGTTATCCAAATTTGATAAATAGGTACTGAATGAACTTACTACCAAGTCAATGCTGCTGGGATTCGTGGCAAATTCATTCATGTTTTCACGTGCAATAGCCGCAATTTCAGGGGAACCTTCAATGCTGATTATTTCTGCCTTTTGATATCCAAGATGCATGGCCAAGGTTCCTCTGCCTAGGGAGGTTCCTAATTCAAGGATTCGTGCGGGTTCGAAGTGTTTGCACAGGCGATAGAGTAAGGTGCCATAGCGTTTTCCCGAGCTGCTGGTCTTATGAATTTGCTTGATTGAACGTTGTTTACCTAAGGTTTTTGAGCCAGCTCCTAAATCGTTTATCGTTAAAGTCCGTCGGTCCGTACGCTGTTTTTGATCGAAGGAAAATAACATATGTTGGTGTTCCTTTTCTATGTTTAATTGAAGTCCGTTATCAGCCAGTCGATAAACAAAAGGAGAATGAATTCCTTGCCGTTTTTTGGCGTGTAATTGATATTTTATACCTTCGACGATTAGATTCACACTGCAAAGTAAAACTATTTATCTCGGATGGAGAAGGATATTCAAGAAGCGATTGATAAACAGCGTAACCGCTTGTTCTCTTCCTTGGCGTCTCCAAACATCGTAGAGGCTTGCACGGTTGGACATGGAATCCTACAATTTGCTCCGGAAGAAATCAATAAATTCCAAGAAGCTTTTGTTGTGTACAATGGTTCGATTTCGTTCTTTATTCCCGCCTCAGGAGTTGGTTCGCGCATGTTTGATTTTCTTCAGCAATTCCTGGGTTCCATGGGACATGAGCAAGGGGATGAGGTCCGTTTATTTTTAAGTAACATCGAGTCCTTTGCATTCTACCATGAAGCGAATGAAGAATGGCGTCAATTATTAATGGATCCTTCGGTAGATTTATTGGCACTTTGTGATTATTTACTGGGTCCACAAGGGTTGGATTTTTCAGGGACTCCCAAAGCCTTGTTCCCCTTTCATCGGATGTCAGGACGGAATATTACTCCCTTTGAAGGCCACCTAAGACAAGGATTTAACGCAGGGAAGTCCATTGAACGGTTTCATTTCACCCTACAGCAAGAACATTTAAATCAATTAATCTCCGAACGCGAGGGCTTAGGAGATTCGTTCGTTGGTGAAATCGATTTTTCCACACAAGCATCTGAAACAGATTCGTATGTGTTTGACGAGTTCATGCAACCCCTGAGTAATCAATCGGGTTCGTATGTGAGGCGTCCTGCAGGCCATGGCGCGATTCTTTCAAATCTGAATGGCTTAGCATCAGACCTTATTTTTATCAAGAACATTGACAACATTCAATGTCCTGTGCAAGATGAACTTGTGAATCAAACATGGGGATTACTGGGTGGGGTATTGGTGAGTCTGCGCGCAAAGCTTTTAAATGCATATTCAGCAAAGGATATGCCTGAGTTTATGCGTGTTTGTTATGATTTTCAATTGCTTGATGTATCCGCTGGGATGATACCTTGGGAAGATATATCAACCATGCTTCAGCGACCGTTTCGTGTGTGTGGTATGGTAAAGAATGAGGGCATGCCTGGGGGAGGTCCTTTTTGGGTTTCTCATGAAGGGAATATAACAAAGCAAATTATAGAGAAGTCACAAATTGATTCGATTCACTTGGCTAAGCTTACTGAAAGTTCTCATTTTAACCCGGTCATGATGGCAATATCACCCTACGACTTAATGGGAAATAAATTAGATCTCACCCAGTATGTTCGGGAAGACCTTTCCATGGCTGTAAAAAAGAACCATTTAGGTAAAACCGTATACTATCTTGAAAAACCCGGATTATGGAATGGTTCGATGTATCATTGGAATACGGTGTTCGTTGAAATCCCTTCCAATGTGTTTAGTCCGGTAAAAAATGTGATGGATTTATTAAACCCATCACATTGCTGTTAAACTAACCTTCATTAAATTCTTCAGACAGGCGTTTCGCTATTTTTCGATTCGAAAACCACTCTTTTATCGAATCCACCATGCTATACATAATCGGAACTACGATGATGGTAAGGAACATCGATGAGGTTAACCCACCGATTAATACCCACGCCAATCCATTTTTCCATTCTGCTCCGGATCCTTTGCCTATAGCGATTGGAATCATCCCAAATACCATCGCTATCGTTGTCATTAATATTGGACGCATCCGTGTTCTAACGGCTTCTAATAAGGCTTCTCGAGTTTTTACCCCAGTGGTTTTTAGATGGTTGGTAAAGTCGACAATGAGTATGGCATTTTTTGCGACCAATCCCAAGAGCATAAGCATTCCAAGCATCGTGAAAATCCCCATGTTTGACGCCGACAAGCTCAAGGCGAGTATGGCTCCGATTAACGATACGAGAATCGAGAATAATACCACAAACGGATACACAAAATTATCATACAAGACCACCATAATGAGGTACACTAAAATTAATCCAATGCCCATGGCTGTCCCAAGTGCGCCCATGGATTCTTTTTGGCGTTTAACTTCACCTCCCCATTTCATGCGTACTTGGTCGTTCAGTGGGTTGTCGGCCAAATAGGTGTCAATATCCTGTGCGACATTTCCAGCGGCTCTTCCGAGTACCCAACATCTGAGGGTAGTATTATTTGCCCGATTTTTTCGCTCGAGGGTTCCGTTTCCATTTTCCATAGTAACCGTACCAAATTCTTCCAATCGAACCAATTTGCCGTCGTTTGTTGTAAATGCCATAGATTCCACATCTTCAATACTTTTTCGGTCGTATTTATCTGCCATTACGCGGATTCCGTATTCATTCCCGTTATCATCGAATTTCACATCATCATTTCCGGTTAAGGCATTTTGAAGTTGCATTCCAATGACAGCAACTGGAAGCCCGAGTTGTCCCATTTTGTCGCGGTCTAGTTCAATTCGGATTTCTGGGGTCACATCATCGGTGGAGATGTAAGCATCCTTCGCTCCTTTGATACTTTCCATATATGCTTTTAGCCTTCTTGCTTCATTGATGAGTAATTCATTATCGTCTGATGAAAGGAAAATTTCAATGGGTGCTTCTTCCGATTCAATCATTCCAATGTTCATGGCCCTAACCTCAAGTCCCGGATAGGTTTGTTCAATGTTCTCACGGATTTTGGTCATGAATTTAATGGTTGGATAGCGTTTTTGCATACCAGGTTTCATCTTAATGGTAATCTCCGATCGATATTCAGATCCGAATGAAAGTGCACCCATGCCCGAACTTGGTCCACCTATATTAGAAAATACCACCGAATTCACTTCTTTTTGATCGTTAAGCATGTCTTCAATGGCCAGGGTTACCCGGTTATTTTCCTCAATGGTCGTGCTTTTGTCAAATTTCAATTTAAGCATGAACTTCCCTTGATCTCCTTGCGCCACAAATTCTTGTCCTACAATGCCTAGGGCCATGGTGCCAAAACTTGCAATAAATAATACCAAAATAGATAGTCCAGTAATGATTTTATGTCTGAGCGACCAATTCACTAGTGAAACATAGCCCTCGGTAAATCGGGAAAGGCGTATTTCAAACCAATGTAAAAACCTATAGAAAATTCCTTTTTTCTCTTCCAGTTTAACTTCTTTTGCCATACGTGAAGCGAGCCATGGTGTAAGGGTAAAACTGACAAAAAGCGACATTAAGGTAGAAATCACTACCACAATAGAAAATTGTTCAAGGATGTCAGAAATAACCCCTTCAATGAATACGACAGGGGAGAATACCACCACATCAACTAAGGTAATTGCAAGGGCTGTAAAACCGATTTCATTCCGGCCATCTAAGGCTGCTTGTTTTCTGTTTTTTCCCATTTGAAGGTGCCTGTAGATGTTCTCTAGTACCACGATGGAGTCATCTACGAGGATTCCGATTACCAGCGACATCGCGAGTAGCGTCATTAAGTTGAGGGTGTAGCCTAAGGCATACATGACAATAAACGTAGATACCAAGGAGGCTGGAATAGCGATCAATACGATCATGGCATTGCGCAGCGTGTGTAAGAATAAGAGCATAACAATCGCAACTAAGGCGATAGCCAACTCGAGGTCATGAAGTACGGCATGAACAGAATCTAGGGTTACCGTGGAAGTGTCGGTTGCCACCGTAAATTCGATTCCTTCCTTCTTGTATTTATCTTCTAATTCCTCAATGCGTTTGCGCGTAAGTTCTGACATTTCAACTGCATTGGCATCGCTTTGTTTTTTAATTCGAAGTCCGATTCCTTCCTTCCCGTTTAAGCGGCATAAGGAAAGCTGGTCCGTAGAGCCATCGGCGACCTCTGCAACATCCGCCAAGCGAACCACGGATGTCCCGTTGGAGAATAAAATCAGGTTCTTAATTTCGTCTACAGATTTAAACTTACCAGAAAGACGAACGGTCATCTGCTCCTCGGTACTTTTAACCTTGCCTGTAGGAAACTCAACATTGGATGATGCAATCGCTTGGTTTACATTGGAGAGGGATAACCCGTATGACTTTAATTTTTCTTTGTCTACATTTACTCGGATTTCCCGTTTTTCCCCACCAATTACCTGCACTTCGGCTACTCCTTTTACTTGTTTGATTTGCGGAAGAATTTGGTCATCCATCAAGGTCATGAATTCCTTGCCTCCCATGTTCTTAGCCGTTGCAATTACTTGCAATACCGGGGTGGCATTGGGTTCAATTTTGGCTAAAACAGGTCTTGTGGAATTATCGGGTAGGACCGATTCAATGGTATTGATTTTTCGCTGCGCCTCTTGCAAAGCCAAGTTGATGTCTACTCCGTCTTTGAATTCAAGAAGTACAATGGAGGCATTTTCTAGAGAGAAGGTCGTTACCTCTGACAGGTTTTTAATACCACTAAGCCCATCCTCGAGGGGTTTAGACACTTGAGATTCAACGGTGGCAGGAGAAGCTCCAGGATACGTGGTGGTTACCGTGAGAACAGGAGGAGAAAAGTCGGGCATTAATTCGTAGCTCAACTGCTGATAACACAGCATCCCACCACCAATCAGAATCGTGAATATTACGATTATGAAAGACGGTCTTTTGATCGATAATTCGGTAAGTGTCATGTTATTGAGCGATTTTAACGTTTTTGTTGTCTCTTAAGTTGATTTGACCACGAACGACAATTTTATCTCCTGCGCGTAATCCGCTGCGCACTTCGATCACGTCTCCTTCCGAAAGTCCAATGGCGAATGAAACGAGTTTGGCTTTTCCATCTCGCACCACATATACTTGTGGGTTTTTAAGGGATCCAACAATGGCTTTTCTTGGTATTGATAGGTTGGCTACGCTGTAATCACTTTGAATAACGGCTGAGCCA
Organism: Flavobacteriales bacterium; assembly: GCA_947460825.1. GTDB lineage: Bacteria > Bacteroidota > Bacteroidia > Flavobacteriales_D > Crocinitomicaceae > UBA952. Next base: position 57,461 of record CANHHA010000005.1, read on the forward strand.
TACATGCCTGCCCGAAGGGCTTTGTTTGCGTTATTCACGGTAATTTGCACCTTGAAATTGTGAGATTTGTCTGCTTGCACTGAAATGTTGGAAATTTTCCCACTAAGGGTGGAAGTTGCTTGGTCACTGCTAATGCTTATTGCTTGATTCAATTTGAATTTTTGAATATCGCGCTCAGGGATATTCACCGTAAGTTTCAGTTTTGAAATATCTGTAATTTCAACAACGGGTGATCCCGCACCAATAACAGACCCTAAGTCGATTAATTTTTTTGTGATTACCCCTGCAAACGGCGCTTTTATTACGGTGGCTCTCAGTTGTTTTTCCAGTTGTTTTTTCTGGATTTTTGCTGCTTTTATACCCAGTTTTGCTTTTTCAGCTTGTACCGCTGGTGCTGCATTTTGATTAGAAAGTGTCGTGTAGCGGTCGTCATCTTTTTCTTGACCTTCAATGCTGACCTCTAAATTTTCAATTTGAAGTTTGATCATTTCGTCATCGAGTTTCGCGATTACACTGCCCTGACCAACTTGGTCTCCTTCTGAAACATTCATGGAAATTACGCGACCGTTTCCTTCTGCGCCAATTAAATTCTGACGAAAGGGTTCAAAGGTTCCTAGGTAGGAAAACTCGTCTTCAAAGGTGTGCATGGTAGGACTAACTACTTCCACCAAGACTGGCGCGTCAATGTTTGGAATGTAAATTTTTTCTTCTACTGATTTTTTGTTTGACATCAATTTTACTACAATAAATGCAATTAAAAAGAGTGCAATTCCAATTCCTGTAAGGATGCTTTTGTTTATTTTCATGGGTACTTATTTGAGTTGACTTATAGATTTTAAATAACTTAATTCGGCTTGACGCAGCGAAAGGTATGCGCCAACCAGACTTGATTGGGCTTGTTGAAGTCCATTATCAGCTTGGAGCAATTCGTTGGTGCTAATCGTACCGGCTTTGAATTGGGCTTTTGCTGCATCATAAACTCGCTCCGATAGCCTTAATTGTTCCTTGTTCATTTCCAAATTAGCGGTTTGTAATTCCGCCTCACGTTTCGCGTTGGCCGAAGCTAAATTCAATTGCTGAGTAGCTAACAATTCTTGATTTTGGATTTTCTCTTTGTTGTAGGCGTTAACTTTTAGCTTATTCTTTTTTTCAAACCCATCGAATAGGGTCCAATCCAAACGAAGTCCAAGAAATGCGGATGGAATTCCCGTTCTGAAATCGTCTTCAGGTTTCATGTTGTAATTGTAATTGTAAGCACCATAGAAAGAGAGGGTAGGCAGGTAGGCCATGTAGGTGCCTTTGCGTTCTTCGACGTTCATTTGTTTTTGCAGCTGAATTAATTCTAATTCAGGACGAAGCGTATTAGTTTGCTCTGTGACGGTCGGATTAGAAATAATTTCATCGCTGGCAATGGTCAGTGTAATTCCTTCCGGGAACCCAACCAAGATTGAAAGCAGTTGATTCAATTGTAACCGAGTATTTTCAAGTTTAATGAGGCCATTGGTAATGCTATTCCGGTTGATTTTTAGTTTATCAACTTCCGTGGGGATGATTAAGCCTTGTTGCTGCATCAATTCCATGTTACGGATGAGCTCATTCATATTTTTTTCATTTTTCTGGAGGTAAGCCAACTGTTGGTTGATGGCTTGTAACGCGAAAAACGTATTTGATACTTGATAGTGAACCTCTTGGAATGCCATTTTCTCTTGTACTGCTACAATTTGAGCATTTATCGCTAAGGCATTTAGACCATAATTTAACTGCGGGTTGAAAATAAATTGAGTGAGTTGAACGGTATTACTCAGGTTGATGGGAACACCAAATTGAACTTCGGCAAAGGTGCCTGGAGGGCCACCGAAAAAGTCTGCGGGAATGATTTGTCCCGGAATAATAGCATTATATCGGTAATCACCGTTCGCTGTTATTTTGGGGTACTGACTAGCCAGGAAGGCCTTGCGTTGATTGATGTTAGAGGTAACATCCAGCCTAGCATTTTTTAGTGTAAGGTTCGCTGTATCCGCCATTTTCAATAGGTCGGTGAGGGAATATACCTGTGCGCTTACCCAGGTTGAAAGAAATAAGAAGAGAAACAGGAAAGCTTTATTCATGAGGAGTTATTTGATCGTTTGGGAAAAGATACCCAAGCACCATGGCTACCGCATGGTCTTTGTGGGCGATGAGATGTTCTTTATAGGTTTCATTGCTAACCCCATGAATTACCTTCATTAAAGGTTGGGCCATAAATGGGTATTGGCAATTAGACATAATCAGTAGGGTGATTTGTACGATATCCATCTGCCGCATGTCGCCTTGCTCTTGAAGTTTTCGGGCTTCGTCAAAAACACCCGATTCATTGACCATCTGCAAAACGGGAATAATGCCGTGAATCGCTTCCGGATTTCGAGCCAATTCGTTGATTACAAAATTTGGGATATCAGGGTGTTTTCCTAAGAACTCGAATTCACGCTCAATAAGAATTTTTATTTTTTCGCGAATGGGTAATTCTGAGCTGAATACTTGAACCATAGATTTCAAGAAATCCTGCATCACCGATTCAAAAATCAGGGCAAATAATTTACTTTTCGAACGAAAATAGTAATTCACCAAGGCTACATTCATCCCTGCTTCACGCGCAATTTCGCGTGAGGTGCAGTTGGCGGAGCCTTTTTGAATAAAGACGCTTAGCGCTGCCTGTTTAATTTTTTCTTCTGTGGACTGGTTCATCTTTGCATTTCGCGACGCAAAGTTAAACACATATATTAAACAGTTGTTTAAAACAGATGTGAAAAAAGCCTAAATTTTATCGAATTTTTAAAAAAAACAAGAGTGCTAGCTGATTTTCTGACTTTTATCAGTCATCATTGCTTGAATCTGACGCATGGTGTTTTCCATGCCCTGTGGGCTACCGTCTAGAAATATAGTATTTCCTTTACCGTATTCTGCAAAGTTCTTAATGGCTTCGGTCCACATGGAAAACAAGATAACATTGGTATCGAGGTTGGCTTGCTGCATTTGTTCTGCTGCTTCGGTCATACCCTTTGCCACTTCTTGACGGAACAAGGCTACTCCTTGTCCACGGAGCATTGCTGCTTCTTTTTCTGCCATGGCCGCAATTTTAATCGCATTTCCTTCTGCTTCAGCAGCCTTTGTTTTGGTGATGAGTAGGGCCTGACCTTCATTCTCCGCTGCTGCCTTCAGGTTATTGGATGCAACCACCTTGCTCATGCTTTCCATGATTGCTGCATCAAAGGTGATGTCATTGATTTGTAAGTCCAATAAGTGATAACCCCATGTTTCTAAGGTTTGGTCAATTTGACCTTTAACACTATCTACCAATTCATGGCGTCGACCCAGGATTTCGGATTGTTTTTGACTTGCGACATACGAGCGAATGGATCCTTCGATAGTACGAATGAGTGCTTGCATTAAGTCCTTGTTGCTAATAAACTTGAAGGCAACTTTTTTTATGGTCTCTTCTTTTTCATCCATGACTGAATACAGAAGCATACTCTTGAAATACACATTGGCTTGGTCAATAGTAACCGCTTGAAATTCCATTTCAATGCTTTGATTTTGTGAAGAAATGCGCTTGTACACTTTCTCTATAAACGGAATTTTTAAGCGTAAACCTGGAGCTGCAGTTCGTTTATATTTTCCAAAGAGGGTAATAACCGCGATAGTACCTTGGTTTACGGTGTATAGGCCGCTAAGAATGACAACAAGTATCCCTCCTAAAATGTAATAAATGGGCATGTTAATTAGTTATTTAAAGTGATTTTTGCTTTTGCACAGTTGCATCCACTGGAGGACTTACATGCAAAGAGACACAGCGAAAGTAGGAAAATTATTACTATATATTTCATATCAATAGGGTTTTTGTCCCATAAAATTTCCGGGAGGGTCATAATTACATACGAAGAAAAAGGCTCCTGACTGACTGATTGCACAGCCACAGCCCACTTGGGTGGTGTTTTTCCAAATTACTTGTGTGTAATGTCCCGCTTTCGCCCAGTCGTTTCCGATGGGTTTGTATTTGAAATAGACTTTCTCCTCATTCCACATGGAAACGCCCTCAGAAATATCATCCGGCATATTGGAGATCCAAGAGATGTTTTCCCCATAATTATCACCACTGCGGTGATGTATGCTGTTATCTTCTTCTGCCAGTTGAAGCGCCCATTCTTCGGCGTATGCAGCAATCTCATCATTCCATATAAGGTTGGGGATATTCAATAATTTACGCTCCTTATTGTGTTCAATGAGAATATTGCGTTGAATTGCCGAATCAATGGTAACCGTGTTCTGAGCAGTAAGGCTAGAAATTATCACAAAAGACAGAAGGAAGAGTGTGCTTTTCATGGCTTAAAGATATTAAAAGTTTATGGTCTTTACGGCCGATTACGTAAATATCATCATCTTTACAGCACGAAAATTGAGCCATGCATATTACTAGAATACTACTTTTCATTTTTGTTACCTCTTCAATAGTGGCTCAGCGAAAATCGAACGCGTTTAACAAAGGTTCTTTTTATTTCTACTGGGGCTGGAATCGATCTTTTTATTCTCCATCAACAATACATTTCAGCGGTAACACCTATGATTTTCAATTGTATGATGTTGTTGCCGTAGACCGCCAATCTCCGTTCTCAGCTGACCTTTACTTGAATCCAAAAAGTATGACCATTCCGCAATACAATGTTAGGATGGGGTATTATTTCAAAAATGACTTACAGATTTCCTTCGGTGTCGACCACATGAAATACGTGATGTTGCACGACCAACCCAGCACGATTAATGGGTATATCTACAACAGCAATACTGTCTATGATGGGGTTTATGACAATGAGCCAATTACGATTGCACAGGATTTTTTGAAATTTGAACATACGGATGGTTTAAATTATATCAATGCTGAACTTCGGAAGTCTATGAGAATGTTAGGAGTGAAACATTTTCAATCTACGTTTTTATTCGGCGGAGGGGTAGGGATGCTTTTACCAAAAACCAATACTACCTTGTTGGCAAATTCAAGGTATGATGAATTTCACCTGGCTGGGTATGGGGTAAATGGCGTTATGTCTGTACAACTTAATTTTTTTAAGTACTTCTTTGTTCAGGGGGAGGCAAAAATTGGATTCATCCACATGCCTGACATCCGCACCACCATGAACGCGAGTGATCGGGCATCACAAATGTTCCTGTATAACCAATTTAATGTCAATTTTGGGGTACAATTTTCGCTCATAAAATACAGTGAGGCGAAGATTCCGAAATTACCTACGGATTAATCTTACGGCAACCAAGCACCACCCACAGTGATTACATTGGATAGGCTGAGGTATTGTTCGTAGGTTTCTGCGTTAATACCTCTGGTTGGACAAAACTTTAACTGTGGGAACACGTGTCCGTAGGTTTTTAGGGCATCTACAATTACATAAAGATGATCAGGGGCACACGGCTATTTATCATGAAAATTATTGTTATATATAAATTCCACTATCTTTGCGAGATAAGTGTAAAATTTTAGATTTAAAAACATGAAAAATGTTAGAATAATTATTTTGGCTATCATAATGGTTCAAATGACTTCCTTTGTAGCTCAGGACAACAACAATGTTTATTTATTGGGCCAAACGGAGGATGGAACTAAATATGCGTTTCGGGGTAGTTGGGTAAGGGGTGAGTTGGGTGACATTTATCTAAAAAATTATTGTTTTTCAAGAATTCCTGGAAAATTTGCACTTGATACATCCCGATGGGAAAAATGTGATGACTATACAGCGAGTGGAGGTATATTGGAATATCAAATTTTAAGGAAAAAATTTATTGACCCGAATGACTCAACTAAGTTTCTGAAATCAATGGTTAATGCAACAGAAGATTCAATTGTACTAGTTCAATATACTACATCCAAGTTTAATGTTTATATCGAATCTAGTCTTTATGCGTCTGGGGAATTTTATAATTACGAAAACGGAGTTACCGTTGAATTAAAATCTTTACCAAACTCACTTACAAAAAGTAAAGAGTATGTTTTGAGTGAGCTTCAAAATGAGATACAAGAAATCAAATATACACCCTACCTATCCCTGTCAACGGGAGAAGTGGAATATTCCACAACTACATCAACTTCTTTTTTTGAGCCGAATAATTTAGGATTAGTAAATGCCTTTTCAAAAAGTTTTAAAATAATTTCTCAGAATAATGGCACAAAAACCCTAATCCCTGTGGTAACTATAGGAAATCAATTGTGGATGGCTGAAAATTTATCAACGAACGAGTTTGCTAACAAGGTAGTAATTCCGAAACACGAGGATTGGAATACTTGGTCGGCCTTGTCAACAAGTGCATACTTTTTCCATGAAGGAAATAAGTACTACAATCAAGCTGCACTCATTGATAATCGAAATATTTGTCCTGTTGGCTTTCGTGTACCTAACGAAAACGATTTAATTGAATTAGTTAAAACGATATCTCCAGACCAAAGAAATTATGTAATGCTGAATAAGAAAAATAAATTAACCTTTAACCTTAAATCCAACGACTTGAATTTAAATGGATTAATTAGTAACGATAGCAAGACAAATAGTAAAAAGAGTAATAAATCTGAGGTTGAATTTTCTGTACCTACCAATGAGTATTTACTTGGATTAAATACAACAAATAAGATTCTTATTGGGAACACTAGAATTGATACGAAGCATACGGGTGTTTATCTACCATTCATTTATGGAACCTTGGCTGCGAAACAGATACTTTGCCTGAATTATAGTTTTTATGCTGTAAAGATCTTTGACGAGCAATCCAATGAAAGAATACTACTTCCTTATTCAACGGTATCAAATGAAAATATCGTCTATTTTACAAGTGAAACATCGCGTAATACGAATAATTTAAGATATATTCCGAATATTGAAAATAAAATCGGCTATGCCGTTAGATGTATCTCTGATAAATAAAATTGTCTCCGTTAACATATTAGTATCAGGGATTCGTTGAGGGCCATTAAACTGGCTCATTACCTTGGGTATTCTGGAGTTTATAATTTTTACACCTAGCATTGAGGTGATCGTGGAAGATTGTAGCGCCCCAAATCATAGGTCAAAAACCCAAGAACACGACTATATGAAATGGAATTGTTGGTGTTATAAGGGTCAATGTGTATCAGCGAATTTATCGAATAAGTAGGCTAATTACTGCAACCAAGAACCACCCACAGAGATTACATTGGATAGGCTGAGATATTGCTCGTAGGTTTCGGCTTTGATTCCACCTGTTGGACAAAACTTCACCTGTGGGAACACTTGTCCGTAGGTTTTTAGGGCATCTAATCCACCAAAGAGATGGGCGGGAAAAAACTTAAAGGTATCCCAACCAAGCTCCAGTCCGGTAATAATTTCACTGGGTGTAGCTACGCCCGGGATAAATGGAATTCCACAGGATTCAAAGGTAGGGGCAAGGGCTTTACTGATTCCAGGACTTACCATGAAATCAACGCCTAATGCAGCCGCTTTCTCAATTTGTTCATTGGTAACTAGGGTCCCCACACCAATGTCCATGCGTTGTCCGAAAGCGCGTTTAGCCTCCGCGATTGCGTCAAAAGAAATGGGAGTTCGAAGGGTGATTTCGATGCAGGTTACGCCTTGAGATTCAAGTTTTTCCAATTGGGGTACCACCTCAGATAATTCATGGAAGGTAACCACCGGAATGATCGGATGTTTTTCTAAAATGGCACGTATGTTATGCTGTTTCATGGGCTTTTACAAAAATATGAATATCCTGAGAAAAGGGATCGATTTGGTGTTTTAGTGCTTCAACCCATTCGTGAATGCTATATTTTCCACAAAAATGAAGCAGGTTCATTTGTCGTTCTTGAGGTACCTTATTGGGATACAATTCCCGATGAATCCGTTCAAGCCGCTTAATTTGTGTATCCAAGTGTTGTTTTTCTTCTTTCTGCCAACGTTGCTTGTAATGGTTTATGCTTGAATCAATGCTTGCCAGTTGTGCTCCACACCATTTATTCGCTTCGTTACCAAAGGATGAAATCCCTTCCGACATGCGGAGTTTTAAACGGGTAACTTCTTCATCGAGTGCATTAAAAACTGTATCTCGATTGGATTCCTTGGAGAGAAGGGTTTCGATTTGGGTTGATAAGTCGCTGAAATAGGAAGGTAATACCGATTCATCGATGTAATCAGGTGCAATAATGGCACTTACCCGTGTTTGGATTAAGGGAAATTCCACATTCACCGCTGTAAATGTTGCTTTGAGTTGAGCCCAATATGCCATTTCGCCACTTCCACCTACATAGCAAATGTTGGGCAAAATACACTCTTGATATAAAGGTCGGAACAGCACATTCGGAGAAAATCGTTCCGGGAACTGTGTTAATTCCTTAAATAATAGATCTTTCTTCCATGCTATTTCATCAATAAGAAACCCCTCTGATGAGGGAATAATTCGCGACCTTTTGCCCTCGGTCATGTAAAACAGGTTAATTGGTCGTACATGGGCTTGTACTTTTTGACCAGCATCCAGTAAGGCTTGATTCGTTGTATTAACGTGCTCAAAAACGAATTGACGTTCGAGTTCTTTTTGCATTAGAGGGATAAACAACCGCTTAAGCTCCTGATTATCGCCGTCCATGATGAGCAAGCCATAGGACCCAAACACTTTGTTTAAAAGGGTTTTATAGTGCTCTACATACCTACCTTCTCCGACTTGAAAGAGGCCTGTTAATTCTTCCCGTGCGTCCTCTTGGAACAGCGCTAACATTGCCTGGTAGGTCTCTGTTAAGCCTGAGGTTTCAAACCTACCTACCGGACCTGTTTGATTCGATTCCCAAGCAAAATCTTTATGAAAAAACTGGGTGGATTTGATCTCTTCAAAATCGTGGTCTTCCGAGGCCAACCAAAAAACAGGAACAAGTTGGAAATCGGTTTGTTCCTTATTCAGTTGTTCGCAGAGATTAATTACATGCAGCGCTTTGTAGATCAAGAAAAGTGGGCCAAGACCTAAAGAAAGTTGATGGCCTGTGGTGATGGTAAACGTGTTGTCTTTGGCAAGGCGTGCCAGGTTTATTTCTTGTGCTTCGGTGGTGGAACTTTTCGAATAATGATCGTTTAGGTGCGAATAAAGGATTTTTCTATGCTCGCTTGAATAGTTGATGGATTTAGTGTTACATTGTTCAAGAAGGCTAGCCCTTGAGACTTCCCCATTCAAAAATGTGTGTGTGTTTTGGCTAGACCATTGTTCAATCGCAGTTCCAAACCCATCGACATCTGTTCTGGGTAGCAGGTGCCGTTTTAAGGGAATCATGCCTCGGAAAGGTTTTGTAACTCTACAAATCGTGCATAGGCACCGTTGAGCGCAATCAACGTTTCATGGTTACCTTCTTCCATGATCTTCCCCTCTTGAAGCACGATGATTTTATCCGCTTTACGAATGGTGGAAAGTCTATGTGCGATAACGATTGCGGTACGATTGGTCATTAACCGATCAAGCGCATCTTGAACCAATTTTTCAGATTCAGAATCGAGTGCAGAGGTAGCTTCATCGAGTATAAGAATAGCCGGATTTTTCAAAATTGCCCGAGCAATCGCGATGCGTTGTTTTTGTCCACCAGATAATTGTATTCCGCGATCTCCCACTTGGGTATTCATGCCCTCCGGAAAACTTTGTATGAATTCTAAGGCATTGGCGGCTTTTGCGGCATCCTCAATCTCTTGGGTGCTTGCTTCGGGTCTGCCAAAGCGAATGTTCTCTTGAATGGTATCCGCAAAAAGCATAACTTCTTGGGGTACGATTGCAATGTGTGCACGTAAATATTCTAAGTCAATCTCACGGGTGTTCGTATCATCGAAAAACACAGCACCGGATTGGGGTTCATAATACCGAAGTAGTAAGCTGGCTAAGGTTGATTTCCCAGCACCGGAGCCTCCAACTACAGCAAGGGTTTGGTTTCTGCCAATGCTGAAATTTATTCCACTGAGTACGGGCACATCTAAGCGTTGAGGGTATTGGAAATGAACATCTTCCAAGCGGATATTACCTGATAACGTTGGTTTTTTCGTCCCGTCAACTAATTCTCTTTCAGTGGCTGTATTCATTATCTCAACTAGGTTTTCTACTGCACCTAGAGCCTTTTGAATGTTTGCATATAATTCCGGCAAGGAACCGATACTCGCCCCCATCAAGATGGTGAAGAGAATAAACTGATAAAACCCTTCTTTGGGTAGCGTAGGATGCGCTCCTTGTGTCATGATCATTCCTTGCCAGATGATAAACACAATGGCTCCGAACAGACAGAAAATGATAAAGGATACAAAGACTCCCCGCCAAATGCCACTCTTAACATTCAGGTCGCGCATTTTTTGGGTATTTACTCTAAAGCGATTTAGGTTGAATACTTCATTCGTGAAGGCTTTAACATTGGCGATGCCACTTAGGGCTTCTTCAATGATTGAATTGGATTCGGCGGTGAAATCTTGTGCATTCTTACTTAATTTACGAATGTACCGACCAAAAATCACAGCGATAATTGCCATTACAGGAACAGTCCCAAGCATGATTAGGGAAAGCTTCCATGAGATGAATACTAAAAACGTGATTCCACCAACAACAATTACCAATTGCCTAAAAAATTCAGCAATGGTGGTGCGCATGGTTTCTTGGATTTGTGTGATGTCTGAGGCAATGCGGCTGGTTAATTCACCTACTTTGTGCGTATTGAAAAAATCCATGGGCATGTATATCATGCGCTCAAATGCATCATTACGTAAATCTCGTAACGCGTTTTCTGTAACGTTGTTAAATAATACTACCCTGAAAAAAGAGAAAAGGGATTGAATTCCGAAAAGAATAAACAGCGCAAAGGCTATTCCGTTGACGGAGTTTTTAGATAAGACTTGTCCAATGGTATCCACGGAGCTTCCTCCAGAATCTGCGCCCAGTAATCCACCCATCAAATATGGAAATACAAGTCCAGCAAGGGTTGAAAGCACAAGAAAAATCCACCCAATGCTGTAGGTAAAGAGGTAGGGTTTTAAATAGGAAAGTAAAAAGCGTAGTTTCTTTGAAGCGCTAATCTTCTTGGTGTTTTTTGGATTCGATGACAAGGCGTTCTACTTTTATGGATTGCAATACAAAAATACCTACTTTTAAGGGAGTGAGGAATAATTTCATTTTTTTTATCAAAACAATTTGAATTGGCGAAAAATATCGTATATTTGCACTCCGTTTTTCGGTAGATATTTAAAGATAAGACGATGAAAAGAACATTTCAACCTTCACAAAGAAAACGAAGAAACAAACATGGTTTCCGAAGTAGAATGGCTTCCAAAAATGGTCGTCGTTTATTAGCTGCACGTCGCAAAAAAGGCAGAAAGAAATTAACCGTTTCTGACGAGCCACTTCACAAAAGATAGATTTAACCGCTTTATATCAAACCCTGACCGCAGCGTCAGGGTTTTTTTTTGCACTTTTGGGGAAATTATGAATGATGATTAGAAATACCCTTGGCTTTATAGTACTTTTTACAGCGTTTAATGTGTATTCCCAAGGATTAACGATAGCCTCTAAAAACAAGAAATCCAGCTTCAAGCTTTCGGGGTATGGTGATTTATATCTCGGTAAGCAATGGGGTGAATCGAATAAAAAAGAATCCTTTTTTTATAATCACAAGGTAAATAATGCGTTGCGCACCAATCTTTTGATGCTTAAAGGAGAATTGACAACAACGCGTATCCGGGCGACCCTTGCCTTAATGACGGGGGATTATAGTCAATATAATTTAGCTGCAGAGCCGAAATGGGCTAAACCATTAAATGAAGCTTTTGTAGGATTCAAACTTTCAAAAACAAAAAATCTTTGGTGGGATGCTGGTGTTTACAGTTCATACATCGGAATTGAATCTTCTATTTCATCGGATTGTCCAACCTTAACGCGCAGTATGGTTGCTGAGAACTCGCCCTATTATTTGAGTGGAACACGTATTGTGTTTGTTAGTGATAATAAAAAACATGAAGCTGGGTTGCATGTGTTAAATGGATGGCAGCGTATTGGATGGGATCCATCTATCGTTAAACCGAGTTTAGGAGCGCATTATAAATATACCATCAAAGAAAATCTTTCGCTCATGTATGGCGCTTTTTATGGGTCAATTTATCCAGATAGTTTATCAATAAATCGGTTTTATCAGCATGTGAATGTTGCTTGGAAGAACGGGAAATGGGAAACATGGGGAACGCTTGATTTAGGGATAGAATCTGGAAAGATTTGGGGTGCTGCGCAGGTTATGAATCGCTACACCTTTAACGCGCATTGGAGCTTGGCACAACGCGTAGAAGTATTTTACGATCCGGATAACCGCTGCGCTCGAATTGGTGCCACAAAAGAAACAGTAATTGGTGGATTCACCCTTTGTCCTACCTATCAGTTAAGTGATCAAATTGCTATACGGCTCGATACCAAATTCCTTAAGTCTACAGAAAACATCTTGAAAGGAGAGAATTGGGATATGCAATTCAACGCGGGAGTGGCGTTTAAATTCTAGGCTATAAATGGCTAAATATACTTCTGATTTATTTAGTTAAGGGTGTGGTTTACATGTTCATCAATCTATAATTCCGTTAATTAGTATTAATTTTCACAAAAAAAAGTCAGTATGGAACATTTTAAAACCGTCAAAGATTCCGAAACAATTTTTACCGAATTAATGACTCCTGGCTATGCCAATTTTGGGGATAAGGTTCATGGAGGGGTAATTCTCTCTATTATGGATAAAGTAGCATACGCTACGGCGGTTAAGCACTGCGGAGGTTATGTGGTTACCATTTCGGTGGATGGGGTAGATTTTCATGCGCCAGCTGAAATCGGGAATTTGTTAACCTTAAAATCGCGAGTAAACTATGTAGGGGAAACTTCCATGATTGTTGGAATTAGGGTAGAATCTACCGATATTAAAACCGGGATCATCAAACACACCAATACGGCTTTTTTTACCATGGTGATGACCAATGCGCCTGAAAATCAATTTGTTCCCGGCTTAATTCTAGAAACAGACGAAGACATTCGGCGCTTTGCGGAAGGTTTGTATCTTCGCGACCTAGGTCGGGAGAAACGCAAGACCCTTCGAGGAGATTTGTCAGATAAAACAACGAATCAACTCATTGATTTGCTTAAAGATCAGCGCGTTCAAGTTGTTTAAGGCTCTATCCGAGTCAATTTCATCGTAATGGGATTTAAGGGTGCAATCTCGCTAACTAATCAATGACCTCTTCTTCTAATGTATTCTTGTTTGGTAGCCAATTAACAATCGTCTTAAGAAGTAGGAATCCACACACGGCACCGACTATTGCAAAAATGTAAAACAGGAACCCCGTATTTCCAAAAAGTAAGATGCCAATTACCGCACCAATCACCTCAAATACAAACCAAAAAAGGAAGGTTAAGAATCTATATAACCCCGAGGAATAGCCTTTCGATGAGGCTAATTCTCCAATCGTTCTTGAAGCGAAATATATCCCAATGATTTCGAGCATATTCTAATCTTTTATTCCTAAAAGGAACACCTTTTCATCTTCGTTCCCAAGCGTAACTTCCCATCGTTTTTCCATGAATTCGAGTAATTTTAGTCCCCGTGTCCTAATTTGTTCCGGATTCCATTCGTTAAGCTGCGCAACTTCCTGTTCTGAATAACTACCATTCATATACCCATTCCGTTTAACGTGTCCATCAGCATGGTAAATCACGTGTTTCTTACCCTCGAAACAGTCATTCTGTAAACTCGAATTAATGGAAGAAGATAGGGGTAATAAATTCCCAAGGCTTCCATTATACCGCTTTTTTACGCCTTCCGTAAGCGTTCCGAAATGAGTTTCCCAACACGCTGCATTTGCCGTTTGCGGATAAATGTGTTCGATTGATATTCGGTCATGTTCACTTCGAATAAAAAGTTGCCAGCTTACCTTAGGTTGGTTTCGAGCACGCATTAATTCTTCCTCGTATTCGTATAGGAAATACCTCAACCCATTCCATCCGTAATAACCCGTTCCATCCGAATTGAATTTCCGGTCTAAATAATCAAGAAACGAGGTTGTTTTTAAGGTACCATTTTCATTTCTTGTCCATCGCGTGTTTTCCGCTAATGCACTGAGTATGGAGTCGATGGGAAGTTCATTCCTATAGATTCCACGTGCCAGGTTGTAATATTTACTGTTCCCGTAATTTGACTGGGCCCTACATACACGAAACGCAACGAATATAAATCGTTCTATTTCTTGGAGTGCGGTAATACGTTCAGCCTGGCTAATATGCTTGGCAGAAAACAGCGCAGTTATTAAGGGCCGAAAATATCCGATCCCAATCCGATTTAAGCGATCCATCCATAACTTCTCTGCTGCAGAGAAGTTATCCGTATCCGGATTAAAGGTGTTATACCAATGACCTACCACTTCTCTTAAACTGTCTACATAGGCTTTGATATCCGTTAAACTTAAGCTGGAGGTAAATGTTGGTGTATCCTCCAGGTCATCGTCATCCTCTTGTTCTGTTTCTAGATCTCGTTGTTCTTTAATGATTTCAATCCCGGCAGCCTGAACAGCTACTTTTTTCAGTACTACTTTAGGATTGAATTCTTCATCCAGTAAATATCGAATGTAATCGTCGCCACGCTTTCGAGAATATTTGAAATACATGATCCAATGGGTTCGAAGAAAATCATCATCGTTTAATGGGTTTTTCTTATTTCGTCCGAGTTGATAATAGATTTCTTTCCAGGTTTGATTGACCGAATTTCGAACCACTTTTCGTTCTTCTTCGCTTACTTCAGTGGATGGGTAAAGCGTCGTTAAATAAATTAAGCGGTTCTTGAGTAGTTCGAGGTCTGATAGTTTTTTTCCACGATTATTCATGGTTTCAAAGGCCACAAACACATCAAAGTCGTCTGAAATCTCATAGAGATTGAACATCAAGCGTTGTGTAAGTTTTTTAAACAACTCGGATAATATGTCTGGCCCCTCTTCTTCAACCTGTGTTTTTAGATTCTCAAGAAAAAAAGCTTTGGCATGTTCTAGATTGAGCGTGTAATATGTTTCTTCTAATCGGTTAGATGTGTCATGATTAAAGATTCTATGAATCAAAAATTCATAGGAGGGATTATCCACTTCATACCCGAATTTATAGGTTTTAATAAGCTTGTTTGGCCCTTGGACCTCAACCAGGTATTGGGATAGTATGTCACTTAGCGAATAGCTGCTAATGAATGATTCGTGATCCGATTTCGTTGGGTTTATGGCCCTGCATGTTTCGATCAAACACTGAATGAAAATAGATATTGTTGTAAGTCGTTGCTGCCCGTCTACAATATGGCAAGGGGCATATCCGCGGTCTTCGATGAGCCATTTAGCATCTTCCCACTGCTTCGCAATGTCAGCAGAAAACGTTTTAATGGATAATACTCCGGTATAGTGGTAACGTTCGGCATCAAGGTTGATTAAATCCTCCCAAAAATCAGTGAGTTGTTTTTCTTTCCATGCATAGCCTCTTTGGTAATCAGGAATTCTGAATACCCGGTGATTAAAGATGGAATGCAAGGTTTGTAATTCTTTCATGCTTGATTATTTAAAGCGCTACCTGATAGATGTCTGATGCATTACGTTGAATCCCGTGTTTTACAAATCCATGGTCTTCAGGAATATCTTCAATTAGTGAAAATTGTTTGCAATCCAAGGGGAGACCGGTGAAAATTAAGGTAAATCGGGTGAATTCCTCTCTAGAAGGCATCCATTGGGGAGCGAGCGTGATTCCATTCCATGTTACTAAGGGACAGTGTTGACCGCTTTCTGTTTTCAAATACGTACTTTTCCAAATGCGAACATAGGTGCCGTCGGGGCTATGTAAGGAACAATGAACAATCACCTGTTTTTCGGTGACTTCAAAGGTTTTTATTTGTTCATCAACAGCAATCTTTTCCTTGACTTTAGTACATTCTAACGGAGCGCTCATCTTGGGATTTCTACAAAAATAAAGGTAATGTTGCAATGTGGCGAGAATTACAAATTGTATTTTTGAACATCATGGATTCACTAACACAAATTGTATTAGGAGGTGCAATTGGGGAATTAGTTGCCGGAAGAAAAATGGGGAATCGCGCCGTGCTCTGGGGAGCGATCGCCGGAACTATTCCAGACTTGAATGTGTTCTTCAGAGTCAATATGATATCAGGATATTTGCTGAAGGCCTGTATATGAATCAGTTAGGCTCTAAAAAAAACGGAAAATTATAAAAAGCGATTTCGTTTAAAAAACTCAGGAGGAAATTCTAGTTCAGATTGCAACGGAGCACATGCAGTTAGCGATGTAGATTATTTTTTTAATCAAGTGTTTTGATCTGTTCAATTATATTGCCTACGGCTGTTGCAGCGCTGTAATATAGATTGTCTTCACCAGTTAATATGCGAATGTTAACGTAAAGAGTAATTACATTGGCCTGTGTTTTTTTATGAATCAAGCGTTGAAGTGAGTTGTCCATATTGAGTCCAATGGTATTTTGATCTAAACTAAAATCTTGAGTGACTTTAATTTGATTTGACCCTGTATATTGAACTTTGGATAATCCTTCTGTTACTTGATTTATCACCTTATTTAATAAAGTTTCTGACGATAAAGTAGTTTTTTCAGGGTCCCATCCGACAGTGTTTATATCATTTCCATATTCGAGAATAATATCTTTTCTACCCGAAGCCGCGGAGGATAAAATAATAAAAAATGTATTTTCATTAAATGAATCAATGTCCTGAAGAAATTCTAACAGTGTTGGATTGAACGTTGTGATATTATTTGCTAGAAAACGTTCATATTCTTTGGAAGAGTTTCCCCCGATACTTGCACCTGATTTATTTAAAAGTTCGAATTCCCGTGCGATGAAGTTTAGATTTAATCCATTAGCTAAGGTATAAGAGAAATGAGAAATCCCACGTTCATTATGTCCAATCGCATTAATTAGCACGATATTACTTTCATCATTGAATTGACGGTATCCATATGCGCAATTCGATTTGAATGATTCAATAATGCGAATATCAGAAACGCTGCGTTCAGGGCTTGATTTTAATGCCCGAAATCTCAAACATTGCGCTTCTCGGATGCATTCAAATAATTCACTTTCACTCAACAAAAATTTGCTTTGAATGTAGTCCGTTGAGGCATAGCGTGGATGAGTTTTGTATTTAAATTGCTTTCCTCCACCGGTGAGTTTAGCAAAGTGTTTTTCAATTTTTTTGATGCGTTCATTAATTGCTTGCATTTTTCGTTTTTCTTCCAATTGCTCAATAAAAGCTGAGGCAAGAAGACCTGCTGGGAGTGCGAAGAGAGCAATTCCAAGCAGTCCATTAACCGTGGCTATAACTTTGCCCATTTCACTAATTGGGTTTTTTACGGCAATGGCTCCATAATCTCCCGTATACTTACCAATAGACCAGATGAATACTTCCAAAATATTTTTGAATGAACTTTCTGTATATGCGTTTTCAAAATGGAATATTAGTGCAGAAAGGGTCAAAGACAAGAGTAGAACCCCCAATAGAGAAGTAATTATATCCTCTTTGCGTGCATTGAATGCATTTG
Source organism: Flavobacteriales bacterium (assembly GCA_947460825.1). Lineage (GTDB taxonomy): Bacteria > Bacteroidota > Bacteroidia > Flavobacteriales_D > Crocinitomicaceae > UBA952. The sequence goes on from CANHHA010000005.1 coordinate 75,088, forward strand.
AAATTACGTTAAATGAGGGAATGTAACGCGCGATACGCCATAAACGAAGAATTCTCAATGCACTTAAGCTACTAATAAATGGGATTTCAAAAATGTCTAAGAGAATTGGCGTTAGGCTAAGAAGATCAATAATTCCTACAAACGAGAGTAAATAAGATATTTGAGCATTTTTAACATATCCCAAAGATTTTGCATAGAAAAGGCGTAAGGAAAATTCAATTAAAAAGAAAAAGGCAAGTCCCCACTTCAAGAGCACATGGTTATCAATATAAGAATTACCGCCACTACTTAGAATATAATCCAATGTGCTTACTAAAATTGCGCAAATAATTAATGCGTTACCAATAAAACTAACCTTAGATCCCCAGATTTCATCATCGAGAATATCAAGTACAATGCGGCCAAATAAGGATTGTTTCGACGTAGAATTTGTTTTTTCTGATAATTCTGTAAAAGGAAGTGAAAAGAAATCTCGTATTATAGTAAAAATCATATCAATGTCTCTGGATGTTGTGAGTTATTTTTTCCTTACAAAGGTAATTCAATCAAGAATAACTGATGATTATGTAAGTAATTAATTAAAAATTCAGTCATATAATTCGCCCAAAGTAAACGAACTACTACCTTTATTTCATGGATTCGTTAACACAGATTGTATTAGGAGGCGCAATTGGGGAATTAGTTGCCGGAAGAAAAATGGGGAATAGGGCAGTGCTCTGGGGAGCGATCGCCGGAACTATTCCAGACTTAGATGTATTCTTTCGCGTGTTCTATCATCCGATTGAGGCGGCATTGGTTCACCGTGGATTTTCCCACTCCTTACTTTTTTCCCTGTTACTATCGCCATTGCTTGGTTTGATATTAAATAGGGTTACGAAGGGAACCCTCGGATTTTGGTTGTGGACGCAGCTGTTTTTTTTGGGAATTGTAACCCACCCAATTCTCGATATGTTTACCAATTATGGAACTCAATTCCTGTGGCCATTTGAATCAAGAATAACCTTCAATTCAGTATTTGTAATTGACCCCTTATACACGGTTCCATTTATGGTGCTACTCATTTGGGCGATGCGATTGGATAGAAATAGCGCAACAAGAAGAAGACTAAATCGAATCGGATTGATTTATTCTACCGCTTATTTGTTCTTGGGTCTACTGATTAAATGGTTTGTTTGGACGGAATCTCAGGCCTATGTAAAAGCACATCACTTGAAGGTGAATCGCATGATGGTTACGCCAATGCCTTTTACGTGTTTTTATTGGTATGTGTTAGGGGAGAATAATGATCAATACGTGGTGATGCACCGATCAATTTTTAATGATCAAATCACAGATAAGCCCGTGGTCATTGACCGTGGACCTTGGAGAATCCGGCATTTATCGTGGGCAGGAACTAATCACAACCGGGACTTACATCGGTTTACTTCGGATTTTTGCTTAATTCAGGAACAAGGACAAAGGTTGCGTGCCTATGATTTGCGCTTCGGGTATACCGGTAAGTTCACCCAGGAAATAATAAATATCCCGATAATGGGCTATGAATTTGCGTTGCGTGATCAGAAGATTGTGAATACCAAGATGCTGCGATTGGCGCCTTGGGGGGCACTCGATTTTAATTATTATTGGAGTAAGGTATTAGGGAATTAAACGATTATCGTTACTCAACTGCTTCTATATATGCTTTGATAGTCGTTAAGTATTCTTTAAATCTAGGGAGGCGATGGGTATCGTTGACTTGGAGCACCTGTAGTTTATTCGTCGCGTCTGATTTCCATGTTGAATGATTAATAAGTTCATCTTGCATGGGACAAATTAATAGGGCATGCGTAGGGTATTCAATCTTAATTAATTGAGGGATTAAGCGTTTGGGGAAATTGAAGTCAATGATTCGTTTTGAAAGATCCAGTAAGGGAGCTGATAAAATTAATTTCGTTTGTAGTCCATTCAAGGTACGTTTATCCCTCAGCTGATAAGCGAAATTAGCCCCAGTGGAATCTCCAAAAACGATGAGTTGGTTGTTGTTTTCAAATGAGGTGTAGGTTTGTGATATAAGGCGTTCAATATTTGAATGTTCCGTCCATTCCATGCAATGAAAATCAAACATATCAGGGAAGAAAGCCTGCAAAGCCAGAAATTTAGTGGAGTTCCGATCAGAGCCTAATCCGTGTATGTATAGCAAGGGTGGGGGCATGTCTTTATGTTAATTTGACATATTTGAGTACCCGATCATGGTATTAGCAAGAATCGTAATTGGTGAACTTAACACGTAACACAACAATACAAAAACGACTCCATGGGTTAAGGCTAAAATGATGTTGTTTTTTCCTAATTCAGCTTTTTCATTTTCTGGTGTTGTCAAATTCATTAAAAGAAAACTGAAGCGAAATAAAAGAAACGAAAAAACAAAGGCGATCAAGGCAAAAAGTAAATAGAATGCAATTGCATTAAACCAATTCCCTGAACTTGTATAAAAAAAGAAGGAACTGACGGCAATTTCTGAAAAATCATGTAAGTTGATTCCAAAACCGATTAAGGTACATATTAACAGAATTCCTGTGGCGTGATTGAGTGGGTTAGTTATTTTTCGAAAAAAAGAGGAGAGAATCCTTGTGGCTAACATCAGGTAGAAAATGGTTACCAGTGCCGCAATTATTACATTTAGTGTTTCCATAGTTATTTATTTTTAATTATAAGTTACTTCCCAATTAATCCATACCGACCACATGCGCATATTCCCAAGTTGAAAGGTGGTAGAATAATTTGTTGTCTCCCAAGGATAATACATTTCACCCCGAAAGGTAAGATGTTTACTAGGAATTACCGGTGGATAACCTGCGACCCCTAGCATGGCATGACCGCCTGGAGTTTCATTGTTTGAGTAGGCCGCTATTCCCGTAAGCATTGCCGCACGAACCCCTTGCATTTTTAGCAATGCATAACATATCAATGATTTTGTATCGCAATCCCCTGTTCTCGCAAAAATAAATTCTGTTGGAGTATATATAGCAAACGGATGAATGTATCCGCAACATCCACCAGGTTGACAAGAGCCCTGATTACCACAGCCTTGGCTTTCGATGTAGGTATACTTCGGGGTTTGTATGGCGGTAATCACAAAATCTAATCGTTCCTGTCCCGTTAACCCTCTTAGGTTCATTTCTTTTACTAATGCCTCATTGAGTCTATACAGTGGGATTTTACATGCACTTATGAAATCACGATAAAGTTGAGCTTCTCCCGTAAAAATATATCCTTCTCTAAAACCTTTAGCCTTTTGAAGTTCTTCTTCAGGAACGCTAAAAGACACATCGCAAGAATTCCCATCATAGTCTACCCATTTCCAATGGATGAATTTCATTTTTCTTCTAAGCGTATCTTTTCTTATTTTATTGGTATCAATAACATCAATAAAATTCGAGGTGTCTTTTGCGATATAGAACGAATCAACTGCGACAATGGTAGTATCAAAACGATTATACCAGCGATCGAAATCTTGATCACTAAAAAAGGGGTTATTGAACATAGGGAATACATAAAGTATTATTAATCCTAAGGTTAACCAAAAGAGCAAATTCAATGACCTGAAAAGTGATTTCTTTTCTTTCATTTTGAGCCTAGGGTTTCGGAGTAATTGTATTCCGTTTCTATGTTGTGTTTAACCCGTTGTATTTCTCGGGTTGAAAGCAAATGCATGAGTAAGCTGGTACTAATTGCATCAATGGTAACATGTTTTAATAATTCGCCACCTGATATTTCATCACTTTTCTTCACTAAAATGTAAGGAATTAGAAACACACAAGCAAATAATAAGTCGATCAGTACTTTCGTATTCCCGATACCCGCCATTAACACATCAAATGTCATAAGTAAGGAATGGCAATGAATGAGTTTGAACGCTTCTCCCGTTGAATTATCTACCATCTTTAGTGTCCAATAAGCTTCCATTTTTTGCTCATTAAACGTTGTGTTTCCTTGTTGTTGGTAGTCTTTTGCTAGATGATTCAATTCAGTTGAATGTTTAATTTCTTGAAATTTTTCATTGAGTGAGTGTCGGAACATCCAAATTTCAATAGCACTGGCAACAATGAATGATAACAATAAGGCAAGGGAAACAATGGACGCCGAAATTAATAACTGAGAGAGATGGAACGGATTGGGTTCAGTTTTAATGTGAGATGCACTGGCAGTTATTCTATAATTACTTACAATCTCTAACGCTTCTTCATCTGATAAGGTCGTCATGTTTAGCCCTTTATAGTCATTGTATAAACTTTCCATATCAGAAAGCTGTTCTTTTAAATTTCTATATCGAGTTTGTAATGAAAGGAATAAAAGTAATTGAAGCAATAAAAAAAACACACCACCTAAGAAAATTCCGCAGGCGATTGCCAGTCCCCAATGGTTGAATAAAACAAGACCAAAGATTAGACCCGATGCAGTACCTAATAACGCTAAAACGATCAACATTAGCCCCAACATATTGAAGATGAATGTTTGCCTGCGCGCTACTTCCTCAGGTAAATGGTTTAGAAGCTCCTTCCGTATGCCGAATATGTAAGTTCCGATTATCATGGGCAAAAAATATCAATAGTCCATTCTGTGGTTTCGAATTCCCTACTCGGTATAACCCGCACTAGCAATTCAGTAGGTTTGTTTTTATTGTAATGGTAATCGAATTTCAATTCACCATTGCCTTGTGCGTACCCCATGGGAACTAAATAATCCAAATTATATTTTTTCCTATTTACAGTAATTGGATTAAAACGCTGATCGTTAGTAAGGGCAACGAGTTTGCCATCATAAATCACTTCAATCCGATCCGGAATTTCATACATTTCATAACGTAAACGCAAAGTGCCGCTCTGTTGACCTAAATCAAAGGTGTACGATTTGGGCGTATTTTTTCCATTGGGATCACTGATTTTACCACACGGTGTTGTTTCTTTTTTAGTCTTTTCAATCTTTTCTAGGAGTTTGTCTTTCTTTTCCTGAAGTTTTGAAATTTCTTTTTTTTCTTTCCAAGCATCGTAGTAACAATGTAAGGTACGCCCGAATTGAGTGCACTGACCGAGCAATCCCAATAGTAGCAGCAATAGTAATAAGTAAAGCAACCATTTTAAGCACCCAGAAGGCGTATTACAGCCTCCCGGAGAACATCCGCTAAGGGAGTTTTGGATGCCCTTTCCTAACCCTCGATTACACCCGCCATTCTTTGACCACTTTTGATCGTTCCACTGATTTTTAGCATATCTATTTTCCTCGGGCTCATCGCGCGTACCAACGGATTCGTCAAAGTCCATTTGACTCACTTTTGAGAAAACTGTTCCTTTGAGCGTAGCAATGGTTTTATCATTCATCCGAGTTACTTGGCAAACCTCAACATCCGCTAGTTTCATGCCGTGTAGCGAAAAGATGGCATCATTCGTTAAAGGCCAATAGGGTGAGCGTTGAATTTCTATGTTTTTTACTTCATTGAAGTTCAATGAGCTCAATGCTTGTTGGTATTCTTCTTCAGTAATTTGTGTGGAATGAGAAATGATTCCTCTATGAATCGTGATTTTATGCTCGTTACCAGCGGGGATGATTGATGAAGTAGTCAATGGTTCTTCTTGAAGGGTAGTAAATGTTCCTTCAAATGCACCTTTAACTAGATATTTATATGCTCCTATTCCCATGCTTATTGCTTTCTTACTCTGATGGTAACTTTCATGTTCTGATTGTATTCACGGGTTCCCCTATCATCCATAAATTTGTACAAGGGCATGGGGATTGCATCTTTGTTTTGTCTTCCAACGACAGTAATTCGTTGTTCATCAATACCTTTTAAGGTCAGAATATGTTTGATTTTTTCAGCGCGTTTAATATCCAATCCTGTTGATTCAATAGATTTGTCATCTTGATGACCTTCTAACACAAAAGATTTATCGTCATAGGTTTCAATAACTTCTGCTAGACGATCTACGGTGCCGTTCATTCCTGTGGAATTAATATGGATATCGGTTGAATTTCTATAAAAATAAATGGTAGATACATTTGCTAAGGCATTTTTTAGATTCAAATCATATTGCTGTTTTGTTTCTTTAACTTCTTTTTCCTTTTCTATTCTTTCCTTTTTGGCAAGATCAGCATTAACACAGGCCTGCTTATCATTTGCAATGTGATTGCATGCACGAATCAACCCCAAAAGCAAAAGCAACAGGAGAAGTAACCCCAGGATTTTCCAAAAATTCGTTTTACACCCCTGATACAACGTGCCACACCCATTAATACCGCTGTTTACGCATCCATTATTCGATTGATACCATGGTTGATTGTCGCTATATCCTGAATCGTTAAATGGATCTGGCCTAAGTTTCTTTAGTTGTGGCGAAGCATAGGTTTTACCATAAGCCATCGATTCTACCTCCCCATAGGTTTCGCCATCGATGTCGTAGGTTTTGATAATCTTAGGTTCTACCAAGATTAATTGAGTAAAGGTAAAAAGTTGATTTCCAATGAACGGGCCATGTTGCCCGGGGTTTATGGTAACGTTTGGGACATTAGAGAGCACAAAACTTTTGAGTTTCCGATAATCTTGAGGTTTGAATTCAGTAAAAAACTCTGAAGCATCAAGGGTTCCTTGATATACTTGTACCGTATGGGTGTTATCGGTTGGCGGGCTATCTGCCCGTCCTAAGAACCCACGTTGTTTAGTTTTAAAGTTACCTCTAAACTTACCGTAGACGATATGAGGACCAGTCATTTAATCAAAATATAGGGATGACTTCGCTTAATCGTTCTTCACAAATTTATTTGGGTCCTTATCAATTTCCTCCTTTTCTTTGGCGGCATACAGGCTCATCGCATGTTTCGCATTTTCCTTTTCCAAATCATTTTGATGTTTTGCAACCTCGGCAATACGCATGGCATTATAGTTTTCACGATATCTGTGCATGTTATTGTTCTCATCAATTACTTCATGCAAGGAAATTCCTTGCTTAGCTTCAAGAATTTGTTCAACATTTTGTTGCATCCAATCATATGAAGACTTGTTCAACATGAATTTGAAAATTACAGGAGCCACCTCAATAATCATGAAAAGAATTCGGACTAACCAAATCGGTGCAGAAGCTTTACCGTAGATTTCATCCTCCTTTCCTTTGATTACTTCATTGGTAACAGGATCAAATTTGGCAACTTTTTTACCAGTATGTGCCAAGCGTTCAAGCATCATGATTTGATCCAAAAAACCAGGTTTTGAAGCTAAGACCTCTTTCGTTGATTTTTCTTTTTGTTTTTCAACTTCAGCCTTGAATTTTTCTTTTTCTTTTTCAATTGTTGCAAGCTCCTCTCTAAGTCTGTTTAACTCTTGAAGTTCCAAATCTTTAATCCGCTCTTTCTTTTTTGCTACGGGGCCGTCTCCCCAACCATTACCTGTATTTTTACCGCTCAATTCATCCTGATATTCCTGATTTGCCTTGTCGTACTTTTCTTGTTGTAACTTTACTTGTTTATCTTTTTCTTCAAATTGAGAATGAGTTCGTTTATTAAGGTTTATGTTCTCTTGTTCAATACGATACTCTTCGCTTAGCGCAAGTTGCTTCATAGATAACTTCCATTCTCGGTATATTTCGCGTTTAAAGATATAGGTTTCCAAAGGCGCTGAAATGGTTAATCCAATCACAATAGCCATAAAAAGCCTCGGTGCCATTGCTAATAGTTCGCTTGATTTTCCTTTTTTAGGTAGGATGGTTATATTCTCTGTTCCATCGCCTTTAACCGTGGAAACAATGAATCGGTCTAGGTTAAAAATAATTAGCCCCCAAATAAGAGCAACGGGGACAGTAATCCATAGATTACCTTTGAGTGCAACCTCCCCAGTAATGGGGTCAATAGCACCGCTGGGATCCGGACTAGCAAAAATTGTTTGCATCGCAAATCCCATCGCCAACACAGCCATTACCGTAGTAGCAAGAACCACTCCACCAATTCCCGCATGTTTTATATGGTCAGAATACGGCGCGAATTCCAGGATTTTTTTGTCAGAACCTCCACATTTCCATAAAGTTTCCATGATGAATTTCATGAAAGGACTGTATTCTGTTTTTTTGTAATCAACTAGTTCATTCATCTCAATGGATTTATTGTTCTCGCTCATTTGTTTTATTTTTAAAAGGTTTATTCTCGGTAATTAAGGTGCCGTTGTATTTGGAAGGGTTGAAATTATACCCTTTTACAATTTTTTGCTCTCGAATGTAGCTATTTATTTCATTTTTAATTGGATTATCTACCATTTTAAGTTGTAAACGTTTTGAAACATCGCTCATTCGTTTGTACTTAGGCACCAATTTCTTGAAAAGCGAAAAAGTATATGAAGTAGTATGAGATTTACCGTTGAATTTCGAGTACCCTGTTTTATTTACTAGAACCCTAGATTCAGGTTGGTTAAACGCGTTTGAGCCCCCCAAATGACGTGTGTTTAAGCGTACCACTAACTCATCTGGAATACATAGTTTTTGCGCTATTTTCCCTTTGAAGGTATAGGCATACAAGGTATAAATATTTCCTTTTTCTCGAATTACGGTTATTAAACTGTTTTGTTTAAGTTTAGCATAATCGGGATTGATATCAATTCGATAGGCTCCCTTTACTTGCCATGTTAAAATAATGGGACAGCCGATGTACACTAAGCCTTGACTTGGATGATAGTAGTATTCCTTCTCTTCTGCTTGATGGATTAAATAATCTGGAGCTATTCGCCAACTGAAATCTACGATTTCCGGAGATTCATTCGTGAAAAATATAATTAGAATCCGTTTTATTAAACCATAATACGGAATAATCGCCATGAACAAGCATAAACCAATAAAAATAGCCCACCCCTCCATGGGAGAAAAGGTCCCGAACCACTTGAATACCTCAACCATGGAATGTTAAGTTAAAAACATGAATATTCTCAAAATTGATTTGTTGTTGTTTTTCTAAGGATATCGGAGCGGTTGTTTCTAGCAATAAATAGGATTTTCCGTTGTGGAGGTGTGTTCTACCAGGGAAATTTAATCCATGAACCCCTACAATCATATGATGCACTTCTTCCATGGTACAATGAACCATGATTATATTTTCAGATGCATTATCAATTAACTCTTTTAAAATACCACAGAACAATACGGACTTGCTGTCGCAATCGCTATATGAAATTACAAATGATTCATGCGGCATGGATACCCCAAAATATGCATATGCTCCGGCGTTAAAATTTGGTTGGCCATAGGGTATAAATTGAACAAAATTCAATGCAGCCATAACTCGGTTATCATAAGAATCATTGGAGCCAAGTTCCTGAACGATAAATGTTGCGATTTCTTTAGATAAATTTACGGACAATCGAATGATCTCGTTAAAATCCACCCCATAATCGTACGTTTGATTAGATCGATAAAAAAAACCATCGCGATTCATGTGTTCATGCAAATATTGTTCATCCGTGGTTTGAATTGCATAGTATCCATCAGATACAGGCGCAAAGCAAGAGTTGTGAACACCAAAACCACTAACTAATTCGGACATTTCTGCTGTTGATATTTCTGTTCGAAAGGTTACATTAGCTTTATTCGTAAAAGGAAAGGTATATCTAAATGTAGCCTTTTCACCCAAAATACTGCCTTCTACATTATATCCATAGCTAGCGTAGGAACCTGGAGCTGTCCGATAATTTTTAGGCTTACTTGCCTTGGTAGTTAGTTGCTCAATAATTAAAAGATTATCATGTCCAGCAATGGAAGCACCTTTTATTTTGAATGTAAAGCCCGTGTTCAAGTAGATAACACAGGCAACTAACATTAACATATAAATATTGAGTTCTGACAAAATGAATTTCGATCGATTAATCTTCCCATTTCACTTGAAACTCTAGTTCGTGAGACCCCTCAGAACGTTCGTGCTCAATGGAAAAGGTTGCACCGTCAGGAACATAAACAGCCTCACCTGCAACGGAGATTCTGAAATTCTCATTTTTTTCGATGCAATCCGCGAGTCTTCTTAATTTACTTACAAACTCTTCTTTGGTGTAGGTTTTTTCAACGTCTCTTTCTTCCATATTTGTGTTTTTACGAAAATAAGATAATTATTAGGATGTTATGTATCTTCACGAAAAAAATCAGTATGTACGACATCATCGGAGACATTCACGGACATGGGGACGAATTGGAAATCTTGCTCCAAAAATTAGGTTATCAACGATTGAATGGAGTTTATCAGCATCCCTCACGTCAAGCTATTTTTCTGGGTGACTTCATTGATCGTGGACCTAACATTCGAGGGGTATTGCACATCGTAAAGGATATGGTGGATTCAGGATTTGCCCAGGCCATCATGGGAAACCATGAGTTTAATGCGGTTTGTTTTGCTACAAAAAACAAAATAGAGGGTGGTTATTTTCGCGAACATAGTGTAGAAAAGATAAAACAGCACTTAAGAACCTTAGAACAATTCCGACCATTCCCCAAAGAATGGGATATGTTCTTAACTTGGTTCAAACACCTTCCCATGTTCTTGGAATTAGATCACTGTAAAATGGTACATGCGTATTGGAATGATGATAATATCACATGGTTGAAGAAAAATTATCGTCCAACGGAAGAGGGATTAAGTCATGAATTTTTAGCCAACTGTTATCAAAAAGAATTGCCTGGATTTAAGCCCGTAGAAGAATCCTTAAAAGGACCTGAACATAAGCTCCCAGAAGGGCAATACATGGTTGATAAGGAAGGAATTTTACGCGAGGAGTGTCGTTTACGCTGGTGGGCCACAGAAAAAGAGACCATGGGGCAGGGCGTCATGGAATGTCCGGAAGCCTTAGTGGATGACCCCATACCGGATGGTGTAGATCGTTCTGTTTTTACTTCAGATAGACCTGTTTTTTTTGGTCATTATTGGTTGAGCGGAATTCCCGAAATTGTTAATGAGCATGCCATCTGTTTGGATTATTCTGTAGCAAAGGGGGGGAGATTAGTGGCTGCGCGAATCACTGAAGGAAAAATTAGTTTGATTTATTAAGCTAATATAATTGTAAGAATTGTTTATTTTTGCAGTCCGTTAGCGGTAAAATTGAAATACGTTGCTGTAAAGTAACTTTGGTCCTATAGCTTCCCGACGATCACTGCGTTCGGCCGGGACAGTCCCCGAAGAGTCGGGACAGGCGAATTCGCTAATAGGAAAAAAAGAATATGAATGTTATCTTCGGATAATTTGGTCCTATAGCTTCCCGACGATCACTGCGTTCTGTCGGGACAGGCGAACTCGCTATAGGACAATAAATAATATGATTGTTATCTTCGGATAATTTGGTCCTATAGCTCATTCGGTTAGAGCAACTGACTCATAATCAGTAGGTGCTTGGTTCGATTCCAAGTGGGACCACACCACCCTAAAAGCCCCTAAAAAAGGGGCTTTTTCAATTTTAATTCACCTTTTTTATTTTCAAATCGAATTAGTAAATTGTCACAAATATTTCCTATTTTTGTGACAGATTAAAAGTGAAATTAGAAATGAAAAGTATTGAAAAACAAATAGAAAAGTCGATTACAACCAAGCGTAAAGGTACTTTGTTTCTTCCCGATGATTTTTTAAGTTATGGTTCATCCGAAGCAATTCGTAAAGCCCTAGGACGTTTGGAAGATAAAAAGATAATTATCAGAGTTTCCCAAGGTATTTATGTACAGCCTAAGATAAGTAAACTGATTGGACCTCTATCACCTTCAGCGGAGGAAGTCGCCGAAGCCATAGCAAAAAGAGATAAAATCAGAACCATACCGACAGGAAGTTACGCTTTGAATGCTTTGGGATTAAGTTCTCAAGTACCTATGAAAATTGTTTTACTTACAGATGGTTCGCCAAGAGAAATCAAAGTCGGAAAGCGAACAATAAAATTCAAAAGAACTACACCAAAAAACTTGATGGCAAAAGGAAAAATAAGTCGCCTTGTCATACAAGCACTAAAAGAAATAGGTATTGGCAAGATAAAAATAGAGGAAGAGCATAAAATACTTGAATTGTTGAAAAAAGAAAACATTATAGACCTTAAACACGACATTGCCTTAGCACCGGTATGGATTCAAAAACTAATGAAAAAAGCATTGACTGATGGCCAAAATTGATTTTCACAAATTAAAACAATCTGAGAGAGAAGCAATTTTCAATGAGATAGCAACCTTTGAAGGTATGAAACCCTTTGCCGTCGAAAAAGACTGGTGGGTAAGCCTAACGTTAGAAATTATTTTTCAGATGGGGATTTCAAAACACTTGGTGTTTAAAGGAGGAACCTCATTGAGTAAAGCCTGGAAATTGATAAATCGTTTTTCCGAAGATATCGATTTAGCAATCGATATGGACTTTTTTATAACTCCAACGAAAAACTGGTCAAAAAGTGAACGAACTCAGCTAAGAAAGAAAGCAGGCAAATACTCAACAGAAATTTTCTTTCAACAATTACAACAAGAGTTCAATCAAAGAGGATACAGTGAACTTAAATTTAACATAATTGAAACAAACGAAAGCGATAAAGATCCGAGAATATTAGAGATTTTTTATCCGAATATCATTGGACTTGAAACAGATTATATTTTACCTCGTGTACAAATAGATGTAAGTTGCCGCTCATTAAGAGAACCATATACTATAAAAATGTTAGGTTCATTAGTCGATGAAGTATATAAAGATAAAGATTTTGCAGAACCATTATTTGCCGTTCCTACAGTCATTCCAGAACGTACCTTTCTGGAAAAACTTTTCCTTCTTCACGAAGAATTTCATCGTCCTGCAGAAAAAATGCGCGTAGACAGATTGAGCAGACACATATACGATGTATATCATCTCTCAAAAGCAGGAATTGCTATAAACGCTATTAGTGATCAAGAGTTGTATGAAACAATTGTTCAACATAGATATAAATTTTCAAAAATTGGCGGCGTTAATTACAATGCTCATAATCCAAAAACAGTTAACCCTATTCCCCCTGAAAATGTAATTAGTGATTGGGAGTCGGATTACACAAAAATGAGAGAGGATATGATTTACGAGCAAAATCCGCCAACTTTTGTCGATTTAATTGATTGTTTAAAAGAAATTCGAGAACAACTTAAAAGTGTGAATTGGGAATTTGACTTAAGTTTTCCCAATACTGAAATTTAATTTTTATCAAACGCATTTACAACACTAAATGAAATCATCACTCGAAAACCTCTCAATATCCTCCTTCAGCTGGTTCGATAATTCAGAACTTCGGCCCACAAAACAGAGTGACCCTTCGATCAACTCGGGGCGAGAAGTGAAGTGCGAGGGCGCTGAAAATTCACTTTGTTATACTTCGCTTCCATTCTCATTCTCGCTCCTCTGTTAGGATCACCAATTATAACTTCCATTCGGTAACTTCTTTCAAATCCTCCCTCAATAGGTTCCATAATTCAGAACATCCGCATAATAAATGCAATAAGAGGCTAAAAGCCTTTTTTTTTAAAACTATATTTAGAAGGAAAATAGAATTAACGCCTATTTTAGGTGTAAAGTCCCTAGACATTATCGATACTATGCTGTTCAGTTTTTACTGCACCGTGAGTTTTTTAATAAAAATCTTTTCGTTTAAATTAAATTGGAGCATGTACATTCCACTTGGGTAATTCGAAACATCTAGTGTGTATAAGGTGATTCCGGCAAGAATTTCGATTTGTTTCGTTTCTAGTAATTTGCCTTCCGGACTGATCAGTGTATAGTCCAAATCCGTTGGTTTTTTTGAAGCAATAGAAATGCTAACTTCTGTTTCGCAAGGATTGGGATGCAAGCCAATGTTGGTGGATTGGATAGCACAATCTGTTTTCAGGGGGCCATACATTTCAAAAGCTCCATTGAAATCGAATTGCTTTAAGCGGTAGTACTTTTGCTTCCTTGATGCATCGTGATCTACCGAATAATAATTTATTAGCTCTTGCGAAAACCCAGCCGCAGGAAGCGTTTTCCTTATTTCCCAATTTACACCATCTAAACTTGATTCCAATTGGAAGTAATCGCTGTTGTGTTCCGAAGAAGTTTGCCAAATTAGTTCAACATCTTCTTCCTCACAATTCAATTTAAAAGAGGACATAGTTACTGGTAAAGCCGAGCCTCCATTGAACGCAAATGTTCCGTCGGCTGTAAATTTATGAACTTGATACATGACTCCATTTGTACCATTGGTGCCGTTGCCAGTGTAAGAAGTTATCGTTCCTCCAGTGGCTAAAGCCGATGAACTTGCATATCTAATGATTACAGTGCCAGCAGTTGCTGATCCAGGGCCTCCAACACCACCACTTCTTGCATTTTGTCCCCTTGCGCCTGCACCAATACTTCCAAGCCCTGAATTTCCAAATCCGCCAGGAGAACCACTCCAATTTCCTCCTCCTCCTCCTCCTCCATAATATGTTGCAGTATCCAGTATAACAATTAGTTGACCATTACCGCCATTGTTAGGGGTGGTTCCAGCCAAGCCATTACCTCCATTACCATATAATGTTCCATTAGAACCACCTGTGCCAGACGTACTACCTGAAGCGTTAGAACCTTTAGATCCTCCAGCAGCTGTAATGGTTGAAAAACCAGAAGCGCTAATTGAAGAAGGATTCCCATTAGTACCGTTATTCGTAGTGCCCCAAGCAGGACTTGCTCCTCCCCCCCCTATGGTTATGTTATAAACTATTGTAGTAAAGGTTGTTGTTCCCGATACTACTGAACCTCCTGAACCACCACCTCCTCCTTTTTGGGACGCACTTGCCGTTCCCGCTCCACCGCCACCACCAACAACAACATAATCAACCGAAATTTGCGCATGCGAAATCACCGAAAAGAAGCCACATAGAATAAGGAACATTGCTGCACGAAAAAAAACAGTTGCATTTTTGGTCATTATATGTTTAGAGAAAATTGAATTAAAAATCATAGGAGAAAATTATAATAAAATAGGAGTCAATAGGAAGAATAAATTGGGACTTACATTTGCTATGTATTAATGAATTTTTCCTACACTTTAAATAGGATTTTTTGTGCGGAAAAGGGTGATTAATATCTAAATTTGCTAAAATAATATATACATATACAAAATCTGATTTAACGGAAGTCAGCGTTATTTTTTCAATTCATTTTTTGTAATGTAAAGTGTATTTACCTTGCGGTATTTTCGTGCAAAGGTATCGTTTATATTCACATGACAGTATTCTCGTGTATAAATAGTTCACTTTTCTCATTTCATCGAAACCCCCTCCATATCCTCCCTCAAAAAGTTTGATAATTCAGACCATTGGACCTCAACCCTGACATTTATCATCAGGTTTTTTATACCCACTATTTTCATGCGTTAAGCGCTGCCCTGAACTTGTTGAAGTGTTTACACTGACCGAACGAAGAGAGCGTCAGTAACCCAGGTGGTACCACTTCCCCTAAATCCTCTAGGAAAGGGGTTTTAGGGTTTATTAAATCTAATTTATTTCAGTACTTCTTTAATAGTTCAAAAAGTGCCGAATTGATATACAGCGCTTCCTTTCAACCCTTTTTTGAGTCTTTTAAACCGCAATAGTGATTTTTAATTTTTAGTCACGAAAAATTAATATATATTTAATATTGGAACAGAGGCGTATTCACTCCAAACATCATCTTTTGAACTCCTATGAACAAATATGAAAATAAAACTATTTTTAGTTCTTTATCTCTCATTTAACGCGATAATTCATGCTCAAACATGGGATTTTGTTGGAGCAATTTCAGCAGATCAATCAGACAAATGCATAACCGTCAAAACCGATTTAGCAGGTAATATTATCGTTTCCGGTTATGTAGGATCTAATCTTCCCGATTTTAATTTTGGGAATAATATCATTGTTCCCAATATTCATCCTGGTGGCAAGGAAATGTTTGTTGCTAAGTATACCTCATCGGGCATTTGCACGTGGGCAAAAGCCTTTGGACAAAACTACGATGATCGGTTACTTGGAATGGATGTTGACGTGAATGGCGATATTTATGTCACAGGGACCTTTTGGGATAATATGACCCTAGGGGGTGTTCCTTTGGGAAACAATGGATTCGATGAATGTGTAATTGCCAAATTGGACAAAAACAATGGGAACATTCTTTGGGCAAATTACACAGGTGGGATTTTAGACAATCAGGGATTAGATATCGCCGTAGATGGGTTGGGTTTTATATACGTGGCGGGGTTTTATTTTGCTGGATTTGATAATAATTGGTTTGGGCAACAAGGAATATTGACCTTAGGAAACAGTGGGCTTCCTTTTCCGATCGAGACTGATCCAGACCAACATTTATACAAATATTGGATTGCAAAAATGGACCCGACCGGTGCTTTTTTATGGGGAAAAAACTTTGGTGACCTTCCTTTTGATCTTTCAGCAAATAAATATGTAGAACGAGATATTGCAATTTGCATTGATGAACAAAATCAAGTGTATGTAGGGGGAGGATTTGATTTCACACAAACTTTTGGAAACTTCTCACTAACATCAAATGGGGGACATGATTTCTTTGCATTAAAGATGGATGATACCGGAAACATTCTTTGGGCGAAAGGTGGGGGAAGCAATAAAGATGATTGGGCCAATGGAATAACTGTTGATAGTTTGGGACATGTTTACTTGGTTGGTGAACATAGAAATGAGTTTCTAATTGATAATGTAGTGGTAAAAAATTACGATAAAAGAGATGTCTTTGTTCTAAAACTAGATGCCAATAATGGGACCTGTATTTGGGGAAAACGTGCTGGTTCTGATGGAGGTAGTGAACGGGGCAATGATGTGTATGCCAATAAAGACTGTAAAGTATATGTGGTAGGTGATATCGGACAAAAAGCAAATTTTGGATCTGTAATTGAAACTCCTGATTCGGGAGGAATTTCGAGTTTTGTTTCACGAATTTCTAAAGATGGTAATTGGCTATGGACAATTACAGGCGGAAGTTCCGATAGTTCTGACCGATGTAATTCTGTGGATTTGGCTCCCTCTGGAAAAATTTATGCTGCTGGATTTTATAAATTGATTCCGGATTTTGGAGGTTTAGCGCTAACTAATTTAGGGAAGACAGATGGCTATTTTTCGATCATTAACGATGCTGCTGTTTATTCCTGTGAAGACACCTATGTTGACCTCGGCCCTATTTTAATTCCAAATGTCTTTACCCCAAACAACGACAGTATCAACGAACATTTCTATATAGATAATCTCCCGGCGAATTCATCATTAATTATTTTAAACAGATGGGGATCCGTTGTTTTTGAATCAACAGCTTATAATAATGATTGGAAAGGTAAAGACCAAGATGGACAAGATTTAAAAGATGGTGTTTACACCTATCGAATTACGACCTTAAAGCCAGAAAAGTTTTTTGGCTTTTTTCACTTGATAAGATAGATTTAATCGAGATTTTATAACCTGAATGGTAATCAAATATTTAATAAATTAAAGAATGAATAACTGTTTTTTGTGCTTTTTATACGTACTTTTTTTACCGTTAATTTCCTTCTCACAATGGGTTGAAAATACCCAAATTAATACTCCCGTTTGCACGTCCAATGGAAAACAAAACGATGTTCGTTTAGATGGAAACGGAAAACACGGGGCTTTCTTAGTTTGGAAAGATGAGCGTCAAGGAAATAGTAATCCAGATATTTATATGCAACAATTGGATTCCAATGGAATAGAATTATGGAACAATAACGGAATTGTATTGTGCAATAATACAGCCGATCAAAGTACCCCAAATATATGCACAGACATGCTAGATGGA